>VAWW01000111.1 GCA_005884575.1 Actinomycetota bacterium
GCGGCTCGCAGAACTCCATCAGCCCTTCGGGCGACGGCTGGGCGCCGAAGCGCGGCACGACGAAGGCGAGCACCTCGTCCTCCCCCTCCACGGCCGGCACCGGGACGACGGCTGCTGCGGCGACGTCCGGGTGCGCGGTCAGCACCGCCTCGACCTCGTAAGACGAGATGTTCTCCCCGCGCCGCCGGATCGAGTCCTTGAGGCGGTCGACGAACCAGAACCAGCCGTCCACGTCGCGCACGACGCGGTCTCCCGTGTGGAACCAGAGGTTCCGCCACGCCTCAACCGTCGCCGCGGGCAGGCGGTTGTAGCCGAGCGAGAAGGCGAACGGGTCATCGCTCCGCACGACGAGCTCGCCCGGCGTCCCCGGCGACACCTCCTCGTCGTTCTCGTCGACGACGCGCGCATCGAAGCCGGGCGTGATGCCGCCCATCGAGCCCGCCGGCGCGCCGTCCACGGCGGTCGACAGCACGACGTTCGTCTCGGTCGATCCCCAGCCGTCGACGAGCTCGATCCCGAAGCGCTCGCGCACGGGCTCGTACAGCGCCGCCGGCGTTGCCGGTGCAAGCGCGATGCGAACGCGGTGCCGTAGCTCGTCGGGGTCCGCGTCGCGCTTCGCGAGGATGTGCACCATCGTTCCGAGCAGATACGTCACGGTTGCCTCGGCATCGACAATCCTGGGCCAGAACCGCGACGCCGAAAACCGCGGGCCGATGAAGAACGTCGCGTCGTAGACGAGCGCCTGCACGAACGTGTTCAACGCGTTCGTATGGAAGAGCGGCAGGTTCGTGTAGAGCACGTCGCCCGAGCGCACGCCGAGGATCCCGCCAGTCTTCACCGCCCACCAGTACCACTGCGCCTGCGGGCAGAGCACTCCCTTCGACGGCCCCGTCGTCCCGGACGTGTAGAGGATCACCGCCGGGTCGCCTGGACCGATGACCGTGCGGTCGACCGGTTCGCCCGGCGGCGGCACGTCCTGCCCCAAGATCCATTTCTGCGCCGGCGCGTTGCCGACGTAGTCGAGCCGTTCGACGAGCTGGGACTCGAGCGCGAGCACGGTCGGCTCCGCGTCGGCGAACACGTGCTCGAGCTGCGGTCCGCGCAGTGCCGTGTTCAGCGGGACGATCACGGCCCCGAGCCACGCACACGCAAGCCAGAGCTCGATCACGTCGAGCCGGTTCTCGCTCAGCACTGCGACACGGTCGCCGAAGCCGACGCCCGCGTCCACGAGCGTCGCCGCGCGACGGGCGACGAGCTCGAGCGCCTCGGCGCAGGTCAGCGAACGCTGTTCGTCGCGAGCGAGAACGCGCGCCGGCTCGCGCTCAGCCGCGCGCTCGAGGAGCGCCGGAAGGGTGCGGCTCTCTGCCGGCAGATACTCCTGCCCGAGCACGTCCGTATCGTACGGCGCCCGCTACAAACAAGTCCTGCGCTACGGCCTCCAGGGTTGCGGGCATCAGCCTCTTGCTGCCGGACCAAGCCGCTACTCGCCAGCCCTGACGCGCTCGGCGTGTGGCCGCGCCGTCGGCGCCCGAACCGGCGCCTAGATCACCCGGATGCCTTCGGAGCGGAAGACCTCGTCGAACTCGCGCGTGAACTTGCTGTCGCGGTCACGGATGAGAAACCGTGGCCGGGCGTTCTCGTCGTCGAGCTGCATCAGTAGGTTGCGCGCCTGCTGGGCTACCCAGCGGTCGTCCGGATTCGCCGTGATGCCGGCGAGGCGGACGCGACGAGTCGCCAACTCGATGAAGAACAGCACGTAGAACCGCTTCAGGAACAGCGTGTGGACGGTGAGGAAATCGCATTCGAGCATGCTCGCGGCCTGCGCTCGTAGGAACTCCGACCAGCGCAGCTCGAGCCGCCTCGGTGCCGACTCAATCCCGGCTTCCCTCAAGATCATCGAGACCGTGCTGGCGGCGAGCGTGACGCCGAGCCCAACCAGCTCGCCCTGGATCCGCCGGTACCCCCAGCTCGGGTTCTCGCGGGCGAGCCGCACGACGAGCTCGCGCACTCTGCCAGACGTCGGTGGGCGACCAGGAACTCGATGCGGGTACGTCCAGCTGCGCGCGACGAGTTCTCGATGCCAGCGAAAGAGCGTCGCCGGCGTTACGAAGAACGACCGCTGCCGTGCATGCCGCGACAGCACACCACTGAACGCCGCAAGCAACGCCCGATCAGCCGGCGTCAGCCGAGGCCGAGCGACCTGACGCTCCAGCACGCGAAGCTGGTGGCGCAGCAGCAGGATCTCGATCTCCTTCTCCCGCTCGCAGCGACACCGGAGCACGACGAACTCGAGCAGCCGCCGCAGCGACCAATAGAGAAACGACAGAACCACACCCTGACGACGACCCGTCACCGGCGCCGACCCTACCGGTCAGGCCGCGAAACTCAGAGAGCTATGCCGCCGACTCCGTAACCCGAGTTTTCGGCCCCCACATGTCGACGACAGTCGCGATCGCGTGAGGCGCACAAATGCGATCCCACTGCAAATCGCGCGATTCGAGCGCACGACCGAGTTTGTGCACCCCACGGGGTCGCGGCCCGCCCCCAGCGCAGGATCGCCACGAGCTCGCCTGCCATTGACTGCGGGCGGCGAGAGGCGGAACCTCTGGAGCAAGATGCGGATCGGCTCGTTCAACGTCGAGAACCTGTTCGATCGGGCGAAGGCGCTCGACCCGCGCGACCGCAAGAAGGTCGCCCCGGTCCTGAATGCCTACGCCGAGATCAACGCGCTGCTCGAGCACACGACCTATACCGCCGAGGACAGGGCGCGGATCGTCGAGCTGCTGCGAGCGCTTCGGCTCGGCGGCAAGGACGACGGCGGACCCTACGCGCAGCTGCGCCAGAACCGCGGCCGGCTGCTGAAGCGGACGAAGGGCAAGATCGAGATCGTCGCCGACGGGCGCGCGTCGTGGATCGGCTGGGTGGAGCTGAAGATGGCGCCGGTCAACCAGGTCGCGACCCAGAACACGGCGCAGGTGATGCACGATGTCGGCGCAGACGTCTTGGCGGTGGTCGAGGCCGACAACCGTCCGGCGCTGATCAAGTTCAGCGAGATTCTGTTCAAGCGGATCAGGGCATTGCCGTACGCGCACGTGATGTTGATCGACGGCAATGACGACCGCGGCATCGATGTCGCCCTGTTGACGAAGGCGGATTACCCGATCGTCCGCATCCGTTCGCACGTTGACGACCGCGACGACCGCGGGGTGATCTTCAGCCGTGACTGCCCGGAGTACACGGTGACGACGCCGGCCGGCGAGCGGGTCGTTCTCTTGGCCAACCACCTGAAGAGCAAGGGCTATGGCAAGCCGGCCGAGTCGAACGCCCGCCGCGAGCGGCAGGCGCACCGCGTCGCCGAGATCTACAACGGCCTGATCGCCGATGGCGAGCAGAACGTCGTCGTCCTCGGCGACTTCAACGACTTCCCCGGCTCGCCGCCTCTGGCGCCGCTGCTCGCGCAGACCGATCTGCGCGACATCAGCACGCACGGCCGTTTCGACGACGGCGGCCGCCCCGGCACCTTCGGCAACGGGACGGCGCGCGAGAAGATCGACTACATCCTTCTCTCCCCCGCGTTATGGGCCCATGCCACTGGCGGCGGCGTCTTCCGCAAGGGGGCTTGGGGCGGCAAGAACGGGACGCTCTGGCAGCATTACCCGACGGTGCGCTCGGCGGTGCAGGCGGCCAGCGACCACTCGGCGATCTACGCCGACCTCGATCTGTAGGGCGGCTTAGGCCGCCAACGAGCTCCACTCGACCAAACAGCGAAATCGCCACCTCACTCGTCGTCAGAACCAGATCTTCCAAAAGACCGGCGCCCGCGGCCGCGCCCAAGCCGTTCGCTACGCCTACCAGGACGGGCTAGCCTGACCATCCCTCGCGACTTGCAGATCGGCGTAAGCTGGCGACCGTCCGTCTGAGCCGAAGGAGGCGACGTGTACGCACGCGTAGCGACATTCGAAGGAGATCCCGCCAACGTCGACGGCGCGGTCAGCCAGGTCCGCGGGGAGGTCGAGTCCGGCCAAGCGCCACCTGGGCTCGAGGGCGCGAAGATGCTCATGCTCATCAACCGCGAGAGCGGCAAGGGTCTTGGCATCACGCTCTTTGAGAGC
>VAWW01000112.1:0-4619 GCA_005884575.1 Actinomycetota bacterium
AGCGGGCGCCAGGCCGGCACCGGTCTCTTCGCCCGGACAGATCCCACCAAGACATCCACGAGTGGAGTCATTGCACAAATGAGTCACGAACAAAGAGCACCGGCACCACCCTGACAACAGCCCCAGACAGGACGCCCAACACACTCACAGTGCACAAACTCAGCCGCGTAGCGATCTGCGAATCTAGGCGATTTGCAGGACGATCGAATAAGTGCGCCCCACGGGCCCAAAACCGGCCCTCCGCGGCCAAGAAGCGACTCCGGCAAGCCGACTCCACGTAGAGTCGCGCACTACTCGCAGACCCGGACCGAGGCGCTCGAGGTCGCAGCAACGGTTCTTGGCGGGAGGCCCGATTCGACCGCCGACGACGCGAGCGCACGCCTCCCTTGCACTCGAGACCGAGTCGTTGACGATCGGCCTCATCGCGTGGTCAGACCATCGGCCCAGTTGTGCTCGGCGATCACGACCGCGGTGTCGTGCCAGAACGGCTTCCGCTCCGGCGGCCTCGTACGTGTGAGGCTGCCTGAGATCGAGTTTCCGCAACCGCACCCGCCAAGCGACACGAATGGGCCTGGACGTGACCCTACTTGCCGCGCGAGATCTTCTTCGGCCGCTTGGGCTTAGCGGACGTCTTCTTCTCGGTCTGCGCAACTGACTTCGGACGCTTCTTCCCGGCCACGGCAGGCTCCTTCCGGCGATCGGACGATCCGGCCTAGTGACTCTACCGTCGCCTCGACTTGCTCAATCTCAGCGAGCGCGGCCAACGATGTGATGCAGTGTGCCGGCGCTCAGGGCGAGACCGAGTCTGGTTCCTCACACAGTCCTAGAGGACTCACTCGCCGCGCCCGCGAGCCCCCAACGCCGCGTCGCCCGCTGTGTGTGCTCCGCTCGTTCTCCATCGCGGGCGCACGATGCTCCGCAAACGTGATATCGGCGCGGATTCCGCCCCCTTCGTTTCCGAAGCCTGTCTCACTTGTTACAATCTCGCCCCGGCACTGCGGTCCACTCAGGAGGGGAGAGATGCAGAGGGGTTTTTTGCCGCGTCTGCGGCCGCGATTCCTGCTCGCGATGGCGGCGGCGCTCGCTGCCTCGACGGTTTCCGCCGTCGCCGCGAAGGCGACGCCGATCGCGCCGGTCACGTTCTGCCTCAACGGCGAAACAGTGACGTTCACCGACACGACCGACAGGTGGCGGGGATTCTTCGCGAACTCGACCACCATCAACTTCCTGACGATGAAGGCGCAGACGACCGGCGTCTTCTACATCGTCGGCAAGAACGGGAAGTTGCACCCCGTCACGGTTTCGCTCGGCCCTTGCGTCGGCGGCGTAGACAACGACAACGGCCAGGGTGAAGACATCGACGACAACGGCGACGACTAGCTAACTCGCCCGTGCGCCTCGACGCTCGGCACGGGTAGCGGCCGGGCGTCGGCGCGCCGGTGCTGCATCAGCTTGTTGCCGATCTCGCGCACCCGGTCATGCGAAGAGCCGCGACGAGGGCGGGGCCGCGGCGTGCCCCACCCGCCGTGCGTTATCGAGCGGCGGAGGGACACGCGAATCATGGATGGAACTTGGCGGCTGAACAACAGCCGACCCGCACGCGGCTCTCCTCGACGCAGAGGCACAACCGACCCAAGATGTCGCGCTGGCTCGATGGCCGCTTCGGCGCCGCGATGCGCTGTAGTCGCCGCCTGACAACGTGCCGCCGACCTGCGCGAGCGTGCCGGGATGACGCCTGACGGATGGCGCGCGGGCTGGGCCGGGAATCCTGCCGATCGGGTGGATACGCTGGGTGTTGTGACCGAGGACAGCGATGCGCTGGCGGCTGTCGCGGCCGTTCGAGGCGGTGACGTCCTGCTCGACATCACGAACCCGGGTCGGTGGATGGCCCACTGCCACATCGCCGAGCACCACGAGAGCGGGATGATGCTCAGCTTCGACGTGCTGCCCGCTAACGCGGTTTGAAGCCGCCCGGCGGGCCGATCTACCTGCTCGGCCGGGCCGCGACACCCGGCGCGGCCGAGACGCGGCAGTTCCTCTCGCGGAACGGCGTCTCGTTCCGCTGGGTCGACGTCGATGACGACCCGCTCGTGCGCGTTCTCACTCCCGCCGCGGCGCTGGACAGCGTCCGCTTGCCGTGCGTCCTCTTCCCGGACGGCTCGATCCTCGAGGGGCCGAGGCGGTTCATGCGAACGAGGTTCGTCCCGGCGACGCAGCACGGTGCCGTGCCCGCGGTGTCCGCCGAGGATCAGCAAGCGTATCTCGAGACGAAGCTCTTCAAGCACGAGCTCGGCACGCGCGTGGGCCTCCCGACGCGGCCGCAGCACGAGTTCTACGACGTCGCGATCCTGGGCGCCGGTCCGGCTGGCCTCACGTCCGCGCTCTATGCCGCTTCGGAGGGGCTGCGGACCCTGGTCGTCGAGGCGCTGGCTCCGGGCGGCCAGGCGGGGACGAGCGCCCGGATCGAGAACTACCCCGGCTTTCCCGATGGGGTCAGCGGTGCCGAGCTTGCCGCCAGCATCCACGCGCAGGCCACCCGGCTCGGTGCGGAGGTCCTCGTCGGCGCCGAGCTCGTCGGCGCGATGCCGGGCGAGAGCGGAACGCTCGAGCTCGAGCTGACCGGCGGCACCACCGTCCGCGCGCGCGCCAGTATCGCCGCGAACGGCGTCCACTACCGGCGGCTCGAAGCGCCCGGCGTCGACGAGCTCATCGGCGCAGGCGTGCACTACGGCTCCTCGCCGTCGGAGGCAGCGCTCTGCCGCAACTGCGACGTCGTCGTCGTCGGCGGCGCCAACTCGGCCGGGCAAGCGGCGCTGCAGCTCGCGGACGTCGCCCGAAGTGTCACCGTCGTCTGCCGTGCCGACTCGCTCGAGCAGAGCATGTCGCGCTACCTGGTCGACCGCATCCAGACGCACAACCGGATCGAGATCCGCACCGGGGCCGAGGTGACCGAGGCGCGTGGCGACGAGCGGCTGGGCACTGTGGTGATCCGCGATGACGCACATGGCCAGGAGATCGAGGCCGGTGCCGATGCGCTGTTCGTCATGATCGGCGGCCGGCCGATGACAGCGGGAGTGGAGGGATGGCTGCGCCGCGACGAACACGGATTTCTCGTCACAGGACCGGATCTGCTCCGCGACTGGGAGCAGCCTGCGTGGCCGCTCGCCCGCGCCCCGCTCTTCCTCGAGTCCAGCCAACCCGGCCTGTTCGTCGCGGGTGACGTCCGCCACGGCTCCATCAAACGCGTGGCCTCCGCGGTCGGCGAGGGCGCGATGGCAGTCGCGCTCATCCACCAGTACCTGAGCACCCTCGACTGATCGCCGCCGCGACGGGCTCCTCAACCGACGCGTGGTCGGTGACGCGCCCGAAAGACCTGCAGCCGAACCTTGTGCCAGCCTGACCATGATCGACCGCAACTACGGCCACCTCGCACGCGACGGACGCGAGCACGCAATCCGGCTCCTCGACAGCTACGCGGACCTCAAAGCCGCCGACGTCCAAGACTTGGACGCCCGATGGACGCCGCAGCTGCCGATCGTCGCCGGTCACGACAACGGAAACAGACGCGGCTCGTTGTCGTGTACTAGCTCGGCGGAGTCGGCGGCGAGCTCGGCCGCTCGGTCGGTGAGCTCGGCGGCGGAGTAGAGGTAGCCGGGATCGAGACACGGTCCGGGACGCTGTGCTCGGCGGAGCTTCCTCGTCGCGTGCGACTCGGCCACGGTCAGCGTGTGCGGCTGGTCCGAAGTATTGGCGCACGTCTGTTCATGCGGTTTTGGAAACCACTTGGCTTTGGCGACGAATCTCAAGCACCGTTGCCGTTCCTAACGTCTTAGAGGAAGGCGGGGCGGACGTGCGGGTCTTTCGTTGGCAACGAGCTTCGTCGTGCGCGTAGGAACGGGCCACACGGTCTCTCGCAAGCACGGCTATGCTGCTTGTAACGCTGACCCGCCCGCGGCAGCCCGTTGATTAGGACGGGCAAAAGACTCGAATCTGTCGCGGCGGCTCGATAGCTGCCACGCCGCTTCGGCTGCGAGTGACCCTCGAGAACACGCGCACTGCGGCACCGTCCGGTGCCCAGGTAGCCGTTGGAGAGGAGTCACCGTGAAAGCTCGCCGCATCCCCACCATCGCCTCGTCGCCACCGGTTTCGGTGCCGGCCTCTGACATGAACAAGCACAGCCACCATCACTCCTTAGCAGGGCCGTTCCGAGCGCTCCTCGCACGTCACCATGGCGCTGCGCACTCGGCGCCGGCGACGGGGCACTCGCAACCCCCGCACGGTCTCTCCCGCCACGGACATGGCGGCGTCGGCGACGCGACAACGTCGCCGTTGCGCTGGCTTCTCCCTGTGCTGTTGATCGCGCAGTTGATGGTGATCCTAGACATCACCGCCGTGAATATCGCGCTGCCGAGCCTCTCCCGCGATCTCGGTATCAGCGGCGCGAGCATCAGCTGGACGATCACCAGCTACACGTTGATCTTCGGCAGTCTGCTTCTATTCGGCGGGCGCGCCGCCGACCTGCTCGGCCGCCGGCGGATCTTCCTGTCAGGCCTCGCCGTGTTCACCGCGTCGTCGCTGGCGTCAGCGCTCGCAGGAACGGCGACGACGTTGTTCATCGC
>VAWW01000112.1:4710-8086 GCA_005884575.1 Actinomycetota bacterium
CTCCTGACCGAGCTCGTCGATTGGCGGTTGATCTTCTACGTCAACCTCCCGGTCGCCGTCGCGCTCGCCGCGGCCGCCCTGAGAGTCGTTCCCGCCGACACGAACAAGCCGAAGTGGCGCGGCCTTGACCTCCGCGGAGCGATCCTCGCCACCGCGAGCCTCGGTGCGATCGTCTACGCGATCACGCAGTCCGACGCCGCCGGCTGGACATCTGCGCGAACGCTTGTAATCGCAGGCGCCGGGGTTGCTGGACTCGCTGCCTTCGTAGCGCATGAGCGGCACACCGCCGAGCCGTTGCTCCAGGTCAAGCGGCTCGCCGACCGCGCCGTCGGCGGCGGGCTGATCCTGATGCTGTTCGCCGCAGGTCTGCTCTTTGCCCTTTTCCTGCTCTGCTCGTTCTACCTACAGAACGTCCTCGGCACTGGCCCGCTCGCCACCGGGCTCGGCTTCATCCCGCTCGCGCTGGCCGCCGGCATCGGTGCCCACGCCGGAGGCCGCCTGGTCAACCACGGCGGAGTCCGTATGCCGCTCGCCGCCGCCTTCGTCGTGACTGCGGTCGGCATGGCGCTTCTCTCGAGGGTCGGAAGCGACGGCAGCTACGTCCGCGACGTGCTCCCCGGCATGCTTGTGGCCGGGCTCGGGCTAGGCGTCGCCCTCGTTTCGGTCTCGGTGGCGATCCTCACGGGTGCTCGGCGCGAGGAGACGGGAATGCTGTCGGGTCTCAACACCACCGGCCACGAGCTCGGCGGCACAATCGGGATTGCTGTCTTCGGCACCATCGCGGCAGCCGCGACCGGCGCGATCGCTGGTCCGGCAGCAGCGGAAGGCATCGCCAACGCGTTCCTCGCGGCCGCGGTGGTTGCTGGTGCCGCCGGCCTAATTGCGGTGGTTGCACTTCCGAAGGCCAGCCGCTTCCTTCCGAAGCTCCGCTTGAACCCGCAGGCGATGCCTATCCACTAGCGCGTCGCGACCGGCCGGAGCGCGGACGCCTGAGACTCCACCACTACCCGTCGTCTGATTGGCGACAGAGAGGTCCTCCATGCAAAACACAACTTCTTACCCGCTTCAACTCACCGGCGAGCTCGCGCCGCGGCTGAGCCGCGGGCTCTGGCTGGTCAAGTGGCTGCTGGCCATTCCGCACTTCATCGTGCTCTTCTTCCTGTGGATCGCGTTCGCTGTTGTGAGCGTGGTCGCGTTCTTTGCGATCCTGTTCACCGGCCGCTACCCGAGGGGGCTGTTCGAGTTCAACGTCGGTGTACTGCGCTGGTCGTGGCGCGTCGGCTTCTACAGCTACAGCGCGCTCGGCACCGATCGTTATCCACCGTTCACGCTCAAGAACGTGTCCGACTACCCGGCCCGGCTCGAGGTTGAGTATCCCGAGTCGCTCTCGCGCGGGCTCGTGCTCGTGAAGTGGTGGCTGCTTGCGCTGCCGCACTACCTGGTCGTCGCGGTTTTTGCCGGCGGCGCCTGGGCCGCTTGGACGGGCATCGGCAGTCAGTGGATGTGGAGCTCGGGCGGGCTGGTCGGCCTGCTGGTCTTGTTCGCCGGCGTCGTGCTGCTCTTCACGGGCCGCTACCCGCAGTCGCTTTACGAGTTTGTGCTTGGGATGAACCGCTGGGTCTTCCGCGTCGCCGCCTACGCCGCGCTAATGACCGACACGTACCCGCCATTCCGGCTGGACATGGGCGGCAACGACCCGCCGACCGCCACCGCCTCGGAGACCGTCCCGCCGATGCCGGCCCCGGTGACTTCATGACGGCCGGGCCTACCACCGACACGTTCCCGACCGAGACTGCGGGTCTTCCGGCGGGCGTCGATCCCGAGCTCGTCGAGGTATCCGACGGCGATGTGTTCGAGTTGCGGATCGCTCCGGTGACGAAGCGGCTCGGCGATGCGACTGTGAGGATGCTCGCCTACAACGGTTCGATCCCCGGCCCGACGCTGCGAGTGCGGCAGGGGTCGGAGGTCATCGTCAACGTGGTGAACGAGGGTGACCTGGAGGCGACCGTGCACTGGCACGGCGTGCGGGTCGAGAACCGCTACGACGGCACCCACGAAACGCAGGCGCCGATGCAGGTGGGCGAGAGCTTCACCTATCGGGTGCAGTTCCCAGATCCGGGCGTCTACTGGTACCACCCGCACATCCGCGAGGACTACGGCCAAGAGCTGGGCCTGTACGGCAACATCGTCGTCGTCCCGACCGATCCCGAGTACTGGCCGTCGGCCAACCGCGAGCTGACGCTGACGCTCGACGACGTCCTGCTCGAGGACGGCAAGATCGCCTCGTTCAGCCGCGCCGAGACGACGCACGTGGCGATGGGACGGTTCGGCAACACGCTGCTCGTCGCCGGCGAGCCGAACCTGTCGCTGAGCGCGCAGCTCGGTGAGGTGGTGCGCCTCTACCTGACCAACACCGCCAACACCCGCGTCTTCAACGTCACCCTGCCGGGAGCGCGCATGAAGCTCGTCGGCGGCGACAGCGGCCGCTGCGAGCAGGAGCAGTTCGTGGATGAGGTGCTACTGGCGCCGTCGGAGCGAGTCGTCGTCGACGTGCTCTTCGAGGAGCCCGGTCAGCTGATGCTCGAGCACCACACGCCCGAGCGCACGTATCCACTTGCCGAGATCACGGTGAGCGGCGACCGCGTGGTGCCGTCGCTCGGACAGCTCTACGAAGTCCTGCGCAGCAACGCGGACCTGGCGGCGGAGCGGGAACGGATCGCGCCATACCTGGACGCTGAGCCCGACAAGACACTCGCGTTCGTCGCCGAGATGGACATGGGTAGGCCTGCGGGCGCGGTCGTCTACGCCTGCCCGATGCACCCGGAGGTCGTCAGCGTGCGGCATGAAATTGGTGGCCACAGCCGTGACGACCTACACCTGCCCGATGCACCCGGAAATCGTGAGCGAACAGCCCGACCGATGCCCGAAATGCGGCATGAAACTGCTGCCGTCCCAGCTCGTCGCCGAAGCGACCGATCACGATCGGCACGGACAGGAGCATCACGACGAAGGCAACGGCCACGAACATCACGGCAAAGGTCAGGGCCACGAGCAGCACGGCGAAGGTCATGGCCACGAGCAGCACGGCGAGGGTCACGGCCACGAACAGCACGGCGAAGGTCACGGCCACGAGCACAAGGGCGAAGGTGACGCCCACAGCCGGCACGCAGAGGGTCAGAGCCACGAGCAGCACGGTGAAGGTCATGGCCACGAGGCCGCCGGCGGCATCGAATGGGAAGATGACATGGTCGACGTCAACCGGATGACCACGCCGGCGAACATGCGCTGGCTGCTGGTCGACCGAACGACGGGAGCCGAGAACCACGCGATCGACTGGCGGTTCCAGGTCGGCGACCAGGTGAAGCTGCGACTGGTC
>VAWW01000001.1 GCA_005884575.1 Actinomycetota bacterium
AAGTCGACGTTCGGGCCGGGGTCGTACGGCTTCAGCGCCAGCGGCACGTAGCTGAACCAGCCCTGGTTCGGCGCCGTCCCGAGGAAGAGGCTCGTGTACATGAAGACGCCGCCGCCGAGGAAGAGCCAGAAGCTCAGCGCGTTCATCCGCGGGAACGCCATGTCGCGCGACCCGATCAGCAGCGGCACGAGGTAGTTGCCGAAGGCGCCGGTCGTCATCGGGATGATGAAGAGGAAGATCATCGTCACGCCGTGCATCGTCATGAGCTCGTCGTAGGTGCCCGGGCCGACGACGTGCGCGTTCGGCGCGGCGAGCTGCGTGCGGATCAGCAGCGCCTCGACGCCGCCGGCCGCGAAGAAGACGAGCGTCGCAAAGAAGTAGAGAATCCCGATCCGCTTGTGGTCGACGGTCGTCAGCCAGCCGAGGACTCCGGGCCGCTCCGCCCAGATCCGCTCGAGTCGCTCCTCGACGGGTGGCGCTGCGACGGCCACTAGCGCAGGCTCTCCAGGTACGCCATCAGGTCGCGGAGCTCCGGCTTCGTCAGCTCGAGGCCGGGCATCTTGCTGCCGGGCTTGACGTGCTGCGGGTCGCGGATCCAGCGCTCGAGGTCGGCGCGCCGGTTCGGGATCGCGAGCGCGGCGAGCGTCTGCCGCGTCTCGAGGTGCGTCAGGTCCGGCCCGTTCGTCCCGCGCGCGGACGTGCCTCGGATCGTGTGGCAGCCCGAGCACGCCTGCGAGTCGAAGATCTCGCGGCCGCTGCGCTGCAACGCGGTTGTCGGCGTACGCGCCGGCTTCGCCTCGTTGCGCAGCCAGGCCTGGAAGCGGGCCGGCGGCTCGGCGAAGACGAGGACGCCCATGTGCGCGTGCTGCAATCCGCAGAACTCGACGCAGTTGCCGCGGAAGCGACCCGTCCGGTCGGCCTGCAGCAGCACGCGGTTCGTCCGCCCGGGGATCAGGTCGATCTTCCGGTTCAGCTGCGGCACCCAGAAGCTGTGGATCACGTCGTCGCTCGTGCCGACGACGTTCACGCGGGCGCCGACGGGGATGTGGATCTCGTTCGCGGTCGCCGCGGACGTGCCGGGATAGCGCACCTCCCAGAACCACTGCCGGCCGATCACCTTGACCGTCAGCTGCGTCGATGCCTTCCTCGGCGCCGCGACGGAGCGCAGCACGAAGATGTCCGAGTAGACGAAGAGAATCGTCAGGACGACGATCGGGACGGCGACGCCCAGGACGACGACGATTGCCGTCGCGGCGCGGTCGCCGCCGCCGCCCGGGAGCCCGGGACGGGTCCGCCGCATCCAGCCGAGGCCGAGCAGCCCGACGATCACGGCGAAGCCGATCGCGGAGCCGCCGAACATCCACCACCAGAGGTGGACGATGCGCCGCTCCGGCGGGCCCGCGGGATCGAGCGTGTTCTGGTTCCCGCCACAACCGGCGAGCAGCAGCGTAGCCCCCGCGACGCACCCGACGACGCACCCGGTCCGCACTCCGCGCTTCCGGTCCCCCGGCCCCGGAACCGCGAAACTAACGGTCGTGGGCTGGACCGTCGATCCGCTGCAGCTCGCGCCCGTCGCCGCTGCGGCGGCGTTCTACGCGTTCCGGGTGCGGAGCCTCGGGCGGCGCGTGCCGCGCCGGCGCACGGCGTCGTTCTTGCTCGGCCTCGCGCTGCTCGTCGTCGCATTCGTCACGCCGCTCGACTCCATCGGCGAGACGCGGCTCTTCAGCGCGCACATGGCGCAGCACCTGCTGATCGGCGACCTCGCACCGCTCTTCGTCGTGCTCGGCCTGGACGCGCGGATCCTCACGCCGCTGCTCGTCCCGCGGCTGCGCGTGCTCGCTTCGCCGCTCGTGGCCCTGCCGCTCTGGGCGCTCGACCTGTGGCTTTGGCACCTGCCAGTGCTCTACGACGCGGCGTTGCGGGACGACGCCGTCCACGCGCTCGAGCACGCGCTCTTCTTCACGTGCGGCGCGCTGCTCTGGACGGCGTTGCTGCAGCCGCTGCCCGGGCCGCGGTGGTTCGGCACCGGCTGGCGGCTCGCCGCGCTCGGCTTCGTCTGGGTGGCCGGCGGCGTACTGTCGAACGTCTTCCTCTGGTCGAATCATCCGTACTACCCGCCCTACGTGCACGCGCCGCGCACCTGGGGGCTTTCGGCGCTCGCCGACCAGCGGGTCGGCGGTGGGCTGATGTTGCTGGAGATGAGCGTCGTCGTCGCGGCGGTGTTCGTCTGGCTCGGCCTGCGCTGGCTGCGCGAGGCCGAGCGGCGACAGCGCCTGGTAGAGTCACCTATGTGACGCCTAGGCAGATGGTGGCGGCAGGCGAGGCCGCGCGGCGGCTCGGGATCAGCCTCGACACGCTGAGGCGCTGGGACCGCGAGGGCCGGATAGTCACCGAGCGCGACTCGGCGAACCGCCGGCTCGTCCCGCTCGCGGAGATCGAGCGGCTGAGCGCGCGGGAGGGCCGCGAGCTCTCGGCGCGCAACCGGTTCCCCGGAATCGTGCGCGAGGTGAAGGTCGAGGGGCTGCTCGCCCAGGTCGAGCTGGAGGCGGGGCCATTCCGCGTCGTCGCAGTCGTGACGCGCGAAGCGGTCGAGGAGCTCGGACTGCGGTCCGGAATTCCGGCCACCGCGCTCGTGAAGTCGACGTCGGTGATGCTCGAGCGATGAAACGCGTTCTTACACTTACGGTCCTCGCCGCGGTCTCAGCTTCGACCGCGGGAGCGGCGACGAACGACTCCCGGCTCACCGTCTTCGCCGCGGCGTCGCTGACGCGCGTCCTGCCGCGGATCGACAAGCACCCGGCCTACCAGTTCGCGGGGACGAACACACTCGCGCTGCAGATCCAGCAGGGCGCACCGGTCGACGTCTTCGTGTCGGCGAGTCCGAAGTACATCGTCGACCTGCGAAACAAGGGCTTGCTCGTGGGAAACCCGGTGTGGTTCCTATCGAACCGGATCGTGCTGATCGTTCCGCACGGCAATCCGGCGCACATCGCGCGGCCGGCCGACCTGACGCGACCGGGCGTGCGGCTCGTGATCGCGGCCGCCGGCGTTCCGGCCGGCGACTATGCGCGCAAGTCGCTGACGGCCATGCACCTCGATGACGCGCTGAAGAATGTCGTCAGCAACGAGCCCGACGTCGAGGGCGTCGTCGCGAAGGTCGTCTCGGGCGACGCGGACGCCGGCTTCGTCTACGCGAGCGACGCGAAGGCGGTCGGCTCGAAGGTGACGAAGATCCCGCTGCCCGGCTCCGGACGCTTCACCGCGGCCTACGGCGCGGCCGTCGTCAGGAACGCGCCGAACCCGCAACTCGCGCGGACGTTCGTCGCCATGCTCGCCGCGCCGCACGCGCAGGCGCTGCTCCGCGCTGCCGGCTTCGGTCCGGCTCCGCGGGCCGCGCGATGAGGCGCCTCTTCCCCGCCCTGCTCGCCGTCGCGGCCGCGCTGGCCGCGGCGTTCCTCCTCCTGCCGCTCGTCGCGCTCTTCGCCCGGGTCTCGCCCGGGACGCTCGTCGTGCGGGCGGGGCAGGGCGCGTTCCGCGACGCGCTCGTCGTCAGCCTGAAGACGAGCCTGATCGCACACGCGATCGTGCTCGGGGTGGGAACGCCTGCCGCGTATCTCCTCGCGACGCGGCGCTTTCGCGGCCGCTCCCTGCTCGTCGGGGTGCTCGAGCTCCCGCTCGTCCTCCCGCCGGCCGTGGCCGGGATCTCCCTGCTCGCGGCCTTCGGCGCGAACGGGCTGCTCGGCGGGACACTGGACGCGCTCGGCCTGCGGATCCCGTTCACGCAGGCCGCGGTCGTGCTCGCGGTCGTCTTCGTCGCGAGCCCCTTCTACCTGCGCGCAGCGATCGCCGCCTTCGAGGCCGTCGACCCGCGGCTGCTCGAGGCGTCCCGAACGCTCGGAGCCGGTCCGGGCCGGACATTCGCCCGCGTTGCGCTGCCGCTCGCCGCCGGCGGACTCGCCGCAGGGTCGTCGCTCGCGTGGGCGCGCGGGCTCGGCGAGTTCGGCGCGACGCTGATGTTCGCCGGCTCGCTGCGCGGAGTCACGCAGACGCTCCCGCTCGCGATCTACGCCGAGCTCAACGTCGACTATCCGGTCGCGCTCGCCATCGGCGCGCTGCTCGTCCTCGTCAGCGTCGCCGTCCTGCTGGTCATCCGACTCGTTCCTTCGTGGACGCGCTTCGCGTCGATCTGGCCCACCGCCTCCGCGGCTTCGAGCTCGAGGTAAGTCTCGAGGTCGGCCCGGAGACGCTCGCGCTCGCGGGTCCTTCCGGCGCGGGCAAGACGACACTGTTGCGCGCGATCGCCGGCCTGCTCCGTCCGGACCGCGGTCTCGTCGAGGCGGGCGGCGCCGTCTGGCTGGACACGAGCCGCGGCGTCGATCTGCCGCCCGAGCGTCGCTCGGTCGGACTCGTGTTCCAGGACTACGCGCTCTTCCCGCACCTGACCGTGGAGCAGAATGTCGCCTTCGGCGGGCGGCATCGCGTGCCCGAGCTGCTGTCGGGGCTCGCGCTCGAGCGCCTCGCGCGCGCGCGCCCCGGCGAGCTCTCCGGCGGCGAGCGCCAGCGGGTCGCCCTCGCCCGTGCGCTCGCCCGCGACCCGCACGTGCTGCTGCTCGACGAGCCGCTCTCGGCGCTCGACGCTTCGACGCGGACGCGTGTCCGCGAGGAGCTCGGCCCGCTCTTGCGCGCCCAGACGCTGCCGACGCTGCTCGTCACCCACGACTACCTCGATGCGGCTGCCCTCGCCGACCGGGTCGGCGTCGTCGTCGAGGGACGAATCGTGCAGGTGGGCACGCCGGCTGAGCTCGCGGCGGCGCCCGCGTCACCGTTCGTCGCGGAGTTCACCGGCGGCAACGTACTCCACGGCACCGCGCGCCCCGGCCCGCGCGGCCTCACCTCGGTCACTCTCGCCGACGGCAGCGAGATCGTCTCGACGGACGAAGGCCGTGGCTCCGTCGGCGTCGTCGTCTACCCGTGGGAGGTGACCCTCGCGCGCGAGGCGCCCGAAGACTCGTCGCAGAATCACGTGCGAGGGCCGATCGCGAGCGTCGCGCCGGTCGGCAACCGGCTGCGCGTCCGCGTCGGCCCGCTCGTCGCCGAAGTGACCGCGGCCTCCGCCGATCGGCTCGCCCTTCGGCTGGGCGAACCGATCGTCGCGAGCTTCAAGGCAACCGGCACGCGGCTCCTCCCGCTGGGCCACGTCCCGGGACCTCCCCCGGTCCAGGTCCCGGGGCGTGGCTCGTAGAGACCAGTCGGCGGGACCTCGAGCGCGATTCCTGCCTGCTAGTGCGCGATCGGCGGACATGCTCAGATGCAGAGGCCGCGGCCCGAACGGACCTGCCCCGGGACCTACCCCGGTCCAGGTCCCGGGGCATGGCTGCTGCGGCCGGTTCGCGCCGGCGCGGCTTCGCTAACCTGCCGTCACCGGGGTGCCCGCACGCGGGCTGAGATCACACCCGTCGAACCTGATCCGGTTCGCACCGGCGAAGGGAGAGCAGTGAGCGACACGCCATCCTGGGGCATCGAGCCCGTTCCGGAGCGCCTCCGCGTCCTCGGTCCGCTCGACACGCTGCTGCTCTGGACGAACCTCGGGGTGTCGCTGCTCGTCCTCGTGTCCGCGTCGTACTTCGGCCTGTCGCTGAAGCAGGCGCTGCTGGCGACGATCGTCGGCGGGCTGATCGGAAACACGATGCTGGCGGTCGCGGCCACGATCGGTGCAGACGCGCGAGTTCCGACGATGGCGCTGCAACGCGCGCCGCTTGGTCAGCGCGGCTCGTACCTCGCAACGGTGCTCAACGTCCTCCAGTGCCTCGGCTGGTCCGTGTTCGAGATCACGGTGATCGCGACGGCGGCTGCCGCGCTCTCCGACCGTGTGTTCGGTTTCCACGCAACGTGGGTCTGGAAGCTCGTCTTCGGCGCCGTCGGCCTCGCGCTCGCGCTGATGGGACCGATCGGCTTCGTGCGGCGGTTCGTGCGCAAGATCGGGATCTGGGCCGTCGCGGCGTCGATCATCTATCTCGCGGTGTGGATCCTGCGCAACGGGCACGTGGGAACGCTCTGGCACCGTGGCGGGCAGGGCGGCTCGTTCTGGCTCGCGACCGACCTCGTCATCGCGCTCACGGTCTCCTGGGTGCCGCTCGTCGCCGACTACACCCGCTTCTCGCGCGACCGCCGGAGCGCGTTCTGGGGCGCGGGCATCGGCTACCTGCTGCCGACGCTGTTCCAGTTCGGGTTCGGCTCGATCCTCGTCCTGTCGCATCCGAGCATCGACGGGCCGACCGCGGTGCTGACGACGGTCGCCGCCGGCGGCGTCGGGTCGATCCTCGCGCTGCTCGCGCTGACGGTCGACGAGACGGACGAGGCGTTCGCGAACCTCTATTCCACGGCCGTCTCGCTCCAGAACCTCGTCCCGCGCGCCTCGCAGCGGCTTTTGATCGTGGGAGTCGGGGTGCTCGCCACGGCGATCTCGCTCGGAGTCGACCTCACGCGCTATCAGCAGTTCCTGCTCCTGCTCGGCGCATTCTTCGTGCCGCTGTTCGGCGTCCTGCTCGCCGACTGGATCGTCGCCGGCTTCCACTACGAGCCTTCGGACGTCTTCCGAGGGCCGCCGTTCCGGCCGGGGATGATCGCAGCCTGGCTCATCGGCTTCTGCCTCTACGAGTGGATCGCTCAGACGTCGGGTCTCGGCTTCTGGTCGGACTTCCTCGGGCGGCTGCATCCGCCGCACGGCGGAATCGGTGCGTCGCTGCCGAGCTTCGGCGTCTCGTTCGCGCTCGCGCTCGCGGTTTCGCTCGTCGGCCGGCGGTCGTCGGTCGGCATGCCGCTCGACGTGCGCGAGTAGCCTTCGCCGGTGCGCCGGCTTGCGGTGATCGGACATCTGGCACGCGACGTCGTCGACGGCGGAGCGCCACGGATCGGCGGCGCACCCTGGTATGCGGGACGCGCGCTGCGCGTGCTCGGGAGACCGGCGCACATCGCCGCGAAGTGCGGCGAGGCCGACCGCCGGCGGTTCCTGTCGAACCTCGCCGAGCTCGGCCTGCCCGTGCGGCTCGTGACCGGCGGCGAGACGACCGAGTTCGCGATCGACTACGACGCCGAGCCGCGGCGCATGAGCGTCGGGGCCGTGGGCGAGCCGTGGACGCCGGCCGAGGCCGTTCGCGCCGTCGACCGTGCCGAGTGGGTCCAGGTCGCGCCGCTCCTTCGCAGCGATTTTCCGCCGGAGACGCTCGCGGCGCTCGGCCGCGGGCGCCGGCTGCTGCTCGACGCGCAAGGACTCGTCCGCGTGCCGCAGACCGGGCCGCTCCAGTTCGACACGAACTTCGACCCTGCTCTGCTCGACGCGGTGGCGATCCTCAAGATCGCGGAGGAGGAGGCGATCGCGCTCACCGGCAGCATCGACGACGTCGTGCGTCTCGGCGTACCCGAAGTGATCGTCACGCTCGGAACACTGGGGTGCATCGTCTACGCGCGCGGGCGCGTCGAGCGCGTGCCGGCGCGGCCGCTCGACGGCGTAAAGGATCCGACCGGAGCCGGCGACGGCTTCGGCGCCGCATACCTCTCCGCGCGTGCGGAAGGCCACGCACCTGCATCGGCCGCGCGCCGGGCGACGGCGCTGGTCGGCGGCCTGCTCTCGGGCCGCGCGCGATGACGGCCGCGGTCGAGACGATCGAGGGCATCCTCCTCGTCGACGTCGAGACGGAAACAGTGCTCGGTGCGGGAACGGAGTTGCCGCCGGTCGAGCGGCCGCCGGTCGGGCTGCCACGAGTCGTCGCGACGGCGGCGTCCGGCTCGACCGTCGTCGCGGTGATCGACCGCCGCCCGCCGCTCGCGGTCTCGCACGACGGCGGCCGCACGTGGCGGGAGTCGGGCGGCGGCCTGCCCGCGGGCTTCGCAGTCGACGTCGCCGACGACGATCCGGACAGGATCCTCTTCGCGGCGCGGAATCACCTCTACGTCTCGACCGACGGCGGGACGTTCTGGCACAGGCTCGAGGTCGAGCTACCGGACATCTTCGGCCTCGCCTGGCTCGACTAGAGCTTGAACTCGCCGCGCGCGACGACGACCGCGGAGCCGCCGACCTCGACGCGCTCGACTGCGCCGTCGGCACCTTCGGCCCGCGCGTAGAGCTTCGACGGCCGTTTGATCTCGACTCCCTGCGTGATCTCGATCTCGTCGCCCCAGGCGATCCGGCCGTGGCGTGCGAGGTGAACGGCGAGCGGCCCGGCGGCCGATCCCGTCGCGGGATCCTCCGCGACGCCGAGGCCCGGGCCGAACATCCGCGTCTTCCAGCGAGGACCGGAACCGGCGAAGCAGTTGACGCCGACCTTGTCGGGCAGCTGTGCGATCTGCCCGATGTCCGGCCTCAGCGCGGCGACCTCCTCCTCTGAGCGGAGACAGACGTAGACGTGCTGGACGCCGTTGTCGTAGAGCTCGACCGGCAGCTCCGAGGACTCGACTCCGAGCGCGCCGAGCAGCTCGCCGGCCGGCTCGTACGGGCGGACCTCCGGCAGCGGCTGCTCCATCCGGCCGAAGACGACGCGCGGCCCGTCCCGCTCGAGCCGCACGGGGACGATGCCGATCCCGCACTCGAGCCGGATCTCGTCGAGCTGCAGCGGCGCGCCCAGCACGAACGCCGTCCCGAGCGTCGGATGGCCGGCGAACGGCAGCTCGATCGACGGCGTGAAGATCCGGAAGCGCGCGTGGCCTTCGTGCTCCGGCGGCAGGACGAACGTCGTCTCCGAGAGGTTCAGCTCGCGGGCGAGGCGCTGCATCTGGCCGTCGTCGAGCCCCCGCGCGTCAGTGAAGACACCGAGCTGGTTTCCTTCGAGCGGCGTGTCCGTGAAGACGTCGCACACGACGTAGCGGTACGCGGCCACGAGGCCAGACTATCCTGCTGCGATGCGCCTGGTGATCGTCCGTCACGCCGAGGCCGAGTCCGGGACGCCGGACGAGTTGCGGACGCTGACCCCGCTCGGAAGGGAACAGGCGCGTGACCTCGGGTACCGCCTCCACGAAGAGCTCGGAACGGTCGACGCTGTCCTTTCGAGCCCGCTGCTGCGCGCGCGGGAGACCGCCGAGACGCTGGGCCTCGGCCGGCCCGAGCCGGACGAGCGCCTCGCCCCTGGCGCGACCGTCGATGACGTGCGCGAGGCGGTCGAGGGTCGGGGCGAGACAGTCGTCGTCGTCGGTCACCAGCCCGACTGCGGGCGGATCGCGGCCGCGCTCGGCAACGGCGAGGAGCCGCCGTTCCCGCCGGCCGGCGCTCACGTGATCGAGCTGTGACCGCGATCCGGGTCGAGGACTTGCGCAAGTCCTACGGCGCGCACGAGGCGTTGCGCGGCGTCAGCTTCGAGATCGGCGAGGGCGAGGTCTTCGGGCTGCTCGGTCCCAACGGCGCGGGGAAGACGACGACCGTCGAGATCCTCGAGGGCTACCGGCGACGCGACGGCGGGACGGTGCAGGTGCTCGGAGCCGACCCGGCCTCGGCCGGCTCGCGATGGCGCGCGCAGATCGGAATCGTCCTGCAGTCGTCGTCCCTCTATCCGAACCTGACGGTCGCCGAGCACCTCTCCGTCTTCGGCGGCTACTACCCGAAGCCCCGTCCTGTCGACGAGGTGATCGACCTCGTCGGCCTCGGCGAGAAGCGGGACGTTCGCGTCAAGTCGCTTTCGGGCGGCCAGCAGCGGCGGCTCGATCTCGGGCTCGCGCTCGTCGGCGACCCCGAGCTGATCTTCCTCGACGAGCCGACCACCGGCTTCGATCCCGCCGCGCGCCGCGCCGCCTGGTCGACGATCCGCGACCTCCGCTCGCTCGGCAAGACGATCCTGCTGACGACGCACTACCTCGACGAGGCCGAGCAGCTCTCCGACCGCGTCGCCGTGCTTCGGGAGGGCCGGATCGTCACGATCGGCGCACCCGCCGAGCTGATCGGCGCGACCTCCGAGACGGAGATCCGCTATCGCCGCGACGGCGAGCTCGTCGTCCTGCGCACTTCGGAACCGACCCGCGTTCTCCACGAGCTGACCGCGCAGGCGCTGGCCGAGGGCCGCGACCTCGAGGGGCTCGAGGTCCGGCGGCAGACGCTCGAGGAGCTCTATCTGGCGCTGACCGCGGCCGAGCAGGAGCAGTGAAGCTCTTCGCGCACGAGCTCCGTGTCGAGCAGAAGCTGTTCTGGCGCAACCGCGAGGCGGCGTTCTTCACCTTCGCGCTGCCGATCGTCTTCTTCCTGATCTTCGGCTCGGTCTACGGCGACTCGACGATCAAGGAAGGCGCCCGGCGCGTGCGCGGCGCCGCCTATCTCGAGGCGGGAATGATCGGCTACGGGATCGCGTCGACGGCGTTCGCCGGATTGGCGATCACGCTCGTGATCCGGCGCGAGAGCGGAATCCTGAAGCGCGTCCGCGGGACGCCGCTCCCGCCCGCGGTGTACCTCAGCGCCGTGCTCGGGTCGACGGTGATCGTCTTCGCGATCCAGACAGTGCTGATCATCGTGCTCGGTCACGTGCTCTATGACGTCCGCTGGCCGACGGTTCCGCTTTCGGTCGTGCTCTTGCTGCTGCTCGGCGCGGCCGCCTTCGCCGCGCTCGGCCTCGCGATCACGACCGCGGTCCGCTCCGCCGAGGGCTCGTCCGCAGTCGTGAACGCGGTGTACCTGCCGATGGCGATCATCTCGGGGACGTTCTTCTCGCCGACCTCGTATCCGCACTTCCTGCGGGTGGTCGCCGATCTGCTGCCGCTGACGTATTTCACGAAGCTCGCGCGCGACGTGATCCTGCACGGAAAGGAGATCTGGGCGGATCCGGGGGCGATCACCTGGGTGGCGTGTTGGGGCGCGATCGGGCTCGCAGTCGCGATCGCCCGGTTTCGCTGGGAACCGAGGGAGGGTTAGAACCCCGCGCCTCGCGGTTACGTAAGTGTCATGGCAATTGAGCCCGCGATTGCGTTCTGCGTGCGCGAGCACGACGAGCCCGCCCTCGAGGTGCGGGTCAACTTCGGCGTCTTCGCCGGCCGGGACGTCACGGCCGCGGAGATCGACGAGCTGGCGCGGCAGCTCCACCACGAGGTCGAGGACTTTTCGGTGATCGCCGAGGAGCGGCACGAGTTCAGCGGCTCGGTCGAGGCGTCCGTGCATCAGGTGCGGATCGAGGTCGCGCGCAACGCCATGCGCGGCACGGCCGACGAGCTCTGCGACCGGGTCGTCGCCGCGGCCGAGTCGTGGGCGGAGGCGTGCATCGCCGACCGCCACGCAGAGCTCTTCGAACTCTAATAGCGAGAAGTCACACTTTCGGCACACTTCCGTGACACACGCGCGCGCGTTTTCGCGTTACGCTCGCGCGTGAGCAGGGGGAGGGTCGGGACCCGAGTTAACTCGCGTGTACTTAAGAAGCGCTACCGAACGCCGGCGGCCGTAAGCGCGAACTTCGCCATCGACCGCGGCAGCTTCTGTGCCTTGCGAACAGTCGTGTCGAGCGACTCGACGAAGTCCGTGAGATCCTGCTCGGTCACGCAGAGCGGCGGAATCCCCTTGATCACGGCCATGGCGTGCCCGGCGACCTGGCTCAAGACGTGATGCTCCGAGAAGAGCGGCCCGACGACGAGTTGCGCGAACAGGCCCGGCTGCATCCGCTCCACGAACCGGTACGAGCGCGCGCGCCGCGACGGCTCGCCGAACTCGATCGCCCACATGAGCCCGAGCCCGCGGACCTCACGGACGACGTCGTATCGCTCGACGAGCGGCCGCGTCAGCTCGAGCAGCAGCTCACCGAGCCGCGCGCTCGCCTCGACGAGGCGCCGATCGTCGAGCTCGTGCAGCGTCGCGAGGCCGGCCGCCATCGCAAGGTCGTTCGGCGCGTACGTCGACCCGTGGCTGACGGCGTGCTGCATCGAGTCGAACACTGCCTCGTGGACTGCGGTCGACATCAGAAGCGCACCGACCGGCACATAACCACCCGACAGGGACTTCGCAACAGGCACGAGATCCGGCTCGAGACCCCAGTGCTCGAACGCGAACATCTTCCCCGTCCGGCCGAATCCCGTCTGCACCTCGTCAACGCAGAAGAGCGTCCCGTACCGACGGCACAGCGCCTGGGCTCCTTCGAGATACCCCGGCGGCGGAAGGTTGACGCCCTTGCCCTGGATCGGCTCGACCAGGAACAGCGCGACGTCTTCGCGCCGCAGCTCGGCGTCGAGCGCGTCGAGATCGCCATAGGGAACGAAGTCGAATCCGGGAAGAAGCGGCTCGAACCGCTTCGTGAACTCCGGATTGCCGTTCGCCGACAGCGAGCCGAGCGTAAGGCCGTGGAACGCATGAGCGGTGGAGATGACGCGCGCACGCTTCGTCGCCGTGCGCCCGAGCTTCAGCGCCGCCTCGACGGCCTCTGTCCCGGAGCTCGTGAACTGGACACGCCCGATCCGCGCCGGCGTGCGGCGCAGCAGCTCCTCGGCGAGTAGCCCCGGAAGGATCGTCGCGCCCAGCTGCACGGAACCGGGGGTCTCGAGCTCGAGCTCCTCGACCAGCGCTGTGCGAACGGTGCGGTTGTTGCGCCCGACGTTGAACATCCCGAACCCACCGAGCATGTCGAGGAACCGGTTGCCGTCCGCGTCCCAGAGGTACTGCCCCTCGGCGCGCGCCCACTGCCGGTCGAAGCCGATCGTGCGCAGGACGCGCGCGAACTGCGGGTTGATCCCGCGCGCCCAGAGATCGAGATCCTCGCCTTGTCGTGACTCGACCAGGTCGCGGAGGCTGAATGCGCCCACGACCGGAATCTATCCGGAACGCGTCAGCGCCTCCACCGCTCGTGCCGGGCGCCCTTCTTGCCGTTGACGAGGTCCGTGAGCCGCTGCGTCAGGCCGGCGAGAATCTTCTGTTCCTGCGCTGTCGTCAGCCGTCCCGCGGCGACGGCCGCATCGAGTTCCTTCTGCGCGGCGGCCTTCATGGCGGCGAGGAGCCCGTCGACGGACTTGCTCTTGTCGGTGGCGATCTGCGCGAGCGTCTTGCCCGCGTCGAGCTGCGCGCGCAGCTCGGGGTCGGTGAGCCCGAGGTAGGTTGCGGCGGCGGCGAGGGCGCCGACGTGCTTGAGGCCGAGACCGCCGCGGTGGCCGAAGCCGCCGCCGAGGAACGGCAATCCCCCAGCTTCGATGCGCGACTTCAGCGCGTCACCCTGCTCCTTCGTCAGCCTCCCGGCGGCGACGGCCGCGTCGACGCGGTTCTCGAGCGCCTTCTTCAACGCGGCGGTGAGGGCGCTCGGCTGGACGCCGAGCTGCTTCGCGGCGTCGTCGATGATGGCCTGGCCGTCGCCGGGCGACCCGAGCTGCGTCGCAGCAACCGCGCCGCCGGCGCCTCCGGCGGCGAGCGCCGCGGCGACTCCGGTGACGATCTTGCCCCTGACCGTGCGAATCATGCGAGTCCTCCTTCGAGCTCGTTGTGCGCACCCAAGCAGCCGTCCCTAAGACGGGCCTGAGAAACGTCTAAGAAAGTTGAAGCGTCATGCGCGTACCGCCGCCCTCAGCGCGCTCGGCGAGAACGCGGCCGCCGTGCGCCTCCGCGACCTGCCGCACGATCGCGAGGCCGAGCCCCGAGCCCGGCAGCCCACGCGCCGTGCTCGCGCGATAGAACCGGTCGAAGACGTACGGCAGATCCTCCTCGTCGATTCCCGGTCCATGGTCGCGCACGGTCACGCGCCCCTCCCGGGAGCAGGTTCGCGACCGCCCGCTCGATCGTCGCGGGCACGCCGTGGACAACGGTCTCCTCGAGGTCGGTGATGAAGAGGACGCCCGGACGGTTGCGGCGAGCACGTTCGACCGCATCCGCGACGACGAGGTCGAGCCGGACATCTTCTGCGTCGCCCGGTCGCTGCTCGCCGCGCGCCAGCTCCATCAGCTCGGAGATCAGCGCGGTCATCTCGCCAAGCTGCTCGACGACGTCATGAAGAAGACGCCTTCGCTCTTCGGGCGGCAACGCCCGTTCGCTCGCGAGCACTTCGATGTTCGTGCGCAAGCTCGTGATCGGGGTCCGCAGCTCGTGCGACGCATCCGCGACGAGCTGGCGCTGCGCACGCCTCGATTCCTCGAGTGCGCCGAGCATCGTGTTGAAGCGCCCGGCGAGCCGGCTCAGCTCGTCCGTGCCGCGCGCGTCGATTCGCTCGGAGAGGTCGCCCGTCGCGGCCACCTTCTCGGTCGCGTCGCTCAGGCGCCGCACCGGCGCGAGCGCGGCACGCGAGATGAGCAGCCCGAGCGCCGCCGCGATTGCGACGCCGCACAGGTCGATCGCGAGCAGGAAGATCACGAGCCGACCGAGCACGTGATTTACCTCGTCAAGCGAGCGCGCGACCTGGATCGCGTACCCGGGAGCCGCGTAGGGAACGGTCAGCACGCGCAGGTCGTTGCCGGCCACGTGCATGTCGCGGAAGAAGGAACCTCTCCCGGTCTTCGCAATCGCACGCTCGCGCTTCCCGACCGGCAACGTGACGGCCTCCGGCGGCGGCCGATACGTGCTGCCGTTCGGGAGGACGATCTGGACGTAACCGCCGGTGCCGCCCACCTCCGGAGGCGGCGTCACGACGCGCCCGAGCTCGTGTGGCGGCAGGTGCTCGATCTGCTCCGCCGTCGCCCGAAGGCCGTTGTCGACCGTCCCGCGCAGGTCGTTCCGAACGATGAAGTAGACGGCGAACGACGCGGCGACGACGGCGGCCGCCACGGCCGCCGCGGCGACCAGCGTCAGACGAGCCCGAAAGCTCACTGCTCGCGCAGCGCGTAGCCGACGCCGCGCACAGTCTGGATCAACCGGGGCTTACCGCCGGCCTCGGTCTTGCGCCGCAGGTAGCCGATGTAGACGTCGAGCGAGTTGGACGCGAAGCCGAAGTCGTAGCCCCAGACGCGCTCGAAGATCACCGAGCGGGTCAGCACCTGCCGCGGGTTGAGCAGGAACAGCTCGAGCAGCGAGAACTCGGTTCGCGTCAGCTCGATCGGCTCGCCGCCTCGCCGCACCTCGCGCGTGCCGGGATTCAGCTCGAGATCGGCGAACCGCAGCGGCTCACCCGTCGTCGTGGACGTGCGGCGCAGGAGCGCGCGCAGACGCGCCAGCAGCTCCTCGAGCGCGAACGGCTTCGTCACGTAGTCGTCGGCGCCAGCGTCGAGGCCGGCGACGCGGCTCTCGACCTCGTCCCGCGCTGTCAGCATCAGCACTGGGACGCGACTGCCGGCCTTGCGCAGCCGGCGGCAGACCTCGAGCCCGTCCGGCCCGGGCATGAGCACATCGAGGACGACCGCGTCCGGCTGGTCGTTCTTCGCCTCGAGCCGCTCGAGGGCAGCCCGTCCGTCGGGCGCGAGCTCGACGTCGTAACCCTCGAGCTCCAGGGCGCGACGCAGCGACTCGCGCACGGCGCGCTCGTCGTCGACCACGAGGATCCTCATCGGCACATTGTGCTGTGCGCCGCCTTACGGGCGCGAACTGCTCACCGCCGCCGCCACCGGGAGGGTGGCGGCGACGGCGGCGGCGAGGAGAAGGAGCAGGCGGGCAGCAGGGGAGAAGCCCGCCTGCGACAGGCGCCACGCCCTGAGGGTCGGTGGGGCTGTGTGCTCGGGCGCCATGGGACGAACACTCGCAGCGAGGCCTAAGAGGGCGCTAAGAGCGCCGTAAGAAGTTCGTGAAACGGCCGCTCTTACCCGGTTCTTAGCCCGTTCTCAGGAACGTCTTAGCGAGCGCTGCTGCCATGGCTGCAAACAACTGAACCGAAGGCTCGAAAGGAACTCGCATGAAGAAACTCGTGGCCACGTTCGTCGGGGCCGCCTGCATCGGAGCCGGAGGAGGCGCGGGCGTCTACGCCGCGCTCTCGCCGGCGTCCACGACCGTCGTCCGGCAGGTCACGGTCGCGAGCGGCCAGGCGACCGCCAGCACGAGCGCTTTCTCCGTCGGCGACGTCTACAACCGCACGCACAAGGGCGTCGTCGAGATCACCGTCACGTCCAGCGGCGCCGGCAGCCCAGTCCCCGGCTTCGGGAATCCCGGAACCCAGCAGGCGCAGGGCTCCGGCTTCGTCTACGACTCGAAGGGTGACGTCGTCACGAACCAGCACGTCGTCGACGGCGCCACGTCGATCTCGGTCAAGTTCTGGGACGGCACGACAAAGAAGGCGACGGTCGTCGGAACCGACGCCTCCGACGATCTCGCCGTGATTCACGTCGACGCGCCGAGCTCGATGCTCTTCCCGATTGCGCTCGGAGACTCGACGAAGGTCGCGGTCGGTGACGGCGTGATCGTGATCGGCAGCCCGTTCGGACTCGACGAGACGGTGACAAGTGGGATCGTCAGCGCTCTGCACCGGCAGATGACGTCGCCGAACAACTTCACGATCGACGATTCGATCCAGACCGGCGCAGCGATCAACCACGGCAACTCCGGCGGGCCACTGTTGAACACGCAGGCTCAGTTGATCGGCGTCAACGCCCAGATCGAGAGCGACTCTGG
>VAWW01000002.1:0-20611 GCA_005884575.1 Actinomycetota bacterium
TGGTGCAACCTCTCGCGCTCGAGCGCACGCGTCTCGATCGCGGCCTCGATCTCCTCGACGGCCAGCGCTCGGACGAGATCGGCGCGCGCCACGATCCCGACCAGCTCACCATCCTCCACGACCGGCAGCCGGTTGATCCGCGCCTCGACCATGATCCTCGCGGCCTCGGCAATACGTCGACCCGGCTCGATCGTGCGCGCCGGCGCGCTCATCGCCTCCGCGACGGGCGTCTCGACGCCGCCGGGGTGACGCAGGATGTCTGCCTCCGAGACGACGCCGACGACGCGGCCGGTGCTGTCGACGACGGGCGCGCCGGAGATCCGGTTGCGGACGAGAATCGGCGCGGCATCAGCGAGGGTCGCGTCCGCCGGCACCGTCACCAAGCGCCTCGTCATCACGTCGGCAACCTTCATGCGCAGGATTCTGATCGTCCGGGCGACGCCCGGCCTCGGGGCGCACGCGCAGAGCGCTGCGGAAAAACCGCAATGGCCAATCGGCGGATCTGCCGATGCCGCCGGGCACCGCGACGCGGACGATGGCGGCGTCGACACAGGAGGAGAACATGAGACCAGTCGGGTGCTCGTTGCGTGTGCGACGAAGAAAGGCTCGACGCGGGAGGTCGCGGAGACGATCGCCGACGTCCTGCGCGGGCAGGGCAGCGACGCGGACGTGGTTGAAGCCGGCGCCGTCGACGCTCCGGACTCGTACGACGCGGTTGTCCTCGGCGGCGCGATCTACATGGGACGCTGGCACCGCGACGCGCTGCGCCTGCTCGAGCGGCACCGCAAGACCCTCGCGGGCATGCCGGTGTTCGTCTTCGGCATGGGGCCGCGCACGCTCGCCGAGGACGAGGTCGCGGGGTCGCGCTTGGCGCTGGACATCGCTCTCGCGAAGGTGCCGGAGGTCGAGCCGCTCTCGCTCGCGATCTTCGGCGGCGTGGTCGACCCGGCGAAGCTCCGTTTTCCGTTCAGCCGGATGCCCGCGTCCGACGCGCGCGACTGGCACGCGATCCGCGACTGGGCGGACGCGATCGGGTCCAGGCTCGCCGGCGCTCCCGCCGGGGCGGCAAGGTGAGGAGGCGAGAATGATGGTGCTTCAGCTCGAGCGCGCCCCGGCGGCCTCGAGACTCGAGGTCGCCGAGGCGATCGTCGAGGCCCGCGCGGTCGGCAAGCGCTACGACACCGGCAAGCTCGAGGTGCACGCGCTGCGCGGCGTCAGCTTCTCCGTTCCGCGCGGCGAGATGGTCGCGATCATGGGGCCGAGCGGCTCCGGGAAGACGACCCTCCTCAACTGCCTCTCCGGTCTCGACCGGATCGACGCCGGCGACGTCCTGATCGAGGGCGTGTCCCTCGGATCGATGTCCGACGGAGAGCGCACGGACTATCGCGCGCGCCGGATGGGCTTCGTCTTCCAGTTCTACAACCTGATGCCTGTCCTGAGCGCGGTCGAGAACGTGGAGCTGCCGCTGCTCGTTGCCCGCGTGCCGGCGAAAGAGGCGCGGCGGAAGGCGCTCGATGCGCTGGCGATGGTCGGGCTCGCCGAGCGCGCGTCCCACGTGCCCGACGCGCTGTCGGGCGGCCAGCGGCAACGCTGCACGATCGCGCGGGCACTCGTCAACGAGCCCGCGATCGTCTGGGCGGACGAGCCGACCGGCGACCTCGACAGCGAGAACGCGCAGGAGATCGTCGCGCTGATGCGGCAGCTGAACCGCGAGCGCGGCCTGACCTTCCTGATCGTCACGCACGACATCGCGGTCGGCCGCTCGACCGACCGGATCGTCCGCATGGTCGACGGCGAGATTGTCGGCGAAGAGCTTCTGGGGGTGAGATAGATGTTTGCCCGCACGACGATGGCCGAGCTCGATCCGGTCCGCATGAGCGTCGACGACGCTGTCCGGGTGTTCAAGGAGTCGGTGATCCCGGCCCTGCACAAGCAGGACGGCTACGAGGGCTCGTACGTCTTCGTCGCGTCCGAGGGCAAGGCGCTCGTGCTGACGTTCTGGTCGACCGAGGAAGCCGCCGACGAGGGGATCGCGAGCGGCTTCTACGACGACCAGCTCGCGAAGTTCGTGACGATCTACCGGTCGGAGCGCGGGCGCGAGATCTACGAGCTCGTGCTCGCTGAGGCGCCGGCGCTGACGATCGGCTGAAGGAGGGCACCATGACCAAGATCTTCGGCATCCCGGTCGGCGGGCTCGCCGCCGTGCTCGTCGCGCTGCTCGGCTTCGCGCTCTGCATCGTCGGCGCGCTTGCAGTGCGCAACCGGATCTTCCTGCGCCTCGGCATCCGTAACGTCGGCCGCCGCCGCGCGCGCAGCGCGCTGATCGTCACCGGCCTGATGCTCGGGACGGCGATCATCGCGGCCGCGCTCGCGACGGGCGACACGATGAGCAGCACGATCCGCTCGTCGGCGACCAGCGCGCTCGGGCGAACGGACGAAGTCGTCGCTGCGAACGGCGTCGGCGCAGCCCTCGCGACGCAGAGCGGCGCGACCGGCCGGCGCTTCTTCCCGGCCGGCTACCGCGACGTCGTCGTCCGTTCGGGCTCGGGCGCCGTCGCTGCCGCCGCGCCGGTGATCGTCCAGCCCGTCGCGGTCCAGGACGTCTCGAGCCGGCAGAACGAGCCGAGCGTGACGCTGTTCGCGAGCACGGCCGACGGCCTGCGCGGCTTCGGCGACATCCGCGCGGACGGCCGCACTCTCTCCCTGGCCGACCTGCTCCGAGGCGAGGTCTACCTGAATGCGAAGGGCGCGGACAAGCTGGGCGCGAGGGCCGGCGACACCATCCGGATCTACGCCGGTAGCTCGGTGGCGACGGCCCGCGTTCGCGCCGTCGTGCACTACGCGGGCGCTGCAACGGATTCCGCCGGGCTGCTGATGCCGCTCCGGCACGCGCAACGCCTGCTCGGCAAGACGGGACAGATCAACGCCATCTTCGTCGTCAACCGCGCCGGCGTGTCGCAGAGCAACGCCGTCGTGGGGAAGCTGAAGCCGGCGATCGCGCCGCTCGGGCTTGAGGCGGACAAGACGAAGCAGGACGCCCTGAAGTCGGCCGACGCGGCCGGCGCGGCGTTCATGTCCCTGTTCACGACGTTCGGCTCGTTCTCGATCGCTGCTGGGATCCTGCTGATCTTCCTGATCTTCGTGATGCTCGCTGCAGAGCGGCGCAGCGAGCTCGGCATCGCGCGAGCCGTCGGAACGCGGCGCGGCCACCTCGTGGAGATGTTCCTCTTCGAGGGAATGGCGTACGGCCTGATCGCGGCCGCCGTCGGCGCGCTCGTCGGGATCGTCGTCGCGTACGGGATGGTGATCGTGATGGCAGGCGCGTTCGCGGCGACGGGCGAGTTGCACATCTCGTACGCCGTCGAGCCGGCGAGCATCGCGCTCGCCTATGCCGTCGGCGTCCTGCTCACGCTCGCGGTCGTTGCGTTCTCGGCCTGGCGAGTCAGTCGGATGAACATCGTCAGCGCGATCCGCAATCTGGCGGATCCCCCGCCCGAGAAGCAGCGGCGGCGGCGCTGGCTGCTCGGCGCCGTGTCGATCGCGCTCGGCGTCCTGCTGATCGCGAGCGGCGTCGGCGGCAAGAATGCAGCCCCGCTCGGACTCGGCGTCTCGCTCGCGGTTCTCGGCCTCGTGCCGATCCTGCGGGCGCTCGGCCTGCACGAGCGCGCGGTGCGCACCGGCGCCGGGCTCGCGCTGATCGCGTGGTTCGTGCTGCCGGTCCAGCGCTGGCTCTTCGGCGAGCTCAAGGTCGACTTCTCGATCTTCCTGCTCGGCGGGCTGATGATCGTGATCGGCGCGACTTGGACGCTGATGTACAACGCCGATGTCCTGCTCGGCGCGCTCGGGTCGACGTTCGGGCGGATCAAGAGCCTCGCGCCGGTCCTGCGCATGGCGATGGCGTACCCGCTGCGGAGCCTCTTCCGCACGGGTGTGACCCTCGCGATGTTCACGCTCGTCGTGTTCACGCTCGTCGTAGGCGCGACGACGACCGGGTCGTTCGTCGGCGCCGCGAACAATCTGAAGGCGTTCGGCGGAGGCTTCGACATCCGGGCGACGACCTCACCCGCGGCGCCGATCGTCGACATGCGCGGCGCGATCGCGCACGTGCCCGGCCTGAAGCAGGGCGACGTGCGGCTCGTCTCGAGCCTCTCGTCCCTGCCGGTGAAGGCACGTCAGCTCGGGACGGCCGCGAAGGAGGCGTCGTACGTCGTCCACGGCGCCGACGCCGTGTTCCTCGCGAACACAACGTACGGGCTCGCTGCGTGGGCGAACGGCTACGCGTCTCCCGCTGCCGTCTGGCATGCGGTCCGCGCGCGCCCGGACCTCGCGGTGGTCGATCAGTTCGTCGTCCCGCGCAAGGCGAACTGGGGCGCGCCGGCAGCGAAGTTCCGGCTGCGCGGCTTCTACATGGAGGACAAGACGTTCGATCCGGTGCGCGTGGTCGTTCGCGACCCGCAGACGGGAAGGCGAGTGACGCTCACCGTCATCGGGGTCCTCTCGGACGCCACGCCGACGCTGATGTCCGGGATCTGGACCTCGCAAGGGACACTTGCGCCGGTCTTCGGCGACCGCGTCCTGCCGACGACGCACCTGATCGCGCTGCGGCCGGGCGTCGACGCCGCGGCGACCGCAAAGCGGCTGGAGTCGACGTTCCTCGCGAACGGGATGCAGGCCGACTCGCTGAAGAAGCTGCTCGCCGACGTCATGGCGGCGTCGCTGACGTTCGACCGGCTGATCATGGGCTTCATGGGACTCGGCCTTGTCGTCGGCGTGGCGGCGCTCGGCGTGATCACGGCGCGGGCCGTCGTCGAGCGGCGGCAGCAGATCGGCGTGCTGCGGGCGATCGGCTTCCGGAGGCGAATGGTGCAGCTGAGCTTCCTGATCGAATCGTCGTTCGTCGCCTTGACGTCGATCCTCGTCGGCAGCGGGCTCGGCCTCGCGGTCACCTACAACGTCGTCAGCGATTCGAGACGCACGCCGAGCTGGGAGAACATGGCATTCAGCGTCCCGTGGCTGACGCTCGCGGTGATCTTCCTCGTCGTCTACGCGGTCGCGCTTGCGACGACTCTCGCGCCGGCGATGCGCGCGTCTCGCATCTATCCGGCGGAAGCGCTTCGCTATCAGTGAAGGTGCGAGCGCGTTACCGGATCAGCAGCGCGAGCGCGGCGCCGATCGCGGCCGCGCCGAAGGTCAGCCAGGCGACGTACTCGCCGGGGACGCCGTCGTGGACCGCCTTCGCGCCGGCGAGCAGCGGCGCGGCGAACCGCCCGCCGGGCAGTCGCAGCCGCCGCGGGTAGAGGCCGAACGCGGCAAGGCCCAGCGCGAGCACGCCGGAGAGGACGCCGTACGCGACGCTTGCCGTCGTCACGTGCTGCGACAGAGACGGCAGCGGCGGCGGCTTCGCCCCGCGCAGCGTGTGCAACGCCGCGCGGTCCGCAAGCCCGGTCGCGAACGCGAGCCCCAGTCCCGCGGCGAGGAGCAGGATCGCCGGCAGCCGCAGCAAGAGACCGAGCCCGATCGGCCGCTCCTCGCCCTCGTCCTCGTCCTCCCCGGTCGGCGGCGCGACGAGCAGCGGATCGCGACGGTCGCCGAGGCCGAGGAAGATCCGCGCCGACGCACGAAGGAGCGCGGCCGCGCCGAGCGCGCCGGAGACGACGAGCACGGCGGTGACGATCCCAGGGGCCGACTGCGAGATGAGCGTCCTGCCGACGAACGGGCCGAACGGCGGCACCGCGGCGGTCGTCACCGCGCCGACGAGCAGCACGATCGCAGCGACGGGCATCCCGCGCCCGCGCCCGAAGACCCGCAGCTCATTGGGATTGCCGAGCCCGTACATGATCACGCCGACGGCGAGGAAGAGCGCGCCGCGCACGAGTCCGTCGGCGACCATGTAGACAGTCGCACCGGCAAGCCCGCGCGCCGACAGCAGCGCGATCCCGATCAGGCCGGCGCCGATGTGCGCGATCGTGACGAAGGCCATCATCCGCTTCAGGCTCGCCTGGAGGAACGCCATCCCCGCGCCGACGAGCGCCGACAGACAGCCGACGACGAGCAGCACTCCCTTCACCGCCTCGTCGTGGCCGCCGAGCGTCCCCGAGAAGGCGTCCCAGTACACGCGCGCGAGCCCGTGCAGGCCGAGATCGCTCATCACGCCCGAGAACAGGACGCACACCGGGATCGGCGCCACCGCGTACGCGTCCGAGAGCCAGAAATGGAACGGAAACGCGCCCGCCTTCACCAGGAAGCCGACGGCGAGAACCGTGAACGCGACGACGACGAGCCCGTCCGGCTGGCGGTGGCGCAGCGTCTCGCCGATCTGCTGCAGGTTGAGCGCGCCGGTGCGTCCATAGAGCAGCCCGATCCCGAACATGATCAGGAACGCTGCGATCGTGTTCGTGACGCCGAAGTTGAGCGCGCCCTGCAGCACGCTCCGGCGCTCGATCCGGTAGCCGGTCAGGCCGAAGCCGATGATGCTCATCAACTCGAAGAACACGAACATGTTGAAGAGGTCGCCCGAGAGCGAGAAGCCGATCATCGCGGCGAGGAAGATCAGCATCAGCGCGTGGAAGTACGGCTGGACGTGCTCGGCGAAGTACTCCAGCGAGAACAGGAGCGCCGCCGTCGCGAGCGCGCCGGTGGCCGCCGCGACGCCTGCGCCGAGCGGCTCGACGTGGAAGGCGATGCCGATCGCGATGCCGTGCCGCGGATGCCAGCCGCCGAACCAGTAGTCGATCGGGGCGTGCGACGTGCGGAAGATCAGGAGCACGGCGAGCACGGTCACCGTGGCGGCGACCGCAGCCGCGGTCACGTTCGCGACGAGCGGGTGGATTCGCTGCGCGGCGGCGACGAGCAGCGCGGCGACGATCAGCGGAATCGCGACGAGGAGCGGAACGAGCGCCGTCATCGCTGCTTCTGCCTCAGCTCGTCGGGATCGACGGTGCCGGCGCGCTTCCAGATCTCGATCACGAGCGCGAGGAGCAGCGCCGTCACGGTCACGCTGACGACGATCGACTGCCGGCTTGCCGAGCGGATAGTCCTTGAAGATCGGCGCCGAAGCGCCTTCGCGATAGCCGACCGCGAGGAAGAAGACGTACGTCGACGACTGCATGACGCTCAGGCAGACGACGAGATGCACGAGGTGGCGGCTCGTCACGATCCCGTAGAGGCCGATCATGAAGAGCCAGCCGGCGAGCGCATACGGCAGGTAGCTCACCGGTGCTCGACCTCTTCGAGGAACTCGTGGAAGAGCAGGACAAGCGCCGCAGAGACCTCGAGGCCTACGCCGGCGTTCAGCATCGTGATCGTGCCCGCACTGTTCAGCTCGCCGGCAGTGCCGAGCGGGAGGACGTTCGCGAGCAACGCGGAGCCGGCGGCGAGGCCGGCGAGCCCGATCGCGACATAGCCTCCTGCGCCGGTCGACTCGCCGAGCTCCAGGAACTCGTACGGACCGGCCGCACGGTAGGCCCGGTAGCTTCCGGCCGCGTAGACGAGCGCGAGACCCGAAGCGCAGACGACGCCTCCCTGGAAGCCGCCGCCGGGCGTGATCGTCCCGTGCGCGACGATCGAGAGGCCGAGCAGGACGGTCGCGCCGACCATCGAGACGCCGAAGAGGCGGATCGCGTCGCTGCGCACCTCGTCGCGCGGTGCGCGGCGGCCCTCGTCGCGCGTCTCGCGGAGCAACATCCCAACGGTGATCACGGCCGCGAAGAGGATGAACTCCTCGCCCATCGTGTCGACGCCGCGGTAGTCGAAGACGATCGATGTGACGACGTTCGTCGCATGCCGCTCGCCGGTCGCGACGCGGTTCAGGAGCTGTGCGTACTCTCCGGCGAAGTGGCCGAAGTCCGGCAGCCCTGCGAATCCCCAGCCGAGCAGCGCAGCGAGAACGAGCGCCGAGACCAGGAAGCCGCGGATGCGGACGCGACGGCTCACTCGTCCTCGCGGCGGCCGTGCAACTTGGCGAGCGTCGCGAGCAGGATCAACGGAAACGCAACCGACCCCGCGACGAGCTCCGACAGCGCGACGTCCGGCGCCTGGAAGACGACGAACAGGATCACGAGCAGCACGCCGTAGATCCCGAGCACGATCGCCTGCCGCAGCGGATCGTACGCGAGCACGACGGCGAGGCCGCCCAGCGCGACGAGCGCGATCGTCATCGCCTGCAGCGCCGTCATTCCGCCGCCCGGGCCGCGCGCGCGACGGCGATGGCGGCAACCGGGTTGAGCAGGAACAGGAACGCGGCGGCGGCGATCGCGTTCGCGCTCGAGCTGCTCCGGCCTTCTGCGACGACGACCGCTGCGGCAACGAAGATCGGCGGCAGCGTCGTCGCCGCCATCGCGTAGTGCAGGCGGTCGAAGACGTTCCGGAAGACGACGAGCCCGAGGCAGCAGAGCAGCTCGCCGGCGACGCCGAGCGCGACGAGCACGTCGAGGGCGAGCGATCTCACCTCGAACTCCGGGCGAGAAACCGCGCGATGACGAGCGTCCCGACGAACGAGAGGACGGAGAGGACGAGCGGCGCGGCGAAGTAGCTCGGCCGGTGGAATCCCTCGGACAAGAGCAGCAGTACGAGCGTCGCCGTCGAGCCGGCGAGCTGGAGCGCGACGAGCGCGTCGAGCGCGGTCGCGCGTGCGGCGACCAAGAGACAGGGGAGGAAACCGCCCATCAGCACGGTCGCACCGATCAGCCAGACGTTCACGGCAGCTCGTCTCGTATGCGCCGCGGCACGAGCTCGTGGACGAGCAGGCGCCCGTGCTCCTCGTCGACATCGACGACGAGCGTGTTCGGCGCGAGCGACCCGATCGCCGCCACGAGTGCCCGGCGGCCGCGGTCGACACGCCGCTCGCCGCCCGCCGGGAACTCGACGACGCTGAACGCGCCGCGCTCGACCCGCGGCCGGAGCAGCTGGCGCACGAGCTCCGCCGCGAGCACTCCGAACTCGACGACCACGAGCCACAAGCGGCTCGGAAGCATTCGGAGCCGCTGCCGGTCGGCCCGGAAGGCGAGCAGTCCCTGCTCGCGGACGACTTCGGCCGCGGTCGCGGCGATCGCCGCCGCGAAGACGCCGCCGATCCACTCCATCCAGTCGCTCGCGGTGCCGACGAAGAGCAGCCAGAGGACGAAGAGCCCGGCGAACCACCCGAGCCACGCGAGGAGCCGCTGCACGCGGCTTGTGTTCCAGCTGACCGGGCCGCCAAACGAGGCGGCGCTCGTCAGCGGCTCAGCGTGAGATCGCTCTCCCCGGCGTGGATCGTCACGACGTCGAGCCGGCGTTCGGCGAGCCATCTGTCGATCCGGTCGCGCAGGTCGTCGAGAAGCTCCGGCTGCTCGTCGTCGAGCTCGACATAGACGTCCCAGTGCTTCTCGTCGGGCTCGACGAGATACCACCGGTAACGGCCGAGCCTGCGCGTGAGCGCGAGCGCGTCCCACCGGCTCGTCGACTCGATGCGGATCTTCATGCTCGCCTCGCCTCCGCGCCCGTCTCGCGCGCGAGCGGCGTCGCCGCACCGAGATCGGGAACGAGGCTCGCCGGCGGTATGAGATTCCAGGCCGAACCCGCACACATCGGACACCGCACGGGAGCAGCGCGGCAGCTTGCGCCGTAGCCGCATCGTGCGCAGCGGAACTGCGTCAGCGGCGTACGTTCCTCGTAGACGGCCATGTGGCCTCCCCCCAGAGCACTGGTCGACACTCCGCGGGCGTCCGGGCGGGAGAGCTCGATTGTGACGTATCGCAATCCGATTCGCAGCGCTCTTAACGGATCTTCACAGCCTCCTTCGCTACTGGCCCATCTTCACCCCGGGCTCGCCCCACTCGAGCTGGATCGGCCGCGTCGGCTGGCCGCCGGGGACGTTCGCCTCGCGGTCGGTCTTGCCGAGCGGGAGGACGACCCGCCCGTAGCTCGCCTTCAGCAACATCGCGGTCGCCGTGTACCAGGCGAGCCCCGCGGAGACGACAAAGACCCAGCCGGCGACCTTGCCCCAGCCGTTCGACCCCGCGATCAGGGCGCCGGCGACGATGCCCGAGCCCGCGGCGAGCGTCGCGAGCACCGCTGTGACGCCGAGGTTCCCTTCGGCGAACGCGGCGAAGACGCCGGAGAGCGTGATCACTCCGAGCGCGAGGAACCAGAACCCGAGCGCCGGGAAGTGGTACGCCGGCGTCGGAGCCGGCAGCGCCTTCGTCGCGATCAGCAGGTTGAGGATGCCCCACGCGATCCAGAAGGCGCCCCACATCCCATGCATCGCCGTGGCGAGAACGTCCCGGGCCCGGAACGACCACATGCCCGCCATGAACTGCGCGAGGCCGCCGAACGTGGCCGCGAACGGGGCGAGGTACGGCGTCGACGTCTCGCTCCCCCACCAGCCCGCAAGATGCGACGCCACGATCAGGGTCGCGCCGGCGAAGCCGAACAGGCCGAGCACCGACGGCGCCGCGATCGGTTGCAGGACGACGCGCGGCCGCGCGAACCCTTCGTACCACGCGTCCGGATCGTGATTGAGAGCGACGCCGGCCGAGGCGCGCTCATGCCGTTCCTCGATCGAACCCATGTCGACCCCCTCCCAGGTAGATCGTGTCACGATATGTTTTACCTTTGAACCAGCAGAGCAAACGTTCCCAGCGGATGAAGGCGCTGGAGCTGATCGAGTCGTGGCCGGTCGTGCGGCAGCTGCGGGACGGCGATCCACACGCGCTCGGCCCGGCCGCCCGGTCCCGCAGGTCGAGGGAGCTCCACCCGCGGATCGAGGACGCCGAGCACGCGGTTCCCTCGATCTGCCCGTACTGCGCCGTCGGCTGCGGCCAGCTCGTGTACGTCAAGGACGGCGACGTCACGCACATCGAGGGCGACCCGAGGAGCCCGATCTCCCGCGGACGTCTCTGCCCGAAGGGCCAGGCGTCGAAGAGCTACGTGCAGAGCCCGCTGCGCGAGTACGAGGTCAAGTACCGGCGCCCGTATGGCACGCGGTGGGAGGAACTCTCCCTCGACGAGGCCATGGAGATGATCGCGCAGCGCATCATCGACACGCGCGCCGCAAGCTGGGAGGAGAAGACGCCGGACGATGCGCCGACGAACCGGACGATGGCGATCGGCAACCTCGGCGGCGCGACGCTCGACAACGAGGAGAACTACCTGATCAAGAAGCTGTGCTTCGGCCTCGGGATCGTCCAGGTCGAGAACCAAGCCCGCATATGACACAGCTCCACGGTGCCAGGTCTGGGCACCTCGTTCGGGCGCGGAGGCGCAACCGACTACCAGCAGGACCTGCAGAACTCGGACGTGATCACGATCATGGGCTCGAACATGGCCGAGAACCACCCGGTGGGATTCCAGTGGGTGATGGAAGCCAGGGAGCGCGGCGCACGGGTCTTCCACATCGATCCGCGCTTCACGCGCACGAGCGCGATGGCGACGGACTACATCCGCATCCGCGCGGGCAGCGACATCGCGTTCCTCGGTGGCGTCGTCAACTACATCCTGCAGAACGACCTCTGGTTCGAGGAGTACGTCAAGCGCTACACGAACGCACCTGTGATCATCGACGAGAGGTTCCAGGACACCGAGGACCTCGACGGCCTCTTCTCGGGCTGGGATCCGGAGAAGCGCGCATACAGCATCGAGAGCTGGTCGTACAAGGGGATGGCCGTTCACGGCTCCGGCGGCGAGACCGAGCAGGGCTTCCGCACGAAGGGCGAGCAGTCCGGGCACGGCGGCCACGGCGGCGGACTCCACCACGGCGAGCCTCCCGAGGAGGACGAGACCCTCCAGCACCGCAACTGCGTCTTCCAGATCCTCAAGCGCCACTATCAGCGCTACACGCCGGAGCTCGTCGCCGAGACGTGCGGCTGCTCGGTCGAGCAGTTCGTCGACTACTGCGAGGCGATCACCCAGAGCTCCGGCCGCGAGAGGACGGGTGCGTTCTGCTACGCGGTCGGCTGGACGCAGCACACCGTCGGCGTCCAATACATCCGCACCGCGGCGATCATCCAGCAGCTGCTCGGCAACATGGGCCGGCCCGGAGGCGGCATCCTCGCGCTACGCGGCCACGCCTCGATCCAGGGCTCGACGGACATCCCGACGCTGTTCAACATCCTCCCTGGCTATCTGCCGATGCCGCGCGCCGAGTACTACGGCAACTTCGACAACTTCATGAAGGCGAACATCTCGCCCACCGGATGGTGGGGCCACTTCAAGGCGTACTGGGTCAGCCTGATGAAGGCGTACTTCGGGGAGAACGCGACCGAGGAGAACGAGTGGCTGTTCGAGAAGCTGCCGCGCGTCGACGACGACAACTCCGTCTACTGGACGACGCAGCAGATGCTCGACGGCAAGGTCAAGGGCTATCTCCTCGCCGGCGAGAATCCCGCCGTCGGGAACACGAACTCGAAGGCGCACCGGCTCGCGCTCGCGAAGCTCGACTGGCTCGTCGTCCGCGACGTCGTCGAGATCGAGTCTGCGGCCTTCTGGTACGACAGCCCCGAGATCGCATCGGGCGAGCTGAAGACGCAGGAGATCCCGACGGAGATCTTCTTCCTGCCCGCCGCGACGCACACCGAGAAGGACGGCTCGTTCACGAACACGCAGCGGCTGCTGCAGTGGCACTTCGCGGCGGTCGAGCCGAAGCAGGACTGCCGCTCCGATCTCTGGTTCTACTTCCACCTCGGCCGGCTGATCAAGCAGAAGCTCGCGGACTCCCAGGAGCCGCGCGACGAGCTGATCAAGGCGCTGCGCTGGGAGTATCCGACGCACTCGGCGATCCAGGAGCCGGACGCCGAGGCGGTGCTCGCGGAGGTCAGCGGCTGGGAGGTTCCGACGGGCAAGTTCCTCTCCGCCTACAAGGAGCTGAAGGAGGACGGGTCGACGGTCTGCGGCTGCTGGATCTACTGCGGCGCCCACGCCGACGGGATCAACCAGACCGCGCGGCGCAAGCCACACTGGGAGCAGAGCTACGTCGCGCCCGAATGGGCGTGGGCGTGGCCGGCGAACCGCCGCCTCCTCTACAACCGCGCGTCCGCCGATCCCGACGGGAAGCCGTGGTCCGAGCGCAAGAAGTTCGTCTGGTGGGATGCCGAGCAGGGCAAGTGGACCGGTCTCGACACTCCCGACTTCGAGGAGACGAAGCCGCCGGACTACGTCCCGCCCGACGGCGCCGAGGCGGAGGACGCGATCGCCGGCGACCACCCGTTCATCATGCAGGCCGACGGACGGAGCTGGCTGTTCGTCCCGCAGGGGCTCGAGGACGGGCCGCTGCCGTCGCACTACGAGCCGCACGAGTCGCCGTTCGACAATCCGCTCTACTCGCAGCGCTCGAACCCCGTGCGCCTCGCGCCCGAGCGCCCCGAGAACCGCTTCAACGACGATCGCTATCCGTACGTCGCGACGACGTATCGCCTCACCGAGCACCACACCGCGGGCGGGATGAGCCGCACCGTGCCGTACCTCTCCGAGCTCCAGCCGGCGATGTTCGTCGAGGTCGACCCCGAGCTCGCGCGGCTCGAGGGGCTCGAGCACGGCGGCTGGGCGACGATCTCCACTGCGCGCACGTCGATTGAGGCACGCGTCATGGTGACCGACCGGCTGAAGCCGATCGCGGTCGAGGGGCGGAAGACGCACCAGGTCGGGCTGCCGTACCACTGGGGCTCGCGCGGACTGACGACCGGCGCCGCGGCGAACGACCTCGCGCCGATCGCGCTCGACCCGAACGTGCACATCCAGGAGGTCAAGGCGTTCACGTGCGCGATCCGGCCAGGGAGACGACGGCGATGAGCGTCCCCGACGGCTGGCTCGCGTACGGTGACGAACAGCAGGAGCGCGTCGGCTTCTTCACCGACACGTCCGTCTGCATCGGCTGCAAGGCCTGCGAGGTCGCGTGCAAGGAGTGGAATCTCGTCCCGGAGGACGGCCTCGTCTTCACCGGCGAGTCGTACGACAACACGTCGACGCTCGGCGCGAACTCGTGGCGGCACGTCGCGTTCATCGAGCAGGAGAAGCCGCTGCGGCTCGACGACGAGGACGGCGAGCCGCTGCGCTGGCTGATGAGCTCCGACGTCTGCAAGCACTGCACGCACGCGGCGTGCCTCGACGTCTGCCCGACCGGCTCGCTCTTCCGAACGGAGTTCGGCACGGTCGTCGTCCAGGAGGACATCTGCAACGGCTGCGGCTACTGCGTCCCCGCGTGTCCGTTCGGCGTCCTCGACAAGCGGCACATCCCGTCCCTTCCGGCCACGACGACCCGAGTTAGTGGCTCAGAGCCACAAGCGAGTGAGCGTCCTGACGGGCGGGTGTGGAAGTGCACGCTCTGCTACGACCGGCTCAAGGGCGGACACGAGCCCGCGTGCGCGAAGGCGTGTCCGACGGACTCGATCCAGTTCGGGCCGCTCGACGAGCTGCGAGCGCGCGCCGACGCGCGGCTCGAGAAGCTGCAGCAGGAGAACTGGAACGGCGTGCAGCTCTACGGGCGCGACCCAGACGACGGCGTCGGCGGCTTCGGCGCGTTCTTCCTGCTGCTCGACGAGCCCGAGGTCTACGGACTGCCGCCGGATCCGGTCGTGACGACGCGGGATCTGCCCGGCCTCTGGGCGCAGACCGCGCTCGCCGCCGGGGCCGTCGTGCTCGGCGTCGTCGCCTCGTTCCTCGGGGGCCGGCGGTGAGCGACTCCTACTACGGCCGGCCGGTGATCAAGGAGCCGACGTGGACCTGGGAGATCCCGATCTACCTGTTCACCGGCGGACTCGGCGGCGGCTCGGCGGTGCTCAGCGCGGCAGCGCGGCTGGCCGGGAACGAGCGGCTCGCGAAGACGTCGCTGTACCTCGGCGCGGCCGGCGACGTCGTCAGCGCGCCGCTGCTGATCGCCGACCTCGGCCGCCCCGAGCGCTTCCTCAACATGCTCCGCGTCTTCAAGGTCACCTCGCCGATGAGCGTCGGCAGCTGGGTCCTCTTCGTCAGCGGCGGCGCGTCGTCGACGGCCGCGGTGCTCGAGACGCTCGACCGGCTGCGCCCTGTGAAGTACCTCGCCGAGCTCGTGTCCGCGCTCTTCGGCGGCCCGCTGGCGACCTACACCGGCGCGCTGCTAGCCAACACCTCCGTGCCGGTCTGGCACGAGGGGCGGCACGAGCTGCCGTGGCTCTTCGGCGCGAGCGGGACGGCGACAGCAGGTGCCGCGGCCGCTCTCCTGCTGCCGCCGGAGGAGGCAGGGCCCGCCCGGCGGCTCGCGATCGGGTGCGCGGCTGCCGAGCTGGCGGCGATGGAGGTCATGCAGCACCGCGTCGGGCGGCTGCTCGCCGAGCCGTACAGGAAGGGACTCTCGGGGCAGCTGACGCGCGCTTCGAAGCTCTGCGTCGCCGCCGGCGCCGGTCTCCTTGCGTGGAAGGGCCGGCAGAGCCGCTCCGCCGCCGTGGGCGGCAGCACCCTGGTCCTTGCCGGCGAGATGCTCCTTCGGTGGGGCGTCTTCAAGGCGGGCTTCGCGTCGGCGCGGGACCCGAAGTACACGGTTCTCCCGCAACGGCAGCGGCGAGACTCGAACAGATGAAGAAGGCGGTCTTCGTTGCGGTCCTGTTCGCGTGCTCAAGCACGGCTTCGGCGCCGGCACAGGTCCAGTCCGTCACCGTCAAGGTCGCATTCAACAAGGAGCTGAACGCAAAGATCATCGTCGCCGCGAACGGCATGACGCTCTACGCGGGACGTGCGACGTGCGGCAAGGGGTGCGCCCGCTTCTGGAGGCCGCTCGCCGTCAACGGCTGCCCGTCAGCTGGGCCGGGCGCAAAGGCATCACTCGCGACGCGGAAACGGCCGGACGGGATCGTCCAGGTCACGTACGCGGGCCACCCTCTCTACTCGTTCAGGCCCGACCGGAAACCGGGCGATGTCCGCGGGGCCGGCTTTCAGGCGGGTTGGTACGTCCTCTCGCCCAGCGGCAAGCGGGTCGAGCCTCCCCCGCCGCCGAAGGCGTCCCCCGCCGCCCGGGCGGACGTCAGAGTCGCGTTCAGCGGCACGGTCGGCCGGAACATCCTCGTCGACGCGAAGGGGATGACGCTCTATCTGTTCGCGGCCGACACTGCCGGCAAGTCGAGCTGCATCAAGGAGTGCATCGCGTCGTGGCCGCCGCTGACGACCGAGCGGAAACCGAGCGCCGGTCCCGGCGTGAGCACGTCGCTGCTCGGGACGATCAAGCGCGACGACGGCCGGTTGCAGATCACATACGCCGGCCATCCGCTCTACACCTACGCGGGCGGCCTCGGCTTCGGCGGCGACCGCCAGCCCGGCGATGCGCGTGGCCAGGGCTTCGGCGCGATCTGGTGGGTCGTCTCGCGGCAAGCCAATCGTCACGAAGTAGCGCTACTCGCGCACGCGTCCCGTGTCGCTCGGGATCTGCGTGTAGTCCTCGCCGCCCGGAGGCTCGCCGCTCTCGGCGCGCGGTTCGTTTCGCTCCGGCTGCGGCCGCGGCTGCACCGGCGCGAGCTCCTCGCCGACCTCGTCGAGCGACCGGTACCGCCGATCGGGCAGCCGGCGCAGCGCCTCCAGCTCCCGCTCCCCTGCGCCCTGCGCGCGCGCGTACTCGATCAGCCGTGCACGGTCGGCCGGAAGCGGCACGCCTTCCAGGAGCTCTTGCAGTGTCGCGGCGAGCTGGAAGCTCATTGGTGGGCGGTTCCCCGTTTCGCGCGGCCGACACACGGTACTGACGCTCCATGCCCGAGCTGGGCTTCGCGTTCGCATCCGAGGACCATCCGCCGCAGGAGCTCGTCCGCCACGCGCACGCGGCAGAGCAGGCGGGCTTCACCTTCGGCCTGATCAGCGACCACTTCCATCCGTGGATCGACAAGCAGGGGCACAGCCCGTTCGCCTGGTCGGTGATCGGCGGGATCGCGCAGGTGACGGAGCGCTTCCGTCTCGGCACGGGCGTGACGTGCCCGACGATCCGCATCCATCCGGCGATCATCGCGCAGGCCGCGGCGACGTCCGCGTGCATGCTGCCCGGCAGGTTCTTCCTCGGCGTCGGCACCGGCGAGAACCTCAACGAGCACGTCCTCGGCGACCGGTGGCCGCTTCCCGACGAGCGGCTCGAGATGCTGGAGGAGGCCGTCGAGGTCATGCGCCTGCTCTGGGACGGCGGCGAGCAGACGTACCGCGGCGAGTACTACGTCGTCGACCATGCGCGGATCTACACACTGCCCGATGAGCCCGTGCCGGTGTACGTCGCGGCGGCGAAGCCGAACGCCGCCGAGCTCGCCGGCCGGATCGGCGACGGCCTCATCTCGACCGCTCCCGACGAGAGCGTCGTCAAGGCGTACGGGGGCGGGGGCGAGAAGCTCGGGATGATGCATTGCGCGTACGACCGGGACGCCGAGGCTGCGCTGAAGCGCGCACACGAGCTCTGGCCGAACCTCGCGATGAAGGGACCGCTCGGCCAGGAGCTGGCGCGGCCGGCCGACTTCGAGGCCGCAGCGGAGATGATCGAGCCCGAGGACCTTGCCGAGTCGGTGCCGCACGGCCCCGATCCGGAGCCGTACCTGAAGCTGATCCGCGACTACGAGCAGGCGGGCTTCACGCACGTCTACATCCACCAGATCGGACACAACCAGGACGAGTTCATCGAGTTCGCGCGGCGCGAGCTGTTGCCGAACGTGTGAGACGTTCGGATTCCGTAAGGGTCCGTTTTGAACTTCGTGGCTGTCGGTACGCCTACGGCATGAAACTCCTAAGGAAGTTCCGATTCTCGCCCGGGATGGTCGTCGCGTGCATCGCGCTCGCGGTCGCCCTCAGCGGTGCGAGCTACGCGGCGGTGCAAGCGCTGCCGCGAAACAGCGTGACGACGGTCCAGGTTAAGGACCACTCGTTGCTGGCGAAGGACTTCAAGGCAGGGCAACTTCCCCGCGGCGCTCCCGGCTCCGCGGGTCCCGCAGGCCCCGCCGGTCCCGCCGGCCCGACAGGTCCCGCAGGTCCTGCCGGCACCGGGGGCGGCGGTACCGCGGTGAAGTGGGCGCTCGTCAGCACGACCGGCACGATCCTCGACCAGTCGGGCGGCATCTCGGTCACGAGCCACTCGGCCGGGCAGTACATCCTCGACTTCGGCGGCGCGTCGAACACGAAGCTGATCGTCGCGTCGTCGGCGCTCGCCGGCGACGCGGGCGGCCGGGGCACGGTCGCGGCGGCCGCGTGCGGCGGGACCGCCGACGGTGCCTCGTGCCCGAGCAACAACGACACGAGCCACGTGATCGTCAAGACGTTCGCGGTCGGCAACCTCTCGACCGAGGACCATCCCTTCTACATCGCGGTCTTCGGCTAGCTCGATCCGGAGGGCGGCCGGCGGCTGCCGGCCGCCCTCTGATTGAATCGGGGTATGGCCCAGCCCTCGCAGCTTCGCGTCGGCGACGAGACCTACGAGATCTTCCGGCTCGGCGCGCTGCAGGACCGATGGGACGTCGCCCGGCTTCCCTACACGCTGCGGATCCTGCTGGAGAACGTGCTCCGGCACGGCCGCGAGCAGGACGTCGAGTCCGTCGCCGGCTGGGTCGCGGCGGCCGAGCCGTCGCTCGAGATCGCGTTCGCGCCGGGCCGCGTCCTCCTCCAGGACTTCACCGGCGTCCCGTGCATCGTCGACCTCGCCGCGATGCGCGACGCGATGCGCGACCAGGGCGGCGACCCGGCGCGGATCAACCCACACATTCCGGCCGAGCTCGTGATCGACCACTCCGTCCAGGTGGACGAGTTCGCGTCGCGCCTCGCCCTGCAGCGGAACGTCGAGCTCGAGTTCCAGCGGAACCGTGAGCGATACGCGTTCCTGCGCTGGGGCCAGACCGCGTTCGGCAACTGCGCGGTTGTGCCGCCGAACACCGGCATCTGCCACCAGGTCAACCTCGAGTACCTCGGTCGCGTCGTTGAGTCGCGCGACGGTCAGGCCTTCCCCGACACGCTCGTCGGCACCGACTCGCACACGACGATGATCAACGGCCTCGGCGTCCTCGGCTGGGGCGTCGGCGGCATCGAGGCCGAGGCGGCGATGCTCGGCGAGACGCTGTCGATGCTTGTCCCGCAGGTCGTCGGCTTCCGCCTCACCGGCCGGCTGCAGGAGGGCGCGACGGCCACGGACCTCGTCCTGACCGTGACCGAGATCCTGCGCAAGACGGGCGTCGTCGGGAAGTTCGTCGAGTACTTCGGCCGCGGGCTCGCGGGGCTGCCGCTCGCCGACCGCGCGACGATCGGGAACATGTCGCCTGAGTACGGCGCGACCTGCGGCTTCTTCCCCGTCGACGACGAGACGCTGCGCTACCTGCGGATGACCGGCCGACCCGAGCAGCGGATCGCGCTCGTCGAGGCGTACTGCAAGGAGAACATGCTCTGGCACGACCCCGAGGAGGAGCCGACGTACACGCGGGTCGTCGAGCTGGATCTCTCGAGCGTCGAGCCGAGCCTCGCCGGCCCGCGCCGCCCCCAGGACCGCGTTCCGCTCGCCCGCGCGAAGGAGAGCTTCATCGAGGCGCTCGGAACGTTCGGCGTCGACTACGAGAACAACACGTACGACAAAGAGATCGCCGACAGCTTCCCGGCGAGCGATCCGCCGACCAGGGACGGCGTCCAAGACGTCGATCCGGCGCCAGTCGCGACGGTGGCGCCGCAGCGCCGCTCGGTTCAGGTCCCGGGGGAGGATTACGAGCTCGAGCACGGCTCCGTCGTCATCACCGCGATCACGAGCTGCACGAACACGTCGAACCCGAGCGTGATGATCGGCGCCGGGCTGCTCGCGAAGAAGGCGGTCGAGCGCGGGCTGAAGCGGCGCCCATGGGTGAAGTCGTCGCTCGCGCCCGGTTCGAAGGTCGTCACCGAGTACTACGAGAAGGCCGATCTGACGCGCTACCTCGACGAGCTCGGCTTCAACCTCGTCGGCTACGGCTGCACGACGTGCATCGGCAACTCGGGGCCGCTGTCCGGCGAGATCTCCGAGGCGATCGCCGAGGGCGATCTGGTCGTCTGCGCCGTCCTCTCCGGCAACCGCAACTTCGAGGCGCGCATCCACTCCGAGGTGAAGGCGAACTACCTCGCGTCGCCGCCGCTCGTCGTCGCGTATGCGCTCGCAGGCCGCATGGACATCGACCTGCTGAACGAGCCGCTCGGCCAGGGCGATGACGGTGAGGACGTCTATCTGCACGACGTCTGGCCGAGCCCGCAGGAGATCCAGGAGACGATCGACCGCGCGGTGCAGGCGGAGATGTTCTCGCGCACGTACGCCGACGTCTTCACCGGCGACGAACGGTGGCGCTCGCTGCCCGTGCCCGAGGGCGATCTCTTCGCGTGGGATCCCGACTCGACGTACGTGCGGCGGCCGCCCTATTTCGACGGGATGCCGCGAGAGCCGGGCACCGTGGAGGACATCCACGGCGCGCACGTGCTCGTGATGCTGGGCGACTCCGTCACGACCGACCACATCTCTCCTGCCGGTGCGATCCGTCCCGACTCGCCCGCGGGCAAGTACCTCATCGACCACAGCGTCGAGCGGAAGGACTTCAACTCGTACGGCTCACGCCGCGGCAACCACGAGGTGATGGTGCGCGGTACGTTCGCGAACGTGCGCCTCAAGAATCAGCTCGTGCCCGGCAGCGAGGGGACGTGGACGGTGCACGTC
>VAWW01000002.1:20643-21549 GCA_005884575.1 Actinomycetota bacterium
GATCGTGCTCGCGGGCAAGGAGTACGGATCCGGCTCGTCGCGCGACTGGGCCGCGAAGGGCCCGAACCTGCTCGGCGTGCGCGCGGTGATCGCGGAGAGCTTCGAGCGGATCCACCGCTCGAACCTGCTGATGATGGGCGTGCTGCCCCTGCAATACCTCGACGGCCAGAATCGCGAGTCGCTCGGCCTGATCGGTCGCGAGCACTACGAGATCGTGGGGATCGAGAACTGCGAAGCGCAGGAGGTGACCGTGCGCGCCGACGGCAAGGAGTTCCGCGCGCGCGTCAGACTCGATACGCCGCGCGAGCGCGAGTACGTACGGCACGGCGGCATCCTGCAGTACGTGCTGCGCCGGCTACTCGCCGCTTAGCAGCGCGGCCAGCTTCGCGAGGTTCGGCAACCGGGCCGCCTCGGGATCGAGACGGGCGAACATGTTGAGGCCGAGGCCGACCGCAACCGTGAGCGAGGCGACGTCGTCGGCAGCCGGCGCGAACGGCGTGCCTGCGAGGAAGCGCGTCGCAGCCTCCTCGGTGAGCTGCCGCCACGGCGCCGCACGCTCGATCATCGCCCGGCGGAGGTCGGACCGGCTGAGGCTTGCGCCGACGAGCTCCGTGAGAAGCGTCATGTGCCCGCTCGCCTCGTCCTCGACGAGCAGCGGCCCGAGCGCCGCGACGAGCTCGGGAAGCGAGCCTGCCTCGTCCACGGCCGCGCGGTAGGCGACGAGCCGCTCCGCGCTCGAGGCGTCGAGCGCCGCGAGCAGCAAGGGCTCCACGCCGTCGAAGTGGTAGAAGACGAGCGCCTGGTTGACCCCGCGTGCGCGGCGATCGCGCGGGTGCTGGCGCCCACGAAGCCCTCCTCGACGAGGACGGCCCGGGCCGCCTCGAAGAGCTTCCGGCGCGTCTCCTC
>VAWW01000002.1:21561-27557 GCA_005884575.1 Actinomycetota bacterium
TCGTTCGGCCGCTCGCCGGCGTCGCGGCGTTCTCGGCAGGGTGGGCGGCGGGATTGCCGTGGCTTTGTCCGGCCGGCGTCTTCGTCTCGTTCCTCTGCGTGATCGCGACCACCCACGACCTCGTGCACGGCTCGCTCGGACTGCGGCGGAACGCCCGCGACGCCGCGCTGCTCGCGCTGCCGACGCTCGTGCTCCAGAGCGGCCACGTCTACCGCACGACGCACCCGCAGCACCACCGCGTCTTCCCGGGCCTCGACGATCCGGAAGGCCTGGTCGCCGACCGCGGCCTCGTTCGGACGTTGCTCGAAGGGCCGGTCTTCCTACCGCATCTCTGGCTGTGGGCCTTCCGGCGAAACGGAGCCCATCGTCGCCAGCGGAAGCTTCTCGTCGCGGAGGCGCTGCTGCCCGTCGCCGCGCTCGCTGCGGGCGTGCTGCTCCTCCCGTACACGGCGGCCGTGCTCGTCTGGGTCGTCCTGAACTGGCTGGCCGGCTGGCTGCTGCCGCTGCTGACCGTGTGGCTCCCGCACCGCCGTCACGGCGACACGCCGGAGACCGTGGCGGGATCGCTGCGCTGGCCGGTCGTGCCGCGGCTGCTGCTCGGCCTCACGTACCACCTCGAGCATCACCTCTATCCCCAGGTGCCGAGCCACCACATGGCGGAGCTGGCGCGGCGCCTAGCTCTCGGCCGTACGGCGGGCTGCGTCGCGCTCGGCGATCCTCTTCTCGAGCTTTGCGAGCTGCTCGGCGAGGATCCGTTGCCCCTCGTCCCAGCGGGCGCGCATCTCAGGAGTGATCGTCGGCTTCTTCTTCATCGTCCCCGAAGAATAGCGCCAAGAGGGCGTCAAGCTTTTCGTGCACGAGCATCAGGCTGAGCATGACCGCGCTCACCCGGCCGTGTCCAGCAACGCCGCCCGCTCGGCGGCACGCCGTTCCGACTCGACCTTCTCGCCCGCGAGGAGCTCCTCGCACACGCGCTTCGTCACGAAGAGGACGACGACCGGCAGCACCCATACGAGTACGCGGTACACCCAGATCTGCTTCACGTACGAGACGCCGAAGTCGACGAGTGCGCGGTCGGCGGAGCCGGCGATGAAGACGAACACGATCCAGGTCAGCATCGCCATCCCGATCGCCGTCCGCCACGGCCGGTCGCGCGGCCGGTCGAGCACGTGGTGCCACGCGTTGTCCCCCGTGACTTTTCGCTCGAGCCACGGGTACAGGTAGAGGAACGCGAAGACGACGAGCGGGAAGAGCGCGCCGCCCCAGAACGGGTTCGGGACGAGCGTGTAGTTGCCGATCGTCCAGTCGAAGCCGGGGACGAGCCGCAGGCCGCCGATCAGCCAGCCGAGGTACCAGTCGGGTTGCGCGCCGTTCGTCGCGTCGCCCACGTGGTACGGACCCCAGAGCCAGATCGGGTTGATCTGGATGAGGCCGCCGAGCAGGAACAGCACGGCCGCCGTCCACAGCGTCAGCGCGATCGAGCGCGGCGTCTGGCCCGGGAACGTCGGCACGCCGACGACCTTCCGCTCGCTGCGCGGCGTGAACTGCGTGTGGTGCCGGGCGGCGACGAGGACGAGATGCATCGTGAGCAGCGTGCCGATCGCGATCGGCAGGACGAGCACGTGCGCGATGTAGATCCGCGAGATGAAGTCGTGCCCACCGGGATACGGCCCGTTCCACAGTAGCGCTGCGAGGTTCGCGCCGATGAACGGGAGCGAGAGAGCGACCGCGTAGCCGATCGCGAGCCCCATCCCGGACAGCAGATCGTCGACCATCGAGTAGCCGAGGTATCCCTCGAGCAGCGTCAGCAGCAGCATCGTCAGCCCGATGAAGTACGTCAGCGTCCGCGGCTTCCGGAATGCTCCCGTGAAGAAGATCCGCAGCAGGTGGAGGATGACCGCAGCGACGAAGACGTTCGCGGCCCAGTGGTGGGTCTGCCGAAGCAAGAGGCCGGCCTTGACCGAGAACGAGATGTTCACCACCGACTTGTAGGCCTCGCTCATGTGCAGGCCCTGCAGCGGCCGGTACGACCCGTGGTACACGGTGTCGAGCGTGCTCGGCTCGAAGAAGAACGTCAGGTAGATCCCCGTGCCGACGAGGACGACGAAGCAGTAGAGCGCGACCTCGCCGAGCAGGAACGACCAGTGGTCCGGGAACACGTAGCGCAGCGCCTTGCGCAGCAGCGGCGCGGCGCCCGCACGCTCGTCGAGGTAGCGGACGACCTTCCGGATCATGGATTGGGCTTCTCCATGCGGACGCCCCACCAGGACGGCCCAACGGGCTGGTCGAAGTTGCCGCGCGCGCGCAGCTGGCCGCGCGGGTCGACGAGCAGCGGCAGCTGCGGCAGCGGCCGGCCCGCCGGGCCGAAGAGCACGGTGCCGCCCGTCGCTGGATCGAACGTCGAGTAGTGGCACGGGCAGACGAACGCCGGCCTCGGCTCCGTGACCGGGAAGGTCGGCTTCCGGTAGAGCGCGATCGCGCAGCCCGCGTGCGTGCAGATCTTCGAGTAGGCGAGGATGCCCTGCGGGGCCCACTCCGCGACGGGCTTGTGCGAGCCGAGGTGCAGCGCAGCCGGCTTCAGGCGGACGACGAGCACCGGCGCGCCGATCGTCTCCCGGTCGGCGCCCTCCGGATAGGCGGTGTAGAAGACGGCCTCCTCGATCCCGTCGGCGCGGTACGGCCTTCCCCTCTCGTCGACGAGCCGCCGGCCGCGCGTCCACGGCGTCCCGTAGAAGCGCGACATGTCGAAGACCGGGCCGAGCGACACGGCCGGTGTGAGCAGCGCGAGGCCGAGGGAGCCGCCGGCAGCCGCGCCGCCGAGCTTCAGGAGCCGCTTGCGGCTCAGCCGGTCGCCGCTCTCTTCGACGATCTCCACGACCGCCTCCTGGTCGCCGACGTGATCGTCCGGCTGCGGATAGTCCTCTGCGAGCTCCTCCGTGGCGACGAGTCGCTTGCCGATCACGGTGCAGGCGGCGGCGAGGAACGCGAGCGCGAGCCCGAGCGTCACGCCCAGCCACTGCGTCTGGTGCGAGAGCCTGTCGAGCGCGTAGACGACGATGAAGCCGACGGCCGCGAGCGACGCGAGACCGAAGAGCGCGAGCACCCAGGTCTCGGCGCGCGGGTCCGGCGGGGCGTCCGGAACGATCCGCTGCTCGTCGTCTCGCCGTGACGGGTGCGTCTTGCTCAGCAGCAGCACGGCGCCGGCGACGAGCCAGTCTTTGAACTTCGTCATGACTTGAGCCTCCCGGCGAGGACGAGGCAGCTCGCGACGAGCGCGACGATCGCGATCCACCAGGTCACGAGCCCCTCCGGCACGGGGCCGAGCCGGCCGATCGACCAGCCGCCGCGATCGTCCGGATGCTTCGCGTACGCGACGTACGCGATGATCGAGTCGAGCTGCCGGTCGGAAATCGCGTGCGGAGAGAAGGTCGGCATCAGGTACGGGCCGACCCGCACGGCCTCGGCGATCTGCACGGCAGTGCTGTTCGAGAGCGGCGGCGCGACGCCGCCGGTGACGTAGCCGCCCCGGGCGACGACCTGGTGGCAGCCGGCGCAGTGTGACGTGAACAGGTGCAGTCCCTCGGCGACGTTGCCGCGCTCCGGGTGCGGCTTCGGAACCGGGGGGCCGTTGCCCAACGAGGCGACATAGGCGACCATCGCCTCGATCTCGTGATTCGAGAAGAGCACGCGGCTGCGGTGCGGCTGGTGTCCCGGATCGTCCAGCGGCATGTAGCCGGTGCGGAGATAGAAATCCGCGGAGAGCGCGCCCACGCTGCGTAGCGACGGGCCGGCGCCCGGAACGTCGCCGGCGCCCTCCACCGCGCCGAGCTTCGGCACTCCTTCGCCCTTCGACCCGTGGCAGCTCGAGCAGTTGCCCGCGTAGAGCTGGTAGCCGAGCTCGACGAGCGGCGTGCCGGGCGGCGCGCTCGGGTGGACGATTCCGGAGGGCGGAGGATCCGCGAGCGCGGCGGGGGGCAGCGCGAGCGCCACGGCGATGACCAGAAGCCACCTCATGCTTGCCTGCATGGGGAGAGGGCGAGCTGCGCGAGCCCGTCCATGAGGATGATCACGAGGAAGAGGACGTTGCCGACCGACGCCGCGACCGCGAAGAAGTGACGTCGCCCGTCGGGCGGAGGGTCGCTGTCCTCGACGCCGCGCGTCTCCCGCAGGACGGTGACGGCGGCCGCCTCCGACGCGACCACGAGTACCACCGCGACCGCGAGCAGCGCGATCTGCCACGCCCGCTGGTCGACCCCCCAGCGCACGTTCGCCGGGCTGCAGCGCGCGACGTCGACGCCGAATGCGAGCACGTGCTGCACCGTCCACACCAGGGCTGCGCCGAAGAGGCCGAACCACTGCAGCGTGTCGACGCCGGGCCGCGCGAGTCTCATAGCGACGGCGACAGCACGGTGAGGACGACGCACACGGCGAGGACGTTGACGAAGTGCCAGTAGAACGCCATCGCCTCGAGGCCGACGAGCCGGTAGCGCGTCAGGCCGCCGAGCAGCCGCAGCCCGATCCAGAGGCTGAGGAGCATCCCGACTGCGACGTGCAGGTGGTGCGCGCCCAGCAGCGTGTAGTAGATCGAGGCGTAGGCATTTCCGCGCGGCGAGAACTTCGCCAGGTCGTCGGTGAAGAGCTGGATCTGCATCGCGAAGTAGCCCGCCTGGACGAAGAGCGCGAGGAAGACGAGCCGTCGCGCCGCTGCGACGCGCGCGGCGCGCGCCGCACGAACGGCGAATTGGATCGGGACGCTCGTCGCGACGAGCACGGCGGCGAGCACGACCGGCACGGTCACGGACGGAGACGGGACGCCCGGCGGCGGCCAGTGGGAGACGCGGAAGCGGAGGTAGACGTACGTGCCGAAGAGCGTCCCGAAGAGCGTCGCCTCCGTCGCGACGAACACCGCCATCCCCCACCAGCCGGCCGGGCGCGACCGGCGCTCGAGCGCTACGGCACTCATACGACCTCGGGCTCCGGCTCGTGGGCGTGCCACGCGGCGAGGACGAGGAGCGCGACGATCGCGAAGATCCCGGCCGCGATCCAGTGGGACGTCAGCAGCATCGCGAAGAACACGGCCGTGACGAGCGCGAGCGTGACCGGCCACGGCGACTCCGACGGCATCCGCACGACCTCGTCCGGCTGCCCGTCGATCACCGTCGACGCGATCGTCTCGTGCCCGCGCGAGAGGACGAGGTCGCTCGGCTCCGGCGGATCCCAGTTCGGATACGGGCTTCGCACCGTCGGGATGACGGCGAAGTTGTACTCGGGCGGCGGCGACGGAATCGTCCACTCGAGCGTCCCGCCGTACCACGGATCGCGGCCGGCCGGCGCGCCCCGCCGCGCGCTGACGAAGACGTTTGCGAAGAAGGCGACCAGTCCGGCCGCGAGGATGAACGCGCCGATCGTCTCCGACAGGTTGTACGCGTCCCACCCGAGCCCGGAGTCGTACGTGTAGATCCGCCGCGACATCCCGAGCAGGCCCACGATGTGCATCGGGAAGAACGTCAGGCTCGTCCCGACGAACGTCAGCCAGAACGAGGCGACGGCCCAGCCCTCGTGGTACATGCGGCCGGTCACCTTGGGCAGCCAGTAGTAGATCCCGCCGAGGATCGGGAAGACCGCCGCTCCGAAGATGATGAAGTGGAAGTGCGCGACGACGAAGTACGTGTCGGTCGTCGCCTGGTCGAAGGGGATCGCGGCGAACATGATCCCGGAGAGGCCGCCAAGCACGAAGAACGTGATGAAGCCGCCGATGAAGAGCAGCGGCGCGCGGAACTCCGGCCGGCCCGTCGTGACCGTCATCAGCCACGCGTAGACCTGGATCGTCGACGGGACGACGACCATCATCGACGCGGCCGCGAAGATCACGAGCGTCGCGGTCGCGAGCCCGGTCGCGAACATGTGGTGCGCCCAGACGCCGAAGCCGATGAACGCGACGAGCAGCTCGGCGATCGCGACGATCGGGAACGCGACCATCCGCCGCCGCGCGAAGG
>VAWW01000113.1 GCA_005884575.1 Actinomycetota bacterium
CCCAGCGACCCCTCGACAAGCAGGGCGCGATTCTGTGCATAGTCGAAGACCGTCGCGCGATGTCGGCCAGGCGTGCGCGAGCGTCGCGCGCCCTTGTTCTCTTCGAGCTCGACCGGCTCGAGCGAGAGCAGCCGATGCCGGCCGCGCTTCACCTGCCGCTGAACCAACGGGTGGCTCAGCACCCGCCGCCGGGCTTCGTCGATCGCCGCCGGAGCAAGCCCAGCGCGAACGACCTTCACCTTCAGCGGCCTCCTGACCGCTTCCGCCCTCCTGCGATCGGCCATTCCGCGCTCTCCTCCTCGACAAATCAATCCGAGGCCGGCGGCCACAACATCGGCACCCGAGAGACCCTACAGCCTCGAACCGCCAGCCGAGAAGACCTCGAACTCTGACCCAGAGCCGCGACCCAACTCATCCCGCCTCCGCCAAACACGCCATACAGAAGGCTTTCCGTTCCGTGCCAACTCTCCGAGCCGCAGCCCCCTGCTGAGAGCAAAACCCAACGCTTCAGCGCATGAGCTGTTCATGACATCCCATGAACGCGCGCCCTGCACGATCCACGTCCCGCGAGGTGCTCGCCACAGGGCCCTACCCTGTGGGTACCGAAAATGTGGATCGCGGCCGGGGTTGCGCCTGGGGTGCACAAACTCGGCGGGCATACCGATCCGTCGATTTGCAGGAGGATCGAATAAGTGCACCCCACGCGCGTCGACCAGTGCGTCGCGTTCGCCGGCTGCTCCTCGAGCGTCTTCACGATCACCCGCTCGACGTCCTCGTCGCTGATCGAGCGCGGCTTGCCCGGCCGCGGCTCATCGTGCAGCCCGTCGAGGCCACGCCGCGCGAACCGTCCCCGCCACGTGCCGACCGTCGTACCGGTAGTGCCCAGCTCGGCCGCGATCTCCGTGCTCGACCAACCGTCAGCCGCCGCCAGCACAATCCGGCAGCGAAACGCCAACGCCTGCGAGCTCTTCGGACGCCGAGCCCACCGCTCCAGCGTCTCCCGCTCCTGATCGTCGAGCACGACCTCAGCACGAACCGGCATGACCGTCGTCGCTGATCAGGACGACGTTCGACACCAGCACCCCCGGTCCCTGCGAACTAACGACTCAGATCACTAGGCGGTCGCGGCGCTCGACGCCGGCCTTCCCTTCCGCGGGCGCACGACACGGAGCTTCCGGGCCGGCGGGTCGGGCGGTGCGAGGTTGAGTGAGCGGTGCGGACGAAGCGCTCCGTGATCGCGTTCGCTTTCGGCGCGCATCGGTGTCCGGATGATCTCGATGCTCTCACTGCGAAGACCGTGTCGAAGTCGCGCGTGAACTTGCTGTCGCGGTCGCGGATCAGAAAGCGCGGTGGCGTTGATTTCTCACGAACTGTCCAGGTGATCTGGCGAGCCTGCTGGGTGCCCCAGACGCCGGTCGGGTTCGCCGTGCAGCCGGCCAAGTGGACGCGGCGGCCGGCGAGCTCGAGGAAGAACAGCATGTGCAGCCGCTGCAGCGAGACGGTCTCGACGGTAAAGAAATCAACCGCGAGCATGCTATCGGCCTCCGCCCGCAGAAAGGCATGCCAAGAGAGACCGGCGCGCTCGCCGGCCGAGCCGAGGCCCGCCTGCCGCAGGATCGTCCTCACCGTCGTCGCCGAAACCTTAAGCTCGAGACCGTGCAGCTCACCGACATCCGCTGATAACCCCAGCGCGGGTTCTCACGCGCCAATCGGAGCACCAGTGCACGGAGCTCGCCGTCGATCGGCGGCCGACCGCTGCGACCCTCATAGGTCCAGCGCTTGGCGACGAGCCGCCGATGCCGCCGAAGCAGCGTCGCGGGCGTCACCAGGAACGATCGCCGACTCGACCGCGGCAACAGCCGACTTGCCGCGGCAAGGAAGACTCGATCGCTCGTCAAGGAACTGTTCGTGTAAGGGGTGGACGCAGCGGGCAGGCAGGCAAGCAAGCTACGCCCTCTACGGCACTTTTCGACTTTAAGGAGAAGACCGTGTTCAGACGAAGCAAAACGGAGAGCATCAGGGAGAGTGTTGTGAGCGTGTCCGAGCTCGCAACGCAACTTGCGCAGGATGAGAAGTTCCGCAAACGACTACTCTCGGCGATCGAGCACAGTTCCGAGGCGGGCCGTCGCACGCGCGGTGGCCTGGGTGTCACGGGCGCAATCAGACGACTGGCGACCGACCAACGACTTCTGGCCGAATTGCAAAGCGCGCGCGACGATCTTCAACATGCATACGCCCGCGCCGAGAGGACGAGACGCAGCCGCAAGCTGCGCAAATTCACCTTGTTCGCCGCGCTGGCATCGATCGCCAGCGTCGCGCAGCTGAGGGAGCGCGTTACCACGGCGATCGGCAAGGCCACTGATTATCGCCAGCCCATCCGGGATTTCGCAAACCGAAACCTCAGACGTGAATCTGGCGAGCGTCAATCCCAACCGAGCAGCCTCGAAGACCTCACAAAAGAGGAGCTCTACGCCCGCGCGCAAGACGCCGACGTCCCCGGCCGCTCGGAGATGTCGAAAGAGCAACTCATCTCCGCGCTACGTGCCAGAAGCTGAGCAGCTCGTAGGGTTCGCAAACTCGATCTCGCTGCAAATGGCGGGACTCGGACGGGCGACCGAATTTGCGCACCCTACGATCCATTTGGTCCTGGCGAACTGCTCGTACGTTGCCTCCGTTGGCAGAGAAGCGCCGCACCAGAACCCCTGTCCGCACAGGGTGTCCCGGGGAAGCTCGCCCAGCTACGCGCCGCTTCGCATTGACGGCCCCGCCTTCTCCAAGCGGGGCCGTCGTTAGTTCGGGGAACCGCGACGGGGCGCGGCGGACGACCCTAGCATCGAGATACCCCCGCCGTCCGGCAGCCGCCCGCAGCCCGGACGGCGGGGGTATCTCACTCTCCCTCGGGTCCGGTGACGTTGTCCCCCAAACGGTCGCGGCCGACACCCGACTTTAGGTGAGCCGTGAACCATCCTTTTGGCCGGTTCTCAACTGGCGGCGTTTGTCGGACGCTTGAGTTCGGCCACGAAGTCCATCCATGCGGCGATGGGCTTCGTGGCAAGGCTCGGCTGACCATGGGCCTATCCGGGACACCGCCCGCACCGCGCCCTCCAGCTCGCCCCCGCCGAACGGCGGCAAGCCCGCGGCGGTCGACCGCACTCCCCGCCCGTCCGCCGTGAACCGGCACGACGTGCTCGGCGGAGTCATTCGCGAGTACCGACACGCAGCGTGAACGCGTTTGTTGCGCACGGCGTCGTGCGCCCCGCTCGCTCGACAGATGACTAATCCAAGACCACTGACCTAAGCTAGACGCGCGCGCGCGAATATCACATCTGCCTCGCCGATGTCGAAGTTCCACCGCCCGCATCGGGTCTCGAGAATCGATCCCGCCGCAAAACCCAGGTCTCCCGGTTCGACCGAATTTGCGCACCCTACGGCCGCAGCGAGACGAGCTCTCCTGGCGAGACTTTCTCCGCCAGCACGCGGCGACGACGGTCGCCTCTGATTTCTTCACCGTCGAGACAGCATGGTTGAACGGATCTAGGTGCTCTTCTTCATCTCGCTGCAGAGCCGCCGGATCGAGTTGGTCGCCTGCACGCCGAACCCAACCGGCGCCTCGGTCGCCCAGCAGGCGCCTAACCTGTTGATGACGCTCGATGCTCACCAGCAACCGCTCCGCTTGCTGATCCACGATCGCGACGCCAAGTTCAGTCGCGGCTGCGATCACATCTTCCAGAGCGAAGGGATCGCCTCACGCCGAGCGCTGGGTCGCCAGCGTCCGTCGCGAGTGGCTCGGCCGCCTGCTCATCTTCAGCAGGCGGCAACTCGAACAGCTGCTTCGCGTCGATACCCGCCATTCCAACCAGCAGCGGCCGCAGCGGGCACTCGTACTCCATGCACCCGAGCAATCAGACGGAAACCCGACAACGCTGCGAGCGCCGACCCCATCCGCTGCTAACCCGCAGCGACCTGCTCGGCGGGCTGATCCACGAGTACGAGCACGCGGCCTGACCGGCGATCACTCTCCCTAGGCCTCGACGGCACCTTTTCCCAGCACGGCCCTCTTCGATACGGCCTCTTAGATTCGCCCTTACTAGTGTTTCACGCGCGCGCGAATACCAGATCCGACCGGTCAACGTCAAACGCGCTCGATTCGTTGCCGGGCCACCGGTCTCGGCCGATCACCGCCTGATACCCGGGCGAAACCGACTCTGCGGCCGATCGAGTCGATGAACCGAACCTGCGGACACTCACAGAGTTTCTGAACCCACGCCCCTCAGGCGACCAACATAGAAAGGACAAAACGACCCGCACGACCGACCGCCGAGCCTCGATCTCGCCCGCCGACACGCGGCACTACCTCCTCCCGTGACGGATCTTCGGGCACCGACACGCTGAGCGCCGGGTAGCGACGCCCCTGTGAACAGTGCGTGAGCCGGCCGACGCGCCGGCTCACGCACCTCGCGCGCTGTTCTAGCCTTCCTCTCGTGAGCGCGACGAGTGGCGCGGGCGGCGAGATGGCGCCGGCCGAAAGGCGGCCGACGCCGCTCGACCCGTATCCGCAGCCGCGAGCCGCCGGGGCGGGGGAGGACGAGCGGCCGCGCCCGATCGAGCTGGGCCCGGACGCGATCGCGGTCCTGGAAGGGCGGACGTTCATGTTCTCCGACGCGCGCGGCGACGTGGTGCCCGGCTCGGTCGGAGGCCTCGTGCACGAGGACACGCGCTTCGTGAGCAGGTGGGAGCTCCGGCTCGATGGGAGGCCTCTCTTGCTCCTCAAGGCGGACCCGATCGCCTACGACTCGGCGGCGTTCTTCCTGACGAATCCCGACACGTCCAGGCTGCGCGCCCACAGCGTCGCCGTGCGTCGCCTGCGGCTCGTCAGCGACGGCGCGCTCGAGCAGCTGGCGGTCTACAACACCTCGTCCGAGCCGATCAGCTGCGAGTTGCGGCTTCGCTGCGGAGCGGACTTCGCCGATCTCTTCGAGATCAAGAGCGGCGTACGCGACCGCAGCGCGAGGATCGTCGTCTCCGTCGGCGCCGGGCGGGACTCCCTGCGCTTCCGGTACCAGGTGCCTGGGTTCCTCGCGGAGACGACGATCCGCATCGAGCGCAGCGAGATCGTCGACGGCGCGATGGAGCACGTCGTCGCCGCGGCGCGGCCTCGCATCAGGGGAACCGACGTCGTCTGGACCCTCGAGCTGCCGCCGCGTTGCTCGCTCCTGACCCTCGTCAAGGTCGCGGTGCGCGTGAACAACGTGACGTTCGAGCCGGTGGCGGAGGGTTTCGGCGCACGGCACGAGCCCGTCGACAGGCGATTGAGCGGCTGGCTCGAGCGCGTTCCGGACTTCGAGGCCGAAAGCACGTTGCTCACGAGCGTCTTCAGGCAATCGGTCGTCGACCTCGCGGCGCTGCGCGTCACGGGCGACCTGCTCGGCGAGAGCTACGTCCTGCCGGCCGCTGGGCTGCCGTGGTTCATGACCCTCTTCGGCCGCGACACGCTGATCACCTCGCTGCAGACGCTCTGGGTCGGCGCCGGGCTCGCCCGCGGCGCGCTTCACCTGCTCGGCGCCCTACAGGGCACGCAGGTCGACGAGTTCCGGGACGAGGAGCCCGGAAAGATCCTGCACGAGGTCCGCAGCGGTGAGCTGACGCGGCTGGGCGAGAAGCCGCACAGCCCGTACTACGGCACCGCCGACGCGACGCCGCTCTGGCTGATCCTCCTCTCGGAGTACTGGCGCTTTACCGGTCAGGACGCATTCGTTCTGGCGCGATGGGACAAGATCGCGGCCGCACTCGCCTGGATCGATAGCTACGGCGATCGCGACGGCGACGGCTACGTCGAGTACCAGACGCGGTCGCGCGAGGGCCTGGGCAACCAGTGCTGGAAGGACTCGTGGGACGGCGTCCAGTTCGCCGACGGGACGATCCCGCACCTGCCGATCGCGACCGCCGAGATCCAGGGCTACGTCTACGACGCGAAGTTGCGCGTCGCCGAGCTCGCGCGGCGGCTCCGCGGCGACGTCCCGCTGGCCGAGCGGCTCGAGCGCGAGGCCGAGGACCTGTACGTGCGTTTCAACGACGACTTCTGGTCGGACGAGCGTGGCGGGTACTACGTCGTCGGCCTCGACGGCGACAAGCGCCAGATCGACTCGATGACGTCGAACATGGGCCACCTCCTCTGGTCGGGGATCGTGCCCGCGGAGCGCGCACGTCTCGTCGCCCGTCAGCTCATGTCGGAGGCGATGTTCTCGGGCTGGGGTGTCCGCACGCTCTCGAGCGACGATCGCGGCTACAACCCGATTGGCTACCACATCGGCACCATCTGGCCGCACGACAACTCGATCGTCGCCCTCGGACTCGCGTGCGCAGGCTTCCGCGACGAGGCGAACCGGATCTCGCTGGCGCAGCTCGAGGCGGCCGCGTTCAGCGGCTACCGGCTTCCGGAGGCGTTCGCGGGGTTCGAGCGCTGGGTCAGCCGCTTTCCCGTCCCGTATCCGACGGCCTGCAGCCCGCAGGCATGGGCGACCGCGGCCCCGTTCGCCTTCGTGCAGGCGATGCTCGGTCTCGAGACCCGCGACGGTGAGCTCCGGCTCGACCCGCACGTGCCGGAGGAGATCGGCCGCATCCGCATCCGCCGGCTGCACGCGTTGGGGTCGGAGTGGGAGATCGCGGCGGCCGGCTCGGAGGGCGAGGTCCGGCGCGCCGAGCGCGAGCCTGCGTAGGCCGCCGCTCGAGCGCGTCGTCGGAATGGCCGGGGTCGTGGAAGAGCACGAGCCGGCCTGCAGCTCGCCGGCGACCCGGATGTAGCCCCAAGCGGTGTCTCGCGCGCGAGCGCGTAGGGTTCGTAAACTCGGCCCTGGTCGGTTTGCAGGCAAATCGTGCCGCGCACCGGCCGCGACCTTCGAAGCGGCGTCACGCTCTCGAGCCGCAAACAGGCGACCGTCGCGAGCAGACCGATCAGACCACCGCGGCCGGAAGAGGCTTAAAGCTCTGGTTGCAGGTGAAGGCCTTCCCCGCGCCGCGCCGTTCGTCTGAGGAACGGGATCGCTAGATCCCAGATGTCTCTGGCACGCTTGGCGTCGGCGTCGCTCGGTAGCGCAAACTGCCGCGACAGCCGTCTGACGACGATGGCCCGCCCGCTGCCGGGTGGTCGCGCGCCTCCGCCGCTCCGCTGGATTTGCCTGCAAATCCGCGCG
>VAWW01000051.1 GCA_005884575.1 Actinomycetota bacterium
CCGAGCCGTTCGGCCAGCTTTCTCGCGCCGCCCGCGGAGAGCTCGAGGAGGAGGCGGCGCGTCTCGAGGCATGGCTGCGCTAGCGTCGGCGCCATGCTGATCGGAGCGCACGTCTCCTCGTCCGGAGGCATCGACAGCGCGATCGGCCGCGCCGTGGACATGGGCGCCGACTCCGTGCAGGTGTTCACGCAGAGCCCGCGTACGTGGCGGCCGACGAATCACGATCCGGCCGCGTTCGACCGCTTCCGCGAGCGGCGCGACGAGGCCGGGATCGACGGCGTCTTCTGTCATGCGCTCTACCTCTGCAACCTCGCTGCGCCGAAGGACGACGTCTATGACAAGTCCGTTGCCGCGATGCGCAACACGATGGAGGTCGCGTCCGCGATCGGCGCCGACGGCGTCATCTTCCACGTCGGCTCGCACCTCGGCGCGGGGATGGCGAAGGGACTCGAGCGGGTGCTGCCTGCGATGGAGCAGGTGCTCGAGCTCAGCGACGACGCGACATGGCTGCTCGTCGAGAACTCCGCGGGGGCGGGCGGCACTATCGGCCGCTCGCTCGACGAGCTGACGACGCTCGTCGACCGGCTCGACCATCCGCGGCTCGGCGTCTGCCTCGACTCCTGCCACCTGTACGTCTCCGGCATCGACGTGACCGACCGCGCGACGCTGGACGGACTGCTAGACGATCTCGACTCCGCGATCGGCTTCGACCGCCTGCGCGCGCTGCACGTCAACGACTCGAAGGCGCCGCTCGGCTCGAACCGCGACCGCCACGAGAACATCGGCGACGGGCTGCTCGGCGAGAATCTCGGCGTCTTCCTCGGGCATCCGCGTCTGCAGGACCTCCCGGCGATGCTCGAGGTCCCGGGCGCCGACGGCCACGGGCCGAACGCGGAGGAGATCCGCAAGGCGAAAGAGATCCACGCGCGCTGGACGAAGTGAGGTATCGCTGGACGATCCTGGGGATCGGCACGGCGGCGCAGGCTGCGTTCTCGACGGTTGCGAGCGGCCTGCCCGCGCTCGCGCCGTTTCTGAAATCGCACTACCGGCTGAGCCTCGGCGAGATCGGCGTGGTGCTGGCCGCGGTGGGTATCGGGTCGCTCGCGACACTGCTTCCGTGGGGACTCGCGGCGGACAGGCTCGGCGAACGGGTCGTGATCGCGGTCGGCCTCGGAGCGGCCGGAGTCGTCCTCGTCGCGACCGGCTGGACGGACGGCTACGGGTCGCTGGCCGGCGCGCTCGTCCTCGCCGGGATGCTCGGCTCGAGCGCGAACGCCGCGAGCGGTCGCGCGGTGATGGGCTGGTTCGCGCCGGAGGAACGGGGCCTCGCGCTCGGGATCCGGCAGACCTCGGTTCCGATCGGCGGTGCGGCTGCCGCCGCAGCCCTGCCGTGGATCGCGCACGCCGGGGGTACGCGGCTCGCGTTTGCCGTCCTGGGGACCTGCTGCGCGGCCGCGGCTGTCGTCGCCGCCGTCTGGCTGCGTGACCTTCCGGCCGATTCGCAGGCGTTCGCCTCCACGAGCCCGCTCCGCGACCGAACGATCTGGCTGCTCTCGCTCGGTGCTGCGCTGTACGTAACGGCGCAGCTCGCGGTGCTGACCTTCGTGGTTCTCTTCCTCCACGAGGAGCGCGGAATGTCAGCGGGAGCCGCGGCCGCGGTGCTTGCGGTCATTCAGGTGCTCGGGGCCGGCACCCGGATCGCGGTGGGGCGCTGGTCGGACCGCCGCGGTGAGCGCATGCTCCCGCTGCGGATGCTCGGCGCGGCGCTTGCGGTCGCGATGCTCGTGGCAGCGGCGGTCGTCGACGCGCCGCTCTGGTTGCTGCTGCCGGCGTTCGGCGCCGCCGGGGTGGCCGGCCTCGCGTGGAACGGACTTTCGTTCACGGCGACCGCCGAGACCGCCGGGCGTGCCCGGAGCGGCGCAGCGCTCGGCGTCCAGCAGACGGCGCTCGCGGTCTCGACAGCCGTTGTTCCGATCGCGTTCGCGGGGGTCGTGAAGGCGGGCTCGTGGGGGCTCGCGTTCGCAGTCGCGGCGGTCGGGCCGATCGTGGGGTTGATCGTTCTCCGGCGCGTGCCGGAGATCAGGCCTGCGTCTCGTCCGTCAGACGCGCGATCACGCGAAACGTCGGCGATCCCGCCGGCAGCTCGTTGAACTCGGGGTTGACGCACCCGAGCTCGCCGCCACGGTGTTCGTAGCAGGGCTCGACCTCGGCGCGGCACATCGGCAAGGGCTTCCGGAACGCCTTGACGGCGCCGAAGCCGTCCCGCCGGCCCTGGGCCGCCCGCAGCATCGCGAGGTCGATCTCGACCCAGAAGACCTTCTGCATGCAACCCATGTAGGTGTGCCCGTGCTCCTCGTAGGCGTAGACGAACGGGCATGCCCGCTCCAGGCAGGCGGACGGGTAGACGACCTTGTCGCAGTGGACCTCGCAGCGGCGGCATTCGACCTCGTCCTGCGGGTGCAGGGGAAGGTCGCTGAGCGCGTCAGACCGCTGAGGCGCGATGTCCATTGGATGGAATTGTGGGGGCCGGTCGCAGGCGCCGCAAGACTTGACAAATGCGCGGTTTTCATGTTGCGGAAACCCGCGCCGCGATGTTGAGGACATCCATTTGCGTGAAGGCCTGGTAGTCGGGCTGCGGGGCGCCGGGGTACGCGTCCGCGTGGAACCAGAGGGCCTGCACCGTCGTCATCCCGAGCGCGCCGGCTCCGGCGACGTCGTTCGCGAGGCTGTCGCCGACGAACAGCGTCCGCTTCGGATCGACGCCGCCGAGCAGCTCGAGCGCCCGGTCGAAGATCGCGCGGTGCGGCTTGCGCCAGCCGACCTCCGACGAGAAGACCGCCGCGTCGAGCCGCTCCGCGATTCCCTCCCGCTCGAGGTCGCGGTGCATCAACCACGGCGGGTCGATCGCGTTGGAGACGAGGCCGAGCCTGAGCCCGCGGTCGCGCAGAGCCTCGAGCAGCGCGTGCGTCGTCCCGGCGACGAACCGCGCCGGCGCCCATGCGCCGTGCTCCGCGTCGAGGAACCGGTTGAGCTCGTCGTCCGAGATCGCGATGCCGACGTCGCCGAGGACCTGCCTGACGAGCCCGGGGTACTCGACTTCCTCGAGCACGCCGGGCGCCTCGAGCAGCGGCAGGTACGCCTCGCGGAAGCGGGCGGTCAGCTCGGGGAGCGGCTCGCGTCCGATCGCCGCGAGCCCGGCGCCGTGACCCGCGTCGACGAGCGCGTCGTCCCAGCTCCACCGCATCAGCGTGTCGCCCAAGTCGAAGAGGACCGCGTCCAGCACGCATCGTTAGGGTACTTCCAGTGGCCCGGAAGCTCCTCTGGGCGTCGCTCGCCCTGGCGCCCGCCACGATTCTCATCGACCTGCTCGCACATCCGGTCAAGGTCGCGCTCTTCGTGCTCGCGGCCGCCTCGCTGGTCCCGCTCGCGTGGTTGATCGGGGAGTCGACCGAGCACGCCGCCGAGCACACAGGCCCCGGAATCGGCGGCTTCCTGAACGCGAGCTTCGGCAACGCGCCGGAGCTGATCATCGCGCTCTTCGCGATCGCCGACGGCCTGCCGAACGTCGTGCGCGGCTCGCTCGCGGGCTCGATCGTCTCGAACCTCCTCCTCGTGCTCGGCGTCGCGATCGTCTTCGGCGGCGACGTCGTCCGCCTCGACCGGCACTCGCTCATGCTCCAGCTCGGTCTCGTCGCGACGGCGGTGGTGCTGTTCCTGATCCCGTCCGTCCCGGGCTTCCACGGGGATGCCGACCGGCACACGCTCGTCGTCCTCTCGATTCCCGTTGCGGTCGTGCTCCTGCTGCTCTACGTCGGCATCACGGTGCGGAACCTGCGGCAGCACCGCCGCGCGCACCGTGCGGACGAGTCCGAGGCCGGGATGGGCTGGACCCTGCGCACGTCGCTCGGGGTGCTTGCGGTCGCGACCGGGGTGACCGCCGTGATCAGCGAGATCCTCGTCCACTCGCTCGACGCGTTCGCGAAGGCGGCCGGCCTGTCGCAGTTCTTCATCGCTGCAGTGATCGTCGCGATCGTCGGCAACGCTGCGGAGCACGGCGGCGCCGTCGTGATCGCGCACCGCGGAAAGATGAAGCTCGCGACGGAGATCGCCGTCTCGTCGAGCGCCCAGGTCGGGCTCTTCGTCGTCCCGGCCGTGATGCTTCTCTCGCTCTTCTTCCCGCACGCCCTGCCGCTGAGCTTCCGGCCGGTCGAGCTCGGCGCGATGGCCGGCGCGACGGCGCTCGTCGCAATCGTGCTCTGGGACGCACGCTCGAAGCGCTGGGAGGGCTACCTCCTCGTCGGCGCATACGCGCTCGCGGCGGCAGGGTTCTTCGCCGCCGGGGACCGCTGAGGGTGCGGTTAGCCGTACATGTGTCAGGGTGGAGACCCGCCTTGCTGCCGCGGGGGCGCGTAGGCAGACTGGCGCCGTGGTCGAGACCGAACAGGTCCAGCCGGTGACCGGCGCGGAGCCCGCGGTCCGCGCGCGTGACGTGACGCGCCGCTACGGGGAGGGCGAGACCGCGGTCGATGCGCTCCGCGGCGTGTCGCTCGACGTCCAGAGCGGCAAGCTGACCGCCGTGATGGGCCCGTCGGGCTCCGGCAAGTCGACGCTGATGCACATCCTCGCCGGCCTCGACAAGCCGACCGCCGGCAGCGTCGAGATCGGCGACACCGAGATCACGACCCTGGGCGACAACGAGCTGACGAAGCTCCGCCGTGAGCACATCGGCTTCGTCTTCCAGTTCTTCAACCTGCTGCCGATGCTGACCGCGGAGGAGAACATCGTCCTGCCGCTGACGATCGCGGGCGAGAAGCCGGACAACGCGTTTCTGTCGGAATTGCTCGCGCGGACCGGACTCACGGATCGCCGCACCCACAGGCCCGCAGAGCTTTCGGGGGGCCAGCAACAGCGCGTCGCGATCGCGCGCGCCCTCGTCTCGAGACCGACGATCGTCTTCGCCGACGAGCCGACCGGCAACCTCGACTCGAAGACCAGCGGGGAGATCCTCGACCTGATGCGCAACTCGGTCGACACGTACGGCCAGACGACCGTGATGGTCACGCACGAGGCGCGGGCGGCGGCGATCGCGGACCGGATCCTCTTCCTCGCCGACGGCCTGATCGTGCGCGAGCTCGGCGCGAACGCGGAGGCGGGAGACGTTCTCGCCGTGATGAACGAGCTCGGCGCCAACTAGCGCGGCATGCTGGCCGTCGCGCTGAAGGGACTCGCCGGGCGCAAGCTCCGGTCCGTGCTCACCGCGTTCGCGATCGTGCTCGGCGTCGCGATGGTCAGCGGCACCTTCGTCCTCACGGACACGATCCAGCGCGGCTTCGACACGATCTTCACGCAGTCGCTGAAGAACGCGGACGCCGTCGTCACGGGACACCAGGCGTTCGGTTCGAGCGGCGGGCAGCCGGTGCTCTCGCCCTCCGTGCCGGCGAGCGTGCTCGCGAAGGTGCGCGCGGCGCCCGACGTCGAACAGGCGGCGCCGTCGATCTCCGACGAGGCGCAGCTGATCGATCACGACGGGAAGGCGATCGTCAACGGCGGTGCGCCGAACATCGCGACCGGCATCGATCCGAGCCTCACGCGCTTCAACCCGCTGACGCTCGTCGCCGGACACTGGCCGCACGGCGCGGACGAGGTCGTGATCGACACCGGAACAGCGAGGAAGCACCACTTCCAGGTCGGCGACACGATCGGCGTCGCGGCGCGAGGTCCGATCCAGAAGTTCCGCGTCGCCGGCCTCGCCAAGTTCTCGGGCGTCTCCTTCGGCGGCGCGACGCTCGCGATCTTCGACATTCCGACGGCGCAGAAGCTGTTCCACAAGGAGGGCCGGTACGACCGGATCGACGTCGCGGCCAAGCCCCTGACGCCCGCCGACAAGCTCGTGCGCGAGCTGCGCTCAGTGTTGCCGCCGACCGTCGATGTGCGCACCACGTCGGAGCAGGTGAAGGTCGACTCCTCGGACACGAATACCTTCCTGAACATCTTCAGGTACATCCTGCTCGTCTTCGGCGGGGTCGCGCTCTTCGTCGGCTCGTTCGTGATCGCGAACACGCTCTCGATCACGATCGCGCAGCGGACGCGCGAGTTCGCGACGCTGCGGACAATCGGGGCGTCGCGCAGGCAGGTGCTCGGCGCCGTGATCGTCGAGGCGCTGGTTGTCGGCACGCTTGCGTCGCTCATCGGTCTCTTCGCGGGCTTCGGGCTGGCACGGCTGCTCGACAGCCTGCTCGTGTCGTTCGGGATCGACCTGCCGAAGGCCGGGCTCGTCTACGCGACGAGGACGTTCGTCGTCGCGCTCGTCGTCGGGATCGGTGTCGCGCTGCTCGCGAGCCTCCGGCCCGCGTTCCGGGCGACCCGCGTGCCGCCGATCGCCGCCGTCCGCGAGGGCGCAGAGCTGCCGCCCGGCCGGTTCGCCTGGCTGAAGCCGTACCTCTCGCTCGCCGCCGCGGCGCTCGGGATCGCGCTCCTCGCGTTCGCGCTCTTCAAGAGCGGGCTCGGGACCGCGAGAGTGCTGACCCTGCTCGGCGTCGGCGTCCTGCTCCTCTTCGCCGGCGTCGCAGGGTTCTCGTCGCGCCTCGTGCGACCGCTCGCGCGCGTACTCGGCTGGCCCGCGGAGCGCCTGGGCGGCGCGCCCGGGCGGCTGGCCCGAAGCAACGCCGAGCGGAACCCGGTTCGGACGGCTTCGACGGCCGCGGCGCTGATGATCGGCGTGGCGCTCGTCGTCTTCCTCGCGGTTCTGGCTGCTGGGATGCGCACGACCTTCCGCTCGGCGGTCAACGACGTCTTCCACGCCGACTACGCGATCACCGCGCAGAACAACTTCTCGCCGATCTATCCGTCCGTCGGGCGCGCGGCCACCCACGTGCCGGGCGTCACGGTCGCGTCGAGCATTCGCGGCGATCTGGGCCGCGCCTTCGGCTCGACGTTGCAGGTCAGCGCCGTCGAGCCGAACGTCGGCCGCGTGATGACGCAGCGCTGGGAAGCGGGCTCGCCGGCCGCCCTCTCGCACCTGGACGGCAACGGCGCAATCGTCAGCCACTCGTTCGCCGACAAGCACCATCTGAAGCTCGGGTCCCACTTCAAGCTGCTGACGACCTCCGGCCGAGAGCTCGACCTCGTCGTCCGCGCGATCTTCCGGCCCCTGCACGACACGCCCGCCACGCTCCTCGGCTCCGTCACGATCTCGACGTCGACGTTCGACCGCACGTTCGTCCAGCCGAAGAACCTCTACACGCTTGTCGACACGCGCGGCGGCGCGTCGGACGCGAACGCAAGGCGCCTCGAGCAGGTGCTGAAGGCGTTCCCGAACGCGAAGCTGCAGACGAAGAAGCAATTCGTCGACAACCAGCTGAGCGGGATCAACACGCTGCTCGGGCTGCTCCTCGTCCTGCTGGCGCTCTCGATCGTCGTCAGCATCGTCGGGATCGTGAACACCCTCGTGCTGACGGTGTACGAGCGCACGCGCGAGCTCGGCATGTTGCGCGCCGTCGGCATGACGCGGCGCCAGGTGCGCCGGATGATCCGCTACGAGAGCGTCGTCACCGCGCTGATCGGCGCGACGCTCGGCATCGTGCTGGGTCTCGGCCTCGCGGCCCTCGTCACCTCACGGATCTCGTTCCTGACGTACGCCGTGCCGACGGCACAGATCGTCGGCTTCGTGGTCGCCGCGATTCTCGTCGGAATCCTGGCGGCGATCCTGCCTGCCCGGCGCGCCTCGAGGCTGAACGTTCTGGAAGCACTGCAGTACGAGTAGCTACCCGGCGCCGAAAGGCGTGGGCTCTCGTGTCAGGAGGTAGGTCGCCCAGTACATGCGGCCGATCCCGCCGTCACCGCCGCGCTCGAGCCGCAGCAGCTCGCCGTGCTCCGGGCCGGAGATCGTGCGCCACCGATCGTCTTCCGCCCGCTCGAAGACCGCGGGCGGCTCCCAGTCCTCCGAACCCTCGTATCTGGCCTCGAGCCGGCCCTTGCGCCAGTGGAAGACGATCTCGTGGCCCTCGAGCCACCAACGGCCGAGCGCCGACGCGATCTCGGCCGGCGGCTCGTCGTCGACGCGCCACGGGTCGGGCGCCACGGGCATCAGCTCGATCGTCTTCGCGATCAGCTGCTTGATCAGAGGGCTGAGCCGCGCAGTCCCGGAGTTCGTCAGCGCGGCGACGCCGATCTTGTCCTTCGGCGACGCGTAGACGCCGGCGATGAAGCCGGGCATCGCGCCGCCGTGACCCGCGACGATCCGGTCGCCGTCCCGCAGGAGCATCAGCCCGAGGCCGTAGCCGGACGTCCAGCGCTCGTGGTCGTCGATCACCTGCACCGTGCGCATCTCTTCGACGGTCTCCGGCGCGAGCACCGCTGGATCCGGGTCGGCGATGAACGTCGCCCAGCGGCCGAGGTCGCGCACCGTGCTCCAAAGCTGGCCCGACGGCGCGAACGAGGCGGTCTCGACCGGCTGCTCCGCGCGCACGCCGTCTCGGTACGGCTCGACGAGATAGCCGGCCGCGTGCGGCCCCTGCTGCCGGAAGGTCGTCCGCGTCATCGCGAGCGGATCGAGGATGTGCTCCTGGACGTATTGCTCGTACGCCTGTCCCGCCGCCGCGGCAACGACGTGCCCGAGCAGTGCGAAGCCGAGGTTCGAGTAGTGGAAGCGCTCGCCCGGAGCGAGGACCTGTTCTGCGGTGCCCAGATCGCGCAGCAGCTCCTCGTCCGTCAGGAACTTCAGTGTCACCCAGACGTCGCCCGGTGTCTCGCGCTGGAGGCCCGATGCGTGCGAGAGCAGGCGGCGGATCGTCGGCGCGTGCGCCGGTGCGTCGAGGTGCCGGTCGAGCGTGTCCTCGAGGTCGAGCTTGCCCGCGTCGCGGAGCTGCATGACCGCCGTTGCCGTGAGCGTCTTCGTGATCGAGCCGATTCGGTACTGGGTGTCGGGCGTCGCCCCGACGCCTGCGGAGACGTCTGCCGTCCCGACCGCGGTCTCCCATACGGGCGCGCCGTCGCGGACGGCGGCCGCGACGATCGACGGCAGGCGCTTGTCCGCCTGCTCGCGGCCCACGAGCCGCTCGAGCTCCTGGACCAGCGTGTCAGGCGCGGACAAGAGCTCCGAGCGCGCACGGGATCAGCTCGATCGCGCGGTCGACGTCCTCGTCCGAGACGTCGAGGTGGGTGACGGCGCGGAGCACGGTCGGCTGCACGGTGCTCGAGAGCGCGACGCCGGCGGCGTCGAGCCGCCGGCGCGCCTCGGAGCGCGTCAGCCCGAGCGGCGCGACGTCGACGTGGACGAAGTTCGTCTCGACCTGCGCGAGGTCGACCGGCAGGCCGGCCGCGGCGAGACCTTCCGCGAGGCGGCGCGCCCGCGCGTGGTCGTCCGCGATCCGGTCGACGTGGTGGTCGAGCGCGTAGAGGCCGGCCGCGGCGACGATCCCGGCCTGTCTCATCGCGCCGCCGAAGAGGTGCTTCGCCCGCCGCGCCTCGACCATCAGCTCCTCGGAGCCTGCGACGAGCGCGCCGACCGGACAGCCGAGGCCCTTCGAGAGGCAGAGCGTGACCGTGTCGAAGCGGCGGCCGATCTCCGCCGGCGCGACCCCCTGAGCGACGGCCGCGTTGACGAGCCGCGCGCCGTCGAGGTGCAACCGCAGGTCGAGCTCGGAAGCGGTTTCTGCGAGCGCCTTCAGCTCGGCGAGCGGCCAGGCGCGGCCGCCAGACGAGTTGTGCGTGTTCTCGACGCAGACGAGCCGCGTGACCGGCATGTGCCCGCTCCGCCAGTCGCGGACGGCGTCGCGCACCTGTTGCGGCGCAAACCGGCCGTCGCGTCCCGGGAGCGCGCGCATTACGAGCCCCGAGAGCGCCGCGGGACCGCCCTGCTCGTAGATGAGAATGTGCGAGTTCTCCTCGGCGAGCAGCTCGTCGCCGCGTTGCGTGAGGATCCGGAGCGCGATCTGATTCGCCATCGTCGCCGTCGGGACGTAGACCGCAGCGGCCTGTCCGAGCAACTCGGCGGCGCGCCGCTCGAGCTCGCGAACAGTCGGATCCTCGCCGCGCTGCTCGTCGCCGACCTCGGCCGCCGCGATCGCAGCCCGCATCCCGGGCGTCGGCCGCGTCGCGGTGTCGGAACGGAGCTCGATCACGGCAGGCAACGTACCAATGGCGCGATCGGGGCCGGGCTACCCTGTCGACATGGATCTCTCACTGCTCGACGACTTTCTCGCCAGCCGTGGTGAACCCGCCTACCGCGGCGCCCAGGTGTGGGAGTGGACGGCGCGCGGCGCGGCGGGATACGAGGCGATGACGAATCTCCCGGCGCGCCTCCGCGAGACCCTCGCCGCCGAGGTTCCGTTCTCGACGTTCGTGGTCGAGACGCAGCGCGAGTCGCGCGACGGGACTGTGAAGACGCTGTTCCGGACGCACGACGGGCATCCGGTCGAGGCGGTCCTGATGCGGTACCGCGACGGGCGCCGCTCGCTCTGCCTGTCCTCGCAGTCCGGGTGTCCGCTGACCTGCACGTTCTGCGCGACGGGGGCGATGGCGTTCGGCCGCAACCTGACGCCGTGGGAGATCCTTGACCAGGCGCTCCATTTCCGGCGGGTCGAGGCCGTCGACCATGCGGTCTTCATGGGGATGGGCGAGCCGATGCTCAACCTCGACAACGTCCTCGCCGCGGCGCGGCGGCTTCCCGACCTCGGCATCACGCATCGCCGCACGACGATCTCGACCGTCGGCTGGCTGCCGGGACTGACGCGCTTCGTCGACGAGGTCGAGGAGCCCATCCGCCTCGCGCTCTCGTTGCACGCGCCGACGGACGAACTGCGGTCCCGCATCATGCCGGTGAACGAGCGCTATCCGCTCGAGGACGTCCTCGCGGAGTGCCGCCGCCACTACGAGCTGCGCGGCAGGAAGGTCTTCGTCGAGTACGTGATGCTCGCCGGCGTCAACGACTCGCGCGACGACGCCCGCCGGCTCGCCCGGCTGCTCGATCGGAAGGTCTTCAAGGTGAACCTGATTCCGTACAACCCGACGGGGATGTACGACAGGTCGTCGCGCGGAGCGATCGCGGCGTTCAAGTCCGTGCTCGATGCGGCCCGCGTTCCGGCGACGGTCCGACTGACGCGCGGGCGCGACATCGAGGCCGCGTGCGGCCAGCTCGCCACGGCTCCCAGAGGGCGGCTAGACCGCCTGCCGCAACCGGTTGCGGTTACGCAGGGCGTAGACCGCGGCTGACGTCAGCAGCAGCGCGTCGCCGGCGAGCACGAAGATGTCGGCGAGGTTGAACGCGACGTTGCGAAGGACGAGGGGATCCGGGACGCCGGTGCTCCATGCGAGCGCGGAGACGAGGTTTCCGAGCGCGCCGCCTGCCGCGATCCCGGCGCCGAGTACGACCGCCAGGGAGCAGATCCGCGGGACGACGGCGACGAGGCCGAAGGCGACGAGCGCCATCATGGCGACCGCCCCGATCGAGCGCTCGTGATGCAGGGCCGGAGCGCCGATGAGCTTCTGCCCGAGATCGAGCGCGGCGACGAGTACTGCGGCCGTGGCGGCAACCAGGCGGCGCGTCCGCACGTTCTCCATGTGACCATTGTGAGCGACGACGGCTATTTCCGACACGAGAGCGCGATCCGCCGGATCGGCCGCGAGTCCGTCCTGATGCTCGGCGGTGCCCGGGCGCTCCTGATGCAGGCCGCGCATCCGCTCGTCGCGGCGGGCATCGTCGACCACTCCGCGTACGGCAGCGACCCGTGGCGCCGGCTCGCGCGAACGATGACCGCGCTCTACACGATCGTCTTCGGGACGCGCGTGGAGGCCGACCGGATCGGCGAGATCGTCCGCACCGTCCACCACCACGTCCGCGGCGAGCGTGACGGCCGCGCGTACTCCGCAGCCGATCCCGAGCTGATGCTGTGGGTCCACTCGACGCTCGTCGACACGGGCCTCGCGATGTACGAGACCTACGTCGATGCGGTCGAGCCGGCGCTGGCGGAGGAGTTCTACGAGCAGATGAAGACCGTGGCGACGGTTTTCGGCGCGCCTCCGGAGATCCACCCGCCGACGCTTGCCGACTTTCGCGCATACCAGCGCGAGATGCTCGACGGCGCGTTGCGCGTTGGAGCGGATGCCACGGCAATCGCGCGCTCGATCCTCGAGCCGCCGGTGCCGGCGGCGCTGCGTCCGGCCGTGCGGGGTCTCGTGCTCGCGAACATCGGCCTGCTGCCGGAGCCGCTGCGCGAGCAGTACGGGTTCAGCTGGGGCCGCGCACGGGATGCGCTCCTCGCCGCGTCGTCGCGCTCGGCACGCCACGTCTTCGTGCCGCTGCTCCCCAAACCATTGCGACTGACGCAGCGCGTGCCGCTGCGCGTGCTCGCCGCGTTCGCGAAGCTCTAAGCGCCCCGGGTGATCCTCGAACCCGTACTTGACGATCGGGTTCTTTGCCGCACGCACCTCGTCGAGCCGTCGAACGGGCCGGTCGTGCGGCGCTTCCTTCAGCAGTTGCGGATCCTCCGCCGCCTCGCGCGCGATCGCCAGCATCGCGTCGACGAACGCGTCGAGCGTTTCCTTCGCCTCGGTCTCCGTCGGCTCGATCATCAGCGCCTCGGGGACGATCAGCGGGAAGTAGATCGTCGGCGGGTGGAAGTCGTAGTCCATCAGCCGCTTCGCCACGTCGAGTGCAGTGACGCCGTGCTCTCGCTTGAGGGTGCGCGCGCTGAGCACGAACTCGTGCATGCAGAGGCGGTCGAACGGCAGGTCGTAGGTGTCCTTCAGCCGTGCCAGCAGATAGTTCGCGTTCAGGACCGCGACCTCGGACATCTCCTTCAGCCGCGGCCCGTACGCACGGATGAACGCGTACGAGCGGACGAAGACGCCGAACGGCCCGGTGAACGCGCGCACTTTGCCGATGGTCTTCGGCCGGTCGTAGTCGAGCCCGAACGTGTCGTCGTCGCGGCGGATCACCGCCGGCACCGGCAGGAACGGCTCGAGGATGTCGCGCACGGCGATCGGCCCGCCGCCAGGCCCGCCGCCCCCGTGCGGCTGCGAGAACGTCTTGTGTAGGTTGATGTGGACGACGTCGAAGCCCATGTCGCCCGGACGCGAGATCCCGCAGACGGCGTTCAGGTTCGCCCCGTCGTAGTACATGAGGGCGCCCGCGCCGTGGAAGATGCGCTCGATCTCTTCGATGTTCTCGTCGAAGAGACCGAGCGTCGACGGATTCGTCAGCATCAGGCCGGCCGTGTGTTCGTCGACCTTGCCGCGCAGGTCTTCGACGTCGATGTTGCCACGCGGGTCGGTCTTCACCGGTGTCAGCTCGTACCCCGCCATCGTCACGCTCGCGGGATTCGTTCCGTGGGCGGTGTCGGGGATGACGATCTTGCGGCGCTGCTCGTCCTCGCCCCTGTGCTTGAAGTAGGCGCGGAAGAGCATCAGGCCGGTGAGCTCCCCCTGGCTTCCCGCGGCGGGCTGGAGGCTGACCGCGTGCAGCCCGGTGACCTCGGCGAGGATCTCCTGCAGCCGCCACATCAGCTCGAGTGCGCCCTGGGCGCCCTCTTCCTCCTGCAGCGGATGGAGGTCGCGGAACCCGCGCAGGTTCGCGAGCCGCTCGTTGACGCGCGGGTTGTACTTCATCGTGCAGGAGCCGAGCGGATAGAAGCCCGTGTCGATCCCGAAATTGCGCGTCGAGAGCTTCGTGAAGTGGCGGACGAGCTCCGGCTCGGCGAGCTCGGGAAGGCGGGGCGGCTCGGCGCGCCGCAGCTCCTCCGGAAGCTCCGGAACCGGGAGATCGGGCGTCGGGATGCTCGATGCGCGGCGGCCGGGCTGCGATTTCTCGTAGATCAGCTTCACGGCCGCGCGACCTCGGTCAGCACCTCGACGAGCCGGTCGACGTCGGCGACGGTGCGCTTCTCGGTGACGGCGACGAGCAGCGCGTCGTCGAGGCCCGGATAGTCGCGGCCGAGCGCGTATCCGGGATGCACACCGCGTTCACGGGCTGCCTTCACGACCTCGCGGCCGCTCCGTCCGACGCGTACGGCAAGCTCTTTGAATGTTGTCCGATCGGGAAACACTAGCTCGAAGCCGGCATCGCGGAGCCGTCCCTTCGCGTAGTCGCCGAGCGCGAGGCAGGTCTCCCCCACGTCCCTGAGGCCCTGCGGGCCCAGCCACGAGAGGTAGACGAGCCCGGCGAGTGCCAGGAGCGTCTGGTTCGTCGTGATGTTGGAGGTGGCCTTCTCCCGCCGGATGTGCTGCTCGCGGGTCTGCAGGGTGAGGACATAGCCGCGCTCGCCCGCGGCGTCGACCGTCTCGCCGACGATCCGACCCGGCATGCGCCTGATGTGCTCGGAGCGTGCCGCGATGAAGCCGTAGTGCGGGCCGCCGAACGACTGGAAGTTGCCGGCGCCCTGCCCTTCGCCGATCGCGATCGCGCAGCCGTGGCGTCCCGGCGCCTCGAGGACGCCGAGGGACATCGGGTCGACATGCGCGACCGCCAGCGCGCCCGCTTCGCTCGCGGCCGCGGCTAGCTCCGGTGCGGGCTCGAGGTTCCCGAAGAAGTTCGGGTGCTGGAAGATCACGCAGGCCGCATCCGCCGCCGCGGCACGGAGCTCGTCGGGATCGGTCGTGCCGGCGCGGTGCGGGACTTCGACGACCTCGAGGCCGAAGCCGGGTGCGTATGTCTTCACGACCTGGCGAACCTGCGGGTTGGTCGCCTCGGTGACGACGACCTTCGAGCGGCCGGTCGCGTGCTTCGCGATGTAACACGCGTCCGCGGCCACGGTGGTGCCGTCGTAACCCGAGGCGTTCGAGACATCCATCCCGGTCAGCTCGCAGATCGCGGTCTGGTACTCGAAGATCGACTGCAGGACGCCCTGGCTCATCTCGGGCTGGTACGGCGTGTACGCGGTCAGGAACTCGCCGCGTTGGAGGACGGCGTCGACGACCGCAGGCACGTAGTGGTCGTAGACCCCTGCGCCGAGGAACGAGAGTTCACGGGTCGTCGGGACGTTCCGCGCTTCCAGCTCGGCCAGGTGCGCGAAGAGCTCCGCCTCCGGCAACGGCCGCTCGAGGTCGAGCGTCCCGCGGAAGCGCATGCCCTCGGGCACGTCGCGGAAGAGCTCCTCGACCGACGAGACGCCGATCGTCTCGAGCATCGCATCGCGGTCCGCGTCGGTGAGCGAGAGGAACGGGTGCGTCACTGCTCGGCCAGGACGTGCTTGTAGGCCCCGACGTCGAGCAGGGAGTCCGGCTCCGACGCGTCGGCGAGACGGATCCGGACGAGCCATCCCTCGCCGTACGGATCCTCGTTCACGGTCTCCGGGGCGTCGACGACCTTCTGGTTCACCTCGATGATCTCGCCCGACAGCGGAGCGATCACGTCGGAAACTGCCTTGACGGACTCGATCTCGCCGTACGGCTCGTCGCGGGCGATGGTCGTGCCGGACTGCGGCGGCTCGAAGTGGACGAGCTCGCCGAGCGCGTCCTGCGCGAACCACGTGATGCCGAGAACGGCCTCGTCGCCCTCCACGCGCGCCCAGTCGTGCTCGCGGTGGTACTTGAGATCCTCTGGGTAGGTCTCCGTTGCAGCCACCTAGCTGGTCTCCTCTCGTCGGTAGATCGGCTTCTCGACGACGCGCGCCCGGCGCGGCCGCCCGCGCACGTCGATCACGAGCTCGGTGTCAGGCGCCGCCGCCGACGACGGGACGTAGCCCATCCCGATTCCGACGTCGAGCATCGGCGAGTGCGTGCCGGAGGTCACTTCGCCGCCGCCCTCGATCGGCATCCCCTGGCGCGGGATCGCCTTCTCCTCCATCACGAACGGGACGAGCTTTCGCTCCGGCCCCCGCTCCTTGATTCGTCGCAGCTCCTCGGCACCGGTGAATTGCTTGTCGAGGGCGCACGTCCAGCCGAGGCCGGCGGAGATCGCGTCCGTCTCGGGGGAAATGTCGTTCCCGTGCAGCGGGTAGCAGACCTCCAGCCGCAGCGTGTCCCGTGCGCCGAGTCCGCACGGCGTCGCGCCGCGAGCGAGCACTGCATCCCAGAGCCGGCCCGCGTCCTCTGCCATGCAGAGCAGCTCACAGCCGTCCTCGCCGGTGTACCCGGTCCGGTTGACCATCACCTCGATGCCGTCGACCCGGCCCTCCCCGAACGTGAACGGCTTCGCGGGCGGCAGGCCGAGCCGCTCGATTGCGCGCGGCCCCTGCACGGCGAGCAGCCCGTAGTCGCTCGAGACGTCGCGGACATCCGAGCCCGAGATCTCCCGCTCCTTGAGCCAGCGATAGTCGGTTTCCCTGTTGGACGCGTTGACGACGAGCAGGTACCTGAACGGCTCGAGCCGGTAGGCGATCAGGTCGTCGACGATGCCGCCGCGCTCGTTCGTCAGCAGCGTGTACTGCGCCTCGCCCGGTTCGATCCGGTCGAGGTCGTTCGAGAGCAACCGCTGCAGGAGCTCGTGTGCGCGCGGCCCCTCGACCTCGATCTCGCCCATGTGCGAGACGTCGAAGACACCGGCGTCGGTGCGAACGGCCCGGTGTTCCTCGATCACCCCTTCGTACTGGACGGGCATCTCCCAGCCGGCGAACGGGACCATTCGCGCGCCGAGCGCGACGTGACGATCGTGGAGCGGCGTCCGCTGCAGCGTCTGCGCCATGCGGTGCCGATCCTAGTTCGCAGCGCCCGGGCGCTGGCGACTTCGGCGTTAACGGGGCCGCCCCGGCTATTCCATCCGAAGACGAGACAGCCGGGGCGGCGGACCGGGTCGTGGGGTTGACTCTGAACGGTCAACCCTTTGAGGGCATCCCCTCCATACCGCCGGCCGGGAAGTTCAAACCTCCCTGGCCGGACTCGTCATTCGTCGCGGAGGAAGGACGGGACGTCGAGCGCTTCGTCGGCGATCTCGAATCCGCCGGCCGACGACGCGGCGGGGACAGGTGCCTCGGCGAGTCCCTCGCGCCGCCGGCGGCGGCGCTGGCTGCCGAATCCCGTGGCGATCACAGTCACGCGGACCTCGTCGGCGAGCGACTCGTCGATCACGGCGCCGAAGATGACATTCGCGTTCTGATCGGCGGCGCTCGTCACGACCTCGGCCGCCTCGTTGACCTCGAAGAGGCCGATCTCCGACCCGCCGGTGATGTTGAGGAGGATGCCCGTCGCGCCCTCGATCGACGCCTCGAGCAGCGGCGAGGAGACGGCCGCCCGCGCGGCCTCGGCCGCCCGGTTCTCGCCGGACGCCGCACCGATCCCCATCAGCGCCGAGCCGGCGTCGCGCATGATCGTCCGCACGTCCGCGAAGTCGAGGTTGACGAGGCCGGGGACGGTGATCAGGTCGGTGATCCCCTGCACGCCTTGACGGAGGATGTCGTCGGCCATCCGGAACGCCTCGACGATCGACGTCCGCTTCTCGACGACCTGCAGCAGCCGGTCGTTCTCGATCACGATCAGCGTGTCCACGCGGTCGCGCAGGTCCTCGATCCCGCGCTCCGCCTGCTCCGACCGCTTCCGCCCCTCGAACGCGAACGGGCGCGTGACGACGCCGACGGTCAGCGCCTCGAGCTCGCGTCCCAGCTCGGCGACGATCGGCGCGCCCCCCGTACCGGTGCCGCCTCCCTCGCCGGCGGTGACGAAGATCATGTCGGCGCCTTTCAGCGCCTCCTTCAGCTCGTCGCGGCTCTCCTGCGCGGCGGCCAGTCCGACCACGGGATCGGCGCCTGCGCCCAGCCCGCGCGTCGCCTTCGAGCCGATGTGGATCTTCAGGTCGGCGTCGCACATCATCAGCGCCTGTGCGTCCGTGTTGACGGCGATGAACTCGACGCCCGAAAGGCCGGCGTCGACCATGCGGTTGACCGCGTTCGTACCGCCGCCGCCGACGCCGACGACCTTGATGACCGCGAGGTAGTTGCCCGACTCTCTCATCTCAAGCCCTCTCAGGATAAAGCTGGAGTACAGCGTTGGGGCGGTGGAGGGCCGCTCTGGGCCGGAGGGTACGTGCGGTCCGTGTCCATGTCAACGGGAGGTCGAGCGACATGACTATCAACCTCCAGTTGAGACTTGAGGGTTCGTGCCGGCGACCGGTCGCGCCGGAACGCTGACGTCGACGTACTGCGTCTGGGACGGAAGCGTGGTGACGATGCGCCGTGCGATCGCGAGCTTGAGCCGTAGATCCTCGGGACGGCCGAGCCGCAACTCGACGCCAGACGCGAGCTGGAACGCGAGCTCGTCGTGCGCGAGCGTGACCGTCGCGATGCGTGCGGGGAAGCGTGCGTGGACGAGCGGCTCGAGCGCGCGTGCGGCGACGCCGCCGGACACCGGCGCGAGGATCTGGCCGAGCTCGACCTGCGTCGCGGCGGGAACCCAGACGCGTGGCAGGCCGAGCAGGGAGCGCGGCCTGAGCCGCTCGACGACACGGCCGCGTGCGGAGACGAGCCAGGAATCCAGCCCGCGCCGCAGCACGGCCACCGGCTCCTCGGGACGGAGGACGATCCGGAGCGTGTGCGGAAACGCGCGGTCGTAGCGAGCCGCGTACACCGTCGGCACATCCTCGATGCGGCGGATCAGATCCGCGCCGTCGAGTGCGACGAGACTGCTCCCCCGGAAACCGGCGACGGTCCGCCGGACCTGCGCGGCGACCTGAGGCGGCGCGCCGGCGAGCTCGATGCGGCGAATCGCGAAGAGCGACGTCTGCCGCGCAGCGGCATAGGCGAGGAGTCCGAGCGCGAGAAGCGTGAGGCCGATGAGGAGCGAGCGCCCCGAGGGAGCAGCGCGCGCGATCGCCTGCGCCACCGGCGCGTGCGACGCCGGCGCGGGCAGAGCCGCCGCGCGCGCACGCGAACCCGGTCGTCGCTTGGCCGCCACTGCCTCCAGTTCGCCGCCGTCCGAATCGCTCCTACCGCAGATGGGCCCGTATCGGCCAAGCCCCCGGAAGCCCGGTCCAGGTCGGCCACGCCTCGAACAGGCACGGCCAACCCGGCGGGAGTATCCCTAGCCCCGTCCCACCCGGGGTCCAATCAGGGTGGCACAGGGCGACGCGCGACCCTGTGCCGATTGTGTGCCGGATGTGCGGCGCGGGGGCGGCTCAGCGCGACGGCAGCTCGAGCGGGCCGAGGAGCTCGACCTCGTGCTGCAGGTCGACGCCGAACTGCTCGCGGGCGCGGCGTCGCGCCTCGGCCATCAGCGCGACCGCGTCCTCCGAACGGGCATCGCCGGCGTTCTCGATGAAGTTCGCGTGCTTCGGCGAGATCTGCGCGCCGCCGATCCGGTGCCCCTTCAGCCCGCACGCCTCGAGCATCCGTCCCGCGCTCAACTCGTGCTCCGGATTCTTGAACACGCTCCCGAACGTCCGCTTGTTCGTCGGCTGCGCCGCCTTCCGCTGCGCCTGCAACTCCGTAACGCGCGCCTTGATCTCGTCCGCCGGCCGCGGCACGAGACGGAACTCGACCTGCGCCACCACCTGGCCGTGCCCTAGCTCGGAGTGGCGGTAACGCATTCCGAGCTCCGCTGGAGTCCGCCAGCCCGACCCCTCGGCAGTCACGACGAGCGCCCGCTCGACGATCGCGGCCCACTCGCCGCCGTACGCCCCGGCGTTCATCCAGACGCCGCCGCCCGCCGTGCCGGGAATCGCACACGCGAACTCGAAGCCGCCCAGCCCCGCCGCCCGTGCCCGGTGGAGCGCGACCGCATTCGACGCCCCGCCGCCGGCGACGAGCAGCTCCCCGCGCACCTCGGCCGTCCCCAGCTCGCCGCCGAGCTTCAGGACGAGCGCGTCGACGCCATCGTCCGCGACGAGCAGGTTCGAGCCGAGCCCCACCGTCGCGACGGCCAGCTCCCGCTCGGCCGCCCACGCCAGCGCCTGCTCGAGCTCCGCGAGCGTCTCCGGACGGGCGAGCGCCCCCGCCGGCCCGCCCGTCCCGAGCGTCGTGTACCGCGAGAGCCGGACGCCTTCCTCGACTCTCACGCCGCCGCTCCGAGCAGCACCGCGGCCGCACGGTCGACGTCGCCCGCGCCGAGCGTCACGAGGATGTCGCCCGGCCGCGACCATGACACGAGCAGCCGCGCTCCGTCCTCGACTTCGGGCGCCCACCCCACGCGCATGCCGGGGCGCACGCGCGACAGCTCGTCGACGATCAGCTTCCCGGTGACTCCCGGAAGCGGTTCCTCCCGCGCCGGATAGACGTCCACGACGCAGACGGCATCTGCGCTCGCGAGCGCCTGCGCGAACTCGTGAGCGAGATGCGCCGTCCGCGAATAGAGGTGCGGCTGGAACAGGACGAGCACGCGCCCGGCGCCGCGCTCCCTGACGGCCGCGATCGTCGCCGCGATCTCCGCCGGATGATGCGCGTAGTCGTCGACCACCTGCACCCCCCCGCGCTCGCCCTTCGCCTCGAGCCTGCGGCCCACGCCCCGGAACTCGACGATCGCGCGCTCGGCGTCGGACGGCGGAACACCGGCGAGCGCGAGCGCGGCAAGCGCGGCCGCGGCGTTCCGCCTGTTGTGCTCGCCGGCGACCGCGAGCTGCAGCGTGACCGGCTCCAGCTCCTCCGCGCGAACGACCTGCGGCACGTGCGCGAGCCACTGCTCGAAGAGCTCCTCGACCTCGACACGCGAGCCGAAGGTCGTGTGATGGTCGAGGTCGACGTTGAGGAGCACGGCGATCTCCGGCCACAGCGCGGCGACGGAACGGTCCGATTCATCGCCTTCTACGACGAGCCAGCCCTCGCCGGTGCCCGCGTTGCCGCCGAGCTGCGGGATCTCGCCGCCGACCAGAAAGGCGGGGTCGAGCCCGAGGCGGTCGAGGACGAACGCGATCATCGCGGTCGTGGTCGTCTTTCCGTGCGCGCCGGCGACGACGATCGCGCGGCGCAGCGACACGAGCTCCGCGAGCAGCTCCTCGCGCGGCCGCCCTTCGATCCGGCCCGCGTACGCCGTGGAGACGACCACCTCCCAGCCGCTCGGAGCCTCGGGCTCCGGCGAGACGCGCACCTCCAAGTCGCGCAGCGCACGCAGATACGGCGTCTCGACGCGGTCCCAGCCGCCGACCTCCGCTCCCCACGCGCGGGCGAGCTGCGCGTACGCCGAGAGTCCCGCGCCGCCGATTCCGACGAACCAGATCCTGCGGCCGCTAAGCGGTTGCAATTGCAATCAACTCGTCGGCGATCGTGTCGGCAGCCTCCGGCCGCGCCGCCGCGCGCATCGCGTCGCCCATCTCCGCGAGCCGCGCCGGATCGCCGAGCAGCTGCTCGACCTGTCCGCGCAGGTCGAGCTCGTCCTCCGGCACGAGCACCGCGCCGCCCGCGTCGACGAAATAGCGCGCGTTCTTCGTCTGGTGGTCGGCGGTCGCAAACGGGAATGGGACGAGGATCGCGGGCTTTCCGGCGGCGGCGACCTCCCAGACCGAACCGCCCGAACGCGCGACGACGAGGTCGGCCGCGGCGAGCGCGTCGCCGAACTCGTCGAGGAACGGGACGAGGACGTAGCCGTCCCGACGCGGCCGCCGCGCGAGCTCCTCGTAATGGCGCTCGCCCGAGACGTGCAGCACCGTCGGCCCCTCCTCCGCGAAGGCGTCGAGCGCGGCCTCGTTCAGCCGGCGTGCCCCCTGACTGCCGCCGAAGACGAGCACGACCGGCCCCGGCCGGTCGCCGAGCAGTCGGCGCCGCGCGGCCGCGGGATCGCCGACGCGCGAGGACGACGGGATCGGCCGGCCAACGACGAGATAGCGCGAGCCGTCGCGCCCCGGCAACGGGTACGCGAGGAAGATGCGCCGCGCGAACGGGGCGGCGAGCCGGTTCGCGAGCCCGAGCTCCGCGTCGGCCTCCGTCACCGCCGCCGGGATCCGCAGCAGCCACGACGCGAAGACGACCGGGCCCGCGACGTAGCCGCCGCCGCCGAGCACGACGTCCGGCCGCCGCGCCCGCAGGATCCGCACCGCCGCGAACGGCGCCGCCAGCGCCCGGCTGACGGCCCGCAGCAGCCGCCAGCCCGGCCGCCGCGGGAATCCCTCCACTCGGAACGAGTCGAACGCGAAACCGGCGTCAGGAACGAGCCGCGCTTCGACGCGATCCGGCGACCCGGCGAACGTCACCTCCGCCCCGCGTGCGCGCAGCGCTTCGGCCACCGCCAGCGACGGCGCGACGTGGCCGACCGTCCCCCCGGCTGCGATCAGGCACCTCAACTCTCGTGCTCCCTGCATGACCACGGGCGATGTTAAGGAGGATGCCCGTCGCCAGGAGGTCGACCACGAGGCTCGAGCCGCCGTACGAGACGAACGGCAGCGGGATCCCGGTCAGCGGCGCGACGCCGAGCACCGCGGCGAGATTGATGATCGCCTGGCCGCAGACGAGCGCGGTCACACCGGCCGCGAGCCGCTTGCCGAACGGGTCGCGGCACCGGAGCGCGAGCCGCAGCCCCGCGTACGCGAAGGCGCAGTAGCCGGCGGCGAGCGCGGCGAGCCCGACGAGTCCGAGCTCCTCGCCGATCACTGCCGCGATCATGTCCGTGTGCGCCTCGGGGACGTAATTGATCTTCCCGATGCTCTCGCCGAGCCCGCGCCCGAAGATCCCGCCCGAGCCGAGGCTGATCAGTCCCTGCACGGGCTGGAAGCCGGCGCCCTGCGCGTCGCCCCACGGGTTGAGGAAGCTGAAGACGCGCGCGCGGCGGTACGGCTCGAGCCAGATCGCGAGCAGTCCGACGGCCGAGACGATCGTCCCGGCGGCGCCGAGCGTCGGCAGCGGCGTGCCGGCGACGAGCAGCATCGCGCCGACCATCGTCACGATCGCGATCGCCGTCCCGAGATCCGGCTCGACGAGCACGACGACGCAGAAGAGTCCGACGAGGACGCCCAGCGGGCGCCCGAGCTCGGAGAGCCGCTGCGGTGCGGGCCGGCGAGCGAGGTAGGCGGCCGTCCAGATGAGGAGCGCGACCTTGGCGAGCTCGGACGGCTGGAACGCGGCCGGCCCGACAGCGATCCAGCGGCGCGCGCCGTTGACCCTGCTGCCGACGACGAGGACCGCGAGACAGAGGAAGAGCGCGCCGACGATCAGTCCCGGCGCGAGCCGGCGCCAGCTGCCGTAGTCGGCGCGCGCGGCGAAGCCCATCGCCGCGAGCCCGAGCGCCGCATAGATCGCCTGCCGCTCGACGTAGCCGGTCGGGTTGCCGTTGCCGATCGCGGCCGACGCGGACGTCGCGCTGTAGACCATCACGAGACCGAAGGCGACGAACGCGAACGTGACGAGGATCAGCAGCTGCGACTCGACGGCGTTCTGCGCGCGCCGGCTCACGCGAGCTCCTGGACGAGGCGGCGGAACGTGTCGCCGCGGTGTTCGAAGTCGTCGAACTGGTCGTAGCTCGCGGCAGCCGGCGACAGGAGGACGACGTGGCCGGGCTCGGCAGCGGCCGTTGCCCGCGCGACCGCGGTCGCGAGATCGCCGGCGCGGTCGTACGCGCGCCCGGCCGCGTCGAGCGCGGCGGCGAGCTCGTCCGCGGCCTCGCCGATCAGGTGGATCGAGCAGACGGTCGGCGGTAGGTCGCGCACGAACGGCGCGAAGTCCTCGCCCTTCAGCGAGCCGCCCAGGATCACGTGGACCGGCGCGTCGTAGGCGGCGACGCCGCGGCGGGCGGCCGCCGTGTTCGTCGCCTTCGAGTCGTTGACGTAGCGCACGCCGCGCACCTCGCGGACGAGCTCGAGGCGGTGCGGCACGCCGGGGAAGGTGCGCAGCGCCTCGGCGATCGCGTCGTCGTCGATCCCCACGGCGCGGGCCGCCGCGGTCGCGGCGGCGGCGTTCTCCCGGTTGTGCGCGCCGGGAATCAGCGGCTCCGCCGGGAGCGGGTCGTCCGCGGCGAACTCGATCCCCGGCAGACCGGAGCCGCGCGGGACGACCGCCGCGCGCGCGCGCTCGAAGATGCGCAGCTTCGCGGCGCTGTACGCGTCGAAGGTGCCGTGGCGGTCGAGGTGGTCGGGCTGGAGGTTGAGGAGAACAGCGATGGCGCAGGCGAGCTCGTGGACGTCCTCGAGCTGGAAGCTCGAGAGCTCGCAGACGACCCAGGCGCCGGGCTCGATCGTGGCCGCGACGGCGACGAGCGGACGGCCGACGTTGCCCGCGACCTCGACCGGACGCCCAGCGGCGCGGAAGATCGCGCCGAGCAGCTCGGACGTCGTCGTCTTGCCGTTCGTGCCGGTCACGCCGAGGAGCGGGTTGCCGGGCAGCAGCCGGTAGCCGAGCTCGATCTCGCTCCAGACCGGCACGCCGAGGCGCCGTGCCGCAGCGGGCAGCCGCGATTCCCCGGGGACCCCGGGGCTCTTGACCACGAGCTCGACACCGTGCAACAGCGACTCCTCCTCGGTACCGAGGCGGAGTTCGACGCCGACCTCGGCAAGCCTGCCCGGATCGGCCCCGGCCGATCGGTCAGCGGCCACGACCTCGACGCCCCGCTCCGCCAGCGCCAGCGCCGCCGCGCGCCCGGACCGCGCGAGCCCGACGACGAGCACCCGCCGCGGCAGCCATGGCTCAACCGGCACTGTCCCCAACCCCCCGGTGGGGGTGCGAAGACCCCCTGCCGTGACGGTATCGGGAAATCTGTGCCGCCTGTGTGCCGGATTCGTGCCGAATGCTCACGGCTTGCGCGCGGAGAGGTAGACCTGGGTCACGGTCAGGTCGACGCGTGGGCCGTGGGCCCGAACGAGCTCGGCGAGGCGCTGGGCGGACTGCACGCCGTGCTCCTCGCGCCACGCGTCGAACAGCGGCTTCTTTCCCGGCGCCGGCGGCGTTGTCAGGAGCATCTCCGTCACCGTCTCCTGCACCGTCTCCACCACCGTCGCGCGCGCATCCGTGAAGCCGGCCTCGACGAAGTACCGCTCGAGGTCGGCCGCGTCGAAGTCGAGCATCGGATCGGCGGCGTCGAGCCTCCGCGCGTGCCGCTCGTCAACGAGCGGTGCGAGCTCCGCGAGATCGATCACCGTCGAGAGCGACGGGTTCCGCCGGTTGACCGGCTCGAACAGCGACACGCGCCCGCCGGCGCGCAGCACGCGGAAGAACTCGCGCGCCGCTTCCGCCTTCTCGCGCACGTAGATCAGCACCGAGCGCGTCAGGACGACGTCGACCGACGCGTCCGGCAGCGGCAGCAGCTCGGCTGCGCCGAGCTGCAGCGTGATGCCCGCCGTCCCGGCCGCGTGCGCAGCCCCGAGCAGCTGGTACAGCGCGTCGACTGAAATGTCGACGGCGACCACCTGCCCAGTCTCCCCGACGAGCTTGCGCGCTCCGAAGGTCAGGAGCCCGGTGCCTGCGCCGACGTCGAGCACCATCTCGCCCGGCTGCACGTCGGCCGCCCCCAGCACGCGGTCGCGCACACCGGCCAGCACCGCGACCATCTCCTCGATCTCCTCCTCCGACCGCCCCGCATAGCGGCCCCGCACGAGCCACTCGGCCCACTGATCGAGCTCCTTGCTCAGCGCCGGAAGTAGTACCGGTAGTAGAGCGCGAACCCGGCCGAGCAGAGGATGCCGGCGAGGATCCAGAAGCGCACCATGATCTTCGTCTCCGACCACGCCTTCATCTCGAAGTGGTGGTGGATCGGCGTCATCAGGAACACGCGGCGGCCCAGGTACTTGAAGGTGAAGACCTGGATGATCACCGAGAGCGCCTCGATCACGAAGATGCCTGTGCGCCGCCGATCGCCATCGACCCCGTGTCGCCCATGAACACCTCGGCGGGGAACGCGTTGTACCAGAGGAAGCCGATCGTGCCGCCGATCAGCGCCGCACCGATGATCGCGAGGTCGAGCTTCGTGATGTTGCGCGCCGCCGGATTCGTGCTCGACCGGATGTACGACGTCGTCATCATCGCCGTGAACGTGAAGAGGGCGATGATTCCCGTGCCGGCGGCGAGACCGTCGACCCCGTCCGCGAGATTCGCGCCGTTCGCCGCGCCCGCGATGACGAGAAAGAGGAACGGGTAGTACGCGTAGGAGAGCGGGACCGAGACGTCCACGATCGGGATGAACACGTCGTGCGAGAGCTTGATGTGGTGCGCGACGACCGCAACGACGACCGTGATGCCGAGAAGGAGCAGCATCTTCCAGCGTCCCGCCAGTCCGAGCGAGCGGCGGTGGGTGAGCTTGATGAAGTCGTCGAGGAAGCCGATGCCGGCGCAGCCGAGCGTGACGAAGAGGATCGTGAGCGCCTGCAGGCGGTAGTGGCTGACGGCGAGGAACGCCGTCGTCGCCGCGAGCAGGAAGAGCAGCCCGCCCATCGTCGGCGTCCCCTGCTTCGTGTTGTGATGCTCGGGACCCTCCTCCCGGATGTGCTGGCCGAACTCATTGTGGCGCAGGAATGCGATGAACCTCGGTCCTGCGAGCACGGAGATGATCAGCGCGGTCAGCGCCGCGATCAAGACACGTGTCACCGGGCGGCAACCCCGGCGAGCGCCTCCGCGACGACCTCGAGGCCGACGGCGCGCGAACCCTTCACGAGGACGACGTCGCCCGGACGGACGAGTTCGCGGGCGAGCGCGACGGCGTCGGCCGCGATCGCGACCCACTCGTCCGGCTCGTAGCCGCGGGCGAGCTCGCCGACGCCGATCACGACGTCGACTTCACGGGCGGCGTGTCCGATCTCCTCGTGGAAGCGCGGCCCCTCGGACCCGAGTTCGGCCATCACACCGAGGATGGCGACCGTGCGCCGCCCGGCCGCCTGCTCGAGCAGGTACGCGAGCGCCGCGCGCATCGCGACCGGGTTGGCGTTCCAGCTGTCGTTGATCAGCAGGCCGCCGCCCGGCAGCTCGGTCTCCTCCGAGCGCCAGCGCGAGAACGCGACGTGCACGGGTTCCTCGGGCACGGGCACGCCGAGCGCTTCGACCGCGAGCAGCGCGGCGGCGGCGTTCGTCGCCTGATGGCGGGCGGTGAAGTCGAAGACGACGTCGCGCCCGCGAAAGCGCACGTGCGACCGGCCGTCGCGCACCTCGACCTCGGGCGGCCCGAAGCGGCGTACGTCGAGCCCCGATGGGATGAACGGCTCCAGCTCCGGCGCGCCGACGGGGACGATCGCGACCGCGCCCGCCGGCAGCTCGTCGAGCAGCTCGGCCTTCGCACGCGCGACGTTCTCGACCGAGCCGAGCAGCTCGAGGTGCACCGGCCCGATCGAGGTGATGACAGCGAGGTCGGGCCGGGCGAGGGCGGCGAGCGCCCTGATCTGGCCGAGCCCGCGCATGCCCATCTCCGTGACCACGATCTCGGTCTCGGGCTCGATCCGGCAGAGCGTCAGCGGCAGGCCGAGCTCGTTGTTTTGTCCCGCCTCAGCGGCGACGAGGTTCACGTGCGGACGCAGGAGCGCGGCGAGGATGTCCTTCGTCGACGTCTTTCCCGTCGAGCCGGTGACGCCGACGACGCGGGCGGTGCTTCGCGACCGCACGAGGCCGCCGAGGGCGGCCATCGCCGCGAATGCGTCGTGCGGCACGAGCGTCGCGGCGGCGCCGCTCGCCCGCGCGTCATCCAGATACGCCGCGCCGCCGCCGACCGCGACGAACAGGTCGCCGGGGACGACCCGGCGCGAGTCGATCTGCACGCCGGTCAGCTCGGCCGCGCCGCCCTCGAGCATGCCGAGGTCGAGCCGCCGCAGCTCGTCGAGCGCGAGTGGGATCACGTGCGCGCCTTCCGCAGCGCGTCGCGTGCCGCTTCGCGGTCGTCGAACGGGAGGGTCCGGTCTGCGAACTGCTGGCCCGGCTCGTGTCCCTTGCCGGCGATCACCACCACGTCACCGTCGCGCGCGAGCTCGACTGCGCGCGCGATCGCGGCGGCGCGATCCGACTCGACCTCGACCTCGCCGCTCGTCCCCGCGACGACCGCGTCGATGATCGCCCGCGGATCCTCGCTGCGCGGATTGTCGGAGGTGACGATTGCGACGTCGGCGTTCTCCGAGACCGCGCGGCCCATCTGCGGCCGCTTCTCGCGGTCGCGGTCGCCGCCCGCCCCGAAGACGCAGATCACGCGTCCCTCGCCGAGACCGCGCGCGGCGCGCAGCACATTCGCGAGCGCGTCGGGTGTGTGTGCGTAGTCGACGATCACTGCGAACGGCTGTCCCTCGTCGATCGACTCGAAGCGGCCGGGGACGCCGCGCACCGACTCGAGCCCGCGCGCGATCGCGTCGTCGTCGATTCCGAGCAGGCGACCGGCCGCGAACGCGCCGAGCGCATTGTCGATGTTGAAGCGGCCGCGCAGCTTCAGGTCGATTCCCTCGAGCGCCTCCGGGCCGAGCTCGCCGCCGTCGCCGAAGGTCAATGCGTCCGGACGCTCGTCCGCGAGCCGGCGCCCATACGGGTTGCCGACGTTGATCGCGGCCGGCGGCCGGGTCTCGAGGAACAGGCGCCGCTTCGCCTCGAAGTACTCGTCCATCGATCCGTGGAAGTCGAGGTGGTCCTGCGTCAGGTTCGTGAAGACGAGCGCGGCGAAGCGGACGCGGTCGAGGCGGCGCATGGTCGACGCGTGCGACGACGCCTCCATCGCGACGCTGCGGTCGCCGGCGTCGAGCATCTCGCGGAACGTCCGCTGCAGGTCGATCGCCTCGGGCGTCGTGTGGACGACGCCGCGCCGCTCGCCGCCGACGCGCGCCTCGATCGTGCCGAGCAGCCCGGGGCGGCGACCGGCGGCTGCGAGGATCGCGAAGAGGAGGAACGCGGTCGTCGTCTTGCCGTTCGTCCCGGTGACGCCGGCGACCTGGAGCTCCTCGGTCGGCCGCCCGAAGAACTCGTCCGCCGCGACGGCCATCGCAGCGCGCGTCGAGGGGACGACGAGCTGCGGGACCCGCGCCTCGACGGGGTGCTCGACGACGAGCGCGACCGCGCCGCGCTCAATCGCCTCGCCTGCCAGATCGTGCCCGTCGACGTGCGCGCCGCGGACGCAGAAGAAGAGCGAGCCCTGCGAGAGGGCCCGGGTGTCGTAGGCCAGATCGCGCAACCCGACCGGAGCGCGCCCGAGGACGTCCGTCGGCTCGAGCACTGCGACGACGCGCTCCAGGGTCATCATCGCCGCGCGAGTCTACCGCCAGCGTCGGCCCCTACCGCACGCCCACGCGCCCCCAAGGGGTCGGAGACCCCCTGCTATGAACGGTACGCGACCCGGGTGCACGGATGAGTGCCGCGTTCGTGTGGGCTTCGTGTCGAAAGCGTCAACGCACCGGCGTCGCCGCGTCCGGCGGGATCTCCAGGTACTGCAGCGCGGACGACGCGATCTGCTGGAAGGCCGGGGCCGCCACGACGCCGCCGAAGATCGCCAGGTGCGGCTCCTCGACCTGCACCATGATCACGAGCCGCGGCCGGTTGGCCGGGACGATGCCGACGAACGAGGCGACGTACTTGCCCGAGGCGTAGCCGCCGCGCGGATCCGGCATCTGCGCGGTACCGGTCTTGCCGGCGACGACATAGCCGGGAATCTCCGCTGCGGAGCCGGTCCCGCCCGCGTCGGAGACGACCCCGCGCAGCATCGCCATCAGCTCCCGGTCGACGGCGGCCGAGACGATTCGCCGCCACACGCGCTTCGGCGGACGCAGCCCCTGCACGTGGTCGACGAGGTGCGGCTGCAGCCACACGCCGCCATTCGCGATCGCCGCGTACACGGACGCGAGCTGCACCGCGGTCACGGAGATGCCCTGGCCGATCGGCACGTTCCCGATCGTCGACCCCGACCAGTAGCCGGGCAGCAGGCCCGCGCTCTCGCCGGGGAAGTCGATCCCCGTCGGCGAGCCGAAGCCGAAGCGGTGGATCCACTTCAGCAGCCGGTCCTTGCCGAGCATCTGCGCGAGCGTGATCGCGCCGATGTTCGACGAGCGCTCGAGGATCTGGGCAACGGTCATCGTCTCGGTGCCGCGGAGCTCGGCGTCGTGCACGATCCGGTCGGCGACGCGAAGCGAGTACGGCAGCGTGAACCTCGTCTGGGGAGTCACGAGTCCCTCCGACAGCGCGCCCGCGACGGTGACGACCTTGAACACGGAGCCCGGCTCGTAGACGTCGGTGACGGCGCGGTTCTTCTGCTTGTCCGCGCCGACCCGGCCGAAGCCGTTCGCGTCGTATCCGGGCTGCACCGCCATCGCGAGCACGCCGCCAGTGCGCGGGTCGAGGACGATCGCCGTCGCGGCTTTCGCGTGCCACTTCGCGATCGTGCTGCGCAGGACTTGCTCGGCGTTCGCCTGGATTGTGTGGTCGAGCGTCAGGAAGACGTCGCGTCCCTGGCGCTCCGCGACCTGGTCGACGACGTCGATCGCGCGGCCCGCGGGATCCTTGACGATCGTCTGGCGGCCGGGACGGCCGGACAGCTGCTTGTCGAGCTGCAGCTCGAGTCCGTCGAGGCCGTGATTGTCGACGCCCGCGAATCCGAGCACCTGCGCGGCGACCGTGTGCTGCGGATACGACCGCCGCTCTTCCGCGTAGAACCCGAGCCCCGGGAGCCTGCGCTTCGCGAGCGCGCTCGCCTTCGTCGGATCGGCCTTCCGCTGCACGTACACGAAGCCGTGCGTCCGGTCCGCGAGCCGCGGGTAGAGGCTCGTCGCGTCGACGCCGAGGATGCGCGCGGCCACGGCGGCCACCCGACGCGGCTGCCGGATCTGCCGCGGATCGGCGTACACCGTCGTCGCCTGCTCCCCGAGCGCGAGCTGGACGCCCATCCGGTCGAAGATCGTTCCGCGGCCGGCCGGGATCGTCACCGTCTGGTGCTGCTGCGACGTCGCGAGCTGCGAGAGCGAGGACGCCCTCACGCCCTGGATCCACGCTGCACGCGCGAGCAGCGCTGCGAACGCGAGCAGCAGGGTCAGGAGGAGGAGCCTGATCCGGCGGTTGACGAGCTGCGGGCGCATGGGGTCAACGCCCAGTTAGGTGCACGTAGCTCGTGTCCTGCGCGGACGCGGGCACGTAACCGAGCTTCGCCGCCCGCGCCTGCAGGCGCGGCGCCGCCGCCGCGCTCGAGAGCTGCGACTGAAGCGCCGCGTTCTCCGCACGCAGCTGCGTCCGCTCACGGTCGAGCTTGTCGAGGCTCATGTTCAGCCGGAGCACGCCGACGTTGAGCGCGACGACGCCTGCGAGAAGGATGCCGAGCACGACGATCCAGAAGATCGGTGCGCGGAGGGTCCGCTTCTGCGCGGCCGCTCGCCGCCGCGGCGCCGGAGCCGGTTTCGCACGCGGGCGCCGCGCGGGCGCGGCGACCGTCGACGCCGTCGGCGACCACGTCGCCATCAGCGCACCTTGATGGCCGCGCGCAGCCGCGCCGACCCGGCGCGCGGATTCGCGGCCACCTCGGCCGCGCTCGGCTTGACCGGGCGGCGCTGGATCGCGCGCAGCTCCGGCTCGTGCCCGCAGATGCAGACCGGGAAGTCGGGCGGGCACGTGCAGCCGCGCTCGCGCTCGCGGAGGAAGCGCTTGACGATCCGATCCTCGAGCGAGTGGAAGCTGATCACCGCAAGCCGTCCGCCGGGCCGCAACAGCTCGAACGCCGCCGGCAGCGCGGACTCGAGCGCTCCGAGCTCCTCGTTGACCGCGATCCGCAGCGCCTGGAAGACGCGCTTCGCCGGATGCCCGTCGCCGAACCGCGCCGGCGCGGGAATCGCCGCCCGGATCGTCTCGACGAGATCGCCCGTCCGCTCGAACGGCTGCTCGCGCCGCCGCCGGACGATCGCCCGCGCGATCTGCCGCGCGTACCGCTCCTCGCCGTACCGCCTGAAGATCGTCGTCAGCTCTTTCTCGTCCGCCTCGTTGACGAGGTCGGCCGCGGAGCGGTTGGCGGACGGATCCATCCGCATGTCGAGCGGCGCGTCGGTCGCGTAAGAGAAGCCGCGCTCCGGCCGGTCGAGCTGCATGCTCGAGACGCCGAGGTCGAGCAGCACCGCGTCGGCGCGGACGCCGTTCGACGCGAGCTGCTCCAGCACGATGTCGAACTGCCCGCGCAGGAAGCGAGCCTGCACGCCCGCGTGCCGCTGGAAGCGCTCGAAGTACGGGCGTACGCTCGGGTCGCGGTCGATTGCGATCAGCTTCCCCTTGCCGCGCAGGTCGGCGGCGAGCAGTGCGCTGTGCCCGCCTGCGCCGAAGGTCGCGTCGATAACGGTCTCTCCCGGCTGCACGGCGAGGCTCTCGCGAACCACTTCTGCGAGGACCGGGACGTGATCAGTCGCGCTTGGCTGCAAGACGTTCGGCAACATGCTCCGCACTCCCTTCGACCTCCGCCAGCTCCTTGCGCCAGGCGGCCCGGTCCCAGATCTCGAGGTGGTCGTTCACCCCTGCGACGACAACGTCCCGGCCGAGCTTCGCGTGCTCGATCAGCGCCGCCGGGAGCATCAGCCTGCCCTGCTTGTCCAGCTCGCCCTCCGCCGCGGCGGAGAAGAAGAAGCGCTGCATCCGCCGGCCGTCGGGGCTAAGCGGGTCGAGCGCTGCGAGCCGCTGCTCGACGAGCCGCGTCCACTCCGGCCGCGTGTACGCGTAGAGGCACCCGTCCATGCCGCGGGTCACGACGATCCCCTCCGCGAAGTGGTGCCGGAAGCGGGCGGGCAGGGTGAGACGGTTCTTGTCATCGATCGTGTGCTCGTGTTCGCCAAGCAGCATTCAGGCGTCCCCGTTATTTCCACTTTGCCCCACGATAAACCACATCGGCCCACCTGTCCACCCCGACGACGCCCGCAAGGGTGACTTCGGCCGGCGCGGAACCACGGCCTGAGCGGGAAAATCGTCGAGCGGGGCGCGCGGGAACTGCCACTCGCCCGAGCGTAGGCAAGCGGCGTGGCTAAGCGTGGGTGAGCTGACCCCTGTAGGGTCCCCGCCC
>VAWW01000052.1:0-24531 GCA_005884575.1 Actinomycetota bacterium
CCTGGACCATGAACGAGTAGAGATCGTTCCCATCCCCGCCCGAGACCGTGTCGTTGCCGGCGCCGCCGGCGATGCTGTCGTTCCCGCCTCCGCCGGAGAGCGTGTCGTTGCCGGCGTCGCCCCAGAGGTCGTCGTTCCCGGACGACCCGGTCAGCACGTCGTCGTGGGTGCTGCCGTTCAGCGTCTCGAACGATCCCGTCAGGCTGAGGGTGTCGCCGAGCCCGTCGATCGTCTGCAGCTGGCCCGACGACTGCGAGAGGTCGACGCTGACGCCGACGGACGCGGCCGAGAAGTCGAGGGTGTCCGAGCCGCCGCCGTCCACGATCGTCACCGCACCGCCGGCGAGGGAGTAGGAGTCGTCACCGGGGCTGCCGTTGACCTGCGAGGACGCCGCGGGGAATGCAGCCGCGGTGACACCGGTCAGATCGATGTTCGCGGCGGCGCTCGCGGAGATCTGGATGCAGGCGAGCGGGCCACCCGAGTCGGGGTCGGAGCCGTTCACCGTGACGTTCCCGCCGGCGCAGCCGACCGCGACCGCCGGGCCGTCGGTCGTCACGGTCAGCAGGTTGCCGGCGACGGACGAGTTGACGGCCGCCGAGGCCGGCGCGGCCGCGAACAGGAGGAACGCGGTCGCGACGGCGAGAATCGCCGCCGAGCGCGTTGCCGCCGAGAGGGACGTGCCTGCCATGACCCTGAGCGGCAAAATCGGTGCGAGCCCCGCTCGGCTTTACCTCGACCGAGTGACCTAAGCTTTCCTCGTGCTCGCGCTGCTCGCGCAGATGGCGTCCGTTCCGGGCAGTCCGGCGGCGAACGCCGAGCGGGCCGCGGCCGCGCTCGCCGCGCATCCGGACGTGGAGATCGCCGTCTTCCCGGAGCTCTTTCTCGGCGGCTACGAGCTCGCGCGCCTGGCCGACTCGGCGCGCCCGGCCGACTGCGCCGAGCTGCGCACGATCGCGGAGGCCGCGGAGGCCGTCTCGACGGCCGTCGCCGTCGGCTTCGCCGAGCGCAACACCGACGGGACGTTCTCGAACTCGGTCGCGTGCATCGACCGCGACGGCTCGCTCGCCGCGGTCTACCGGAAGACGCAGCTCTTCGGGGCAGAGAGGGAGGCCTTCCGGGCCGGCGACGCGCTCGTCGTCGTCCGGCTCGCCGGGCTCGCCGTCGCGCTGCTCGTCTGCTTCGACGTCGAGTTCCCCGAGCCGGCGCGCCAGCTCGCCCGGGCGGGCGCGGAGCTGCTCGTCACCGTGTCGGCGAACATGGAGCCGTTCGGCCCCGACCACGAGCTCGCGACCCGTGCGCGCGCGCTCGAGAACCGGCTCCCGCACGTCTACGTGAACGGCGTCGGGACGATCGGCGGCCTGCAGCTCGTCGGCCTCAGCCGCTCCGTCGGGCCGTCCGGCGACGTGCTCGCCCAGGCCGGCGCCGAGGAGGAGCTCCTCGTCGCGCTCGTCGCCCGGCCGGGCACCGACGACGAGCGCGTCGACTATCTGCGTCATCTGCCCGACCCACTCGACATAATCGGCGGCAATGTCTGACCTGGCCGCGCCGGGCCCGCCCTCCGGAACCGCGAAGCTCTTCATCCGCCAGTCGTCCGGGCTCGTCCGCAACGTCAGCGTCACGAACGCGCTCTTCTTCAACGTCGCAGCGTTCGTCGGCGTCGGGCTGACGCTCTATCCGATCTTCTACTCGCTGGCGTTCGTCCCGGTCTGGAAGTTCGCCGGCCTCTCGGAGTACGGCTGGGCCGCGATCGCCGCGGGACTCTTCTGCGTTGTGCTCGCAGTGATCTTCGCGTCGCTCACGTCGGTCATGCCCCGCTCGGGCGGCGACTACGTCTTCACGAGCCGCATCGTCCATCCGTTCCTCGGCTGGATGGAGTCTTGGACGCTCGTGATCGCCTCGGTGCTGATCATCGCGTTCGAGGTGCCGCTCGTGCTGCGCAACCTCCAGATCACCGCGCGGATCATCGGCATCGGGCCCGGGGGTCACTTCTTCGACAACGCGAACACGTGGTTCACCGACTCGACCGGCGGGATCACCGGCACCCCCGGTTTCCTCGGCTCGCTGGTCGTCCTCGCCGTGATCGGGCTCGTCTGCGTCCTGCCGACGCGGACGTTCCACCGTGTCGTCACGGCGCTCGCCGGCTTCGGCGTCGCGGCCTTCGTCGGGATGTTCATCTTCGGCCTCGCGGCGACGAGCCGCTCGAGCTTCGAGACGAACCTGCCCAAGTACACGGGCGGCGTGACGGCGCAGAAGATCGCCGCCTCGGGTCAGGCGGACTTCATCGCCGGCAACAGCCACCACTTCCTCAGCGACCTCTTCTCGACGACCGTCTTCCCATTCATGCTGTCGATCCTGCTGTTCCAGTACATCGGCTTCCAGTACTCGGCGTACATCGCCGGCGAGGTGCGCGGGAACGTGAAGCGCGGCGTGCTGGTCGCGCTGCTCGGGGCGCTGCTGATCGGCGTGCTGGCGAACTCCTTCTACGTCGACGCGATCTCGGACCACTTCGGCTTCGCGACGAACGTGAGCTGGGGCGCGAGCTATTGGGGCTTCAACTCGCACCTCTCGGCGCTGCCGATGGGACAGCCGAACTCGATGCCCCTCCTCGCGGCGGTCGCGAACCACGGCCTCTGGCCGATCTGGGCCCTCATCTCGCTCGCCGGCGTCGTCTTCCCGTTCCTGCTCTGTCCCGTCTACATCAACTTCATCAGCCGCATGCAGCTCGCGTGGAGCCTCGACCGCCAGCTGCCGGAGTGGTTCGGACAGGTGAGCGAGCGGCTGCGCGCGCCGCTGAACGCGATCATCGCCACGCTGGGGTTGACCGCGCTCTTCCTGTTCTTCCAGAGCTACAACGCGCTGCCGCACGTCCTCGCCACGACCGGCAACAAGCTCAACCTCGCCGGCACGGCGTGGTTCTCGATCACGATGGCCATCCTGACCTGGGCGATGCCGGGGGTGAACGCGCTGCTCGTCCGCTTCCGCAGGCCCGATCTGGTACGGAACGCACCCTTCGCGAAGGCGCTGCCCTGGCTCGGTCTCGTTTGGCTCGTGTTCCCGGTGTGGGTCTACGTGTTCGCGGTCTTCAAGCCGATCGAAAAGGCGCTGTCCGGCTCCGGCAAGCTGCACTACCTCGAGTCGAACGGCATCCTCGACGCCCTGATTTTCTACGGGATCGGCCTCGCGATCTATCTCGCGATGCGCCTGCGGACGAGATCGGCCGGCGTCGACACGAAGATGCTGTTCACCGAGCTGCCGCCCGACTGACATCGCGACGCGGCTCTACATCGTGAGCGACTTCCACGCGGCCGAGAAGGCGTGGCGGAAGTTCCTGAACGCCGTCAAGCTCAACGTGTACAAGGCGGACGTCGCGCTCGTCGCCGGCGATCTGACGGGCAAAGCGATCGTGCCGATCGTGCGCCGCGACGGACGCTACGAGGCAGAGCTGTTCGGCGTCAGGCGCGCGGCGCGCGGCGACGAGGAGCTCGTGCAGCTCGAGCGCGACGTCGCAGACGTCGGCTACTACTCGTTCGTCGCGAGCGGCGAGGACGCGGAGCGTCTCGCCGGCGACGCCGCAGCGCGCGACGAGCTGCTGCACCGCTTGATGAACGAGCGCGTCGAGGCGTGGATGCGGCTCGCGACGGAGCGCCTCGCCGAGTCGGACGTTCCGCTGTACGTGATCCCGGGCAACGACGACGACTTCGGAATCGACCCCATCCTGGACAACGCGGAGTTCCGGCCGGTCAACGTCGACGGCAAGGTGATCGACATCCCTGGCGGCCTCCAGCTCCTCTCCTACGGCTGGTCGAACGAGACGCCCTGGAACACCCCGCGCGAGGTGACCGAGGAAGAGCTGTACCGGCGCCTCGACGACCTCGCGCAACAGGTGCGCGACCCGCGGCGCGCGGTCTTCATGATCCACGTGCCGCCGCACGACTCCGGTCTCGACACCGCGCCGATCCTGGACGCGAACCTGCGGCCGACCGTTTCCGCCGGCGACGTCCTTCGCGGCCCGGTCGGCTCGACCGCGGTGCGCCGGTTGATCGAGGAGCGCCAGCCGCTGCTGGCCGTGCACGGGCACATCCACGAGTCGGCCGGCGAGCGGAAGATCGGCGCGACGCTCTGCATCAACCCCGGCAGCGAGGCGAACCACGGCATCCTGCGCGGCTACCTCGTCGACATCGGCGAGCGCGGGATCGAGCTCGTGCAGCGTGTCGAAGGCTGACACCGGCTTCGTCTACGACGAGCGCTGCGAGCTGCACGACAACGGCTCGATGCTCCTCGACCCGCGCGTGCAGCGATGGCTCGACGTGCCGCACGCGGAACGCCCGGAGCGGCTGAAGCGCACGTACCAAGTGCTCGAACGCTCCGGTGTGCTCGAGCGGCTCGAGCGTGTGCCGGCGCGGGAGGCGGCGCGCGAGGAGCTCGAGCTCGTCCACACGGCCGCGCACGTCGACGCGGTTCACGCCGCCTCGTTGCGGGGCGGCGTGCACTGGGTCGGCCCGGAGGCTCGCGCGTCCGAGCACTCGTGGACGGCGGCACTGCTCGCCGTCGGCGGACTGCTGGAGGCAGTCGACCGCGTCGTCGCCGGCGAGCTCGGGAACGCGTTCGCGTGCCTGCGGCCGCCCGGCCATCACGCCTCTGCGGACCGGGCGATGGGCTTCTGCCTCTTCAACGCCGTCGCGGTCGCCGCGCGCCACCTCCAGCGCCGCCACGGTCTCGAGCGCGTCGCGATCCTCGACTGGGACGTGCACCACGGCAACGGGACGCAGGAGATCTTCTACGACGATCCGTCCGTCCTCTTCGTCTCCCTGCACCAGGACGAGCTCTATCCGAAGGGCTCGGGGACGATCGCGCAGCGCGGGGTCGGGACGACCGTGAACGTGCCGCTCCCGGCGGGAACGGGCGACGACGGCTACCGGCTTGCCTTCGACGAGGTCGTCGCGCCGGCGCTCGAGCGCTTCGGGCCCGAGTTCCTGCTCGTGTCTGCGGGCCAGGACCCGGCCGCCTCGGACACGCACGGGCGGATGAGCGTGACGACCGAGGGCTTCCGCTCGCTCGCCGAGCGCGCGAGGACGCTGTTCGACGGCCGGCTCGTCGCGTTCCTCGAGGGCGGCTACAGCCTCGACCACCTGCCGCTCTGCACGCTCGCGGTGGTCGAGGCGCTCGCCGCCCTGCCGCAGTCGTGGGAGACGGACCCGCTCGAGCTGGATGTCCCGAGCGGGCTCGCTCCCGAGGTCGTACGTGCGGTCGAGCGCGCTATCCCGCGGTGATCACGCCGTATGCGCCGTGCTTCTCGTCGCCCGGCCCGGCCGCGAAGTAGAGGCTCGTCGTCGGGCCCGCGGCGGCGCCGTTGCCGAACGCGATTCCCCAGAGGCCGTCGACGACGAGCGGCTTGCCGTCGCCGGTGCGCAGCTGGCCCTTGTAGACCCACTTGCCGGCCGAGCGCTCCTGGTAGGCGCTGATCCTGCCGTCACCGAAGTTCCCGACGAGCAGGTCGCCCTCGAAGGCGCCGAAGCCGGTGGGCGCCATCGCGAGACCCCACGGCGCGTTGAGCGGCCCGTGCTTGTTGCCCTTCTTCGCCACCCGTGCGACGAGCTTTCCGTCCGCGTTGAACTCGTCGACGTAGCCGAGACCGGCACCGGCGACCTCGTCCTTCTTGTCCGAATCCTGCTTCGCGTACGCGACGAAGATGTTCCCGTTCACGGCCTGGATGCCGAACGGCGCCCAGCCTTTCGGGACCTTCGGATCGGCGAAGCCGCCGGCGAGCGCGACGGGGCCGAACGACGAATCGAAGACGTCGACGCGGCCGTTGTGGAAGTCGGCCGCGTACAGGCGGTCGTTGAGGATCGCCAGGCCCTTGTAGACGGCGCCCTGCGCAGAGCGGTCGACGCCCGGAATCGCGGTCGCCGGCGAGACGGTCGAGGCCCAGCCGAGGATCGTCCCGGCCTCCGTCGCGAAGATGAACCGCGCGGCGGCGCTGTTCGCGCCCTGCGTGACCTTGAAAGCGTTCGCGTTGCCGTTGAAGACCTGCCCGGTCGGCCCGCCGGGGACGTTGACCGTGAGCGGGATCTTCGTTCCGGTCCCGCTGTACAGGGTCGTGGTGTTCGTGCCGTTGTTCGAGACCCACCACGGCGTCGTCGGCCCGGCAGAGATGCCCCAGGCGTTGACGAGCGATGCGTCGCTCGCATCCGTGACGAGCGTCTTGACCGTGTAGACGTTGGGGCCCGCGGCGGCGGCGAGGCCCGCGGCGAGCAGGGACAGAATGACGGCGAGCACGAGCGCTCCCCGCCGGTGGGGGATGGCGGCGGACATGAGTCCTCCCTCTGGTTACGGCCCTGAACGTGCGTCCCGCAGTACGGCCGTTCGCGCCGCCCGGTTTTCGAATTCGACCTATTCTGATCGGGCCAGTCGAGTCACAGCTCGAAATGCGAACGCGCCTCCACATCTTTGTGAACGCGGCGGATATCGATCCCGATCGACTGCGTGAATTGCTCGACGACGCGGAAGTCCAACCCGAAAAGATCACCAGGCCGGGGACGCTCGGGGTCTACGCAGCGATAATCGCCGACGATCTGCTCGGCGCGGAGCGTCTACGCGATCTGCTCCGTCGCAACGGCGTCGAATCGTTCCTGCGGCACTCGCGATCGGCTTCGAACGACGAGGCTCTCTCGGCACCGCTCTCCGTCCTCCGCGTCGTGACCGCCGAGCGAGGCGAAGGCGGCCCGCGTCACGGAACGACGTTCACGCTCGAACAAGCATGCGCTCGGTGCGGGACCGGTGCACGTCCCCTCGGCGACGTTCTGCTGAAGGCCGGCGATGTGCCGAAGAAGGGCCCCGTCTTCCAGACGCTCGATCACGAGTACTTCGTCTCGGACCGCGTCCGCGACGCGCTGGGTGCTGCCGGGATCACGGGCGCGGAGTTCCACGCCGTTCGCGCGGCGGCGGGCGCGGAGGAGCGCCTGCCGTGGTCGCAGCTCGTGGCGCCGTACGCGCTCCCTCCAGCCGATCCGGAGACGAGCGGCGGGATTCGCCGGCAGGATCCGTGTCCGGAGTGCGAGCGGGATGGCTACTTCGGCACGGCGCAGTCGCCGCTCGAGCTTCGGTACTCCGTCGGCCGGGAGGACCTCGAACGCGTGCCCGATTTCGCCGTCACGTGGGAGCACTTCGGGCGATCGAACCTCGTCGAGCCGTTCGAGGATAGCGTCTTCGCGCAGCCCTTGATCGTGGTGAAGCCGCGCGCGGTGGACGCGCTTCTGAAGCTGAAGATCCGCAACGTCGCTTTCGATCCGGTCGCGGTCAGCGACTCCTAGGTGTAGTTCCTGGCAGGTTGGTTCATCCGGGCCTCCCCGGAGGCTGCCATCCTGTCTAGCGAGCGGCGGCCGCATCGGCCGCGCGCGGGTGGACGCGGGCCTCGCGCCCGAACGTGCAGGGGATCTCCGCTCGCAGGAGCGTCCCCGCGCCGAGCCGACTCGCCACCTCGAGCCTGCCACCGAGTGCCTCGACGCGGTCCTGGAGCCCGTTCAGGCCCGATCCGAGGCTCGGGTCCGCGCCGCCGACGCCGTCGTCCACGACCTCGACCGTGACGGCGCTGCTCGTGGAACTGACGGTCACGGACGCCTGCGAGGCGCGGGCGTACTTGACGACGTTGGTCAGGCCTTCCGCGACGACGTAGTAGGTCGCCACCTCGACGGCCGGGCGCGGCCGCGTCGCGACTGCGGAGCGGACCTCGACAGGCAACGGCATGCGCCCCGCGAGCGCCTCGAGCGCCGGGCCGAGCCCGCGGTCGCTGAGAATCGCCGGGTGAATCCCTCGCGCGAGGTGGCGCAGTTCCTCCAGAGCGTGCCCGAGCTCGGCGGACGCTTGGGCGAGTGCCGACGCGGCCTCCGCGGGATCGCGCACCAGCTTCGCCTCGGCGAGCCGAAGCATGATCGCGAGGCTCACGAGGCGCTGCTGCGCTCCGTCGTGAAGATCACGCTCGAGGAGGCGCCGCGCCTCGTCGCTCGCCTCCACGATCCGGGTGCGCGAACGGGCGAGCTTCTCGCGGGCGTCGGCGCTCGCGACAGCGAGGCCCAGGACCTCGGCGAACTCGCCGAGCCGCCGCTCGGCGTCTGCGGGCAGCCGCTCGAGGCGTCCGTTGCCCACGGCGAGCGCACCCCACAGCCGGTTCGCGAGGATGACCGGCGCGGCGGCGACCGAGCGGTAGCCGAACGACCGCATGGCGACCGGCAGCTCTCCCGGCACGCCCTCGTCGTCGTCGATCCGAGCCGGCCCACCCGTCCTGAGCAGGCGGGCGAGGGCCCCGTCGTCCTCCACCGGGATCGACGAGCCGTTCGGGAAGCCCCCGAGATCGGAGCCCTCCCACCGCCCGACGACCGTCGCGGTCTGCGGATCGTCAAAGCGCAGGACCGCCGAGGAGTCGGCTCCGAGGATGCGGGCAGCCTCCTGGGCCACCGAGCGAAAGACGCGGTCCGGCTGCGCCTCTCCTGCGACGAGAGTGGCGACGCGCCGCAGCGCCTCCTGCTCCTCCACGCGCGCATGAAGCTCCTTCTCCGCCCGGCGGCGCTCGGTGATGTCCTCGCCGATGCTCGTCGCGCCGATCCCCCGTCCGTGCGGGCCGCGGACGACCGTGTTGTTCCAGGAGATGAGTCGCCACTGACCGCTGCGGGTCTGTATCGCGCCCTCTGCATGCGGGTTGACCGCGATCTCGGCGATGTGGCGAACGAAGCCTCGCCTGTTCTCGACCTCGTCCGGTTCGAACGTCGCGTACCACTCGCGGCCGAGGAGCTCCTCGCGCGTCCACCCTGAGAGCTCGGCGAGATACGGGTTGCAGTACACGATCCGTGTGTCGGCGTCGACGATGACCGCGATGAGCCGGACGGTCTCGAGCATTTCGCGCAGCTGTTCCTCCGAGGCGGTGAGGGCCTCCTCGGCCAGCTTCCGCTCCGTGATGTCGACGACGATGACGCCGACTCCGCAGACCGTGCCGTCCGCCGCCGTCACGGGGTAGTAGTTCTGGAGCACGTGACGCGGTCTTCCTCCGGAGTCGGCGCTGATCGCCTCGACGTCCGTGATCGGCTCCCCGGTCCCGAGCAGCTCCCGTAGCCGGGCCAGGAGCTCCCCCGGGATCTCGGGCCAGACCTCGTCGATCCGGCGCCCGAGGTGCTGATCCCGGGCGAGGCCGTTCCCGCGCGCCAGCGCCTCGTTCAGCCGGACGAAGCGGAGGTCCGGGTCGAGAAAGCCAATGCCCACCGGCGCCGTCGCAAGGATCGTCTCGAGGAGAGTCGACTCGGCGAGCGGCCTCACGGGCGGCGCCATGCTCCCCAGCGTGGCAGACGGACTGCGGCGCTGCAACCGCGGGTCCCCAGGCAAGGCCTCACACGAGGTCGCGCGGCACGGAGAAGAGCCAGTTCTTCACGAACAGACGAACGTCGTCCTCGTACGCTTCGAGGACGTTCGTCACGTGGAACGAGCGAGCGTCGGAGCTCATCGTGCTCGTCGTCTCCACGCGGGTCCGCCAGTCCCCGCGCTCGATCACGAACGAGCGCTCACACTGCACACGGGCCGACAGGGGCTTGCCGTCGACGATGACGTGCTCGTCGAACGCGCTCGGCTGGAACACGAGACCGTCGTCGAAGCGCACGCCGTCGCGGTCCATCCGCCGCGTCCGGAACGTGACCTTTCCTGTCCGGAAGTCGCGCTCGACGCTCTCCCCCGACGGCCGCACAAGAACCTGCGCCGTCGGTGAGACGCGTTGCGGCGGCTCGAAGGGCTGTAGCTCGGGCTCCTCGGAGAGAGGCCGGCGTACCGGCAGCTCGAGCCGGCTCGCCGGGCCGGCGAAGACGCTCAGCGTGACGGGCTCGGGCGAGGGCCAGGCGGACGGCCAAGACGTCGGCGAGACGGCGATCCGCAGGCGGTGGCCGGGCCGGAAGACATGGGCGATCATGTCGAACCGTATGCGCACGCCGTAGCGCTTCCCAGGCGAGAGTGGGCTGGGTTCGGCGTGATCCTCGCGGTGGGTGAGGTTCAGCTGTCCGCGCGTGACGAGCGTCGAGACGCCGCTCGGAGCGAGGTCGCAGAGCCGGACGGCGACGAGGCCGTTTGCGCGGTCGCCGGCGAGCGCGAGCTCGACGTAGGGCAGACCGAGCACCGTGACCTCGTCTTCGAGCGGCGCGGAATCGAAGCAGAGCCAGCGAGCGTCGTCGGCGCGCTGGTCGACGAGCGTGGCAGAGCTCGCCCCGACTCCCGCCGACTGCACCCCGGTGATCTCGAGCGCGATCTCCTCGGCGGGTTCCTCGCCGTCCAGCCCGTGCGCGGCGAGGTAGAGCTCGCGCGTCTCCACGTTCGGCGAAGGCCACGACGGCTCCGAGACCCAGCGCCCCGCACGGAGCCAGCGAACCGCGCCCTCGGCCGTCGCCTCGACCGGGTCGGGCATCCACGTCGTCAGCATCGGCTCGTCCATGATCCCCGTGTCGATCCCCTTCAGCCAGTGGTCCCACCAGCGGACGCACTCGCGCGCGAAGTCGATCGCCGGCCCGGGCCGACCGTCGTCGGGATAGACGTGCGCCCACGGGCCGATCAGGCCTTTGCGGGGGACAGAGAGGCCCGCGAGCAGAGTGGCCACGGGATTGCGGTACCAGTCCGCCCAGCCGGACTGGATGTAGACGGGACACTCGATCGCGCCAAAGTCCTCACAGACCGAACCGTGTCGCCAGAAGTCGTCCCGGCGCTGGTGCGTCAGCCATGCCTCGATGTACGGGGGTGTGCGCTCGAGCCGGTCGAGCCAGAGCTCCCGCCAGCCGTCGCCGACGATCGTCGGGTCGGGGGGCCGGGCGTTGTACGCGAGCATCGAGGAGGCCCAGCCGAGCATCGACTCGTGGACGCAGCCGCCCATGTAATGCACGTCGTCGGCGTAGCGGTCGTCCGTCGCGCAGAGCGCGATGATCGCCTTCAGCTCGGGCGGTCGCCGCGCCGCGATCTGGAGGGCGTTGAAGCCGCCCCACGAGATCCCCATGATCCCAGCCGCGCCCGTGCACCAGGGCTGGGCCGCCAACCACGTGAGGACCTCCAGCCCGTCGTCGTGCTCCTGCTGTAGGTACTCGTCGTAGAGGATCCCTTGCGAGTCGCCGCTCCCGCGCAGGTCCACCCGCACCGCCGCGTAACCGCAGGAGGCGAAGTAGGGGTGGCGCTTGAGATCCCTGACTGCGGTGCCGTCGTCCTTGCGGTAGGGGATGTATTCGAGCACCGCCGGGACAGGATCGTCCTCCGCGTCGGCCGGCAGCCAGATCTTGGCCGACAGGCGGCAGCCGTCCGACAACGGGATCCAGGCGTGCTCCAGCCGCACCTCGCGGACGTCAGTGTCGAGAATCGCCATCTCGCCTCCTCTCGGGTGGTCGCGACGCGGTCGCAGCGGCCCGCACCTCGCGCCAAAAGTGGCACGCGACGAGGTGGTCGGGCTCGATCTGCTCGAGCTGGGGAGATTCGAGCCGGGAGCGCTCCTGCGCGTAGGCACAGCGGGTATGGAAACGACAGCCGGCCGGCGGCGTCCTCGGGCTCGGGATCTCGCCCGGCAGGAGGAGGCGGCGCTCGACCCGCCCGTCGCCCGGCTCGGGCAGTGCGGACAGCAGGGCCTGCGTGTACGGGTGGGCGGGCGACTCGTAGATCCGCTCGGCCGGCCCGATCTCGACGAGCTGCCCGAGATACATGACGGCGATCGTTTCGGCCAGGTAGCCCACGACGTTCAGGTCATGGGTGATCACCAGGTAGGTCAGCCCGAGGCGCTCCCGGAGGCCCTTGATCAGGTTGAGCACGGCCGCCGCCGCCGAGGCGTCGAGGCCGGAGGTCGGCTCGTCGGCGACGACGAGCTCCGGGTGCAGTGCGAGCGCTCGCGCGATTCCGACGCGGCGCGCCTGCCCTCCCGAGAGCTGGTGCGGAAAGTGTGAGGCGATCTCCGGAGAGAGCTCGACCATCTCCAGCAGCTCGCCGACGCTCGAGCGCTCCTCGGGCGAGATCCGGTGGATCCGGTACGGCTCGCTCAGCAGGGAGGCGACCCGGTGACGCGGGCTCAGGCTCGCATGAGGCTCCTGGAAGATCATCTGCATCCGGCGGCGGAGCCGACGCAACTCGGCCCGGCTCGCCCGCCCGAGGTCTCGTCCGTCGAAGAGGACTGCGCCCGCAGTCGGCCGTTGCAGGCCGACGATCGTCCGGCCGAGCGTGGTCTTGCCCGAGCCCGATTCGCCGACGAGACCGACGATCTGGCCGCCCGGGATGTCGAGGTCGACGTCGTCTACGGCGTGCACGGCCCCGGCTTCGTGCCGCAGCACCTGCGCGACAAGCCCGCGCTTGTCGAAGAAGTGCATGCGCACCCCGCGGAGTTGGACGAGCGACTCGGCGCTCACCGGAGGCCTGCCCGTGCCGTGAGAGACGGAGGCGAGCTCGCGTAGCCCGAGGCGGAGTCGTAGATATGGCAACGGACGCGCCGGCCCGCGCCGAGATAGCGGGGCGGCTGTTCCCTGCAGACGGCCCGTACGTGCGGGCAGCGGTCGGCGAAAGCGCACGCCGGCGGGAGATCGAAGAGGCTGGGTACCCGTCCGCGGATCGAGCCGAGCTCCTCGCCGCGCCGTCGCCAGGAGGGAATCGAAGCGAGCAGTGCCTGTGTGTAGGGGTGCCGCGGCTGCTCGAACATCGTGCGGATGTCCGCCTCCTCGACCGGGCGTCCCGCGTACATCACCACCGCACGGTCGCAGATCTCCGAGACGACTCCGAGGTCGTGCGAGATGAAGAGGATCGCGGTCCCGCGATCGCGCCGCAGCGCTCGCAACAGCTCGAGGATCTGCATCTGGAGCGTGACGTCGAGCGCGGACGTCGGTTCGTCGGCGACGAGGAGCGCCGGCTCGAGTAGGAGTGCCATCGCGATCATGATCCGCTGGCGCATACCTCCGGAGAGCTCGTGCGGGTAGCGGCCGACCCGGTCGGCCGCGTCGGGAATGCCGACCCGCTCGAGCATCGCGACGATCCTGCCGCGCCGGTCCTTCGCCGCACCCCGGCCGTGCGCGCGGAGAGCGTCGAGCAGCTGCGCCCCAACCGTCAGCGTCGGGTTGAGGCTCGTCAGCGGGTCCTGGAAGATCATCGCGACCTGGCTTCCGCGAATGCGGCGCAGCTCCTCGCGATCGAGCGCCGCGATGTCGCGGCCGCGGAAGAGCAGGCGGCCTCCGGCGATCTCGCCGTTCTGGGGCAGCAGCCGCAGCAGCGCGAGGCCGAGCGTCGATTTGCCGCAGCCCGATTCGCTGACCGCAGGGAGCCTCCGCCCCTGCACCCGGTAGACGACCTCGAGGCCCTCGACCCTGAGCAGCGGCTCGCTCAATGCAGCGCCCCGGCGAGCCTCGGGTCGAGTTGGTCGCGCAACGCCTCCCCGAGGAATGTGAAGCCGAGCGTCGTGGCCATCAGGGTCAGACCCGTCCAGATGACGGCCCACGGCGCGTCGCGCACGTGCTCGAAGCCGTCCGCGAGGATCACACCCCAGGAGGGAGTCGGGGGTTGCACCCCGAGCCCGAGGAACGAGAGGCCGGCCTCGGCTCCGATCGCACTCGGCAGGTTCATGGCGACGAGCGTCAGGAGCGGCGGAAGGATGTTCGGCACGATGTGCGCGAGAACGATCCGGGGACTGCTCGCCCCGAGCGACCGCTCCGCCTCGATGTACGGGTTCTGCTTCACGGCGAGGACGAGCGCCCGCGCCACGCGCGCATAGGCCGGCGCGAAGGCAACGGCGAGCACGATCGCGACGTTCCGGAGCGACGGGCCGAGGAGGGCGAGGATCGTCAGAGCGAGTATCACGGCGGGGAACGCCTGGATGGCATCCATTACCACGATCAATGCGTTGTCGGCCCGGCCCCCGAGGTAGCCCGCCGCGAGCCCGAGCAGCAGGCCGAGCGCGAGGGCGCCGAGCGTCGCGGGGACCGCGACCTGCAGCTCGATGCGGACGCCGAAGATGAGCCGAGAGAGGAGATCGCGCCCGAGCTGGTCGGTGCCGAGCAGATGGTTCGCGGAGGGGCCCTGTAACCGGTTGACGATGTCCTGGTGCGCGGGGTCGTAGGGAGCGATCTGGGGCGCGAACGCCACGAGCACGAGCAGCCCGGTCACGACGAAGATCCCGAACAGCCCCGCCGGGTTTCGCGCGACACGGACGGGCAGCGACCCGCGGCCCGGGAGCCGGGCACGGCGCGGGAGCGGTGGGACCGAGACCGTCACTAGGTCGACTCCTCGACGCGGATTCGCGGGTCGAGAAAACGGTACGAGAGATCGGCCAGGAGGTTGGCGAGGACGAACAGCAGCGCGACCGTCAACACACAGCCCTGCACGACCGGGTAGTTCCGCGTCTCGATCGACTCGACGATCAGCGATCCCAGCCCGACCCGGCTGAAGATGACCTCGACGAAGACCGCGCCGCCCATCAGCTCGCCGAGGCCCACGCCGAGTACGGCGACGGTTGGAATGATCGCGTTCTTCAGCGCGTGTCGGTAGACGATGACGCTCTCGCGCAACCCGTAGGCGTACGCCGTCCGGATGTAGTTCGCGTTGAGAATTTCGAGCATGCTCGTCCGGACGAGACGCGCGAAGTAGCCGATCCAGCCGAGCGCGAGCGCCACCGCAGGCAGCACGAGGTGCTGCAGGTAGCCGATCGGGTGGGAGAAGCTTCCGGTCCCGACCGCCGGGAAGAGCTCGACGGTCAGGGAGAAGAGGAGCAGGAGGTACAGGCCGGCGATGTAGGACGGCGTCGTGATCAGCGAGATCGAGACGACACCGGTGAGCCGGTCGAGGATGCCGTTGGGGCGGGTCGCGGCCAGCACGCCGAGCGGGATGCCGAACAGGATGGCGAGCGCGAGGCTCGAGACGGCGAGCGCGATCGTATGCGGGAGCGCGTTCCGGATCAGGTTCGTCACGGGCAGGTTGCTGACGAAGTCGTGACCGAGGTCGCCCTGAAAGGCATGCCCGACGAACTGCGCCACCTGCGCCGGCACCGTTTTGTCGAGCCCCATCTGCTCGCGCACCGTCCGGACGAGCTCCGGCGTCGACCTCTGGCCGAGGATCGCATTGACGGGATCGCCGGGGACGGCGTGCACCAGCAGCGCGAGAAAGACCATGAGCAGGACGGCGACGAGGAACGCCATCCCGATCCGCTTGATCAGGTACTGGAGCACGACACCACCCCAGGTATCCGGAGGGCCCCTATGTCTGGCGGAAGTCCCAGGTCTGGTAGAAGCCGGAGGGCTGCAGCGACGGCTTGATTGCCTTCTTGCCCGCGAAGTAGGCCGTCGGCCATGCGACCTCCGAACGGATCTCGGGATCGAGGGTCTTCATGGCCTGGGCGTCCCAAGTGCTGAACTGCCTGTTGCACCACGACTGCCAGTTCCAGACGTTGACCTGGCCGCAGGTGAACCATTCGGTGGCGAACGACGGCTCCGGGGTCGGCGTCGTGAAGAGCTCGTAGAAGAGCTGGCGGTTCTTCTGGGCGTCGCCCCCGAGCTGGTTGAAGACCGAGCGGTCCTGGACGAGTACCTGCACCTTGATGCCGATGTCGGCCAGGTTCGCCTGCACGATCTCGGCGATCGTCTGGCCGCCGACGGCGGTCTTCGATGCAGCCATGGTCAGCTCGAGGCCGCTCACGCCCGACCTGGCAAGGAAGCTCTTCGCCTTGTTGACGTCGCGCGCGTAGGCCGGGGCCTGCTTCCAGTAGCCCACCGGCATCCCCGGCGCCAGGAGAGACCTGGCCCGGCTCCACTTGCCGTCGAACGCGGCCGCCAGAATCGAGGGCACGTCGATCGCAGCGCGGATCGCACGGCGCACGTTGACGTCCTTCAGGTTCGGGTGAGCGATGTTCATGCCGATCCAGCTGTAATTGAGCGTCGTACGGGCGTCGACTCTGAACTTCGAGTCCGACTTGAAGCTGTTGACCGCCTCGGGCCCGATCGGGCCCCAGTCGACCGCGCCGCTCTGGATCGCGATCGTCGCCGCGTTGGAGACCGAGATCGGTACGAACTCGATCCCGCTCCAGATCGGCGCCTTCACGTGGCGCTGCCAGCTGCCGCCGTAGCCTTCGAACTTCCTGAGGACGGTCTTCTGACCCGGCGTCCACGACACGAACTCGTACGGGCCCGTTCCGATCGGGTGATGCGCGAAATCGTCGCCGAGGTCGCTGACCGCCTTTCTCGAGACGATGTAGCCGTCGAAGCCCGGCAGCGTGTTCGTCAGCAGGGGGGCGAACTTGTTCTTGAGGATGATCGTCCCGCTGTAGCGGCCGGTGACGCGCACTTCCCCGAGCGCGGCCCAGTCGCTCTTGTACGGCGACTCGATCGCCGGACTGGTCAGGCCCGCCGTTCGCTCGAACGAGAACTTGACGTCCGCCGCGGTCACCTCGCCGTAGCCGCCGTGGAACTTGACGCCCTTCCGGAGCGTGAAGTGGTAGCGGAGCCCGTCGTTCGAGGGCTGCCACTTGTCCGCGAGCACCGGGACGAGGTTGTAAGTGCCCGGCTTGAAGGCGACGAGCCCCTCGTAGACGTTCGCCAGCACGGCGCCCTCGTTCGAGCCGGGGATGAACGCCGGGTCCATGTTCTGGACGTCGCCGACGGCGCGGACGCGCAGGACTCCGGCGGCCCTGGTAGATCCGAACGCCGAGTCGGCGCCGAGGGCGCCCGCGAGAGCGTTCGCGGTGCCGAGTGCGAGCCCTGCGGCGGCGGCGCGCTGCAGGAAGGTGCGGCGGTCGAGGCGGCCGTCGGAGAGGTCGCGCACCAGCTGTTCGACCTGCGACTGCTCGCTCATCGTCCCCTCCTCGATCGGGATCTCGCCTGATCCTCGCGGGCTGCCGCTCGGCGTGTCAACGGTCCGCCTCGAATCGGCGCGACCGCTGGGTTCGCCGCGCTAGCGAAGCTGGATCCAGATCGACTTCAGGTCGGTGAACTTGTCGAGCGCGTGGATCGACTTGTCCCGTCCGAAGCCGGATTGCTTGAAGCCGCCGAACGGGGACGTGATGTCGCCCGCGTCGAAGGTGTTGACCCAGACGACGCCGGCGCGGATCGCCCGCGCCGTCCGGTGCGCGCGGTTGACGTCGTCCGTCCACACTGCCGCGGCGAGCCCGTAGACGGTGTCGTTCGCGATCCGGATCGCCTCGGCCTCCTCCGTGAACGTGATCGCCGAGAGGACGGGCCCGAAGATCTCCTCGCGCGCGATCCGCATGTCGTTCGAGACCGCGTCGAAGATCGTCGGCTCCACGAAGTAGCCGCCCGTCTCGGCGCGCGTGCGCTCGCCGCCGAGGCGGAGGTCGGCGCCCTCCTCCTTGCCGGCCTCGATGTAGCCGAGCACGCGGTCGAGCTGCGTCTCGTCGACGATCGCACCCATCTTCGTCTCCGGATCGAGCGGATCGCCCGGCTGGATCCCCTCGGCGACGCGCGCGATCCGCTCGAGGAACTCGTCCTTGATGTCGGCGTGGACGAGCAGCCGCGAGCCGGCGTTGCAGACCTCGCCCTGGTTGTAGAAGACGCCCCAGGCGGCAGCCTGCGCGGCGGCGTCGAGGTCGCCGCAGTCCGGGAAGATCACGTGAGGCGACTTGCCGCCGCACTCGAGCGCGAGCCGCTTCATGTTCGACTCGCCGCTGTAGCGCAGGAAGAACTTGCCGACCTCGGTGGAGCCGGTGAACGCGACCATGTCGACGTCCATGTGGCGGCCCAGCGCCTGCCCCGCGCGCTCGCCGAGGCCCGGGACGATCTGGAGCACGCCGTCCGGAATCCCCGCCTCCGACGCGAGCTCCCCGAGGCGCAGCGCGGTCAGCGGCGACTGCTCGGCCGGCTTGAGGACGACGGAGTTGCCGGTCGCGAGCGCGGGCCCGAGCTTCCAGCTCGCCATCAGCAGCGGGAAGTTCCACGGCACGACGGCGGCGACGACGCCGAGCGGCTCGCGCACGAGCATCACGACGCTCGAGGGATGCGTCGGCGCGATCTCGTCGTAGACCTTGTCGATCGCCTCGCCGTAGTACGCGATGGTCTCCACCGCGGCGGGCACGTCGACCTTGCGGCTGTCCGAGATCGGCTTGCCCATGTCGAGCGTCTCGAGCAGTGCGAGCTCGTCGCGGTTCTCGTCGATCAACTCGGCGAAGCGCTTGAGGGTTCGCTTCCGCTTCTTCGGCGCCATCCGAGACCACGTGCCGGATTCGAACGCGCCTCGCGCGCCGGCGACGGCGCGGTCGACGTCGTCGGCGTCGCAGGAGGCGACCTGCGCGATCACGGTGCCGGTGCCGGGGCTGACGCAATCGAAGGTCTCGCCGGAGAGCGCGTCGACGTACTCGCCGTCGACGAACGCCTGGGCGTGGATCGAGACGCGGGTGAGAATGTCGTCGACGGTCTGGGTCATGCCGCAAACTCTACGCCGAGCCGCCGGGCGGCCGCCACGTCCAGCGGAGCCATGCCCCGGGACCTGGACCGGGGGAGCTCCCGGGACGTGGCCGTTCTGCCCTCCTCCCAGGCGCGCGGCAACAGGATCCGCGGCGCATCCGCGGCAAGCCCTTGTCCCTGAGGAACACGTCCCGGGACCTGGACCGGGGTAGGTCCCGGGACGGGGCCGTCCCGGGCAGGTGCGGGCTACGTCAACCCGTGCGCCAGCGCTCGAGGGCTTCGAGGTCGAGCTCGACGCCCAGGCCTGGGCCGGGCGGCGGCGCGATCGTACCGTCGGGGGCGATCTCCAGCGGCTCGGGAAGCAGCCAGTCGCGGCGCTCGGGCGACCAGGCCGGCGGGTCGAACGGCACCTCGACGTACGGCACGGTCGAGAACGCGAGCGCGGCGTGGAGATTGGCGACGAGGCCGAGCCCGTTCGACCACGTGTGCGGCGACCAGGCACGGCCGTGCACGTCGGCGAGCGCGGCGAGCCTCCGGGCGCCGCCGAACCCGCCCGCGAAGAGGACGTCGCCCTGCAGGACGTCGACGTGCCCGCGGACGACGAGCTCCCGCGCCTCGCCGGCGCCGCGGATCATCTCGCCGGCGGCGATCCGCAGGCTCGTGTGGGTCCGCAGATTCGCGTACCCGTCCGGATCGTCGGTTCGCAGCGGCTCCTCGAGCCAGTAGACGCCGAGCTCCTCGAGCGCGCGTGCACACTGCGCGGCCGTGGCGACGTCCCAGCGCGGCTGCACGTCGCCGGGCATGCGCCATCCCTGGTTCGCGTCGACCATGATCTGCATCGAGTCGCCGACCGCCTCGCGCACGGCGCGGACCACGGCGAGGTCGTCGCGCCAGTCGGCGAGGTGGAAGCGGAGCTTTACCGCGCGCACGCCGCGCTCCTTCAGCACGATGCACCGCGCGGCCCGCACCTCCGCTGAGACGAGCTCACCGCTCGAGGCGTACGCGAGGAGCCGGTCGCTCCGCCCGCCGAGCAGCTGCCAGAGCGGCGCGCCGAGCGCCTTGCCGGCGAGATCCCAGACGGCGATCTCGACCGCCCACGGCCGGCCGCCGTGAAAATCGACGGTCTCGCAGACCTCGCGAACGTGCTCGCTGCGGAGCGGGTCGACGCCGACGAGGAACCGCTCGAGCACCGCGCGGTCCGGCAATCCGTCTCCGCCCGAGGCGACACCCGTCACGCCCTCGTCGCTCCGCACGAGGACGAGCGTCGCCTCCTGCTGTTCGCGCGGCACCGGATCCCAAGCTGCGCGGAACGGCGGGTCCAGCGGGTACCGGTACGTGCGCGTCTCGACGGCTGTGATGCGCATCAGTCGCCGCTGTAGAACGGGCTCTGCAGCTCGTCGCGCCGCTCGACGAGCGCCGCGGCCGCGCGCGGGTCTCGGCCCTCGACGCACGTGCCGATCGCCTTCCGCACCGCGGCGCGGTTCGCGAGCCGCAACGCCGTCTCGTCGTCTGCGCGCGGATCGACCCAGACGGCGACGAGGACGAGCAGGTCACCGGTCGCCTCGATGACGCCGTCGGCGACCGCATCGAGCACGCCCTGTCCGATCCCGAGCTGCGCTGCGCCCCACGTGACCGTCTGGTGGCGGTTCTCTGTCGCGGTCGCCTTGTTCATCATCAGCGTCGGCGGCCAGACGGGCTCGTAATCGGACTCGGTCTCGCCGACGGTGACGAGGACGGGCGTGTGACCGGGCGTCGGATTCGCGAGCATGCTGAGTGCGGCGGCGGCCGTCGGACTGCCGCGGCGCGCGAGGACGACGTTGACGTGGCTCCCGTTCGGCACCTCGCCGCCCCAGCCCTCGCCGATGCGGCCGTCGAGCTCGTCCAGGTTCACAGCGCGAGCACCGCGCGGCGCGCCTCGCCGTTGCGCAACAGCGCGAACGCGTCGTCGATGCGCTCGAGCGGCAGCCGGTGCGAGACGAGCTTGTCGAGCGGCAGGCGGCCGCGCCGGTAGAGGTCGAGGATGAGCGGAAAGTCCCGCTCCGGCCGCGACGAGCCGTAGATCGAGCCGAGCACGCGCCGCTCCATGCGCGGGATCGAGAGCGCCGGCAGCGGCAGCACCGCGTCCTCGCGCGGGATCCCGATCAGCACCGCGGCGCCCCGGTTCCGCGTCGAGAGGAAGGCCGTCAGCATCGCCTCGACTCTGCCTGTCGCCTCCACCGCCGCGTCGACCCCGCCGCCGGACGCGTCCCGAACAGCCTCGGCCGTGTCCTCCGGCGAGCCCGCCCAGATGACGGTGGCCGTCGCGCCGAGCTCGCGCGCAACTTCCAGCTTCGCCTCGCTGACGTCGACGGCGACGACCTGTGCCGCGCCGGCGGCGACCGCGCCCAGCAGCGCCGAGAGGCCGACACCGCCGCAGCCGACGACGGCGACGCGGTCGCCCGGCCGCGTCTGCGCCGTGTTCCAGACGGCGCCGACGCCGGTCGTCACCGCGCAGCCGACGAGCCCGGCGATCTCGAACGGCACGTCCTTCGGGATGACGACGCAGGAGCGCTCCGGCACGACGCACGCCTCGGCGAACGACGAGATCAACGAGTAGTGGTAGACCGGCTCGCCGTCCCGGGAGAGCCGCGACGTCCCGTCGAGGAGCCCGCCCACGCCCATCGCCGGCCACGCGGCCGCGCAGAGCTGCGGCAGGCCGCGGAGGCACTCGGAGCACTGCCCGCACGACGGCGCCCACGAGAGCGCGACGTGGTCGCCGGCCGCGACCGAGACAACGCCGTCGCCGACCGCCTCGACGACTCCCGCTCCCTCGTGCCCGAGCACGGCGGGGCAGCGCGTCTCGGCCGTGCCGTCGATCGCGTTCTGGTCGGAGTGGCAGACGCCGCTCGCGTGCAGCCGGACCAGCACCTCGCCCGGGCCGGGGCCGGCGAGGTCGAGCTCCGTGACGGTGAGTGGGCCGCCCGTCCGCTCGAGGACGGCCGCGCGAATCTTCACGCGGGCGCCTTCTCCCGCTCCCCGAGCTGCAGCCTCCGCAGCTCATCGATCGGGATGTGGCAGCGCATCAGGTGCGCCTCTTCGACCTCGAGCAGTGGGGGCTCCTCCTGCTCGCAGATCGCGCCGATCTTGCGCGGGCAGCGCGTGTGGAAGACGCAGCCGGACGGCGGATTGGCGGCACTCGGGATCTCGCCCTCGAGCCGGATCCGCTCGCGGCCGCCGCCGTCCACGGTCGGAACCGCGGAGAGCAGCGCCTCGGTGTACGGATGGTGCGGACCCTCGAAGACGACGGCCGCGGGCCCGAGCTCCATCACGCGGCCGAGGTACAGAACCGCGATCCGGTCGGAGATGTACCGGACGACCCCGAGGTCGTGTGAGATGAAGAGATACGAGACGCGCCGCTCCGCCTGCAACTCGACGAGCAGGTTGAGGATCGCCGCCTGCACCGAGACGTCGAGCGCGGAGGTCGGCTCGTCGCACACGACGAGCCGCGGCTCGCCTGCGAATGCGCGCGCGACCGCGACGCGCTGCTTCAGCCCCCCGGAGAGCTGCGCCGGGCGTGCGCTGACGTAGCGCTCGGCGAGGCGGACGGACTGCATCAGCTCGAGCAGCCGCTTCTCCGCGGGCGCGCCGGTGATCCCGGCGAGCTTCTTCAGGGCGCGCCGCAGGATCCGCCGCACGGTGTGGCGCCGGTTCAGCGCCGAGTCCGGATTCTGGAAGACGATCTGGAGCGCGCGGACGTCGTCGGCGGTGCGGCGCGAGAGGTGCCCGGCGAGCGGCCGGCCTTCGAACTCCACCGTTCCCGCCGTCGGCGCGACGAGCCCGAGCAGCGCCCGCGCGAGCGTCGTCTTGCCGCTGCCCGACTCGCCGACGAGCCCGAGCGTCTCGCCCGGCCAGATCGCGGCCGAGACGTTCTCGAGCGCGTGCACCGAGTGGCCGCGCTGGTGGAAGACCTTGCCGAGATCGTCGAAGCGGACGACGGGCTCCGTTCTTCGGTCGACGACCGGCAGGTCGAGGTCGGCCGCTTCACGCCGCGGCAAGGTGTGCGCGGACTCGTGGTAGTGGCAGCGGCTCGTGTGGCCGCCGCCGGCCTGGTACGGGGGCGGATCCTCCTGCACGCAGCGCTCGGTCGAGAGGGCGCAGCGGTCGGCGAAGATGCAGCCCGGCGGCTGCTCGCCGAGGTTCGGCAGGAAGCCGGGGATCGTGTCGAGGCGACCGTGGTCCTTGCGCACGCCGCCGCGCGGGATGCAGCGGATCAGGCCGACCGTGTAGGGGTGGCGCGGGTCGCGGAGGACCGTCTCCGCGTCGCCCTCCTCGACGAGCCGGCCGGCGTAGAGGACGCCGACGCGTTCGCACATCTTCGCGATCACGCCGAGGTTGTGGCTGATGAAGAGAACCGCGGTCTCGAACTCCGACTGGAGCTTGGCGATCAGGTCGAGCACCTCGGCCTCGACCGTCGCGTCGAGTCCGGTCGTGGGCTCGTCGAGAATCAGGAGCGCCGGGTCCTTCGCGAGCGCCATCGCGATCACGACGCGCTGCTGCATTCCACCCGAGAGCTGATGCGGGTAGCGCTCCATCACGGAGCCCGGGTCGGCGATCTGCACGGTGCGCAGCGCGTTGAGCGCGCGCTCCTGCGCCTCCTTGCGGTCGACGCCGCGGACGACGAACACCTCCGCGACCTGGCGGCCGACGCGGATCCCCGGGTTTAGCGCCGCGCCGGGGTTCTGGTACACCATGCCGACGTCCTCCGCGCGCAGGTGTCGCAGCTCGCGGTAGTTCAGCTTCACGACGTCGCGCGCGCCGATCAGGATCGATCCGGACGAGACGCGCCCGTTCCGGGGCAGGTAGCGCACGATCGCGAGCGCAGCCGTCGTCTTGCCGCAGCCCGACTCGCCGACGAGCCCGTATGACCGCCCGCGCTCGACCGTCAGCGAGACGTCGCGCAGCACCTGGCGATCGCGCCCACGGACCCGGTAGACGACGTCGAGGTTCCGGAGCTCGAGCGCCGGCGCAGTCTCTGAAACCTGGACGCTCATCTGTCGAGCACCTGCGTGAGGCCGTCGGCGATCAGGTTGACGGCGACGACGAGGCTCGCGATCGCGAGCGCCGGGAAGAGCACGGTCCACCAGTACGAGCCGCCCGCGAGCAGCTGGTAGTTCTGGGCGACCTGCAGGGCCCAGTCGGGCGCCGGCGGCTGCACGCCGAAGCCGAGGAACGTCAGGCCGGCGACCGCGAAGATCGCGTAGCCGAGCCGCACAGTCGCCTCGACGACGATCGGGCCCATAACGTTTGGCAGCATCTCGACGAACATGACGTACGGAGCCCGCTCGCCGCGTAGCCGCGCGGCCTGGACGTAGTCGAGCTCGCGCTCCGCGAGCACCGCGGCGCGCACCGTCCGCGTCACGAGCGGGATGAAGACGACGCCAATGACGATGATCAGCGTCATCGTGGAAGGCCCCAGCGCGACGATCGCCGTGACCGCGATCACGATCACCGGCAGCGCGAGCACCGCGTCGATCACGCGGCTGATCGTCTCGTCGACCAGCCCGCGGAAATAGCCCGTCACGAGGCCGATGACCGTGCCTCCTGCGACGCCGAGGAGCATCGCGAGCGGCGCGATCTCCAGCATCCCTGTCGCGCCGGCGAGAACGCGCGAGAAGACGTCGAGGCCGAGGCTGTCGGTCCCGAACCAGTAGGTCGAGGACGGCCGAGCGAGGACGTCCGCGGCCTGCTCGAGCGGATCGCGCGGGGTCAGCGCCGCGCCGACGAGAGCCCAGAAGACCCAGAAGGCCACGACGATGAAGCCGACGAGAAACGTCTTCGAGCGGACGAGCTGACGCAGCGTCTCCCGCCGCGCGAGCTGCCTCTCCGACGGGACCTGGACCGGGACCGGGAGCGCCGTACTCATTCGGCCGCCGCGTGCCGGATCCGTGGGTTCACGAACGTGTAGATGACATCAGCGGCAAGTGTCGCGACGAGGTAGACGATGCCGACGATCAGGACGCCGCTCTCGAGCATCGTGATGTCCTTGTTCTGCGCCGCGACGTAGATCCGCTGGCCGATGCCGTTGTAGTTGAAGATCTTCTCGATCACGACGAGGCCGCCGATCAGATAGCCGGTCTGCGTCGCGATCACGGCGATCGTCGGGAGCAGCGAGTTC
>VAWW01000052.1:24550-56128 GCA_005884575.1 Actinomycetota bacterium
TACGCGGTGCGCGTGTAGTCGGCGTCGAGCGCCTCGATCGTCCCCGCGCGCGCGATCCGCGCGATGTATCCGAACAGGACCATCACGAGCGCGAGCGCCGGCAGGAGCAGGAACTTCGCCTGCGTCAGGAAGCCCGCTCCCGGCGGCGCGGTGGCCGTGACCGGGAGCCATCCGAGCACGACGCCGAAGATGATGATCAGCACGATCGCCGTCACGAACTCCGGCACGGCCGTGAGGGAGAGGCCGGTGATGGTGATCGTGCGGTCCGCGAAGTGCCCCTGCTTCAGCGCCGCGACGACGCCGCCGACGATGCTCAGCGGGACGACGATCACGAACGCCTCGAGGGCGAGCTTGAGGGAGTTGACGAGCGACGGGCCGAGCAGGTTCGACACCGGCACCTGGTACTGGAGCGACTGCCCCAGGTCGCCGCGGAAGAAGTGGCCGACCCAGTGCGCGTACTGCGTCGTCACCGGCTTGTCGATGCCGAGCTGGTGGTTGAGCAGGTCGACCGAGTGCTGGTCGGCGAAGCCGCCGAGGATGTTCCGGCCGACGTCTCCCGGCAGGAGCTGCGCCGTCGCGAACACGATCACGCTGAGCAGGAAGAGCGTGACGAGCGAGAGCCCCAGCCGCTGGAGGAGAAACCGGATCATCGCGTTAATCCTGGCTCCGCCCGGCTGCCGGGCGGGTGCTCGGCGGCTGGGCGGAGGTGCGGTGCGTCGTGATCAGTCGAGTGACGTGTGGCTGAAGAAGATCGATCCCTGAGCGTCGGCCTTGTAGCCCTTGACGTTCTTCGAGCCGGCGCCGAGGTAGTTGTAGAAGTAGGGGAAGATCACGGGAGTGTCGTGCAGCAGGATGCGCTGCATCTGGCCCGCGAACCTCCGCTGGTCCTTGACGGCGATTGCGCCGATGTACGACTTCGCCGCGCGGTCGAACCTCGCGCTTGCATAGTGCGCCGCGTTCCAGATTCCCTTCGTCTCGAGCGCCGACGTGAGGTAGACGTTCGGCACCGCCCGATGGCCCCAGTCGGTGATGTTGACCGGTGCATTCAGCCAGGGCGTCGTGCCCCAGCCCGTCGGCGGGCCCGACTGCGACCCGGCGAAATAGGCGGTCGCCGTGATGATCTTCAGGTTCATCCTGATCCCGATCGCCCGCACCGACCGCTGGATGATTTGCGCGAGCTGCGGGATCTCGCCCGTCTGCTCCGTCGTCAGCGTGATCGCGAAGCCCTTCCGGTAGCCGGCGGCCGCCATCAGCCGCTTCGCCAGGCGGATGTTCTTCTTCCGCTGCGGCACCGAGGGGTCCCTCGACGGGTAGACGGGAGCGAACGGCGAATCGTTGCCGACGTCGGCGAAGGTGCCGAACAGCGTCTTCACGATCGCCGGCCGGTCGAGCGTCAGGGCGATCGCCTGCCGCACGCGCCAGTCGCGCAGCGGGTTCCTCACGTCGACACGCATGCAAACCTGGCGGTGCGTCGCGCCGCGGGCGTTGAAGATCTGCACGTTCGAGTTGTTGAACAGCGGCCGGCCGGTGGCGAAGTTGATCTGCCCGACCAGGTTGACCTGTCCTCCGAGCAGCGCGGCCGTCGTTGCGGCGTCGTCGGTGTAGTAGGTGACGTCGATCCCGTCGAGCGGCGCACGGCCGCCCCACCAGCCCGCGAAGCGCTCGAACTTCGCGCCCACGCCCGGCGTGTACGAGACGAGCCGGAACGCCCCGGTCGTCTGCGGCGTCTTCTCGAAGGTTCCCGTCTTGTAGTCGGCGGGGAGCAGGATCGCCTGATACGTGGTGGAGCTCGTCAGGTACGGGAAGCTCGCCGTCGGGGCGTCGAGGTGGAACTGGACGGTGAGGTTGTCGACCCTCTTCGTCCCGCCCGGCGAGAGGACGCCCTTGTACGCCGACAGGGCCTGCGACCCGGAGTTGGGGTCGACGAGCCGCTCGAAGGTGGCGACGACGTCGTCGGCGCCGAATGCCTGGCCGCTCTGGAACTTGACGTTCGGCCTGAGCTTGTACGTCCAGATGGTCGCCTCTGCGTTCGGCGTCCAGCTCGTGGCGAGCTCGGGATCCAGCGTGAGGCTCTGCGTCGCCCGCGTGAGGAACTCACCGCAGATGCTGCCCGTCTGGAGCCCGCCGGTGTCCTTGTACGTGTGGGGATCGAGCGACGAGACCGGCGGCGGGATGATCCCGACCTTCAGCCGACCGCCGACCTTGTGCGCCACCGGCGCCGCATGCGCGAGCGGGTTGTGGCCGGAAAGCTCCAGCGCCGCACCGATCGCGCTGACGGAGAGGCCGAACATCGTCGCGCGCTGCAGGAACTCGCCGCGGTCGAGCTCGCCGTCGGCCAGCTCGTCGATCAGCGTGTTCTCGATCGGGCCGGCCTGCTCCCTGCGGTACTCCTCGAAACGCCTCCGTGTTTCCCTGTCCACCGCACTCCTCCTCATGGTTCGTTCATCGAAACACCGCGTCGTAAAGCAGTTGTCCGATCAGCGAGGGTCGGTCTTACCACCTGGGTAGGTCGATTTCAATGTATACGCACGGCCGAGGAGCGGCAGCTCGCGCCGCCGCGCCTCGACCCGCTCGAGATCGAGATCCGCGAAGACGACGGCCTCCTCGAGCCGCGGCGCCTCGACGACGGGCTCGCCGAGTGGGTCGACGACGTGCGACCCGCCCCAGAACGTGAACCCGCCCTCCGTGCCGACGCGATTCACGAAGACGACGTAGCACTGCAGCATCCGTGCGTAGAAGCGCGTCAGGTCGTGCCAGTACTCCTCGGCCTCGGGCACCTCGGTCGAACTGGCGGACGGCATCACGAGTACGCGGGCTCCATCCTGGACCGCGGTCGACACGAGGAACGGCTGCCACGCGTCGTTGCAGATCAGGATCGCGAGCCGGCCGAACCGCGTGTCGAAGGCACGCAGCTCCGTCCCCGGCTCGAACAGCTCGTGCTCGTCGAAGGGCGGGTAGTCGACGAGCGTGACCTTGCGCTGGACGTGGACGACCGTGCCCGACTCGACGTAGGCGGCCGCGTTGTGGGTCTCCTCGTGGAAGCCGATCACGGCTGCCGCGCCGTCGGCGAGCGCGGCGACCGCCTCCGGGGTCCGGCGCGTCTCACCGTCGACCGCGCGAAGCGCGTAGCCGCTCAGGAAGAGCTCCGGGAAGACGACGAGCTCGGCGCCCCCGGCTGCCGCGCCGGCGATCGCGTCGCGCACGCGCCGCTCGTTCGCCTCCACGTCGCCGAGGCGGGCGTCGAGTTGGGCGAGGGCGAGCCGCATCGCTGAATCGTAGGAGTTGTTCTATCTACAACTGCTATTGCAAACTTGGCTACACGTCGCTATTGTCGGCCTGACGTGTTCGTCAACCGGATGCCCCGGTTCGAGCCGCTCTCCGCGGACGCGCTGGCGACGATCGAAGCCGCCGCCGACCGCCTCGCGGCCGAGGTCGGCGTCCAGTTCGATCACCCGGCCGCGCTCGAGCTCTTCCGCGAAGCCGGCCAGACGGTCGAGGAGCAGACCGTCCGCTTCGATCCCGGCTTCCTGCGCGCGCAGGCCGCGCTCGCTCCGCCGGAGTTCTCGCTGCGGGCGCGCAATCCGCAGCGCGACCTCGTCGTCGGCGGCGATCACATGGTCTTCTGCGCGGCGCAGGGGCCGCCTTTCGTCCGGATCGGCGACGAGCGCCGCGACGGCACGATCGACGACCTGGAGCAGCTGTTGAAGCTGACGCAGATGACCGACGCGCTCGACACTCCCGGTCGGAACATCCTCGAGCCGAACGACGTGCCGCTCGACGTCCGGCATCTCGTCCGCGCACTCGCGGCGACCCGCCTCACCGACCGCGTCTGGGCAGGAGAGCCGTCGTCGGATTTCGCGGCCCGCGACTGCCTCCGGATGTCCGAGATCGTGCACGGCAGCCTTGGCGACCCTGTCCTGTTCGCGAACGTCAACGTCAACTCACCGCTGCGCTTCGACGTCCGCATGCTCGAGGGGCTGCTCGCCTACGCCGCGGCGGGCCAGGCGGTGATCGTGACGCCGTTCCTGCTGATGGGCGCGATGGCTCCCGTGACGATTGCCGCCGCGCTCGTGCAGCAGCTCGTCGAGGCGCTCGCGGGGATCGCGCTCGTGCAGCTCGTCCGCCCGGGGACGCCGTCGGTGCTCGGCTCGTTCCTCTCGAGCACGGACATGAAGAACGGGTCGCCGGCGTTCGGCGGGCCCGAGTCCGCGATGGGCCTCTACGCGTCGGGGCAGATCGCACGCCGGCTCGGTTTGCCGTGGCGTTCCGGCGGCGGCACGCTCACCGCGAGCCAGGTCGTCGACTTCCAGGCCGGCTACGAGGCGTTCAACACGCTCCTCGGCGCGTTCCTCGCGGGCGCGAACGTCTGCTGGCAGTCGGCCGGCTGGCTGGAGGGCGGCCTCGTGACGTGCTTCGAGAAGTTCGTCGCCGACTGCGAGCTGCTCGACCTCCTCCAGCGCCAGTTCACGCCCGTCGAGGTCGACGAGGCGACGGTCGCGTTCGACGCCCACGTCGAGGTGGGCCACGGCGGGCACTTCTTCGGCGCCGCTCACACGCTCGAGCGCTTCCGCGACTGCTTCTGGCGTCCGACCGTCGGCTCGACGGACAACTTCGACCGCTGGACCCGCGGCGGTTCGCTCGACCACGCGGCGCGGGCCGGCGAGCGCTGGCGGGCGATGCTGGAGGAGTACGAGCGTCCGCCGCTCGACGAGTCGATCGAGGACGAGCTCTGCGAGTTCGTCGAGCGGCGGGCGGCCGAGCTCGGCGACCCGATCAGCGTCCGGGCGTGACCGCGGCGACCGGCCTCCGGCGCGGTATCCGCGTGCTCGAGGCGCTTGCGTCGGACGAGGCGCTCGCGGGCGGGCTCGGCGTGCTGCGGATCGCAGAGCTCGTCGAGCAGGACAAGAGCCAGGTCTCGCGGACGCTCCGGACGCTCGCCGAGCACGGAATCGTCGACCGCGATCCGGAGACGCGCGCCTACCGGATCGGCTGGTCGGTGTTCGCGCTGGCGGCACGGGCCGGCGACGTGCGGCTCGTCGCTGCCGGGGAGCCGGTCGTCCGGGAGCTCGCACAGTCGCTCGGCGAGCGGGTGCACCTGACGGTGCTGCAGGGCGCCGAGGTGCTGACGATCGTCTCCCACGGGACGCCGCACGCGATCGAGGCCGCGGGCTGGGTCGGCCGCACCGTCCCGGCCTACTGCACCTCGTCCGGCTACGCGCTCCTGCTCGACGCCGACGTCTCGGCGGTGCTCGCCGGGGTGGAGCCGCGCGCGCTCGCACGGGTGAAGGCGCGGATCGCCGACGCGCGCGAGCGCGGCTACGCGGTCGCGGACGAGGACTTCGAGCCGGGCCTCGTCGCGATCGCGGCGCCGGTTCGCGACTTCCGCGGCCGGATCGCCGCCGCGCTGAACGTCTCGGCGCCGAAGTTCCGGCTCGACTCGCGCCTCCACGAGGCCGGGACGGCCGTCGCACACGCCGCGAGCGCGCTCTCTGCGAAGCTCTCCCCGTGAGGGCGATCGTCTACACCGGCACCGGCGGCCGGGAAGTGATGCGGCTCGAGGAGCGTCCCGACCCGGTGCCGGGCAGCGAGGAAGTGCTCGTCGCCGCGCGGTTCGCGGGGATCAACACGGCGGACCTCGCGCAACGTGCAGGCGCCTATCCGGCGCCGCCGGGCGCGCCACAGGACGTTCCGGGGCTCGAGGTCGCCGGCACCGTGGTTGCGAAGGGCGCTGCGGTGCGCGACTTCGCCGAGGGCGACCGCGTCTTCGGCCTGGTCGGCGGCGGCGGGCTCGCCGATCGCGTCCTCGTCCACGAGCGCCACGCGACTCGGGTTCCGGAACGGCTGTCGGACGAGGAGGCTGCGGGGGTCCCGGAGGCATTCATCACGTCGCATGACGCGATCGTCACGCGCGGCGCGCTCGGCCTCGGCGACGTCCTGCTGGTGAACGGGGCGAACGGCGGGGTCGGCAGCGCCGGCGTCCAGATCGGCGTCGTCGCCGGGGCCCGCGTCTTCGCCTCGGCCCGCTCCGCCCACGGGCAGCTCGCCGAGCTCGGCGCCGAAGCCGTCTTGCCGGACGACGCGGTCGCCGCGGTGCAAGCCGCGGGCGGCGCCGACGTCGTGCTCGAGCTCGTCGGCGCTCCGAACGTCGACCGCAACCTCGACGCGCTCGCGACGAAGGGCCGCATCGTCGTCGTCGGCACCGGGGCGGGAACGGACGCCGACCTCTCCCTGCGGAAGCTGATGCACAAGCGTGCGACGATCCACGGCACCGTGCTCCGCGCACGCCCGCTCGAGGAGAAGGCGGCGGCAGTGCAGGCGTTCGCACACGAGGTCGTGCCGCATCTCGCGTCCGGCCGGATGCGCGCGATCGTCGACCGCGTCTTCCCGGTGGAGGAAGCGGCGGACGCATTCGACCACATGGCGGGCTCGGGCAAGTTCGGAAAGGTGCTGCTCGCGTTCTGATGGCCCGCGTGGCGTTCATCGCGCACTGCCTGCTGAACCAGAACGCGAAGGTCGAGGGCGGCGCGCATCGCGCCGGGATGTGGGAGCCCGTGATCGGGCTGCTGCGCGAGCACGACTATGTCATCCGCCAGATGCCGTGCCCGGAGCTCGCGTTCGCCGGCGCACGCCGGTTCTGGGGCGTGCGCGAGCAGTTCGACACTCCTCTGTATCGGCGTCACTGCCGGCGGCTCGCGAAGCTTGTCGCCGCGGTGATGGCCCAGCACGTCGCCGCGGACGACGACGTCGTGCTGATCGGCATCGACTCGAGTCCGACGATGGGCGTCGAGTTCACGTGCTCGTCGCCGACCTGGGGCGGCGAGCCGAACATCGGCGAGGACGACTCGATCTACATCCGTGAGAGCGGGATCTTCGTCGAGGAGCTCGAGGCGGAGTTGGCGGAGCGCGGCCTGCCGATGCCGCGCCGCACCGGCATCCGCCACTGGTTCCCCGACTACGACCCGCAGGAGGAGCGCGACCGGCTCGTCGCGCTGCTGGAAGGAGGCAGGGCATGAGTGAGACCTTCGTCGCGCCGCCGGGCTACGGCGGCCTGGAGAGCGACGTCGCCTGGGATCCGCAGCGCCACCTCGCGCTGCAGGCGCCGGAGCGCGTGACGCTGCTCGGGGAATGGGGGCCTGACGCCGCCGGCCCGAGCGCACTCTCGCCGGTCGCGATCACGAGCGCGTTCCGGCTGCTGAGCGACGAGGGTGTCGTGGTGCTGCAGGCGATCTGCGGTGAGCTCGAGCAATACTCGGTCGGCGACGAGCGGATCGCGAAGAAGGTGCGCGGCTCGATCTACCGCTCCGAGTTCCTGCGCGGGATGTACGAGGACGCGTCGGTGCTCGCCCTCCTGCGCGAGCTCGCGCAAGCGCCGCTCGAGCCGCACCCGGTCAGCCATCACGCGATCCACATCAACTACGCGCCCGACGACCTCGCGCGGAACGTCGACCAGTGGCACCGCGACGTGATCTCGTTCGACTACGTGCTGATGGTCTCCGACCCGCGGCCGATGCGCGGTGGACGCTTCGAGTACTTCCTCGGCCCGGTCGAGGAGGGACGCGAGCTGCTCGAGTCGGGCGCCGGGCTGCCGCCGGAGCGCGTCGCGAGCCCGGACTTCCCGGGCCCCGGCTGGGCGGTGCTGCAGCAGGGACACCGCGTGCTGCATCGCGCCGCGCGGCTCGAGGAGCGCTATCCGCGCATCACGATCGTCGGCTCGTACTGGACGCCGCTCCCCGAGCTGGACGACCCGACCGACCTGCCGACGATCGTCCGGGTCGACGGGCCGGAGATCGCGCTCGTCGAGTGGAGCCGCTTTCAGGCGTGCGTCGCCGCTCACCGGTTGGAGCACTTCGCGGCGACAAAGACCGACTTCGCTCGGCCGACGAGGGAGCTGCAGGAGGAGCTGCGCGCGATCGCGGCGCGGCTCGAGGCCGCGGCGGACGCGTTCGACGACCCGGAAGAGGGCCGGCTGATCTACTTCGACGACGGCAAATGAACTCGGCCGATCCCCGCGGCCGCCGGATCGCGGTCGTCGCGGACTCGCGGCTCGAGGCGCTGCTGCCGGAGCTCGAGGCGGGCGGCTTCGGAACGATCCAGCTCCCGCCCGCGGGCCTCGAGCGGGAGATCGTCTCCGAGTGGCTCGAGCAGGTCGCCGAACACGTTGCAGAGTTCGTACGCAACGGCTACGAAGTCGTGCTCGCGGGCGACGGCGAGAACGAGGAGGAGCTCCGTGCGAAGCTGAGCGAGCTCGGCATCGCCGATCTTGCCGCCGCGCCCTTCGCCTGAACCGCGCTTGTGGCTCAGAGCCACAAGCTGAATTTCGTTTCGCTTCTGGCACAGAGACGTCACGCGCAGCTCGGCACCGTGACGGTCGTTGACGGCCTCAGCTCCCCGCTACGACGCGCGGCTCGTCGGGGCGATCGCGCGGGTCGACGACCCGTCGCTGCCGATGGCAGAGACCGTGCGTCGGCTCGGACTCCTGGCCGAGGAGTTCGGCTTGCCGCGGCCGAGCTACGTCCACATGCGGCGCTACGTCGCCGAGCACCGCGAGCGCGTGGAGGCGGCGCGGGCCAGGCGGCAGGCGGTTCGCGAGATCCTGTTCGAGGCGTACTGGGACGCGACGATGGGCAAGCTCGTCGACGCATACGAGGTCGCCGGCCGCCTGAGGGAGGCCGGCCGCTCGATCTGAAAAAAAGCGCTTGTGGCTCAGAGCCACAAGCTCGGCTCGCGGTCGAAGTCGAAGTAGCGGGTGGTGCGCAGGACGAGCTCGCCGGCTCCGAGCAGCGGCGAGCCCACCGCGCCGCGGTGTAGCCGCGCCGAGTGGTAGTGACGAGGAGCCAGCGCGACCGCGCGGCTGTGGAGGTCGTGCGCGCGCCAACTCGAGGGCACTCCGTCCGGGGCGCAGAGGACGAGGTTGCCGTACCGGCCGTCAGGCAGCTCGAGGTTGAAGTAGCTGAGGACGAACGAGACGTCGTCGAGCGCCTCGACGATCCGTTCCTCGAGCTCGTGGATCGGCGCGTGATCGACGTCGTGCCGCGCCTGGCCGAAGAATCCAACCGTCGTCAGCTCGGCCGCTTCGAGGAGCGCACTTCGATTCGGTGCGCGGATCCAGGTGCGCAGGCCGGCCGCGTCCGTCTCACGCACGAGGGCGCCCGGCCCTTTGGGCGGGGACTCGAGCCAGCCGCGCGCGAGGGCGCGCATCCGTTCGAGCATGTCCCGCATCACGGCGGCGTCCTGCGCGACGACGTCCATCAGTAGGCCATCCAGCCGCCGTCGACGAGCAGGTTGATGCCGGAGACGTAGCCGCTGTCGTCGGAGGCGAGGAAGAGGGCTGCGCCGGCGACGTCGTCGGGGCGGCCGAGCCGGTGGAACGGGGTGCGGGCGTGCGAGTACGCGAGGGTCTCCGGAGCCTGCTGCTCGGGCGAGCCGGTGAGGATCTTTCCGGGCGCAACCGCGTTCACGAGCACGCCCCGCGGGCCGTAGTCGACGGCGACCTGTCGCGTCAGGTTGACGACGCCGCCCTTGCTCGCGGCGTACGCGACGTGCCCCGGCGGGCCGATCATCCCGTGCTGCGAGGAGATATTGACGACGCGGCCCCGCACCTCGCCGACCGGCTCCTGCTCGACCATCTGCCCCACGGCGCGCTTGCAGCCGAGGAAGACGCCGCGGAGGTTGACGGCCATGATCGCGTCCCAGTCCTCCTCCTCCGTCTCGAGCAGCGGCTTCGAATAACGGCCCGCGATGCCGGCGTTGTTCACCATCACGTCGAGCCGGCCGCCGCGCTCTACCGCCGTGCTCACGAGCCGGTCGAGGTCGTCCCAGCGCGACGCGTCGGCCTCGAGGAACTGCCCGCGGTCGCCGAGTAGCTCCTCCGTGGTTGCACCGCCCTCCCGCGGTTCGCGTCGCACGTCGCCGACGACGACGAACGCGCCCTCGTCCGCGAAGCGGAGCGCGATCGCGCGGCCGAGGCCCGAGGCGCCGCCGGTGACGACGGCGGTGCGGCCGGAGAGTCTCACTTCCATAGCCTATGACGATGCGGATTCCCGAAGGCCTCGACACGCGCGGCTGCGTGGTGCTGCCGGGAGGCGTCGACCCGCACGCGCACCCGCTCGCCGACATCGCGGCCGCAACGACCGCCGCCGCGCGCGGCGGCACGACGACCGTGCTCGCCTTCACCGCCCCGCGGCCGGGCGAGGCGCCGACGGCCGCCTTCGAGCGGGCGCGCGACGAGCTCGTGCCGCAGGCGGCCGTCGACGTTCGGCTCCATCCGGCGATCTGGGAGCCGGATCGGCTCGACGTCGCGGAGCTCGAGCGGCTCCGTACGGCCGGCGCGCGCAGCGTCAAGCTCTTCACCGCGTTTCCGGAGCTCGGGATGGTCGCGGACGACCGGAAGCTCTACGAGACGCTGCGCGACGCCTCGCGCCTAGGGATGCTCGTGATGGCGCACTGCGAGGTGACCGGTGCAATCGACGCGCTCGTGGACGAGTCGCTGGCCGCCGGCCGCACCGACGCTCGGGCGTTCGCGGACACGCGGCCGCCGCTCGTCGAGGAGGCGCAGGTCGCGCGCGTGCTCGATCTCGCCCGTCTCGCGGACGCGCCCGTCTACCTCGTGCATCTCAGCACCGCCGGCTCGCTCGACCTGGTCCGCGCCGCGCGGCGTCGCGGCCAGACCGTCTGGGCCGAGGCGTGCACGCACTACCTCGTGCTGGACGAGAGCCGCTACGACGGGCCGGACGCCGAACGCTTCCTCGTCGCTCCGCCGCTCCGCTCGCGGGCCGACGTCGACGCGCTCTGGGAAGGCGTCGCCGACGGGACGATCGACACGGTCGGCTCCGACCACGCCGAATCGCAGTACAAGCCGGACTTTCCGCCGGGCGACTTCCGCTCGCTGCCGTACGGCTATCGCGGGATCGAGGTGCGCTTGCCGGTCGTACTCTCGGAGGGCGCGCGGCGCGGGGTCCGCTACGAGCGGCTCGCCGACGTGCTCGCGCGGAACCCGGCCCGGGCGTTCGGCATCGAGCCGGACGACGGCGACGTCGTCGTGTGGGATCCGGAGCCCGAGTGGACGATCCGCGACGGCTCCGCGTTCGACGGCCTCGCCGTCACCGGACGCATACGGCACGTGTTCCGGCGCCGCGTCGGCATAGGGTAGGCCCGTGTTCCGGGCCGGGATCCTCGGGGCGGGCTGGATCGCCGCCGACCATGTCGCGGCGCTTGCGAAGCGCGACGACACGCAGGTCGTCGCCGTCTGCGACCTCGACCGCACGCGGGCCGAGGAACTCGCGCCGGAGGGCGCCGGGGTCTACGAGCAGTGGAAGGAGCTGCTCGACGGCGAGCGCCTCGACGCGGTCTGGGTTTGCCTGCCGCCGCTCGTTCACCGAGAGCCGACGGTGACCGCGCTCGAGCGGGGCATCCACGTCTACCTCGAGAAGCCGATCGCGCGAACGACGGAAGACGCCGAGGCGATCGTCGCGGCGGCCGAGCGGAGCACCGCCGTCTGCGCGATCGGGTACCAGTGGCACGCGACCCAAGCGCTCGACGACATAGCATCGGTCCGACGGGCAGCCGGCCGTGGTTCCTCGACCGCGCACAAGGAGGCGGCAACGTGCTCGAACGGGGCAGCCATCAGATCGATCTCGCGCGCGCGATCGTCGGCGACGTCGCGCGCGTCCAGGCGGCGGCGTCGGACGTGCTCCTCGCACAGGCGGACGGCGATCGCGGCGACATCGAGGACGCGGCGACGCTCGTCCTCCACCATGAGAACGGCGCAGTCTCGACGATCGTTCTCGCGTGGACACGCGCCGGACTGCCTGGGATCTACGGGGTCGACGTCGTCGCGACCGAGGCGACGCTTCAGCTGGCGCTCGACCCGGAGTTTCGGCTGCGAGGCGTGTCGCGCGGCGAGCAAGTCGAGGCGCGCGCGACGCAGCATCCGTTCGATCGCTCGATCGACCGGTTCCTCCAGGCTGTGCGCGAGGGGGATCCGTCGCGCGTCTTCTGCACGCCGCGCGACGCCGCCGGGACGCTCGCCGTGGCAAACGCTTGCGAACGCGCGCTCGCGAGCGGCGAGACGGTCGCGGTTTAAAGCAAGCGGCCGGAGCGCACGAGTCCGCGGACGCGCTCGACCTCCGGCGCGAGCGGCCGGTCCTCGACCACCTGCGAGACCAATTCGGCGAGCAGGTCGCACGCACGCTCGAGCGGCGGCGCGAGCGGTTCGTCGCGTAGGCTCCGCGCCTGCCGCAGGGCGACGAGCTCGTATGCGAGCACCAGCTCGACGTTGTCGAGCAGGCGGCGCAGCTTGTCGGCCGCGAGGAACGCGAACGCCTGGAAGTCCTCCTGACCGGCGGACGTGTCCCACGCCGCGACCGACGCGGGCGCGGCGAGCAGCCGGTTCTCCGCGCACAGCGCGACGACGGCCTTGTGGAGGACGGCGACGCCGGTGTGACGGCCGGGCTGAACGGCGAGCTGCTCCGGGAGTCCGGAGAAGCGCGCGTCGAGCAGACGGTGCAGCCGCTTCTCCGCGAGGTTCGCGAGCTGCGCGAAGGCGATCGCGAGCGCGTCGAGGCCGAACGCGAGCGCCTGCGAGTGGAAGTTGCCGCTCGGGTAGAAGCCCTCCGGCTCGTCACTCTCGGCCGGGAGGTAGAGCGGGCTGTCCGTCACCGCGCGCAGCTCGCGCTCGAGCTGGCGCTCGACGCCGTGGAGTACGTCGAGCACGGCGCCGTGCACCTGCGGCGCGACGCGGAACGAGACGGGCGCCTGCGGCCGGTCGTCCCAGTTGCCCCCGAGCAGCTCGACGAGGCGCTCGTGGACGGCGAGCTGCCCCGCGTCGCCCTTCAACCGGCCGATCCGCGGCGAGAACGGGCGCGCGGACGCGCCGACGAGCGCTGCCGCCAACGCGGCCGCGAGCGTCGCGTGGTCGAGCAAGGGCCGCGCGCGATCGGCGAGGGCGACGGCCACCGCCGGCGCGAACGGCGCGCCGTTCACGAGCGCGATCCCCTCTTTCAGACCGGGTTCAAATCCCTCGCCGACCAGCGTGTGGAACAGGTGCGCGAGCGGGATCACCTCGCCGGCGGAGCCGTGCGGCCCGGCCGGGACATACGGCGTCCAGCCGTCGTTCAGGCGCTCCGCGAGCAACCGGCAGAGGTCGCTGCTGACACCCGCGTCACCGCTGAGGAAGCCCGTCAGCCGCAGCAGCATCGCCCCGCGTACAACCTCACGCGGGAACGGCTCCCCCACGCCGACCGCGCGACCGAGCAGGAGCGATCGCTGCAGCGCGGCCTGGTCTGCCGGCGCAATCGTCTGCTTCGACAGGTACCCGAGTCCGGTCGTGACGCCGTAGGCGGGCACGCCCGACTCGACCGCGCGCAGCATCGCTGCGCGCCGCTCGTCGACCGCCTGCAGCAGCTCCGGTGCGATCTCCACGGGCTCGCCGTCGCGCACGATCCGCCGGTAGAGGTCGAGGTCGAGCACGTCGTGCCGGTCGAGCAGGATCATCGGTAACGGAGGATCGTGCCGACGCCGCGCTCCGCGGCGCGCTCGACGAGCAGCGCACCGAGCGCGACATCGCAGGTCGCGAGTCCGCGATGCCAGAAGAGGATCCGCTCGTCGTCGGTCTCGCGGCCGGGCACACGGCCGACGACCACGTCGCCGAGCTCGCCGTGCAGCGTCTCCTTCGTCAGCAGACCCTGCTCGACGTGCGCGCGGAGGGAGCCGAACCGCCCGCCGGGCTTGCACTGCTCCCAGTCGTCGACGACGACCTTGCTCATCACGGACAGCAGGTCGAGCTCGACGGCGCTCATCGTCCCGTACGGCACGACGAACGCGCCCTCGGCGATCCACGCCGTCCGCAAGATCGGCTCGGGCTCGACGAGCCGCGTCGCTTCGACGACGACGTCCGCGCCCTCGACGGTCTCCTCCACGGTCTCGCAGGCGCGCACCGGCTTGCCGAGCTCGCGCTCCAGCGCTTGCGCGAAGGCATCGCGCGACTCGGCGCGGCGGCTCGTCACGCGGATCTCGTCGAAGCCGAACAACGAGTTCAGCATCACGATGTTCCAGAAGGCGGTGCCGCGCGCGCCGACGTGACCGAGGACTCGCGAGTCACGGCGCGCGAGATACTTCGCGCCGACCGCCGTGAACGCACCCGTCCGCCGGTCCGTGAGGTCGGCCGCGTCGACGATCGCGGTCGGCGCGCCGGTCTCCGGCTCGTAGAGCGTCAGCAGCCCGAGCTCGGACGGCAGCCCGCGCAAGTAGTTGTCGACGAAGTCGCCGACGACCTTGACGCCGGCCGTCCCGAGCGGAGCCACGAACGCCCGCAACACGTTCCAGTGTCCGTTGAACGACGCGCCGGGCTCGAGGTGCACGCGCGGCTCGAGCACGACCTCCCCGTTGCCCTGCGCGCGTACGACCGTCTCGATCGCCGCGATCACCTCGGCCGGCTCCGGCGCGACCTGTTCCACGTCGCGAGCCGAGAGGAAGCGGATCTCCATGACGCCTGAACCTATGCGATACGGTCTCGAAGGGATGAGCGGGAACCGCCTCGTCGAGCGCCTCGAAGCCGGCCCGGTCATCTGCGCCGAGGGCTACCTGTTCGAGTGCGAGCGCCGCGGCTACCTGCAGGCCGGCGCGTTCGTGCCTGAGGTCGTGCTCGAGCATCCGGAGGTGATCGCACAGCTCCACCGCGAGTTCGCCCACGCGGGCTCGGACGTCGTCGAGGCGTTCACGTACTACGCGCACCGCGAGAAGCTGCGGCTGATCGGGCGCGAGGACGATCTCGAGCCGCTGAACCGGCAGGCGCTCGCGATCGCCGGCGAGGTTGCGCGTGAGACCGGTGCGCTGCTCGCGGGCAACGTCAGCAATACGAACGTCTTCCTGCCGGAGGAGAGCGCGCGGCGGGACGTCCGGCGGATGTTCGACGAGCAGATCGCGTGGGCCGTCGACACGGGCGTCGACTTGGTCATCGGCGAGACGTTCTCGTGGTGGGAGGAGGCGGCGATCGCGCTCGACGCGATCCTCGCGTCGGGGCTGCCGGCCGTCGTGACGATCGCGATGCACCAGGAGCCGGTGACGCGCGACGGACTGACGCCCGAGGAAGCGTGTCGCCGGCTCGAGGAAGCGGGCGCGACAGTCGTCGGACTGAACTGCATCCGCGGCCCGCGGACGCTGATGCCGATGCTGCGCGCCGTCCGTGCGGCGTGCGGTGGCCACGTCGCCGCGCTGCCGGTGCCCTATCGCACGACGGAGGAGCAGCCGACGTTCCAGTCGCTACGCGACACCGACTACGACGCGCCCGGCGGCCGGCCGTTCCCGACGGCGCTCGACCCGTTCGTCTGCACCCGCTACGAGCTCGGCGACTTCGCCCGGGAAGCGCTCGATCTCGGCGTCACCTACCTCGGCGTCTGCTGCGGCGCGGGGCCGCACCACATCCGCGCGGTGGCCGAGGCGGCCGGGCGCGAGCCGCCGGCGAGCCGGTACTCGCCGGACATGTCGAAGCACGCGTTCCTCGGCACCAATGCGAGCCTCAACCCCGAGTACCAGGGCTACGCGGAGCGCCTGTGACGGCGGACGGGTGGCTCGACAGGCTGCTCGTCCCCGCCGCGCACCGTCTCCCGTCGAACGCGGAATACCTCGCGCACCTCGGCGTCGCGGCCGCGGACGAGACGTTGATCCGGCTGGCGTCGAACGAGAACACCGAGCCGCCGTCGCCGCGCGTGCGCGAGGCGCTCGAGCGCGCGTACCTCGACGCGAACCTCTCGCCGCCGCCGGTGCCGCCGCTCCGGCATGCGCTCGCCGCGCGCCACGGCGTCGGTGTCGAGCAGGTGCTCCTCGGTGCCGGGTCGACAGAGCTGATCGACGCGATCCTGCGCGCGTTCGTGCGCGCCGGCGACGAGGTCGTGCTGCCGACGCCGTCGTGGCCGGTGTTCCGCCGCCGGCTCGAGGCGCTCGAGGCGCGGATCGTCGACGTCCCGCTCGACGCGGGCGAGGAGGCCTACGCCTACGACGTGGACGCGATGCTCGACGCGGTCACGGACGAGACGAAGATTCTGATCGTCTGCTCGCCGAACAACCCGACCGGAAACGCCATGCCGACCAACGAGCTGCGCCGCTGCGCCGCCGCAGGCCCACTGCTGCTGCTCGACGCCGCGTACGCGGACTTCGACACGGGCGACGACGTGATGCGCCTCGTCGACGAGAGCGAGCGCGTCGTCGTCACGCGCACCTTCTCGAAGGCGTATTGCCTCGCCGGCCTGCGCGTCGGCTACGTCATGGGCAACGGAGACCTGCTCGACCACGTCGACCGCTTCCTCGTCCCCGGCAGCTCGATCAGCTCTGCCGCCCTGCACGCCGGACTCGCGGCGTTCGAGGACGAGGAGTATCACCGCCGTCAGGTCGAGCGAATCCGCGCCGAGCGAGAGCGTCTGACAGCGGAGCTGCGCGCGCTCGGCGTCCGCGCCTTCGACTCGCGCGGGAACTTCGTCGCCATCGAAGCGCCGGAAGGAGCACGCACGCTCGCCGACGCGATCCTCGAGCACGGCGTCGTCGTGCGCGTCATGGGCGAGCGGCTCGTGCGGATCACGGTCGGGCGGCGCGAGGAAAACGACGGGGTACTGGCCGCGATCAGGCGAGCGCGAGCGCCGCGCCCAGCAGCACGTTCGCCCCGTTGACGCAGTCCTCCCACGCGGTGTGCTCGCGCGGCGAATGGCTGACGCCGCCCTGCGAAGGGACGAAGAGCATCCCGCTCCGCGCCACTGCAGCGAGCGCCTGCGCGTCGTGGCCGGCGCCGGAGGGGAGGTCGCGAGTCGAGAGGCCGAGGGCCGCGGCGGCGCCGCGGATCGCCGCCTGAACCTCCGCGTCGAGCGGCGTCGCCTCCCAGTGCCCGACCGGCTCGACCTCGACCTCCACGCCCTGCGCCCCCGCCAGGTCGAGCAGCTCCGCCTCCATGGCGTCGAGCTCGTCGGAGTCGAGCGAGCGGAACTCGAGCGCAAGCCGCGCGCGGCCGGGGATGACGTTGAACGCGCCCGGCTCGAACGCGATGCTGCCGACCGTCACGACGCAACCGGGATAGCCGCGGACGACGAGATCGCGCGCGGCCACGACGAACGCTGCGGCGGCGACACCGGCGTCCCGGCGCGCCTCCATCGGCGTCGTCCCGGCATGCCCTGATGCGCCCGTGAACATCAGACGGAACGAGCGTGAGCCGACGATCCCGGTGACGATGCCGATGTCCACGCCCTCGCGCTCCAGAACCGGGCCCTGCTCGATGTGCAGCTCGAGGTATCCCGCGAGCGACGCAGGATCGCGGCGCGCGTCCGCGAGGTGCGACTCCTCCAGCCCGACGCGCGCGAGGCCGGCGACGAGCGCGTCGCGGCCGCCGCGCGGCGCCGCGAGCGTCTCGGGCGGCAGCGAGCCGGCGACCGCCCAGCTGCCGAGCAGGCCGACGAGCGTCCCCTCCTCGTCCGTGAAGTCGATCGCCTCGAGCGTGACCGGCAGCGCGAGGCCCGCGTCGTGAACGCTCCGCAGCACTTCGAGCGCCGCGACGACGCCGAGGGCGCCGTCGTAGCGGCCGCCGTCGGGAACGGAGTCGAGGTGCGAGCCGAGCAGCAGCGTCCGCGCGCCGGCCGGCAGCACGGCCGAGTGGTTCCCGGCGGCGTCGACGCGTGTCTCCAGGCCTGCGGCCCGCGCCCGCTCGAGGAACCACGCCCGGGCCTCGAGGTGCGCGTCGCTGAAGGTGGGCCGCTCGACGCCGCCGTCTGCGGTCGCGCCGATCGCACTCAGGGCCTCGAAGTCGGCGCGGAGCCGCTCGGCGTCGACGCGCGGCGGCACTACAGCCGGCCGGGCAGGAGCCGCAGCGGTCCCTCGGCGTCGGTTTCGACGGCCCAGAGCGTCCCGGTCCGCTGCGACGCCTCGATCTCCGCGACCTTCGTCGCCGCGACGTAGAGCGTGCCGCCGTCGAACGCGCAGTTCGTCGCGTGCTCGCCGAGCTCGATGTGGTCGAGGAGCTCGCCGTCGGCCGAGACGATGCTGACGCCCTCCGAGATCGTCGTCGCGACGAATGCGCGTCCGTCGCGAGCGAACGCCATCCCGTCCGGGACATAGTCGTCTGCGAGCTGGCAGAACGTCACCGGCTTTCCGTCCTCGAGCCGCCGGATCCGGTGCGCCATCGACTCGGTCCAGTAGAGCCGCCCCTGCGCGTCGAACGCGATCCCGTTCGGGTAGACCTCGGGGAGCTCGAGCACCATCTCGCCGCCGCCGTCGCCGTCCACGACGAACAGCCGTCCCGGCGCGCGCTCGTCGAACCGGTAGTCCTCCTCCGAGCCGGAGTCCGTGAACCAGAGGCGGCCGTCCGGCCCGAAGGCGAGATCATTGGGCCCGAAGAGCGTGCGCCCGTCGACTTCAGACCGCAGGAGCTCGACGTCCCCCTCGGCGCGCACGCGCTGGATCCCCGAGACCGTGCTCGTATCGCCGCTCCCGGGCACGTTGCCGCCCTGCGTCACGTAGATCGCGCCGTCCGACCCGAGCACGGCGCCCCACGGCGACCCGCCCGTCCGGGCAAAAGGCTCGACGCGCTCGCCGTTCCACGAGAGCAGCTCGCCCGTGTTGCCGTCGCAGAAGACGAGACGGCCGTCGGGCATGACGACCGGCCCCTCCGGGAAGCCGAGCTCCGACGCGAGCAGCCGCACGTTCATCGACCGGATGATCCTATAGTTGCGCCCCTGTGATTCCGGACCGGGTCAGGGCGCGGGATCTCGTCGGCTACGGCCGCGCCGGAAAGAGGTTCTCGTGGCCCGACGATGCACGCGTCGTCGTCAACGTCGTGCTCGTGTACGAGGAGGGCTCCGAGTACTCCGTCCTCTGGGGCGACGACCGGAACGACGGCTGGGGCGAGTACGCCGACCCGGGCGTGCAGCCGCCGCAGCGCGACCCCGGCACGGAGTCGCACTACGAGTGTCTCCGGCGCAGCGGTCGCCCTCGAGCTCAATCCGGCGGTCGCCGAGTGGATGCGAGAGCACGAGCACGACCTGATGGGCCACGGCTGGCGCTGGACCGAGACGTGGCGCCTAACCCGCGACGAAGAGCGCGAACAGCTCCTCCGCGCGATCGAGACGTTCGAGCGCGTGCTCGGCTCGCGGCCCGTCGGCTGGAACTGCCGCTCGTGGCCGAGCGAGAACACGCGCGAGCTGCTCGTCGAGGAGGGCGGGTTCGTCTACGACTCCGACGGCTCCGCGGACGACGTCCCGTACTACGCGCAGTGCCTCGGTCGTCCCTTCCTCGTCGTGCCCTACTCGAAGACGTACAACGACAGCCGCTACCTGATGAACCCCGGCTTCGGAAGCCCGCGCGACTTCCTCGACACGCTGACGTGGGGCCTCGACGAGCTCGCGCGCGGGCCCGGCTCGTCGTTCATGACTGTCGCGGTGCACGCGCGCTGGAGCGGCCAGGCGGCGCGCGCCGCCGCGATCCGCGCCTTCCTCGAGCACGCACTCGCGCGGCCCGGAGTCCGGTTCATGCGGCGCGTCGACCTCGCGCGCTGGTGGCTCGACAACTGCCCGCCTTGAACTGAGCTTTCCGGCGGGCCTACGATCGGGGCCCCGCTCGACCGGAAGGAGCGTCATGGCACGCGGATCCGAAGGGCTGACACGCCGGCACCTGCTCGAGCGTGCAGCCGCGGCGGGCATCGTCGTCGGCTCGTCCGGCCTGCTCGGCGCCGGCGAGCGCGCGTTCGCGGCGTCGCTCGCGACGCCGAAGCGCGGCGGCCGGCTGCGCGTCGGCATGGTCGGCGGTGGCCAGTCCGAGACCCTCGACCCGAACCTCGCCGTCTCGACGATCGACACGTGCCGGGTGCTGACGCTTTACGACCTGCTCGTCCACTCGAAACCTGACCTGAGGCTCGAAATGCGCCTCGCCACGGCGTTCGAGCCGAACAAGAGCGCAAGACGGCAAGCCGTTCGGCGCGGACGACGTGATGTACACGCTCCGCCGCATCGCGGCCTCGAAGACGAACGGCGCGCTGCCGGCGGTGCAGCCGTTCGACCTGAAGGCGATGCGGAAGGTGAACCCGCACGAGCTCGAGCTGCCGCTGCACTATCCGATCGCGGATCTCGCCCCGAGCTTCGTCTTCTATCCGCTCGTGATCGTCCAGGACGGCGCGAAGAACTTCAAGCAGCCCGTCGGCACGGGCGCGTTCATGGCGGACAAGTTCAAGCCCGGCCAGGGCAGCCTCTTCAAGCGCAACCCGCACTACTGGATGCACGGCCTGCCGTACGTCGACGAGGTCGAGATCCAGTCGATCCCGGACCCACAGGCCCGCCTCGACGCGCTCGTCTCCGGCCAGGTCGACGCGGTCGAGCAGCTGTCGTATGCGCAGGCGAAGCAGCACCTCGCGCAGAAGGACATCCGGGTCCTCGTCGGCAACGGGCCGCAGATCGTCCCCATCACGATGTCGGCCGACCTGAAGCCGTTCGACGACGTGCGCGTCCGCCAGGCGTTCCGGCTGATCGCGGACCGGCCGGCCCTGATCAAGGGCGCGCAGTTCGGCTTCGGCCAGATCGGCAACGACCTCGCGGGCAAGGGGCTGAAGTGGTATGCGAGCGACATCCCGCAGCGCCACCAGGACATCGACAAGGCGAAGTTCCTGCTGAAGCAGGCGGGCCACGAGAAGCTGAACGTCACGCTCTACTCGAGCACCGCGATCGCGGGGATGCTCGAGTCGGCGACGATCTTCGCGCAGCAGGCGAAGAAGGCCGGGGTCAACGTCCAGGTCAACAACGGGCCGCCCGACACGTACTTCGCGAGCAAGTACCTGAAGTGGGCGTTCGGCCAGACGAACTGGCCGGCGATCCCGATCCCGAACTGGATCAACGAGTCGCTGACGCAGAAGGCGTTCTACAACGAGACGCACTGGCACGAGCCGAGCTTCGACAAGCTCGTGCTGAAGGCGCAGGGCGAGCAGGGCGAGGCGAAGGCGAAGGAGCTGTGGCACGAGGTGCAGAAGACCCTGTGGGACAAGGGCGGCTACCTGATCTGGGGCTTCACGCCCTTCCTCGACGGCGTCTCGAAGAAGCTGAACGGCGTCCAGCCGAGCGGGTTCTTCGCGCTCGGCAACTTCGACTTCCAGCACTTCTGGCTGTCCTGAGGGTGCCGTGACCGAGGTCGCGGCACCGGACCTGGCCGTCGTCGACGCGCCGCGGCGGCGCCGGCACCCGCTCGCGGGGTTCCTCGTCCGGCGCGCGGCGGCCGCGGTCGCAACCCTCTTCGTCGTCTCGATCCTGCTCTTCGCCGGCACGAACGTCCTCCCCGGCGACGTCGCGAGCGCGGTGCTCGGCCGCGACTCGACGCCGGCCGGGCTCGCCGAGATCCGCAAGGAGCTGCACCTGAACCGGCCCACGGCGGAGCGGTACTGGGACTGGCTCTCGGGCTTCGTGCGCGGCGACCTCGGCAGTTCCGTCGCGGGCCAGGCGGTGAGCGGCGAGCCGACGCCGATCTCCGGGCTGATCGGCGAGCGTGCGAAGAACACCGCCGTGCTCGCGCTCTGCACCGTGCTGCTGCTCGTGCCCCTGTCGATCGCGTTCGGCGTCTATTCGGCGACGCGTGCCGGCCGTCCCGTCGACCACGCGATCACGACGTTCTCGCTCGGAGCGATCTCGCTGCCGGAGTTCGTGACGGGGACGCTGCTGATCCTGCTCGTCGCGCAGTGGCTCGGCTGGCTGCCCGGAGTCTCGCTGATCTCGATCGGCGACACCGTCTTCACGCATCCGTCGATCCTCGTCCTGCCCGTGCTGACGCTGCTCGCCGCGTCGCTCGCGCAGACGATCCGCATGGTTCGCGCAGGGATGCTCGAGGTGCTGCGTTCCGAGTACATCGAGTGGGCGCGGCTGAGCGGCCACCGCGAGCGCGACGTCGTCCTCCGCTACGCGCTGCGGAACGCGCTCGGGCCGACGGTGCAGGTGATCGCGCTGAACGTGCAGTGGCTCGTCGGCGGGATCGTCGTCACCGAGTACGTCTTCGGCTACCCGGGTCTCGGCCAGGCGCTCGTGCAGGCGGTGAGCGCACGCGACGTGCCGTACGTGCTCAGCGTCGGGATGCTGATCGCGATCGTCTACATCTCGCTGAACGTGCTCGCCGACCTGCTCGTCGTGCTGCTCGTGCCGAAGCTGAGGACGGCGCAGTGACGGCGATCGCGGCACGGATGCGCTTCGCGCGCACCGGCTCCGGCCGCGTCGGCGTGACGGCGACGCTGCTGCTGCTCGCGCTGATCCTCATCGGGCCCCTCGTAGCGCCGCACGATCCTGCGGCGATCGTCGGGATCCCGCTGCAGCGCCCCGGCTCCGGCTTCCTGCTCGGCACCGACGGGCTGGGCCGTGACGTGCTCTCGCGCGTCCTCTGGGGCGGCCGCAGCATCATCGCGCTCTCGGTGGTCGCAACGGGGCTCGCGTACCTCGTCGGCCTCGCGATCGGGCTCGTCGCCGGCTACACGCGCTCGCTGCTCGACCCGGTGCTGATGCGCGCGATGGACGTCCTGCTCGCGGTGCCGCCGCTGCTCTTCCTGCTCGTGCTCGCGACGGGCGCGGGCCACAGCGTCGTCGTGCTCGTGCTCGGCGTCGCGACGGTGCACGTGCCGTCGATCGCGCGGATCGTGCGCGCGGCGACGCAGTCGGTCGTTGTGCGCGGCTACGTCGAGGCGGCGGTCGCGCGCGGCGAGCGGACGCACTCGATCCTCGCGCGCGAGATCCTCCCGAACGTGCTCGGCACCGTGCTCGCGGACGCGGGAATCCGCCTGACCGGCTCGATCCTCATCCTCGCCTCGGTCAACTTCCTGGGGCTCGGCCTGCAGCCGCCGCGCGCCGACTGGGCGCTGATGATCTCGGAGAACCGCGGCGGGATCACGCTGCAGCCGTGGGCGGTCGCGGCGCCGGCGCTGCTCATTGCGTTCCTCACGGTCGCCGTGAATCTCGTCGCCGACGCGATCGCCAGGAGCCTCGGCACCTCGCTCGACCGGAGGCGGATCGCGCGATGAACGTGCTCTCGGTCGACCGGCTGCGGCTCGAGCTGGTGTCCGGCGAGACCGTCGTCGACGACGTCTCGTTCGAGCTGGCCGCGGGCGAGGCGCTCGGGCTCGTCGGGGAGTCGGGCAGCGGCAAGACGACGACGGCGCTCGCGCTGCTCGGCTACTGCCGGCCGGGCGTCCGCGTCGCCGCAGGGACGATCGAGGTCGCCGGCGAGCGCGTGACCGGTCGCTCGGAGACCGACCTGCGGCGCCTGCGCGGCCGCGTGATCTCGTACGTGCCGCAGGATCCCGCGTCAGCGCTCAATCCGTCGGTGCGCGTCGGCGAGCAGGTCGCGGGCGTGCTCGAACGGCACATCCCGTCGAGCGACGTGGACCGCGTCGTCGCCGAGACGTTCGCGCTCGTGCAGCTGCCGTCGTCGTCCGAGTTCCGGCGCCGCTTCCCGCACCAGCTCTCGGGCGGGCAGCAGCAGCGCGTCGCGATCGCCGCCGCGCTCGTCTGCCGGCCGAAGGTCGTCGTGATGGACGAGCCGACGACCGGCCTCGACGTCGTCACGCAGGCGAACCTGCTCGAGCAGATCGCAGTGCTGCGCGAAGAGCTGCAGCTCGCGATCGTCTACGTGTCCCACGATCTCGCCGTCGTCGCGTCGCTCGCCGACCGGATCATGGTGATGTACGCAGGCAGCGTCGTCGAGGACGGGCCGGCCGCGCCGCTGCTCGCGCGGCCGACGCACCCGTACACGTTCGGGCTGCTCGCGGCGGTGCCGGATCCGGCCGAGCCGCGCACGTTGCGCTCGATCCCGGGCGTCGCGCTCGGCGTCGACGAGCGGCCGTCGGGCTGCTGCTTCGCGCCGCGCTGCCCGCAGCGCATCTCCGCGTGCACCGAGGCGGTGCCGCCGCTGCTCTCCGTCGACGACGGGCGCCGTGTGCGCTGCATCGAGTGGCGGCGTACGCCAGCGCTCGTCGCCGAGCTGCGGCAGGTCGCCGCGCGCGAGCGCGCGGCGCCGCTGCTCGCGGTGGACGGCCTGCGCGCGGAGCACGCCGAGCGCGGCCGCCGGCTCGTCGCCGCCTCGAGCGTCTCCTTCGAGGTCGCCCCCGGGGAGTGCGTCGCGCTCGTCGGCGAGTCGGGAAGCGGCAAGACGACGATCGCACGATGCATCGCGGGGCTACACGAGCCCGCCGCCGGCCGCGTGCTGCTCGACGGCACGCCGCTCGCGTCTCGTGCCGCGTCCCGGTCGCGCGACGCGCGACAGCGGATCCAGATCGTCTTCCAGAACCCGTACGACTCCCTCAATCCGCGCCACCGCGTCGTCGACTCGATTGCCCGCCCGATGCGCGTGCTGCGCGGCCTGTCTCGCCGGGAGGCGGCAGCCGAGGTCGCAGCCTTGCTCGAGCGCGTTCGGCTGCCGGCGAAGCTCGCGCAGCGCTTCCCCAGCGAGCTCTCGGGCGGTGAGCGTCAGCGCGTCGCGATCGCCCGCGCGCTCGCGACGAAGCCCGACCTGCTCGTCTGCGACGAGATCACGTCGGCGCTCGACGTCTCCGTGCAGGCTGCCGTCTTGGAGCTGCTCGCGGAGCTGCAGATCGAGCTCGGCCTCGCGCTCCTGCTGATCACGCACGACCTGGGCGTCGTCGCGAGCGTCGCCGACCGCGTCCTCGTGCTCGAGCGCGGCGTCGTCTGCGAGCACGGGCTCGTCGTCCCGCTGCTCTCGCATCCGGAGCACGAGTACACGCGGCGCCTCGTGGCCGCGGCGCCGACGCTCGTCGCGCGGCGCTAGTCGGCCGCGCGCCAGACGGGACGACGTAGCTGGAGCGATGCGCTCGCCGCGGCGCCGACGAAGAGCAGCGCGGCGATCGCGAACACCGGGATCGCGCTCCCGAGCGCGGTCAGCACCCAGCCCGCCGCCGCGGTCATTGCGGCATCAGGACGTACTCGCGCGCATTCCAGCGGACGGTGAGCGTTCGGCGCTCGGCGGGCTCCACGCGCGCCTGCGCCGCGTCGACGACGAGCGGCCACGCGCCTGTCCCGCGAGCGCGGTTGCGAGCAGCGCCGTCACGAAGAGCGACAGCGTAGGCGCGGAGCAGAGCAGCGCGGAGAACGCCGCGCTCCCGGCGAGGAGGATCAGGATCGTGCGCCCCGGCCCGCGTGCGCGTGATCGCGCGTGCGACAAACGGGCCAACGATCTTCGCGAGCGCCACCGATCCCATCACGATTCCGATCGAGAACGGCGCCAGCCCGAACTCGCACGCGAGCACGAGCGGCAGCAGCAGGGCGAGCGCTGAGACGAGGAGGAGATCCGGCACCTGGACGGCGAGCTGCCGCGACCGCGTCTCGCCGGCGGGCTGCGGGAGCGTCGAGACGACGTAGCGCGCGCAGCCGCGCCAGACGACAGCCGCGAACACGGCGCCCGCGAGAGCGAGCGCGCTCGTCACGGTCGACCCGGCGACGGCGCCGAACGTATACGCGGCATAGTGCAAGAGGTACGCCTTCGCTCCGTCGGGCTCGCCGGCGCGCCGCGCGAGGATCAACTGGCTCGCGACCCAGAACATCCCGATGCCCGCGCCGACGACGACCGCTCCGACGGCGAGCGGCACGACGCTCGTCGCCGCGACCAGCGTCGCCGAGCCGCCGGCGGCCACCGCGAGCGCGACGCCGAGAGCTCCCGAGCCGAGTCGGCCGGCCGCGAGCGCTCCGACCGCCACCGCGATCGTGCCGAGCGCGAGAACGTCACCCGCGACGGACGCTTGTGCGTGCGCGGCGACGACGTGCAGCGGCACCGCGATCGCCATGCTCGCGAACGCAAACCCCGCGCCGACGGCGACGAGGTAGAACCGGCGCGGCGGCCCGCTCACGCGGTGAGCCTCGTGACGATCTGCGGAAACGCCGCGTCTGCCCGCGCATGCAGCTCCTCGGTCGTCAGCAGCTGGACCGGATGCGGAATCAGCACCGCCCGGTAGCCGGGCATACCGAGCAGCGCGGCCTGCTCGAGAGCCTCGTCGACGAACGGCTTTGTTCCGACCGCGGCGGTCGCCACTCCCAGCGCCTCGAGCCTGATCACGTCGTGCACACTGCACGACACGCAGGACCCTCAATCGGCGAGCGCCTCGACGACGAGCCCGACGCCCCGCGCGATCTCCGCGATCTGCTCGCCCGTCGCCGGTCGCGAGAACGAGGGCTTCGCGGCTCGGACGGTGTCGGCGCCGTGCTCCCGCAGCAGCTCCTCGACTCGGTCGAGGAACTCGGCGCCGCGCGCCTTGTTGATGTCGAGGAGCGCAACCGTCCTCCCGCACAGATCCTCGGGACGCGGAGCATGCGCGACCGGCTCGCGTACACGCTCGTCGAACGGGGTCACGTACTCCATGAGATCTCCTTCGTGATCGGTCGGGTGCCCATGCCGTCGCACGGGCCGAAGACCGCGGAGAAGCGTCCGGCTTCGCCGCCCGCGACGACGAACTGAATCTTCTCCGGGTCGGTCCACTTGTGTATCAACTCGTCCGGCCCACTCGCCCAGACCGTCGGGGTCGTCTCGCCGCGCTGCAGCTCGCGGGCCGGCCGCACGACCGCCTCGTAGATCGCCTCGCGCAGCCGTTCCTTGCTCCAGCCGGCGGCCGCGAACAGCGCCGAGTGTTCGGGGCAGACGACGTAGAGCGACGTGTCGTCCATCGGCCACCAGAACGGGCTCCACGTCGCGGCCGCGGCCCAGCCCAACGTGGCTGCGAGCTCTTCCGGCGTCCGGCTGCGGTGCTCGGAGATCGAGAGCGGCGCGTCGGCGGCGACGAGGGTCACGGTCGACGCGTCGGCGTCGAAGCCGTGCTCCACGTGCAGCGGCTGCCACGGGCTCGCCTCCTCGTTCTCCGCGAAGCAGACGCCGACCTTCAGCGGGCTGCCGAGCGTCGAGCGGTCGAGCGCTCCCGGCGCCGCGCCGCCGGTCAGGGTGAGGACGAGCCGCAGCGCGCGGCCGATCGTCGCGTTCGCGCGGTTGCCGGGGCCGAGCGCGCCGATACCGCCGTTCAGACCGAGCCGCTCGCGGGCGGGCCCATTGACGACGGCGACAACGCCGGCGGGCTGCGTCGTGACGGCGAGCCCGTGCGGGTTGAACGCCGGCTCGAGCGCCGCCTCGACGGCGGCGACGACGACGGGGAAGTACGCCGGGCGGCAGCCGGCGAGAACGGCGCACGAGGCGACACGCTCGAGCGTCGCCTCCCCATGAGCCGGCGGTACGCGGCCGAGCGAGCGGTCCGGGTCGCGCCCGCCGAGCATCGCCGCGACCCGCTCGGGCGTCGGCGGCACGACCGGGAGCCCGTCCGTCCAGCCGCGCTCGAACATGTCCTCGAGCTCGTCGAGGCCGCCGGCCGGCTCACCCTCGATGCTCCGCGCGCCGCATCCCGGCTTCAGCCGCGGCTCGCCGGGGAGCTCGACGCCGAGCAGGCGCTCGTAGGCGTCCGCGTCCCAGCCGACGATGCGCTCGTCTGCGCCGAGCAGGACCGCCGTCGGCACCGTCTCGATCCCGAGCGTGCGCGAGAGCTCGTACGGCGCGGGAGCGGCGAGCGTCGTGAAGTCGACCCCTGCCCGCCGGGCGAGTCGCGCCGCCCCGACGACGTCCTCCTCGGCGACGCAGACGAGGCGGGCCGCCGAGTCTCCGGCCGCCGCGAGCCGCCGGAGTGCGAGAAGCGAGGTGGGACAGTCGCCGTGAACGAAGACGAGCACGACGCGTTCGCCTGCGAACAGGTCGGCGATCGAGACCGGCGGCCCGTCGAGACGCTCGAGCGCGACGTCCGGGAGAACCGACACGCCCCGAATCGTACGGTGAACGCATGGGGCCGGGTCGGAACCGGTACGGGTGGACAACGCCCTCAGGACCGGCCGGCCAAGAACTCGCCGAGGGCGTTCGCCAACGGCTCCGTCGCCTCCTCAGGGATGAAGTGGCCGCCGGGCAGCGTCGTCGCGCGGACGTCGTCGGCCCAGTTCTTCCAGACGGCTGGTGCGTCGGCGAGCTGAGCCTCGTCCGCACCGGTGATCACCAGCAGGGGGCACGTGATACGTCGGCCGGCGGCCCGGTCGGCGCGGTCGTCGTGCTGGTCACGCCAGAAACTGGCGCGGTAGTCGGCGCAGATCGACGCGATCGTCGTCTCGTCGAGCGCGGCCAAGTAGTGGGCGAACGCATCCTCGTCGATCGCGCTCGGTTCGCTGGACCAGGAATCGAAGATGAAGCGGAGGAAGTGGTCGGGCGCGGAGGCGATCAGCCGTTCGGGGAACGGCTCCGGCTGGGCGAGCAGGAACCAGGGCCAGTAGCCCAGCGATGGCCCAAGGCCCATGCGCTCGAATTGATCGACCGTCGGGATGACGTTGAGGACGGCGAGTCGGTCGACGCGGTCGGGTGCGTCCAGCGCCATGCGGTAAGCGACGCGCGCACCTCGATCGTGGCCGACGACCGTGAAGCGCTCGAACCCGAGCGCCATCATCAGCTCGACGAGATCGCGCGCCATCTCGCGCTTGGTGAAGCCCTCGCCTTCGGGGCCGCCTCGAGCAGCCGATGTCCCGCCGTAGCCGCGCAGATCGGGCGCGATCACCGTGTGTCGCGCGGCGAGCGCGGGAACGACGCCCCGCCAGCAGTAGTGCGTCTGGGGAAATCCGTGCAGCAAGAGCACGGGCGGCCCTGCGCCGGCCGTGCCGACCAGGTAATCGGCGTCGCGAATCGAGAGACGTCGGTAGCTCAGCTCGGACACTGATCCGTTCACCATCACCGCGCTGACATCAGAGCTGCTTGACGAGACGCAGCTCGCGCAACTGAGTTCCGCGGAAATCCGAGACGCGAATCGAACCGTCCGGTCGGTATCCCGCTGCCCCATAGACGGTGAGTGCCCGCTCGTTCTGCTCGTGCGTAAAGAGGAACGCCTCCCGGCAACCGGCCGCGCGCAATGCTTCGTGGGCGGCAGCGAGGAGAGTGCGGCCGATCCCGCGACCGGCGTGGCCGGGATGCACGAAGAGAAGGAACATCTCACCCTCCGCGGGGTGAACGGCGGTGTAACCGACGACCCCTTCGGTTTCGTCGACCGCGACCAGAAGCACGTTCGGCGGCACATGGTCGGCAACGAGCTGATCCCAGTCCTGCTGCGTGAACATCGGCTCGGCGACGCGTTCGCCGAGGTAGGTCCAGCCCGCGCGCACCGCGGCGTCGAAGACGGCCCCGATAGCCGCAGCGTCCGCGGGGACGGCTGGTCGAACCGTGATTCGCGCTGTCCGCGGTCCGATCTCGTTCACGAGATGCCGCCCAGCGCGCTGGGAAGCCGCGTCTGAAAGTCGAGCACGCCCACCCGTGTCGGGTGAAGGTCGATCCTAGCCACCTCACCCGTCCAGTGGAACCACGTCGCCACGACGCGAGGCGTCCCGTCCCCGGCGACGTAGGCGAAGCGCGCCGGAATCATCGAAGCGAGCAAACGCCGCGCCACCTCGCGCTCCAGTAGACGAAGATCTCCCTGCCTCAGCGCCATGTCCGAGCTAGAGACCGGCCAAAACCCGAAAACTCATCGCCGGACGAGCAGCTCGTCGGCACCGCGAGAGCCCTGGCCTTCCGCCATCTCGCCTCCACTGTCGCAGAGTGAGAAGATCGCCGCGGAGGTGGTCCCATGAGCCGGACGACCTACGAGGAGATGTGCGCGTCCCACCGCTGGAACGTCCCCGAGCGGTACAACATCGCCGCGGACGTCTGCGACAAGCATCCGCGCGACAAGCCGGCGATGATCTGGGAGAGCTTCGACGGCGCGACGCGCGAGCTCGACTGGGGCGAGCTGCAGGATCTCGCGAACCAGGCCGCGCACACGCTCGCAGCGCGCGGCGTCGAGCGGGGCGACCGCGTCGCCGTCGTGCTGCCGCCGACGCCCGAGACGGCTGCGGTCTTCTTCGGCGTCTGGAAGCTCGGCGCGATCCTGCTCTCGATGTCCGTCCTCTACGGCGACGACGCGATCGCCCACCGGCTCGGCGACGCGGAGGCGAAGCTCGTCGTCACGGACGCGACCAACGCGCCGCGCTTCGCGAATGCGCCGCAGGTACTCCTTCTCGACGGCGACACGCTCGCCGGCGCCCCGACCGACTTCGTCGGCGTCGACACGGCCGCCGACGACCCGGCGCAGCTCTACTACACGTCAGGGACGACCGGCCTCGCCAAGGGAATCGCCCACGCGCATAGGTACATCCTCGCGCACGAGGAGTTCGTCTACTGCCACGAGGTCGAGGACGGCGAGCGTTTCCACGGGATGGGCGAGTGGGCGTGGGCCGCGGGGATCGCGCCGCTGCTCGGCCCGTGGCGGCTCGGCGCGCTGCAGTGCGTGTACCGGCGCGAGGGCGGCTTCGACCCGCACCGGCAGCTCGACTTCCTCAGCCGCCACGCCGTCACGAACGTCTTCACGACGCCGACCGCGATGCGCGCGATGATGGCGATCGAGGACGCCGGTTCCAGGTACCCGCAGCGGTTCCGCCGCGTCTGCTCGGCCGGCGAGCCGCTCAACCCCGAGGCGATCCGCTGGTTCCGCGAGCAGTACGGCGTGACCGTGCTCGATTTCTACGGGTTGACCGAGTCGTATCCGCTCGTCGCGAACTATCCGTTCATGGAGGTGCGCGAGGGCTCGATGGGCCGGCCGATGCCCGGCTGGGACGTGCGGATTCTCGACGAGGACGAGCGGCCGGTCGAGCAGGGCGACCGCGGCGAGATCTGCCTGCGCGCACGCTCGAATCCGCACTACCCGCTCGGCTACTGGCGCAACGAGGAGGCGAGCCGGGAGACGTTCGGCGGCGACTGGTTCCATACGAAGGACGCTGCCGTCGAGGACGAGGACGGGTACTTCTGGTACGTCGGTCGCGCGGACGACGTGATCATCTCTGCCGGCTACCGGATCGGGCCGTTCGAGGTCGAGTCGTCCTGCCTCGAGCACGCAGCGGTGCGCGAGGCGGCCGTCGTCGCGTCGCCCGACGAGTTGCGCGGGAACGTCGTCAAGGCATTCATCGTGCTCGCCGAGGGTCACGAGCCGTCGGACGAGCTCGCCGACGAGATCTACCCGCGCCGCATCGAGTTCGTCGACGACCTGCCGAAGACGCTGACCGGAAAGATACGCCGCATCGAGCTGCGCGAGCGCGAGCTCTCGCGTGCGACATGACATCGTCGTCCTCGGGGGCGGGATCGCCGGACTGACGGCGGCCTGGCGGCTCCGCGACCGCGACGTCGTCGTGCTCGAGGCGTCGGACCGGCTCGGCGGACGGATCCGCTCGGAGCCGCGCGGAGAGTACTGGCTCAACTTCGGCGCGCACGTGTTCGGCTCGCCGGAGTCCGCGACCGGGCGGCTGCTGGACGAGCTCGGTGTCGACGCGAAGCCGGTCCCCGGCCGGCTCGCGGCGGCCGAGCTGAACGGGAAGATCGTCGCAAGCGGGCCGGTGGAGGCGTTCCCGCTGCGGCTGCCGCTGTCGCCCGGCTCGCGGCTCGCGCTGCTGCGCGCCGGTCTCAAGCTGCGAAACGCCGTCCGCCGTTACGCGGCGATCGCCGACTCGCAGGAGCGGATGCTCGCGTTCATGGACGATCGCTCCTTCGCGGACT
>VAWW01000053.1 GCA_005884575.1 Actinomycetota bacterium
CGTCACGCCGTAGCTCGGGCCTCGGGAGGGCCGGTGGCGATGCCGGCCCTCCTGCTCTACCCTGTTCGGCATGAGGATCCTGTTCGCGATCCTCGCGACGAGCGGTCTGTTCGGTCACGTCAGCCGCGGCCCGATCACGCCGGTCTGCAGGCAGGGAACGCCGTGCTCGGCCCCGGTCGTCGGCGCGGAGCTCCAGTTCTCCCGGAACGGCGTCATCGCGGCGAAGACGCTGACCGGCCCGGCCGGCGGGTACCGGGTCATCCTTCGGCCCGGCGCCTACCTCGTGCGGATCGCCAAGGGTGGCAAGCCGATGCTGCGCTTTTCCCCGACGTTCGTCCGGGTACCCACGGGCGACGCGATCCGCGTCGACTTCTCGATCGACACCGGGATCCGCTAGCGCATCGCACGCAGCTCGGCGAAAAGCCCTGCAACGAGGGCGAACGTGTCGATGCGCACAGGCGGATCGTACCGCGAGTCTTCCCTATTGAAAATCCGACTGACCCTGTGCAGGATGCAGTTCGGTCAGGGCCGGTGGATCGCCGGCCGGAGGGATTCCAGAAGGGGAATTATGAAGTCATTGCTTCGCCGCACCGCGGGCGTCGCGGTCGGTTGTCTCTGTTTCGCAGCACTCATCTCGGCCGTCGCAACGGCCTCGACGCGCAAGACGGACGACGGGGATCGTCATGTCCTGAAGGGCGCGAAGCCGTCGTGGACGGACGCGGTCGCGAAGACTGCGGACGTACCGGCAGGAGAGGGCATCCGGGCCAAGGTCTGGCTCGCGCCCCGCAATGCGGCAGGCCTCGACGCTCTCGCGCGAGCGGTCAGCGATCCGTCGAGCTCGCAGTACCAGCAGTTCATCTCGGAGGACGCGTACCGGGCGCAGTTCGCGCCGACGGCCGACCAGGTCGCGCAGGTGAGCGCATGGCTCACCTCGGCCGGGCTGCACGTCGACGCGGTCGGCGCGGATGCGCACTACCTCGCCGTATCGGGAACCGCCGAGGCGGTCAATGCGGCTTTCGGCACGGAGCTGGCGAAGTTCGTCGTCAACGGCGAGCTGACGCAGGCTCCGGCGGTGGAGGTCTCGGTTCCGTCGTCCGTGGCGGACAGCGTCGCCACGGTAACGGGTCTCAGCCCGCTGGGCCACAAGGTCCAGCCGGCCGATTTCGGGCCTCCGGGCGGGTTCGTGAACGGCACGCCGTGCTCGAACTACTACGGGCAGCGGATGGCGGACGACCAGCCGAAGTTCCAGGGCCACACGCTCCCGTACGCGCCGTGCGGCTACACGCCGTCGCAGTACCGGGGCGCCTACGGGGTCAGCGGGTCCAACGCGGGTTCCGGCGCGACGGTGGCGATCACCGACGCCTTCGACGCGCCGACGCTCCTCTCCGACGCGAACACGTACGCCACGAAGCACGGAGATCAGGCATTCAAGAGCAACCAGTTCCGTGACCGGAGCGTGCCGGAGGACGCCTCGAAGGAGGCCGACTGCGGCGGCAACGGGTGGTACGGCGAGCAGACGCTCGACATCGAAGCCGTCCACGGGATGGCGCCGGACGCGACCGTCCTCTACTACGGGGCCGCGAGCTGCTACGACGACGACCTGCTCGCTCAGCTCGCGCAGGTCGTGAAGGACAACAAGGCGTCGGTCGTCACGAACTCCTGGGGCGAGCCGACGTTCCTCGTGATCGACGGCGTGCTCTACACGACGATCGACCAGGGTCTCATCGACGCGTACGAGTCGGTGTTCAAGCAGGGAGCCGCGCAGGGAATCGGCTTCTACTTCTCCTCCGGCGACAGCGGCGACAACCTCGACGCCTGGGGCTACAAGCATCCCGACTGGCCGAGCGGCGGCGTGTGGGTGACGTCGGTCGGCGGGACAACGCTCGCGATCGACAGGTCGAACAACCGGACGTTCGAGACCGGCTGGGGCACGCAGCGCTACGGCCTGACCGCTGATCTGAAGGGATGGACGCTGCAGGTGCCGTTCCTCTACGGCGCCGGCGGGGGCTTCAGCCAGGTCTTCGACCAGCCGTGGTACCAGCAGGGCGTGGCGCCCTCGAACACCGGTCGGTCCGTGCCGGACCTCGCGATGGACGGCGACCCGACGACGGGGATGCTGATCGGCGAGACGCAGTCGTATCCGCTGGCAAGCCGCTTCGGCCCGGCCGGCGTGCACTACGGCGAGTTCCGCATCGGCGGTACGAGCCTGTCGTCGCCGCTGCTCGCCGGCGCGCAGGCGGTCGCGCAGGGCACGCGGCGGATCGGGTTCGCGAATCCGCTGATCTACTCGCTTGTCCGCAACAACTCGCCGTTCTTCGACGTGACGCCGCAGGGCGACGCGGGGAACGTGCGGGCCGACTACGTCAATGCGATGAACGCGGACGGAGGATATCGCTACACCGTGCGAACGTTCGACGACGACTCGTCGCTGAAGACGGAGCGGGGTTGGGACGACGTGACCGGCGTCGGCAGCATCACGCCGGCGTACTTCAGCCGCGTGTCAGGCGGCAGCGGGCGGTAGTTCGCTAGCAGGCGACAGCGCCACGCCCGCACGGGCGTCGCTTGCGATGCCCGTTAGGAGGACGCTCGGTTCATCCGCGCGTCCGACCTCGCAGCGGCGTGGCGCTGCTCGTCTGCTCTGTACGAGCTGCGCACGAGCGGGCCGGCGAAGACCGAGCCGAAGCCGAGCGCCTCGCCCTGCTCGCGCAGCCAGCGAAACTCGTCGGGATGCACCCAGCGGTCGATCGCCGCGTGCTTCGGTGACGGCTGGAGGTACTGGCCGATCGTGACCACGTCGACGCCGTGCGCGCGAAGGTCCCGCATCGTCTCGACGACCTCGTCGTTCGTCTCGCCGAGGCCGACGATGATGCCCGACTTCGTCAGAACGGGATAGTCCGCGAGCTCCTTCGCGCGGCGGAGCAGCCAGAGCGCCTTGTCATACGACGCCTTCGCCCCGCGCATCTGCCGGTGCAGGCGGCGGACCGTCTCGATGTTGTGGTTGAAGACCTCGGGCCGCGCGGCGAGGACGGTGCGCAGCGCCTCCTCCTCGACGCCGAGGAAATCGGGCGTCAACACCTCGACGGACGCGGCCGGAACCTTCGCCTTCAGCGCGCGGATCGTCGCAGCGTAGTGGGACGCGCCGCGGTCGGGGACATCGTCGCGGTCGACCGAGGTGACGACGACGTGCTTCAGGTCCATCTGCGCTGCGACCTGCGCGAGCCGCAGCGGCTCGAGCGGGTCCGGCGGCGCCTCGGGCCGGCCGGAATGGACGTAGCAGTACCGACACGCGCGCGTGCACGTGTCGCCGAGGATCTGGAACGTCGCCGTGCCGCGTCCCCAGCACTCGGCGATGTTGGGGCAGCGCGCCTCCTCGCAGATCGTGTGGAGGCTCGCGCCGTGGATCAGCTTCTTGACGTCGAAGTACCTCGAGTCGGCGCTCGGCGCGCGGACCTTCATCCACTCGGGCCGGCGCGGGCGCTCGGCGACTGGGAGCGAGGTCTCCATCCCGGCGAGTGTAGATGGCGCGGTCCAGGCCCCGTTGGCTACGTTGACTGCGACCCAGCCCGTCCGCGCCCGATCGGAGCCCGATGAATTCACCGAGCCGCACGACCGACGCCACGAATCCATGGATCGTCCTCGTTCTCGTCTGCATGGCGCAGTTCATGGTCGTGCTCGACGCGACCGTCGTGAACGTCGCGCTGCCGTCGATCCAGAAGGATCTCGGCCTCGGCGAGAGCAATCTCCAGTGGATCGTGAACGCCTACACGCTCGTCTTCGGCGGCTTCCTGCTGCTCGGCGGGCGGGCCGGCGACCTGCTCGGGCGCAAGCGGCTCTTCCTGTTCGGGATCGTCGTCTTCACCGTCGCCTCGCTGCTCGACGGCCTCGCGACCTCGTCGGGAATGCTCATCGGCGCGCGTGCGCTGCAGGGTCTCGGCGCGGCGTTCATCTCGCCGGCCGCGCTGTCGATCATCTCGACGACGTTCGCGGAAGGCGCGGAGCGCGCGAAGGCGCTGGGGGTGTGGGCCGCGATCGCGATCGGCGGCTCGGCGGTCGGGCTCGTCCTCGGCGGCGCGCTCACGCAGCTCCTGTCGTGGCCGTGGATCTTCTTCATCAACCTGCCGGTCGGCGTCGCCGTCTTCTTGTTCTCGCTTCGCCTCGTTCCCGAGTCGAAGGACGAGCTCGCGCACCGCAGCTTCGACGTCGCGGGTGCGGTGACGGTCACGGCCGGACTGATGTCGCTCGTCTTCGCGATCGTGAAGGCGGAACAGGCGGGCTGGACCGCCGTCGTGACGATCTCGTTCTTCATCGTCGCGATCGTGCTGCTCGCGGGGTTCGTCGTCACGGAGCTCCATTCGAAGGAGCCGCTCGTACGGCTGTCGATCTTCCGCGTGCGCTCGCTGACCGCCGCGAACGTCGTCATGTTCCTCGTCGCGTCGGGCATCTTCGCGATGTTCTTCTTCAACTCGCTCTACATCCAGCGAGTGCTCGGCTACGGGCCGCTCAAGGCCGGGCTGGCCTTCCTGCCGTTCACGGGCGGGATCATGGTCTCCGCCGGCCTTGCGTCGAAGTACGCGCCGAAGATCGGCGTTCGCCCCATCGCACTCGTCGGGATGCTCGTCTCGATCGCCGGGCTGCTCCTGCTCGCGCGGCTGCCGGTCGGCGGATCGTACGCACTGGACGTGCTCCCGCCGATGCTGCTCACGTCGCTCGGGATGGGCGCCGTCTTCGTGCCGCTGACGCTCGTCGCGACGACCGGGCTCGAGAACGAGGACCAGGGGCTCGCGTCGGGTCTCTTCAACACGTCGCAGCAGGTCGGCGGCGCGCTCGGGCTCGCGATCCTGTCGACGCTCGCCGCCGGCCACACGGTCGACGAGAAGGTCAAGGCCGATCTCGTGGAGGGGTTTCACTGGGCCTTCGCCGGAGCGGCCGTCCTTGTCGCGGCTTCGCTCGTCCTGCTGACGGCGCTGCTGCGCCGCGCCGACGTGGAGCGCATCCAGTCCGAGGCCGCGACCGCGGGAGTCCTGGCCGGATGACCGTGCCCGAGGCGGAGCTGCGGCGGACCGAGCACGGCCTCGTCCCCGAGGGGGACGGCTGGTTTGTGCTCAACGCGCGGGAGGCGCGGTGGCTCGAGAGCGAGCGGCTCGGGATGTACTGCGGGTTCGAGGACGAGCCGCGGTTCGCGCAGCTGGGGATCAACCTCAACGTGCTCGGCCCGGGCCAGCCGATGTCGATGTACCACTGGGAGGCCGACCAGGAGGATTTCCTGGTGCTCTCGGGCGAGGCGCTCCTGATCGTCGAGGGCGAAGAGCGGCCTCTGCGACAGTGGGATTTCGTCCACTGCCCGCCGCGGACGGCGCACGTGATCGTCGGCGCCGGCGACCGAGCCGCCGTCATCCTCGCCGTCGGCGCGCGTGTGCATTCCACCGGCGACGAGTGGGGCTCGTACACCGTCGACGAGGCGGCGCACCGCCACGGGGCGGGTGTCTCCGAGGAGACGACGAAGCCGCAGGAGGCGTATGCACCCTTCCCGCGGCCCGAGCCGTCGGCGTATCGCGACGGCTGGCTGCCGTCGCCCTAGCCGGCCCGGCGCTCGAAGACCTGGCCCCGCCACTCGGCGACGGCGAATGTCTCGGTCTTCGTGAAGCCCTGCTCCTCGTACCACTCTTCGGCGCGTTCGACCTTCGGCGGCCTCTCCGAGAGCGGCCGGTCGCCCCACTGGCCGCTCTGGCCGCGCGCCACCATCCACTCGATCGCCTCGTCGAGGAGCCGCAGGATCGCCGGGAGGTCGTCCGGCCCGCCTTCGCGGATCGTCAGCGCTGCGATGCGAGCTCCGCGTGGATCGGCTGCGGCCAGAGGCCGGCGTCGCCGGACGGCAGTTCCTCGAGCGCGAGGCCGAAGACGTCGGCGATCGCTGCTACCGCATGCGGCCGGACCTCGTCGAGCGCTACCGGCCTGCCGAGCTCCTTCGCGATCGTCGTGAACATTGCGGCCTCGAGGCCGCATGCCGTGATCCAGTCGGTGAAGACCACGGGGTCGAGGTCGACGTTCAGCGCGTAGCCGTGCGTCGTCACCCAGCGCGAGACATGGACGCCGATCGACGCGATCTTTCGCGGCGGGCGCTCGAGCCAGACGCCGGTCAGGCCGTCGATCCGCGTGGCGTCGATCTCGAGCGGCGCGAGCGTGCGGATGACCGCTTCCTCGAGGTCGCGCACGTACTTCTTGACGTCCTTCCCGTGTCGATGGAGGTCGAGGATCGGGTAGCAGACGAGCTGCCCGGGCCCGTGGTAGGTCGACTTGCCGCCCCGGTCGGTCTCGACGACGTCGACGTCGGCGCCCTCCGGCAGGTGCAGCTCCGCCGCGTCGGCGCGCCGCCCGAGCGTCACGACGGGCGGGTGCTCGAGGAAGACGACGGTGTCGGGAATCGCCCCCTGCGAGACCGCACCGGCGAGCGAGCGCTGGAGCTCCCATGCCTCGCGATAGGGCACACGCCCGAGGTTGAAGAGATAGGCCCCACGAGCCACGCCCCAAGCGTACCCCGCCCCTGCGGACCTATCCGGGGTCAGGTCTTTGACCCCAGGCGGGGCTCCGTGGGGCTAGGTCGTTTCGGACCAGTCTTCGAGACGCTTGCGGAGGTCGCGCAGGAAGCCGCCGGCGTACGCGCCGTCGACGAGGCGATGGTCGTACGTCAGCGTGATGTTCATGATCGGGCGGATCGCGATCACGTCCTGGCCGAGCTCGTCCTGCACCACCCACGCGCGCTTCACGAGGGCGTAGGTGCCGAGGATCGCGGCCTGCGGCTGGCTGATGATCGGCGTCCCGTGGAACGTGCCGAAGCCGCCGGGATTCGTGATCGTGAACGTGCCACCCTGGACGTCGTCGGGCATCAACTTCTTGTCTCGGGCGCGGGCGGCGAGATCCTGGATCGCGCGCGCGATTCCGAGCAGGTTCAGGTCCTGCGCGTTCTTGATCACCGGGACGATCAGACCCTTGCCGTCGTCGAGGGCGACGGCGATGCCGAGGTTGACGAACTGCCGCGTGACGATCTGGTCGCCTCGGAGCTCGCCGTTGATGTACGGCCAGTCCTTCAGCGTCTCGACGGTCGCCTTCGCGACGAATGCGAGGTACGTCGGGTTGACGCCGTAGCCGGACTGGTACTCCTTCTTCAGCTTCTCGCGTGCGGCGACGACCTTCGAGAAATCGACCTCGATCGCGCTCGTCACGTGCGCGGCGGTGTCGACCGAGCGGCGCATGTGGTCGGCGATCCCGCGGCGCATCGCGGAGACGGGCTCGAACTGCTCGCCCGGGCCGGCCGGCTGCGCCTGCGGAGCCGCGGCGGGCGGCGCCTTCGGAGCGGCCGGCGCTGCCGGCGCCGGAGCACGCGGCGCCTCGGGTGCGGGAGCCTGCGCGCCGCTTTCGATGAACTCGAGCATGTCCTTCTTCGTCACCCGGCCGCCGCGGCCGGTGCCCTCGACCTGGCTCGGGTCGACGCCGTGCTCCGACGCGATGCGCGCGACGACGGGTGACACGAACGACTTGCCGTTCTCGTCCGAGGGCACCCGCGACTCGGCCCCCGGCGAGCTCGGCGCGACGTCGCCGACGCCCTCGCTCGCGGCGGCCATCGCCTCGTCCGCAGCCGCCTGCGTTGCGGGCTCGGGAGGACTTTGTGGCTCTGAGCCACTAGCGCCGTCGCCGCCGATCGTCGCGAGCTTCGTCCCGACCTCGACGGTCTCGCCCTCCTGGACGAGGATCTGCGTCAGCGTCCCCGAGCCGGGGCTCGGAACCTCCGTGTCGACCTTGTCGGTCGAGATCTCGAGCAGGGGCTCGTCGGCCTCGACCTGCTCGCCCTCCTGCTTCAGCCACTTCGTGATCGTCCCCTCCGCGACGGAGACGCCCATCTGCGGCATGACGACGTCGACTGCAGTTCCGGTTGCCATCGCTACTCCCCTAGTACTCCGCGAGCTCTCTCAGGCCTGCGACGACGTCGTCGACCTGCGGGATGAACGCCTTCTCGAGGGGCGGCGAGAAGGGTACCGGCGTGTCCGGCGCAGCGATGCGCTTCACCGGCGCGTCGAGATCCTCGAACGCCTCCTCGGCGATCGTCGCAGCGATCTCCGCGCCGAAGCCGCCGGTGCGCGTGTCCTCGTGGAGGACGAGCACCTTCGACGTCTTGCGCACCGACTCGATTACCGCCGGCTTGTCCCAGGGCATGACCGAGCGCAGGTCCACGATCTCGACCGAGACGCCGTCGCCGTCGAGCTGCTTCGCTGCCTCCTCGGCCGTGTAGACCATCGCGCCCCAGGTGACGACGCTGACGTCGTCGCCCTCCTGGTGAATGCGTGCCTTCCCGATCGGCGTGGTGTACCGCTCCTCCGGCACCTCGCCCTTGATCCGACGGTACAGGTGCTTGTGCTCGAAGTAGAGGACGGGATTCGGATCTTCGATCGCGCTGATCAGCAGCCCCTTCGCGTCCTCGGGCGTCGCCGGGCACACGCACTTCAGGCCCGGGATGTGCGCGAACGACGACTCCGGATTCTGCGAGTGGAACGGGCCGCCCGAGAAGCCGCCGCCCGACGGGAGCCGTACGACGATCGGCACCGGCGTCCCCACGCGCCAGCGCTGCTTCGCCGCGATCGTGACGAGGTGGTCCCAGGCGCACGAGACGAAGTCCGAGAACTGCATCTCGGCGACCGGCCGCATGCCCATCATCGCCGCGCCGGTGGCGCCGCCGACGATCGCGGTCTCCGCGAGCGGCGCGTCGATCACGCGCCACGGGCCGAACTCCTCCTGGAAGCCGAGCGTCACCTTGAACGCGCCGCCGTAGACGCCCACGTCCTCGCCGATCACGAAGACGCGCTTGTCGCGTCGCATCTCCGTGCGCAGCCCGTCGGAGATCGCCTGGAGGTAGGTGAGCTCGGCCATTACTTGTGATGTGGCGTGTCGAGGTCCTCGGGCGTCGCGTAGACGCCGTCCAACAGCTCGGACGGGTCCGGCATGGGCGAGTCCTCCGCACGCTGCAGGGCGTCGTTCAGCAGCTTCTTCACGCCCGCGCCGATCTCGTCCTCCTCGTCGTCGGTCATCGACGCGTTCTCGCGCAGCCAGGTGCGGAAGCGCTCGAGCGGATCGCTAGCGGCCCACGCCTCGAACATCGGCTTGGGGACGTAGAACGCGTCGTCGTGGACGGCGTGTCCCTCCATGCGCAGCGTCAGGCATTCGACGAGCGTGGGCCCGCCGCCCTCGCGCGCCTTCTCGATCGCGCGCTTCGCCTCGCGGTAGACGGCGAGGACGTCCGTGCCGTCGACGACGACGCCTTCGAATCCGTAGGACTGCGCGCGGTCGGCGACGTGCTCCGTCGCGTACTCGAGATGCGTCGGCGTGGAGTACGCCCACTGGTTGTTGTCGCACACGAAGACGACCGGCAGCTTGCGCGTGCCCGCGAACGTCATCGACTCGTGGACGTCGCCGCGCGCGGACGATCCCTCGCCGAACCAGCCGAGCGCGACGCGGCGCTCCTCCCTGATCCGGAACGCGAGCGCCGCACCGACGGCGACCGGCAGCATCGCGGGCAGGTGGCTGACCATCGCGATCAGACCGAGACGCATGTCGGCCATGTGGACGTTGCCGTCCTTGCCGCGCGTCGGCCCGTCCTCGCGACCCATGTACTGCGCGAAGATCCGCCACGGCTCGACACCGCGCACGATGTGGACGCCCATGTCGCGGTGCAGCGGCGTGCCGACGTCGTCCGAGCGCATCGCGGTTGCGACGCCGACCGCTGCGGCCTCGTTGCCGCGCCCGGTGTAGAACGAGCCGGGGATCTTGCCCTGCCGGTAGAGGATGTGGCCGCGCTCCTCGACGCCGCGGGTGATCAGGAGGTTCCGGTAGATGCCGAGGAGGTCCTCGCGGTCGAGTCCCGCCTCCTTCACCTCGCTGAGCGAGCCGACGGGTTCGGCTTCCCTGGCGATCGCCATCGCGCGGAACGATAACGACTGGCTCACCCGCACTGGACCGGCGGCACGAGCATGGCCCCGGGAACGAGTGGAAGCGACTGCGGCGGCGGCGGACAGGGCCGGACGAGGTAGACGTGGCGCGTGCCGCTGCGGTCGAAGGCGACGAGCTGCGTGGGTCCGGGCGAGCGTGGCCGCAGCCGCAGATAGAAGGCGTTCCGGCCCAGCCGCGCTCGGACGTGACGCGAGCCGAAGCCGACCTCGAGCCGGACGATCGAGTCGTCGGCGATCCCCGATACGGAGCCCGCGGCCTGCCGCCCGGCGAGGTCGACGTGCGGGTCGAGTCCGTGCATCAGCGTGTACGTGCAGCGCGGACGGAAGTCGACCGCGAAGCAGACGCCGCGTCGATCGCGTGTCGGAGCCGCGTAGATCCGGACGCCGTCATGGACTGCGAGCAGCAGGCGGCTGTGCGTCAGATCGACTCCGAAAGACCCGCTGCCGCCGAACAGGCGCAGACCCGAGGCGCGCGGCACGACGTCGCTCGGCCGGCTGCGGCCGCGGAAGACCCGGAAGCCGTCCGCGAGCGGCCGCGTCTCGCGCGTCCACGCGAACATGAATCCTTGCGAGGTCGCCGACGGCCGCTGCGCGTAGACGATGTCGACGCTCGCCGGTGCCGGCGAGGCCGTCGCGAGGCCGGCGAGCAGCGCCGCAAGAGCCCTCATGGCACCGAATCATGCCCGCTCGAGGTTCGGTTACCACCCGAAAGAAGACCCGTGGAGGCGCCATGGCGCTTCGGCCCTTGCCCGCCCTATCGTGACTCTCATGCAATGGCTTCGGACAACCGCGCGCGAATCGGCGTATCTGGCGCTCGGGCTCCCGGTCAGCGTCGTGGCCTTCGCGGTGCTCGTGGCGGGATTGACGGCCGGCGGCGTGCTCGCCATCACGCTGATCGGACTGCCGGTGATCCTCGCGTTCTTCCTCGCGGCGCGGGGCGTCGCAGAGGTCGAGCGGCGCCGCGCCGCGATGCTCGTCGGACCGGTGGAGTCGCGCTACCGCCACAGCGCCGAACCCGGCCTCTGGGCCCGCTTCAAGACGGCGGCCCGCGACGGCGCGACCTGGCGCGACCTCTCGTGGCTCGTCCTCGTCAGCGCGCTCGGCTTCGCCGGCGCCGTCGCCATGTTCACGCTGTGGATCTCCGCGGGCTACCTGATCACCCTGCCGCTCTACTGGTGGGCGCTGCCGCACGACGCGCTGCCGCGGATCACCGACTCGTGGATCGTCGACACCTGGGGCCGCGTGGGCGTCTCCTTCGCGCTCGGCCTCGGCGTCGCGTTCTTCACCTTCTGGTTCGTGCGCGGGTTCGCGCTCGGCCAGGCGCAGCTCGCGCGCTGGATCCTGTCGCCCGGCAAGCGCGCCGAGCTCGAGACCCGCGTCGACGAGCTCGCGACGACGCGGCGCGCGGCCGCGGACACGCAGACCGAGGAGCTGCGGCGGATCGAGCGCGACCTCCACGACGGTGCGCAGGCGCGGCTCGTCGCGCTGGCGATCGACCTCGGCATGGCGCGCGAGAAGCTCGACAGCGAGCCCGAGGCTGCTCGCGCGCTGATGGACGCCGCGACGGAGGACGCGAAGGCGGCGCTGACGGAGCTGCGCGAGCTCGTGCGAGGCGTCCATCCCGCGGTGCTCGCCGACCGCGGCCTCGACCGCGCGCTCGCCGCGCTCGCCGCGCGCAGCCCCGTTCCCGTGACGCTCGAGATCGAGCCGGGCGATCGTCCCGCGCCTGCGGTCGAGGCCGCCGCCTACTTCGTCGTCGCCGAGGGCCTCGCGAACGTCGCGAAGCACAGCGGCGCCGCCCGCTCGACCGTTCGCGTCCTGCGGCCCGACGGAAAGCTCGTCGTCGAGGTCGCGGACGACGGTGCCGGCGGCGCAAGCGTCGACGGCGGTACGGGGATCGCCGGCCTCGAGCACCGCGTCCGCGCGCTCGACGGGACACTGGACGTCCGGAGCCCGGCCGGCGGCCCGACGACGCTGCGCGTGGAGCTTCCATGCGCGTCGTGATCGCCGAGGATCTCGCGCTTCTCCGCGAGGGGATCATCCGCCTGCTCCAGGACAGGGGCTTCGAGGTCGTCGCGGCCGTCGAGGACGGCCCCGGTCTCGTCGCCGCGGTCGAGGCCGAGCGGCCCGACGTCGCCGTCGTCGACGTGCGCCTCCCGCCGAGCTTCCGGGACGAGGGCCTGCGGGCGGCGCTCGAAGCGCGCCGGCGCGTCCCGGGCGTCCCGATCCTGATCCTCTCGCAGTACGTCGAGCAGGCGTACGCGACCGAGCTGCTCGCCGACGGGAGCGGCGGGATCGGCTACCTGCTGAAGGACCGCGTCGCGGACGTCGCGGAGTTCGCCGAGGCCGTCAAGCGCGTTGCGGCCGGCGGCACCGCGATGGATCCGGAGGTCGTCAAGCAGCTGCTCGTCAGCCGCGCGGGTCCGCTCGACACGCTCACGCCGCGCGAGCGCGAGGTGCTCGGCCTGATCGCGGAAGGTCGCTCGAACGCAGGAATCGCGGCCGTGCTCGTGGTCACGGAGCGCGCGGTCGAGAAGCACATCTCGAGCATCTTCGCGAAGCTGCGGCTGCCGCCGGACGACGCCGACCACCGGCGCGTGCTCGCCGTGCTCGCGTATCTCTCCGCGGTACAGTCGCCTCCATGGCCGGCGACTTCGACGCAGACCGGTTCCTCGTCGACCAGCTGATCCGGCCGATCGCGAACCTCTACCGGATCACGCCCCTTGCCGCGGGCGAGACGCCGGCCGGCGGGCCGATCGCGTTCGTCCGCCAGAAGAAGCTCGCGATCCGCGAGGACATCCGCTTCTACGCCGACGAATCGGAGTCGCACGAGCTCTTCCGGATCAAGGCGCGGACGATTCTCGACACGGGCGGCTCGAGATACGACGTCTTCGCGGGAGACGAGCAGATCGGCCTGCTCCACCACGACTTTCGCAAGTCGCTCATCCGGACGACGTGGCGCGTCCTCGACGCGGACGGCCAGGAGGTCGCAATCTCCCAGGAGCGGAGCTCTGCGATGGCGATCCTGCGGCGCCTGATCGACTTCGTGCCGGACTACGGCGGGCTGATCCCGATCCCGTACAACTTCGACTTCCTGATCGACGGGACGAAGGTCGGCGAGATGAACCGGAAGTTCCAGCTCCGCGACCGCTACGTCCTCGATCTCTCGGGCGACACCGGGCGCAAGCTCGACCGGCGCGTCGCCGTCGCGCTCGCGATCGGGCTCGACGCGCTGCAGAACCGCTAGGTTCCGGACGTGGGCAAGGCCGCGGACTGGCTGCGCGAAGAGCGCCGCAAGGTGCTCGGACAGTGGGCGGCCGTCTGCCTCCGCTGCGGCGCGGCGCGGCGCTGGTTCGAGGAGTTCGAGGCGGAGGTGCCCGGAACGTGCCCGGAGTGCGGCGGCGAGATGCTGCGCCGCTGCCCGTCGTGCAACGCCGCCTTCGCCTCCGCCTTCGCCGTCGACTGCGAGGAGTGCGGCAAGCCGCTCCGCCAGGCCGAGCTGTTCGGCGGCCCGATTCGCCGCAGCTGATGGACGCACTTGGCGTGACGCGCCGCTTCGAGCGCGCGATCAACGAGCACGACCTAGAACCCGTCGAAGAGGGCCGCGATGGCATCGACGTCCAAGCTGCCGGCTGAAAAACCCGGGGCCAGGACTTGCAAATCTAGTGCTTGATCGCGCTGAAGCGGATCACCGTGACGATGTCCTCTTCCGTCACGTTGCGGTTGTAGAGCGTTCCGAGGAAGTGCGCCATCTCCTCGGCGTGGCGGATCTCGGGGTTGTCGTGCTCGATCTCACGCGGCGAGAGCTCCCCGAGCGTCTTCACCTCGACCTTGTCGATCACGGCCTCGAAGACCTTGTCGCGCGGGCCGAAGCGGGCCCCGACGAGCACCTGGACGACCATCCCCTTCCGGTACTTCGAGGACTTGTCTCCAAGCCGTATCGTCGCGGTCTTGCGGTGGCTCCGCAGCTGGTCGGCGACGATCGGGGAATAGAAGTTGAGGGCGTACATCGGCTCGGAGAGGGGCGTCAAGCCCGAGGATCATAGGCCACTGAACGAGAAATGTGACTACGGCCGACCTCGGCGGGCCGCGTACAGCCGAGCAGCGCGAGCCCCGTCTCGATCTCCAGGCGAATCAGCTCGAGCACGTCGCGGACGCCCTGCTCACCGGAGACGGCGAGCCCGAACGTCGGCGCTCGGCCGCCCATCGTCGCGGTCGCGCCGAGCGCGAGCGCCTTGAGGACGTCGGCGCCGCGCCGGATGCCGCCGTCGAGCAGCACGGGGACCCGTCCTTCGACCGCCTCGACGACCTCCGGGAGCGCGTCGAGCGTCGCCGGCGCGCCGTCGAGCTGCCTGCCGCCGTGGTTCGAGACGACGACGCCGGCGGCGCCGTGCTCGCAGGCGAGCAGCGCGTCCTCGCGCGTCGCGATTCCCTTGACGAGCATGGGGAGATTCGTGTGCGTCGCGAAGCGCTCGACGTCGCGCCAGGTCACCGAGGGCGAGAAGAACGGCGTGTGGGACGCTGGAGTGTCGTTGCCCTCCCCGAGCACCTCGCGGACGTACGGCAGCGGCAGCTCCTGCGGCAGCTCGAACTCCATCCGCAGGTCGCGCTCCCGCCGGCCGAGCACCGGCGTGTCGACGGTCAGGACCACCGCGGTGCAGCCGGCGGCGACGGCCTCGTCGAGATGCCAGAGCGTCAAGCCGTCGTCGCGGAGCACGTAGAGCTGGGCCCATTGCACGAGGCCGGGCGCCGCCGCCGCGATCTCGGCGTGGGTGCAGGTCGTGAAGGTCGAGACGCACATGATCGTCCCGGCCGCCGCGGCGGCGCGCGCGGTCGCCCGCTCGCCCTCGGGATCGAGCAGCCGCTGGTAGGCGATCGGCGCGACGAGGAACGGCATCGAGACCTCGGTGCCGAGGACGGTCGTCGCCGTCGTGATCTCGCCGACGTCGACGAGCACGCGGGGCCGGAAGCGCCATCGCTCGTAGGCGGCGCGGTTCTCCCGGAGCGTCCATTCGTCGCCGGCCCCGCCTTCGAAGTAGCACCAGATCTGCGGATCGACCCGCTCGGCAGCGAGCCGCTCGAAGTCGTGGACGCTCAGCGGGTCTGTCACTCCGCGGCGAGCCTATCCAAGGCCTTCTGCGCCATCTCCTTCTCCCCCTTGTATGCGAGGAGCTTCGGCCCCTCCTCGAGCGGGAGCCACCGCGCCTCCGCGACCTCGATCCGCATGTCGTCGGCGATCTCGCCGATCCGGCCGCGGCCGGCCCGCAGCAGGAAGAAGCTCACGACCTTGAAGACCCGCTCCCCCGCCCACGTGTAGACGTAGCGGACGTCGCCGAGCTTCTCGACGGGCCGGCCCTGGACCCCGGTCTCCTCCAGGACCTCGCGCAGGGCGGTCTCCTCGGCCGACTCGCCCGGGCCGATCAGGCCCTTCGGGAGGGCCCAGAGGCCCTCGCGCTTCCCCTGCGGCCGGATTGCGGCAAAAACGGGGCGCCCGCGGACCGAGCGGACGAGGACGCCACCCGCGGAGAACTCCCGGCGCACGGGTTCCCTTGTAACACAGGGCGGCGCCTGGTGGTTGCGAAGCCCGGCCATAGTCGTTAGCATGGCCTGGCACTCTGAGGTCGAGAGTGCCAACCAGTGTCACAAAGTCGGTTCTTCAAGGAGGAAGTGCATGAATCTCCAGCCGCTTGGTGACCGCCTCATCGTCGAGGTCCTCGAAGAGGAAGAGACGACGGTGAGCGGCATCGTGCTGCCGGACACGGCGAAGGAGAAGCCGCAGCGCGGCCGCGTCCTCGCCGTCGGCCCGGGTCCTCGAGACGAGGACGGCGAGTACATCAAGATGGACGTGGAGGAGGGTGACGAGGTCATCTTCTCCAAGTACGGCGGCACCGAGATCAAGCTCGGCACCGACGAGGTCCTGATCCTGCGCGAGTCGGACGTCCTGGCCAAGGTGGTCGGCGACCGCGAGCTCGCGGGCTCGAAGAAGTAACGAGGGAGGAACGAGAAACCAATGGCTCACAAGGAGCTGAAGTTCAATGAGGATGCGCGGCGCGCTCTCGAGCGTGGCGTGAACACGCTCGCGGATGCGGTCAAGGTGACGCTTGGCCCGAAGGGGCGGTATGTCGTGCTCGACAAGAAGTTCGGCGCGCCGACGATCACG
>VAWW01000007.1 GCA_005884575.1 Actinomycetota bacterium
TCGCGCCGAGCGCTTCCGCCGCGCGATCGCCGTCGACGGCGTCCGCATCAGCCGCATCCGAGCCGGCCGCCCACAAAGCAACGGCCACGTCGAGGCGCTGCACAAGACCATCCTCGACGAGTGCTGGCGACCCGCACTCGCCCGCCACCTCCACCTCCGCCTCGAGGGCCTTCGCCGCCAGCTACGCAGCTACATCCACTACTCCAACCACGACCGCACCCACAACGGCCGCCTCACCCGCGGCCGCATCCCCGCAGACACCCTCCACGGTGCCGACAAGATGAACGCAACCAGATCAGCCGCACCTGTCGGCACATCTCGGAGTCGGTCCAGCCTAGGCTGTCAACGCGGAGAGGGAGCGGTCCAAACCCAATAAGCTCGACGAGGAAAGCTCGAGCACGGCCCAGATCAGGCAGAGCGCCGATGTTTCGCCGGGTAAGCGGCCGCTCACCTTCGTCCGCCGTCTGACTTCGACGAAAGGTCCGCTCGAGGAGATTGGTGCTGCGGATGCGTTTGCGGTGCGCGGCCGGGAAGCGCAGGTGGCAGACGAGCGCGTCGACCTCGCGCTCGATCACCGCCGCCGCGGACGGGTAGGCGGCGTGGTAGTCGGCGGCGAGCGCCTGCAGGCCCGCGCGTGCGGCTGCGACCGAGCTCGCATCGTCGAGGATCCGCCAGTAGCGTGCCTTCAGCTCGCGGTGCAACCGCTCGGGCAGCTTCGTCGTGACGTTGCGCGGAGCGCGTGCACGGTGCAGCGCTGCTCGAGTGCCGCCGGCCAGAGCTCGCGCGCCGCCTTTCAGAGACCGGGCGCGCCGTCGGCGATCAGAAGTGCGGGCGGCCGCGCGCCGCGGGCGAGCAGATCGCGGCCGAAGTCGAGCCAGTCGTCATAGCTCACCCGCGAGCCGACCTGTAGTCCGAGCAGCACCTTGCCGCCCGCGAGCGTCACGCCCCAGGCGACCAGCACGCCCTCGGCCGGCGCGTCGTCAGGCCGCAATTTCAGATAGACAGCATCGAGGAACAGGTCGACGAGGTCGTGCTCGTCCAAACGCCTGTCGCACCAGACGTGGTAGCGCTCGCGCCTGTCGGCGCAGATCCGGCTCACCGTCGACTTCGACACGACCGGCGTCTCGAACGCCTCCTCCAACGCCGCCTCGACATCGCGCACCGACAACCCACGCAGAAACGAGGAGATCACCAGCACCTCGAGCGCATGCGTGGCGCGCCACCCCCTTGCCGACGATCGCGCTCGCGAACTCGAGCGTCGAGGCATTGCGCACGCGCGGCCGCTCCAGCTCAAGCGGCCCCGCTGTCGTCTTCACCGGCACCCGCTCGTAGCCGTTGCGGTCCGCAATCGGCTCGCCGTGCCGCTCGTAGCGCTCCCGGCCGAGGAAGTCGGTCAGCTCCTCCTCGAGCGCCTGCTGCAGAATAACCGCGCGCCGAGCCGGCCGATCGCCTCGATCGGGTCCAACTCCTCACCGCGCCGGCGACGATCTCGTCGAGCTCACGGCGCAGCCGCTCACTCGCCGCTATCCTCGCCATCAGGGCGTACCTCCTCGTCGACGTGCCAGGTCAACGCGGAGGCTACGCCCGACCCAAATCCCCCGGCACATGGGACGCGACCAACGAGCGCTTATCGGCTGCGATCTCTGCCTGGATGCTGAGCCCGTGGGCGTCGTGCAGCCGATCACCCATCGCCGACTCGATATCAGCCCCGCCGTGGGCGTGACGCCGCTATCGCGAGCCGAAGCCGGTAACGATGATACCGACCGTCCGCACCGCGATCGCGATGTCGAATAGCAGACTGCGGTACTTCAGGTAGTACAGGTCATATGCAAGCTTGTCAGCCGTCGCCATCGCATCGGCCGTGTAGCCATGACATACCTGCGCCCACCCGGTAATACCCGGCTTCACGAGATTCCGCCGCGTCCAGAACGGGACTGTTTGGCGAAGGAGTTCGAGGAATTCGGGCCGCTCGGGCCGCGGCCCGACGATGCTCATATCTCCCCGGAGCACGTTCCACAGTTGGGGGAGCTCGTCGATTCGCATACGCCGCAAGACACCGCCGACGGCCGTTATGCGTGCATCGTCGACTGCAGCCCAAACGGCACCGCCTTGCGCCTCTGCGCCAACGACCATCGTTCTGAACTTGCAGATGGAAAAAGTCCTCCCGCCCTCGCCTAGTCTCAACTGGCGGAACAGCGCTGGACCAGGACTTGACGCACGGACGAGCAGAGCCACTGCTACCAAGACCGGAGCCAGAAAGACAAGTGCGATGCCGGCGACAACGATATCGAACGTGCGCTTTGCGACGCGCGAGTACGGGCTTCTGTAGAGGTGGAGCACACTCATGAACCAGGCCGGCGACAGATGCTGCACCGGCACCTTTCCGAAAGCGTGCTCGTACAGATGGTGAACGTCCATGACACGGACGTCGAGCGACGCACCAATCTCAAGAACCTGCGCCAGCGCCTCGGTGCGGCTGGGCTCGCCACCGAGGACGACGAGGTCCGGCTGCTCTTCCCTCAGCACCGCCTGCAATTCGCGAACCCCCCCAAGTCGACGCACGCCACTGACGGTGTCTGCCGATTGGTCCGCGACAACGCCCACCACCGCGAACGGCAGGTGTGGATGCTGCGAAAGCTCACGCAGCAAGCCGTTGATGCCCTCGTCGGCGCCAACGAGCAGTAGCCGCCGCCGCGACGCCAGCCGATCCGCGCGCGCGCCGACGATTGATGCCATAGCGAAGACACCGCCAGCCATCAGTAGCAACTCGGTGGTGCTAAGACGAAAGCTGGGCAGCCAGAAGAGGAGGAGCGACAGCATCGCAAGACCGGTCAAGGTGCCGGTACCTGCGATGACAGTGGTCCCTCGGCCGGCTAAGCGCGGTTCGCCGTAGCTACTCCAGAGGGCTACGAACCAGACGGCCGCCACGACGGGTATCTGATGAAGGATGCGGATGTTCGGCCCGAATGCGAGGGCTACCCCGGCAACTGGAAAAGCGACCACTGCAGCAAGCCAGGTGGCCCGATCGGTGCCTGACGCGAGGAACGTCGCGTGCATCCGCTGCCTCCGCGTCGTGGGTACGCCGGCAGCAAGCGCCGTTTCGCTCATCGTCTAACCCTGTACGCACCGCGCAGGTGCCGGCTACGCCAGCACCATCCGCCGTGTTGTACCTGCGCGCGCCGATACGGTCGCCAAACCGTTACAAGCGCACTGGCCGCATTAACCACGGATTTCCTCCCGCTCTCCTGGCTGCACAATCGCGTCCCCAGCTGCGAGAAGAAAGACCAGGATGTGCATCCCCGTCGATCGGCTAGGCCCGGTCCGGCCAGGTCCGGCCGGCTCGGCAAATTAGCCGCTCAGCCAAGCAATCTCGGGCTCGCGCGCTCGCGCTGCCGCACCCGCGAAATCAATCTCGCCCGCCCTACGACCCCGAGCGTCGGGCGTGGCCGGGGCGTCTCCGGCGGCTCGAGCAGCGGGGAGTAGACGCTGTTGTTCGGAGGTGCGGCGCCCGCAGCTCCTTCCCCTACTTGGTCGCGGGTGCGCCGCCACATATACTCGCGCGCAGCCGGAACGGCGTGCACTGCGGGCAAGCCGGTAGTGGCCGAGCGTACGCGGCCACGTCGGCTCTGGGCACGTCGGCGCGCGCGTCCTATGTGATGCGGGCCTTGGTTACAGGCGGAGCGGGTTTCGTCGGTTCGCACGTCGTCGACGCACTTCTTACGCGCGGCGTGGAAGTGCATGTGCTCGATAACCTCTCGAGCGGACGCCGCGAAAATGTGGCCGCTGCGGCCATCTTCCACGAGGGCGACATCCGCGATCCTGAGGACGCTTTCGCCGCCGCACGGCCCGAGCTCGTCTTCCACCTCGGTGCCCAGGCGTCGGTGAGCGTGTCGGTACAGCGCCCAATACATGATGCCGACATCAACGTGCTCGGGACGGTGCGCGTGCTCGAGGCGGCACGTTTGTACAACGCGAAGCTTGTCTTCAGCTCCACCGGCGGCGCGATTTACGGAGATGTCGCCGGGCCGGCAGCGGAGGATCACCCCCGCGCGCCGATTTCGCCGTACGGGACCGCCAAGCTCGCCGGCGAGGAATACCTGCTGACGTGGAACCGCCTACACCATACGAAACACGTCATCATCCGCTACGGAAACGTCTACGGGCCACGCCAGGATCCACACGGCGAGGCGGGCGTCGTCGCGATCTTTCTGAAAAAGGTGGCGCGCGGTGAGGTGCCGACGATCTTCGGAGATGGATCCCAGGTCCGCGATTACGTGTGCGTTCGCGACGTAGCGCGGGCAACACTCGCAGCCGCCAACGCCGAACCTGATGTCTTCAACATCGCGAGTGGCAGCGGGTCCACGGTGCTCGAGCTCGTTGCGGCGATGCGCGCCGCGGTCGGGCAGGCGTTCCCCGTCGAGCACGGCCCGGCGCGACTCGGCGACCTGCGGCGCAGTGAGCTTGACGTGACGCGCGCAGCTCGGCGACTCCGTTGGCAGCCGGAGATGTCACTCGAACACGATCTGCATGAGACGTGGGAGTACTTCCGCAACCGATAGATCGTCCTCCCACCTCGGCGCGGCAGGCGCGACCTTCGGCGTCCGATCAGCGGCGAGTCGTGCTAGATGAATACTTCCACGCCGTTAGTCGCGATCGTGAGAGGACGGCGGCAGCCGGTCGAAGTCGGCGGTGCCGTGTCCGTGGCGTCGACCACTGGGGCCGCGATGCTCGCCGATCTCGACCTGCTGCCGAGTGGGTCTTCTGCGCCACTCATGGTCCCGGCCACGTGAGCTGCCAACGGCGAGCGGATCCTCAAGCGACGCGGAGGTCGTCACGCTCTGCGTCGCGCAGGCGATCACGGGCATCCAGTGAGCGTTTCCTCTCCGCGGCGCGGAAGCAGCTCCTGCCACCTATTTCCCGTCTTGCCGAAGCGACCCGGCCACCGGGAGCGGGGCGAGCGCCTCTCGGACGCGATCGAGGCGCTGGGCGGCGTCTTCGCCCACGATAGTCCTGGCTCCCAGGCCAACCTGCTCTTGGTCGACTCGACGCCGATCGAGTCTGCCCGGAGCGTCGAGACTACGCGGCGCAGCCAGCTCGCCGACGCCGACTACGGCTACCGCGCAAGCCCACAGCCGCTACGTCTGGGACTTCCGCCTGCACGCGCTGTTCACGCTCGGGGCGATGCCACGCGCGCTCAACCTCACCTCAGCGAAGGCAAGCAAGTGCGAGGTCTGCCTGGAGAGTCGAGTTCAGCACGCATCGGATACCGATATGGATTGTGGCGTTATTGTGGCGTTAAAATAAGCTTTCGCTGTTTAAACCTCCCCAAAAGAATAGCTCCTCGCGCTCGAGGTTTACACGCCGCCTGCAGAACTGTACAAATGTGGTGTCGACGGCGAAGGCTCTGTCGGCGGCGGATCCGCCGGAGCGGACATGGAAAATCTAATCGAAAGGCGGCCCTTTCGGTGATGGGAACGAAGGATCGGTCTGCGGTCGTTCTCGACGAGCAACCACTGTGGCTGCACGCCATGGATCAGCTTCTTCGGCGTGCGGGGATTGATGTTGTGGGAAGGACGAGCGACCCCAATGGCGCGGTCGCTCTGGTGGAAGAGCATCTGCCCGATGTCCTGATCGCAGGCATCGACACGGCAAACGCCGAGCACGTCGCCTGCGTCCGCCGGGCGCAGGAGATTCACCCGGAGCTGAGGACGGTTGTCGTCGCAAACGGCGACAGCCCGGCGGCGATTGACGCGGTGTTCGAGGCGGGCGCTTCGATCTACTGCACGAAGACGGCAGAACAAGAGGACATCGCCTCAGCCATCCGGCAGGCGTTCAAGCAGTCGGTGTACATCGCTCAGGAGAGAACGGAGTTACGGCGGCAGGTAACGGCGGAGCCGTCCCCCGCTTCCTCCGAACTGACGCGGCGTGAGTTGGAGATCCTGCGGCTCGTGGCCGAGGGCCACTCGAACTCGCAGCTGGCACAGATGCTCTGGGTCACGGAGCAAACGGTGAAATTCCACCTGTCGAACATCTACCGAAAGCTCGACGTGGCGAACCGGACCGAGGCTAGCCGTTGGGCGCAGCTCCACGGGCTCCTGCCGGCGGCATCAGGGGCATTAGGAGCGCCTGCGGCCGCGGCGTAACCCGAGCGTCCTAGCCTTGGCGTAAGTCCAGGATCCGGAGCGGACGCGCGGCGAGCGGCCTCTATTGCGAGCGGGAATCGCGGCGGTTCATCGACCGATTCCCGCTCGACCCGGTTGACCTTAGGTGGCCGCCCGAGTCGGCCGACACGATTCCGTCGCACCTGCGAATATGGCGCACCCGCCGCCACATACGGCAGTTACCGCGGGCAGGCGAAGGTCCTGCTGCCCAGGGTTCTCGTAGACGCGCGTTCGGACTCATAGACGCGTTCGAACCCTTAGCACCCGCACCGGGATCTTCGATGGCGAGATCGGAGGTCAAATCGCTTGAAATCACGCGCCGGTGTCGAGTCTGGACCGGTGCGAGCCGCTGGCGGCCTGATGCGTGACGGTACCGGCGCGGTGGCGTCCCGTCGTCCGGGTGAAGTCGTTTGGACGTACCTCCGCTTGGTCGCGATCCTACGCTGCGATCACCTCCTCGGTCGTCGACGTCTGATTGGCGTCGCTCGTTGCGTGCCCGCGTCGCAGCCGTTCGATCTCGGCGACTGCCCGCGGTGTCATCGTGACCCCGCGCCAGCCGCGGGAGGAGAGTTCGAGCACGGCCCAGACGAGCGAGAGCGCCGATGTTTCGCCGGGGAAGCGGCCGCTCACCTTGGTGCGTCGTCGCACCTCGATGAAGGTCCGCTCCAAGAGATTCGTGGAGCGGATGCCCTTGCGGTGCACGGTCGGGAAGCGCAGGTAGCAGACGAGCGCGTCGAGGTCGCGCTCGATCACGGCCATCGCCCCTGGGTAGGCGCGCCGGTAGTCGGCAGCGAGCGCGAGCAGGCCCGCACGCGCGTCCGCGACCGAGGTCGCCTCGTCGAGGATGTGCCAGTAGCGTGCCTTCAGCTCGCGGTGCAACCGCTCACTCGGGACTATGCCCGCCATCAGGGCGTACCTCCTCGTCGACTACCGGGTCAACGCTGAGGCTACGCCCGACCCAAATCCCCCGGCGCCTGGGACGCGACCACCGGCGCCATCAGGTGCCGCGAGCGTTGTGTCGGAGCCGTAACGTCTTTAGGGCGCCGCTCGCGCCTGCATAGCGATCGGACGGTCACAACAACTTCCACCTCGTATCATCCCTGCGCCATTCGGACGGCCTTATGGCAAGCCATCGTGGCCCGTGCTTCTATCGCCCTCGACGTCGAACGGCCTCCCGTCGTCCGCGGTGCCCGAGTGCGCGGAGCGGACATACCCGGAAGAGGAGTCCCGAGGCAAGCGCAACTCTCCAAGAACTATCCCGTTCCTGGACTTGTGGTGCGTCGGACGCAAGGGCATGATCGAGCTGCGGCTGAGCTTTCCTCCCACGTGGCAGGCACGGCCGGGGACTCGGGTGCCGTCCCGTCTCGTGCGGGTGCGGCACCCGGATTCCGATCTAAGCCGAGCGAGCTGACGCGTTGCTGCAATGGGCCGGCCGGCGCTGCCCCGACACCGCGCTGCCGCTGGTCACGGGCGCGGCCGTGTTCGCGGCGCCCCTATTCCGCTGGCCGGGCTCAGCACAAGCTGGGGCGGTAGGGCGGTCTCGCGCAAGTCGACGCCGAGCCCGTCGCTGGTCTCGGGCTGACGGCCCGTTATGGAATTGAGAAGCCGGGACAGCTCCCATCGATACGGTGTGCAACCAAGGCCAAGAAAGAGATGAGCATCCAACGTCCGAGAGCAGCAGAGGAGGTACATCAACGAAAACGCGCTGAGATAACTCCGCCGCCGCGGGCGCTAAGCGCTCCCCGCTCGGCCCCGCAGGCCGAACTTGACAAGCGGTCCTTCTTCAGAAAGAGCCAAGCGGTCGCAACCGGTGGCACCCGCTCGCAATTCCGATCGCCACCCAAACGGCTCAAACGGGCGGATCGGCAAGCGGTGGCAACCCACGGCAACAGGTGAGGCATGTGGTAAGGAATGCCATGAAGAAGGGCCTCCTCCAGTGACAGGCTCCGGCTTGCCGTCTGGGAGCTATCGAGAGGTGGCCCGTTTCGATGTTGTACGCCGGTTTGGGTCTCAGTCGTAAGCGTCTCGACTTCGGTCTGCTTGACGGTGAGGGTGCGACGGTCGAGGTTGGTGCCGCGCCGCCGGATGCCGACGGTCTGCTCGGCCTGAGGCGAGCGTCTCGCTCGTCATCGCGAGCCGATCCGCGCGGCGATCGAGTCGATGAACGGGGCGCGGTTTGTGCACGATCGGCTCGAGCTTCAGGGCTGGCAGGTGGAGATCGCGGATGCGCAGAAGGTGAAGGGCCTCGCACCGTTGGCCTGCAAGACCGACCGGATCGACGCCTGGGTGCTGGCCGAGCTCACTCGTCGCGACCTGGTGTCGGCGATCTGGCTGCCCGACCCGCTGGTGCGCGCCGAGCGTGAGCGTGCGCGTTGGCGTTTGCACCTGGTGCGCCTACCGCTCGAGCTTGAAGCAGCGGATGCACGCCGTCTTGCTGACGCACGGCAAGCCCTGCCCGGTCTCCGATCTGTTCGGCGTCCGCGGCCGCCAGCTGCTCGCCCGGCTCGGTCTGCCGGAGCCGTGGCAGGCAACGCTCGAGGCCAGCCTGCGTCTGATCGACGAGCTCGAGCGCGAGATCACAGGCTGCGAGCGCGAGCTGCGTCGGCTCGGCGCCGACCAGCGCTACCTGCCGCGCTTGCTGACGGTGCCCGGGATCGGCTGGCTGCTCGCCTCCACGATCGCCGCCGAGCTCGGCGACATCGGCCGCTTCGCCAGCCCGCGCAAGCTCGCCGGCTACAGCGCCTCTGCCCGCGCGTCTACCAATCAGGCGAACGCGACCTGCGCGGCCCGCGCTACCTGCCTGGATCTCATGGATGGGGCCTCCCACGGCCGCGATAGGTTCGCGGCCTCGTCAAGTCCGAATCGACGAAGGAGGGCCAGAGGAGATGGTGTAGGCAGCGATCGACATTCACAAGCGGGTGTTTCAGGGGGCGGTGCTGGACGCCGAGAGCGGCCAGCTCGGTCGGGAGCGGCTACCGGCCACGCGTGAGGCGCTCGATGGCTGGGCGACGCGATGGGCGGGGAAGCTCGAGGCGGTCGCGTTCGCCAAGGAGATGCTGCCAGAGGCCTGGCTGCCGCCCGCTGAGATCCAGTACCTGCGCGAGCGCACCCGTCTGCGCCACGCGCTCGCTCAGGACCGCAACCGCTGGGCGCAGCGCCTGCACGCACCTGCTCACCCACGAGGGCTGGCCCTGCGGCCGCGGCCGGCTGTTTGATCGTCTCGGGGCAACAGTGGGGCATCGGGCGCTTGTGTTGCCCGAGCCCGCCCGCGCGAGCGTCGAGGCGATGCTCACGATCATCCACGCGCTCGACGAACAGATCGAGCTTCTCGAGACGCAGCTGCGCCGGCTCGGCTCGCAGCGACCCGCGCCTGCAGGCGCTCTGCGCGATCTTCGGCGTCGGCCCCGTGCTGGCGGCGCAGATCCTCGCCGAGCTCGGCGCGGCGAGCCGCTTCCGCCGTGCCCGCCAGGTCGTGCGCCTGAGCGGCCTCGACGCCGTCGTCTCCGAATCAGCCAACCTGCGCCGGCGCGGCCGGCTCGCCAAGCAAGGCTCACCCGAGCTCCGCTGGGCCGGTCGCCGAGGCGGCCGACCACGCCTGCCGACGAACGAGCCCCGACCACGCTCTTTACACGAGCGCCAAGCAGCGTCGCGGCACGCAACCCGCCACGCTCACCTTCGCGCGCAAGATCGCCCCTCGCGCCTACCACGTCCTCGCCGATCTCGAGCAGGCCGCCTGACCGATGCAACTAGACGAAAAGCTACGCCGAGTGAGACAACGTCTTGCCCCTTCCACGCCCGGGGCTCAGTCGATCTTCTCGAGAAACGCCTCTACCCGGAGCAGGAACGCTTCGGGCTCCTCGACGTGCGGCATGTGACTCGAGTCCTCGAAGAGCTCCCACTGCGACCCCGGGATCCGGCTGTGGATCTGCTCGACGATGTGCGGCGTCGCCTCGTCGTAGCGGCCGGAGACGAGGAGCGTCGGCGCGGTGATCTCGGACAGCCGATCGGTGATGTCCCACGTCTTGAGTGAGCCGATGCAGTGGAACTCCGACGGGCCGTTCATCGTGTGATACACGGTCGGATCCTCGGCCAGCTGGGCGAAGCTCCGCTCGACGTAGTCCGGCCACGGCACGCGGCAGAGGTGCCGGTCGTAGAAGACGCGAACCGCCTCCGCATAAGCCGGGTCGTCCGTCGTCTCCTCCGCCTCGTGCTTCACGAGGGCCGCCTGCACTTCGGGCGGAAGGTCCTCGCGGAGCCGGTTCGCCTCCGAGACCCAGAGCGGCATGCTCGCCGGCGAGTCGGCGACGACGATCGCGCGCAGCCCGGGCGGATGCTCGAGCGCGTGCTCCATCGCGAGCATCCCGCCCCACGACTGCCCGACGACGGCATACCGGTCGGCGATGCCGAGGTGGCGCGTCAGCTCGACGAGCTCGTCCTTGAAGAGCTGCGGCGACCAGACGTCCGCCGGCGCGTCCGGCAAATGCGTGCTCTTGCCGCAGCCGACCTGGTCGTAGAGGACGCAGCCGCGCCCGTACCTGCTCAGCTCGGCGATCGGCTCCGTGTAGTCGTGCGCCGCACCCGGCCCGCCGTGGCAGATGACGACCGGGGTCGGGCCGGCGTGCAGATCGCCGACGACGTCGTACCACGTCTCGTGCCCGTTCCAGCTCATGTGTCCCTCTGCCATTTCAGGCTCCTTTCGCGTCAAGCGGGTGGTGACAGGCGGCGAAACGGCCGCCGCCGTGGTCGGCGAGCACCGGCTCCTCGACGCTGCAGATCTCGGTCGCGTACCGGCAGCGCGGATGGAAGCGGCAGCCGGACGGTGGGTCGATCGGGCTCGGCACCTCGCCCCTGAGCACGATCCGCTCGCGCCGCGCCTCGTCGTCGGCCTCGATCGGCGGGATCGCCGACAGCAGCGCCTCCGTATACGGGTGGATCGGGTGCAGGAAGAGCGGATCCGACGGCCCGATCTCGACCACGACGCCGAGATACATGACCGCGATCCGGTCCGAGACGTGGTGGACCACACCGAGGTCGTGCGCGATGAAGACGTACGTGAGCTGGAAGTCGTCCTGCAGGTCGTCGAGCAGGTTGATGACCTGCGCCTGGATCGAGACGTCGAGCGCCGAGACCGGCTCGTCGGCGACGATCAGCTGCGGGCTCAGTGCGAGCGCCCGCGCGACGCCGATGCGCTGCCGCTGGCCGCCCGAGAACTCGTGCGGATAGCGGTTGACGTGATGCGGCGAGAGGCCGACGACCTCGAGCAGCTCCTGTACGCGCCGGCGGGTCTCCTCGCGGCTCCCGGCGCGGTGGATCTGAAATGGGTCGGACACGATCTGCCCAACGCGCTTCCGCGGATTCAGCGACGCGTAGGGGTCCTGGAAGATCATCTGCATCTCGCGCCGGTACGGCCGCAACTCGCGGCGCGACAACTTCGTGATGTCGTCTCCGCGGAACCGCACCGTCCCGCTCGTCGGGTCGTGCAGCCGAACCAGGAGCCGCCCGAGCGTCGACTTCCCGCACCCCGACTCGCCGACGATGCCGAGCGTCTCGCCCCGGTGCACCTCGAGCGAGACGCCGTCCACCGCATGCACCATGTCCTTGCTCCGCCGCACCGGGAAGTGCTTGACGAGATCGCGCGCCTCGAGCAGCGTCTCGCTCACGCGACCGACCTGTGACGCAGAGACGGGCGGATCGCAGGATCGAGATGGCACGCGTCGAGGCGGTTCGCCGACACGCGAGGTGCGAGCTCGGGGCGGACCGAGCAACGGTCGAACCGGTGCGGGCAGCGCGGGGCAAACCGGCAACCCTCGGGCGGGTCGATCAGGGACGGCGGCAGGCCCGGAATCGCGGCGAGCCGGCGGACGCGCGGGCGCCCGACGCGCGGAATCGAGCCGAGAAGCCCCCACGTGTAGGGGTGCTGCGGGTCGCGGAACACGTCGGCCTTCGACCCCTCCTCGACCACACTGCCGGCGTACATCACCGCAACACGCTCGGCGAGATCGGAGACGACCCCCATGTCGTGCGTGATCAGGAGGATCGAGGAGCCGTGGTCGCGCTGGAGCCGCTTCATCAGCTCGAGGATCTGCGCCTGGATCGTGACGTCGAGCGCGGTCGTCGGCTCGTCGGCGATCAGGATCGACGGATTGCACGAGAGCGCCATCGCGATCATCACCCGCTGCCGCATCCCGCCCGAGAACTGGTGCGGATAGTCGTCGAGCCGCCGCCCCGGATTCGAGATGCCGACTTCCGCGAGCAGCTCGGCGACCCGCGCCCGGGCCTGCTTCCGTGTCATGGCTTGATGCGCGCGCAGCTGCTCGGCGATCTGCCAGCCGACGGTGTACACCGGCGTCAGCGCCGTCATCGGGTCCTGGAAGATCATCGCGATCTCGCCGCCGCGGACGAGCCGCATCTCGTTTCGGGGCAGTTGCATCAGATCGCGCCCGCGCAGCAGCACCTGGCCCTCGATCACGGCATTCGGGTCGCGGATCAAGCCCATCACGGCCATCATCGAGACGGTCTTGCCGGAACCCGACTCGCCGACGATCCCGACTACCTCGCCGAGCGCGAGTGACAGGGAAAGCCCGTCGACTGCCCGAACGACTCCGTTCTCTGTCCGGAACGAGACCGAGAGATCGCATACCTCGAGCAATGCGTCAGGCATGCCGCACCCGCGGGTCGAGCAACGCGTACACGAGATCGACGAGCGCGTTCGCGAGCACGATGAAGAAAGCGGCGTACATCACCGTCGCGAGGATCACGGGCAGGTCGAGGTTCTGCAGCGAGTCGAACGTGAGCTTGCCGACGCCGTGTAGACCGAAGACGACCTCGGTCAGCAGCGCGCCGCCGCCCACGAGCGCACCGAAGTCGAGCCCGAAGAGCGACACGAAGGCCACGAGCGAGGTGCGCAGCGCGTGCCGGAGCATCACGCGGCGTTCCGTCAATCCCTTTGCGCGGGCCGTGCGCACGTAGTCCTCTTCCTGCGCATCGACAAGCGCCGAGCGCAGCACGCGCGCGTAGATGCCGATGTAGAGCACCGAGAGGGTGAGCCACGGGAAGATCAGGGACTTGAACCAGCCGAACGGCGACTGCGTGAACGGCGTGTATCCGAGCGGCGGCACCCAGGAGAAGAGGAACGTGTCGTGGAATCGGCTCTGCGTCAGGAGGTTGACCACCTCCCCGAGCCAGAAGACCGGCATCGAGATCCCGATCAGCCCGACGATCATCACTGCCGCGTCGACGGGGGTCCCCCGGAACACCGCCGCGACGAGCCCCATCCCGATGCTGAAGACGACCCAGATCACCGCAGCTCCGAGCACGAGCGAGAGCGTCACCGGCGCGGCTTCGGTCACTTGCGGGATCACCTTCGCGCCGCGGTTGACGAACGACGTCAGGTCGCGCGTGATGAAGAGCTTCTTCATCATCAGTCCGTACTGGACGGGCAGCGGACGATCGAGCCCGAAGTCCTTGCGTACCGCGCGCAGCGTCGCCTGGTCTGCGTTCCGGCCGGCGATGCGGGACGCCGGATCGACGCCTGGGGTCGCGAAGAAGATCAGGAATGAGAGCACGCTGATCGAAAAGAGGACAAAGACCATCGCGACGAGCCTCCGGCCGAGGAATCGCAGCATCAGTCGATCCGCCTCAGCTTCGCCCTCGGATCGAGCGCGTCACGAATGCCGTCACCGAGGACGTTGAGCGAGAGCACGGTGATCGCGATTGCGAGTCCCGGTGCCAGCGCCACGGCCGGACGCGTGTAGAGCAGCCCTTGGCCGTCGAGGATGATCGTGCCCCAGCTCGCGTCCGGCGGCTGCACACCGATCGAGAGGAACGACAGGGCGGCCTCCGTCAGCATGTCGATCGCGAGCACCAGCGGGAAGAAGACGATCACGGTCGTGATGACGTTCCGCAGGATGTCGCTCCAGAGGAGGCGCCACGTGGACGCGCCGAGCCCGATCGCCGCCTCGACGAACTCCTTCCGTCGCAGCGACAGCACCTCACCGCGGATCGGCCTCGCCACGTACGGGATGTAGACGACGCCGATGATCGCGATCGGAAGCAGGAGGCTCCCCGACTCCAGATGGAACGGGCCCCACGAGAACCCGCGCGCGATCAGCACCGTGGACAGGCTGATCGCCAGCAGATAGACCGGGAAGGCCCACACGACGTCGAGCAGGCGCGAGAGTACGCCGTCGACGACGCCGCCGAAGAAGCCGGCGACAAGACCGACGACCGTCGCGACGATGCACGTCAGGAGCGCCGCGGCGACCCCGATCAGCAGCGAGTTCCGGCCGCCGTACAGGAGCCGGGCGGCGACATCGCGCCCCTGGTCGTCGGCGCCGAGGAAGTAATGGTGCAGATCCCAGGTCGGCCCGATCGGCGTCACGCCCAGACCGAGCCCCGTCGAGGACTCCTGCATCACCGACACCGACTTGCCTTTCACGATCGTCTTCCCGTCGAGGTTCGAGTGGAACGGATCGCTGTGCGCGACGTGCTTCGCGTAGAACGGCGCGGCGAGGCAGAGCACGACGATGACGACGAGCACGCCGAGCATCGTCATGGCAATTCGATTGCGCAGCAGCCGCCTGCGGGCGATCGCCCAGGGACTACCGCCGATCGCGGCGAGGTCGCCCGCTCGAACGGGCGCCTCGCCTGCGATCGTGCCTCCCATCAGCCGGCTACTGGACCCAGGACTGGCTGACAAGCCAATAGAACTGCTTGCTGAACGTGAAGTTGCCGACCCGCTTCGACACGAAGTCGATGTGCTTCGGCGTGAACAGCGTCGCCATCGGAGCGGCGTCGGTGACTTGCTTGTCGATCTTCGCCCATTCCTTGTTCGCCGCTGGCTCGTCCTCGAGCGCCGTCCTCAACGCGTGCTTCATCTGCGCGTCGATCTTCTTGTCGCAGAAGCCCGCGATGTTGATGCTCGAATCGCTCCCCGGGTGGAAGGAGTCGCAGCCGAACAGGATGTTGAGGAAGTCGGACGCAGCCGGGTAGTCCTGGTACCACTGCTGAACGTTGATCTGCACCTTGTTCTTCGTGTTCTGGGCGTACGTGAAGAAGAGGTTCGCCGACATCGGCTTGACGCTCGCCTTGTAGCCGATCTGGTTGAGCACGCTCTGCAGGTAGACGGCGACCGCCTTGTTCACCTCGTCGTCCTGCGAGACGACGGCGACCTTCTGACCCGCGGTGCCGGACGCCTTCACGAGCTGCTTAGCCTTGGCGACATCGGGCGCCGACCACGTCGCCCCGGGGTTCTTCGTGTACGGGCAGTAGTCGACGTGCCCCGGGAAGCCGGGCGGCAGCACCTGGCACGACGGCGCCGCGAGCTTCGGCCCCCCGAAGATCTTCACGAGGGCGTTCCGGTCGATCGCGAAGTTCACGGCCTGTCGTGCCTTCACGTTGTTGAACGGAGCGAGATTCGTGTTCATCGGCGCGTACCAGAACGCCGTCAGCGTCTCGACGTGCGTCTGGCTCGCGTACTTCGTCCCCATCTCGTTCAGGCGATCGGCAGGCGGAGCCTCGAGCGTCCAGTCGGCCTGTCCGTTCTCGATCGCCGTGATCTGCGCCTCGACCGTGAGCCCGAAGGACTGTGTGATCTGGTCGGGATAACCTGCCGGCTGCGCGGCTTTCGACCACTGCTTGAAGTACGGATTGCGCTTCATCACGAGCTGCTTGTTCGGGTTGTACGAGGCGAAGTAGTACGCCCCCGTGCCCGGCAGCGGCTTGGTGCCCGCGTCGCTCGTGGGCGAGTTGGCCGGCAGGATGGTCGCGTGTGGGACCGCGAGCTTGTACTTGAGCTCGGGGTCGGGCGCGACGAGGTTGATGGTCACCGTGTTCTTCTTAGCGTCGGCGCTGACGCCGCCCTTGAGCGTGCAGCCGGCCGGCTTCGCGAGGCAGGCTTTCGCGCCGACGATCCCGGAATAAAAGCCACCTGACGTCGGGCTCTTCACCTTGAAGATGCGCCGGAGCGATGCGACGACGTCGTTCACGGTCACCGGCTGGCCGTTGGAGAACTTGATCCCCTTGCGTAGCTTGAAGACCCAGGTCTTGCCGCCGTTCGTCGGCTGCGGGAGGCTCTCGGCGAGGTCCGGGACGACAGTGAAGGCCGCCTCGCCTCCCGCCTTCGTGAAGGCGAGCAGGCCGTCGTAGGCGGCCTGATACAACTGCCAGTACTGCAGCGTGTAGTTCACCTGCGGATCGAGGGTGCCGCCGGCCGCCTTCGCCAGCAGCTTCAACGTCCCGCCGCGGTGGTCCTGCCGTGCGGCGCCCGTGGTGCCGGCGCTCACGGCCAGCACGACGAGGGCACCAAGGATCGCGAACTTCCCAACCCGGCTCATATCTTCTCCTTGCAGTAGCCCCCGGCTCGGTCCAATGAGCCAGCGTAAACCTGTTGCGGGCCGCGGGACAAGGAAGCCGCAATGCGGTTCGGATCATGAGGCCGGCCACTACTTATGGATCTCGATGGAGATTTCGCGGGTTCGAGTCCCGCCGCTCCCGCTAATAGCGTGCTATTGAGGAGCGAGCACGTGCAGGCCGAACGTCTCGGCGACGGCGGACATGCGACCGTCGTACGTGACGAGCCCGTCCAAGTCATCGCCGATCTCGAGTGCAGTCGCAAGGTGAAGCGCATCAAGCGACCGCAGCGTCGCAGGCTCGAGAAGTGCCGCTCGTTCGCGGATCGCCTCGGTGGGTTCGACGACCGCAATTTGAGCAACGACGTTCTGCGCCAGCGCCGTCAACTCGGGTGCTGCACGTCTCACGGCACGCACAACCTCGACTTCAACGATCGCGCTCGCGATCTGTTCAGCATCCTGCATCAGCAGACCGCGCAGCGCGACACTCTCGGGCTCCTCGACGATAAGCTTGACGAGCGCCGACGAGTCGACGTAGATCAGATTCGGTCCTCGCGCGACTCGTCGAGCACGTCACTGAGCGGACGGTCGAGCCTGACGCTCGCCGGCGGCGGCAGGTCGGCGAGATTGCCCGCGCCCCGACGCACACGGATCCCCCGCGCCTCGAGCCGCGCGAGGCGGTCGGCGGCCACGATCGGCTGAAGCACCGCGACCGGTCGGCCGCGCTCCGTCACCTCCAACTTCTCACCGCGCCGAACCCTGCGCAGGTAGACGCTGAGGTTCTGCCGCAGCTCGCGCACACCAACCCGGTCCATGACGCACAAAATGTAGCACAATTCGGCCCGATCCTTAACCCGGATCTCGATGTGGTGTCGTTCGCCGGATTCGAGTCCCGTCGCTCCCGCTCCATTCCATGCGGCTTGCGCCGGGGCTCGACCGTTCGGACCGTCGAGGAGTCGGCCCGCTCCCAGAAACGAGCATCGCGCCACGCCCTGTCGGTTGAAAGCATGACTGCTCAGGGCATCAGCGGTTCCCCGGGGAAGCGAACGCCAAAGCGTTCGACGAGGTCGGGGATGCTGGCGGGGTCCATTTCGAGCGCATAGCGTTGGCAAAGGTTGCCGAGGGTGGCTTGGTCTGCCTGGGCCACGCCGCCGAGATCGACAAGCTCCGCGAAGAAGCGCTCGAAGCCGGCGGGCGCGATGATCTCGAGAATCCTGCAGGGCGCTTCCCCGGCGTTCCAGAACGTGTGCCACTCGCCGCGAGGCTTGAAGACAAGTTCACCGGGACCGGCCTCGAGCACGTCATCGCCTAGCGCGGCCTGACAGGCGCGGCCCACCGACGCACACAAGCAGCCCTCGGACACGCGATCGCCTTCTCCACCTGGAAGTCCCTCGTCCGAGAGCAGCGACTCGACGATTCCGACGCCGCCATGCTGCTTGGTGCGCTCGTGGCTGCCGCGCGCTGAGGGCCCAACGATGAACGCGCCCGCCGAAGGGTTGCGAGAGTCCGTTAAGACCGCCCGCTACTGGCGGATCTCGATGGGATGACAATCGCGGGTCGAAGCCCCGTCGCTCCCGTCTCGAGACGCACGAAACTTGTCGCCGTCTTCCTACCTCCGCGCCGGTTACCACCGGTCCGGCCGAGCCCCGGCCTACGCGGCGACCGGGGTCTCGGAAACGGTCAGGCGGGGCTCGGGCGCGAACTGCTCGAGCTCCGCGACGCCCTGCTGCCGTCGGCCCGGGATGAACAAGGCCGCGACGGCGCCGACCGCGACGATCGCGGCGCCCACGTACAGCGCCGGGGTCACACCGTCGACGAAGCTCGGACCCGAGTCGTAGCCGCGGTAGCGCGCGAAGATCGAGGCCAGCACCGCGACGCCGAACACGCCGCCGAGCTCACGGATTGCGTTGTTCGCACCAGACGCCTGACCCTCTTCCTCCGGCTTCACCGCGGACAGCACGACGTTGGCGACAGGAGCGAAGTACATCGCCATTCCGACGCCCGAGAGAACGAACGGCGCGACGATGCTCGAATAAGGCAGCGTCGCCGTCAGGATCGCGGCGATCCAGGCGAGTCCGGCCGCCTGCAACGCGAGCCCGGCGGCCATGATCGGGCGGCCGCCGATCCTGTCGGACAGCACGCCCGCGATCGGGGCCACGAAGATCGGCATCGCCGTCCACGGGAGGATGCGCAAGCCCGACTGCAGCGGCGAGGAGCCCTGCACCGTCTGGAAGTACTGCGCGAGCAGGAAGATCGACCCGAACATCCCGAAGAACATGAGCAGAGAGGCGGCATTCGCAGCGCTGAAGGTCACGTTGCGGAAGAAGCGCATGGGCAGCATCGGCGCCTCCGCACGCAGCTCCCAGAGCACGAACAGCGCGAGGACGACGACGCCGGTCGAAAGCGTCAGAGCCGTCTGCGTCGTCGTCCAGCCGACGTCGTTGCCGCGAACGAGACCGAGCACGATCGCGAACAGGCCGGCTCCGGAGAGCAGCAGGCCTCGCTGGTCGATGCGAGCGTTTGCCCCGTGCGTCTCGTTCAACCGTGTCAGCGCGAGCGGGATCAGCAGCAGTCCGAACGGGACGTTCAGCCAGAAGATCCACTGCCACGAGATGCCCTGGACGATCGCGCCGCCGACGAGCGGGCCGAGGGCAACGGCGAGTCCGCCGATCCCGCCCCACGCGCCGAGCGCCAGCCCGCGCCGCTTGGCGGGAACCGCTGCGGAGAGGATCGTCAGCGTCAGCGGCAGCACGATTGCGCCGCCGATTCCCTGGATCGCACGCGCGGCGATGAGCTCGCCCGCCGAGCTCGCCAGAGCGGCGGCCGCTGAGCCGAGTGTGAAGATCGCAAGTCCGACCACGAAGAGCCGGCGCCGCCCGAACCGATCGCCGAGCGCCGCCCCTGTGAGGAGCAGAACGGCGAACGTCAGCGTGTAGGCGTTCACCGTCCACTCGAGTCCCTGAAGGCTCGCGTGGAGGTCGTGCTTGATCACTGGGAGAGCGGTCGTCACCACGAGGTTGTCGAGCGTCGTCATGAAGAGCGCGATCGAGGTGATCGCAAACGCCCAGATCGTCCCCGCCCGTTCTGTCATCTGGATTTGCATCTCTGTTCCTCCTGCGAGCAATTGGCTGATACGACCAAACTCGCAGCCGAACGGCCGCGGGATAAGCCGGGTGGCTCCCGATCGCCGGCGCGCTAACCGACGGATCGCGGCCCGTCGCCGCATATACCCCCTAGGGGTACCCGTACCTGAGGGCGCTAGCCCGCTCCACTGCGTTCGCGTGTCGCGACTCGTAGCGTCGGCAGGGTAAACGAGCCAAAGGAGATGGAAGCGATGGGGACGCGAACAATCAAGGCAGTCAGCGCGGTGACGGCGCTCGCCGGGGTCGCGGCGATCACCGGCATGGTCGCGTACGAGCGCGGCGAATCGCACGCGAGCTCCGCCACGGTCCGGTACGCCGTGCATCTCGACGGCCTCGCCGTCGTCGACGGGCTCGACCATGTCAGTCGAGGCCACGAGCTCCGGGTCGCCGGGTCGTACGACGGCCGCAGAGGCACCCTCACGATCACGCGCAACTAGCTCGAGCTGTGACCCCTACCGGAAGGACGAAGCGGGCGGCGCAGAAGCGCCGCCCGCCCGATCAATGCTCAGCCGGCTCGCGCCTCACGCTTCTCGGGCCGAAACAGGAAGGTGAGAAGGAGCCCGGTCAGCAGCGCGAACACGAGGGCGCCGCCGGCGCCGAAGTTCGGATAGTGCTCCTTCACGTTCCTGCTTATCACGAAAGTGGTCACAAGCCAGGCCAGCGCCCAGGCCGGCGGGTTCGCGACCGCCCACCAGAGTCCACCCGAGACCCGTCGCGCGAGCACGAGGCCCTGGAGGACGCCGACGCCGAGGCCGGTGACGGCGCCCATCAGCGCCAGGTCTCCACGACCGACCCCGTAATCGACGAGCGCCGCACCGGCGGTGAGGCCCGCCGCCATCCCGACGCTCGTCGCGACGAGCCAAGCCCACCGGACCAACGGTCGAAGCGCCAGCCACTGCGTCGCTCCGATGACCGCGCCTGCGATGAGACCACCGGCGACCGCGGCCCCGACGCTGTCGATCTTGCCGACGATCACGTTTGCCACATAGCCGCCGATCGGAAAACCAACGAGGATCGCGACCGGCCACGCCCAGCGCAACCGCCTGACAGCGCTTGCCGGCACCTCAAGGGCTTGCGCCGTTGAAACAGACTGAGTGGCTACTGAGGTCCCGTCCATCAGACGACCGGCACGGGTGGGGCCTCGGGAGCGTCTTCGTGCAGCTCCGCCTCCACGTTCAGGCGCGGCATCCATTCGAGCCAGCGGGGCAGGTACCAGTTCCACTCGCCGAGCAGCTTCATCGCCGCCGGCAGGAGCACGCCGCGGATCAGCGTCGCGTCGAGCAGCACTGCGATGGCGAGACCGACGCCGAGCTGCTTGATGTCGAGTGTGCGCAGCGAGGCGAAGATCGCGAACACGGCGATCATCACGGCCGCGGCGCTCGTGACCGTGGAGGCGGTCGTGCGGATGCCGCGTTCGACTGCCTGGTCGGTCGGTACGCCCTGGTCGACGAGCTCTTTCACGCGGCTGAGGATGAATACGTGGTAGTCCATCGAGAGCCCGAACAGCACGGTGAACAGGAACAGCGGCAGCCAGGTGACGACCGCGCCGTTGGAGTGGAATCCGAGGAGCCCCTGCAGGTGGCCGTCCTGGAAGATCCAGACGAGCACGCCGTAGGCGGCGCCCACCGAGAGCAGGTTGAGGATGATCGCTTTGATCGGAATCACGATCGAGCGGAAGGTCAGCAGCAGGAGCAGGAACGCGAATCCGAGCACGAACGCGAACACGATCGGAGCGCGTGACTTCATCGTCTGGTTGAAGTCGACGTTCGCTGCGGTGTCGCCGGTAACGGCCTGCTGCGTGCCGGGCGGAAGTGTCGCGAGGACGGGTGGGATCACCTGCGTGCGCAGGGTTTCGAGCGCACGCACGGCGGTTGCGTCCTGCCCTTCGCCTGCGAGCGGGAAGTCGACCCGCGCGACGGTCTTCGCCTTGTTGACGGAGACACGGATCGGCTGGTGGATCACACCGGTCGCGAGCGCGCGCGTCTTGAACTGCGCGTAGGCCTTCGCGAACTGCGGTGTCGTGACGTCGTCGGCCTTGACAACGAGGTGTGCAGGATCCTGGGAGCCGGGGAACGACGCCTGAATCGTGTCGTAGGTCTTGACGATGCTCAGGCTCTTGGGCAGGTCGGTGAAGCTCAGCAGCGTCGTGTGGATCCGAAGCACCGGCAGCGCGAGCACGACCAACAGCACCGTCGAGACGGCGACGGCGAGCGCGGGGCGACGCATGGACCTCGTGATCACGAAGCCCCACAGCCTCGACTCCTGCCGATCGCCCTTGAGCCGTTGCAGCAGGGTTGGGGTCTCACGCAGCCAGACGAGCCAGCGCGGTTCTGCTCTGAACAGCCGTAGGAAGCGCAGGACGGTGGCGGCGAGCACCTGGCGAAGGCCACGCTCGATGTAGCGGTCGCCGAGCTTGCCCAGCAACGCCGGCAGCACGGTCAGGGATCCGACGAGCGAGGTGAAGACGACGAGCATCGCCCCGATTCCGATCGAAGTGAAGATCTTCGTACCGGCAAACAGCAAACCCGCCATCGCAATCAGCACCGTGAAGCCGGAGATCAAGACCGCTTGCCCGGAAGTGGCCGCAGCGCGGAACAGTCCCTCGTGGGCTTCGTGCCCGGCAGTCCGCTCTTCGCGCTCGCGCTTCAGATAGAAGAGCGAGTAGTCGACCCCGACCGCCATCCCCATCAGCAGGATCACCGACTGGGTCGCATCCGAGGCGTGAAAGGCATGGCTGGCGAGCGCCGACAGGCCGACCGAGCCGAGTACGGCCGAGAAAGCAAGCAGTACCGGTACGCCCGCAGCGACGAAGGCGCCGAACGCGAGCAGCAAGATCACGAAGGTGATCGGCACCGACAGCTTCTCCGCCTGCTGGAAGTCCTTGTCGATCGTCTTGCCCAGCTCGTGCGTCGCACTCGCAAAGCCGAATTCCGCGATCGTGAAGCCCGGGCTTGCCTTCTGAAGGTCGGCAACTGCGTCGAGCAGCGGTTGCACCCGCGCGTCGGCCGTATCCAGCTCTCCCTTCATGTCGAACTCGATCAGCTGCGCGCGCCGGTTCTTCGAGATCTCGCCGGCGGCGCCGGTGCGCAGATTCGCGACCTGCGGCATTGACCGCAGCTTCGCCAGCACGTCCTGCACGGTCGAGCGAAAAGCGGGGTCAGCGATCGTTCGCGTTGAGGAGCGAACGAGCACGCTCTCCGCTGCCGGCGTCTTGAAGCCCGCGCTCGCGAGGATCTGCTCCGCGCGCGCTGTCTCGCCGGTCGACTGCTCCGAAGCGGACAACGTGTGCGTACCAACGGTCATGCCGAGCCCGATCGCAACTGCGACGAACGCGATCCACGCTGCCACGGCGGTCTTCCAGTGCGCGGCACTCCAACGTGCTGCGCGCGCGGCGAAGTTGTATCGGCTCATGAGCGGCTCCCTGAGAGAAGAAAGACGTGGGAGTTCGAGACTGCCCGGTTCGGCTTCCGGCTGGTATCGGGTGCGGACCCCATTTCCCGCTCTGCGGAACCAGGCAGAAGATGGGCGCTGCTACCGATGGCGGCGCGGCGGGGCTTCGCCGATGCTGGAGTCACTCGGACGTTCTCAGGAAGCCGGCGATGAAGACCATCTTGTGCGCTGTTGACGAATCCCCGGGCGCCGCCGAGGCGGTTGCCGTCGCGGCCGGGCTGAGCAAGCATCTCGGCCTGAGGCTCGTCCTTGCGCATGTCGTCGACGGCTACCGCCGGACGGACGGCGTTCACGCGCAACAAGGGGGCCAGCGGCTCCTCGAGCGAGTCGCGCGCACGCACAGCCTCGAAAACGCCGCAGATCGCCGAGCAGAAATCGGCGACCGTGCAAGCGAACTATCGCGGATCGCCGGCGAGGAGGCGGCGGTGCTGATCGTCGTGGGCTCGCGTAGCCAGTATCGGCGCCGGCGCAGCTTGCTGAGCGGGCTTTCTGCAGAGCTCAGGAGCACAGCCCCTTGCCCCGTCTTGATCGTCCCGCCAAGTCCGCGGCGCTAGGGTGAGGCTGCCGGACCGCTCCGGCAGTCACATGCCGCTGTTCTGGCGCGTCTTCCTCGCAAACGCCACGATCCTGCTCGCAGGGATCCTCGTACTCGCATTCACGCCTCTCAGAGTCAGCAAGCACGCAACGCTGCGCGAGATCATCGACCTGCTCGGCGGCCTCGCCCTGATGATCATCGTGAACTGGCTGATCCTGCGACCGCTCTTCCGGCCGCTCGAGCGCCTCGCCGGCCGGATGGAAGAGGCGGACGTGCTCCGCGGTGGCCAGCGCGTGCCGATCGAGAGCAGCGGAGAAGTCGGCGCGCTCGAGCAGGCCTTCAACACGATGATGGAACGGCTCGAGACGGAGCGGCGCGAGGCTGGAGCACGTGCGTTGAACGCACAGGAAGAAGAGCGTCAGCGGATCGCACGCGGCCTCCACGACGAGGTCGGCCAAACGATGACCGGCGTGCTCCTCCTGCTCAAGCGCCTCGCACAAGACGCCACGCAAGAGCAACACACGGCACTCGGCGAAGCGCAGGCGGCCGTCAAGGCGAGCCTCGAAGATGTCCGCCGAACCGCGCAGGAGTTGCGCCCGGAGATCCTCGACCACCTCGGCCTCCCCAGCGCGCTCACAAACCTCGCGCGCACGTTCTCGGTCCGGACGGGTATCCCGGTGCAACGGCAATTCGCTCTCCAGCTCCCCAAGCTCGATCCGAAGATCGAACTCGTTCTCTATCGGGTTGCGCAGGAGGGATTGACCAACGCGGCACGACACAGCGGCGCCAACGAGGTCACGCTCACCCTCGAGCACGACGCCGACAGCGTCGTGCTCCGCGTCCTTGACGACGGGCGCGGCTTCGAGGGCAACCACGCCGAAGGTGGCGGCCTGCGCGGCATCCGCGAGCGCGCGCTGATCGTCGGCGCCGCCGTCGCGATCAAACCCGCACCCTCCGGCGGTGTCGAGATCCGACTCCAGGTTCCGGTCGCGGCGGAGAGCTAGCGTGCCGATCCCCACGGTCACCCGCGTGCTCGTCGCCGACGACCACGAAATCGTCCGCAAAGGACTGAAGCTCGTCCTGACCGCCGAACCAGACCTGGACGTCGTCGCCGAAGCCGCCGACGGCGAGGAAGCTGTCAAACGGGCGCTTCAGGACGACGTCGACCTGGCAATCCTCGATATCAGCATGCCGCGCAAGACGGGACTCCAGGCGGCACACGAGCTCGGGCAGCGACGGCCCGAGCTGCGCATCCTGATTCTTTCGATGTACGACAACGAGCAGTTCCTCTTCGAAGCCCTCAAGGCAGGCGCCTCCGGCTACGTCCTGAAGTCCGGAGCGGACGACGACATCGTCACCGCCTGTCGGGCAGCGATGCGCGGTGAGCCGTTTCTCTACCCCGCCGCCGTCCACGCGCTCATCCGCGACGTCATCACGCGCGCCGGCGAGCGCAGCGAGGAGCTCGAGCTGCTGACGCCACGCGAGCTCGAGGTGCTCAAGCTGATAGCCGAAGGTCACACCTCGAAGGAGATCGCAACGATGCTCGTTCTCAGCATCAAAACCGTCGAAAGCCACCGCGCGAACATCCTCGGCAAGCTCGGCATGCGCGACCGCGTCGACCTCACCCGCTACGCGATCCGCCGCGGCCTGATCGAGCCCTAGGACGGCGTCTCCTAGAAGCGGAAGCTCAGATCCACGGCGGCTCCGTCGAGCTTGCCGGTCGCATGGCCGCGGCCGCTCGCCGTGAGCGACACTCGCAGCCGTCCACTAGGTACCGCGGCGCCGGCGAGCCGTAGCGTCCCGGTCACGCCGCCCTCGTCGCTCGCGACGAGAACTCCAGATACATGTGCGTCGCGCACGACGCGGATCGCGTCGAGCCGCACGCCTGTTGGCGTCATGACGTAATGGCCGCCTCGTAGACCGTTGGCGCCGTTCCACGTGCCGAGTGACTGCGACTGGTCGTCCAGATCGGCTGCAGTGGCGACGACGAGCGCGAGTGCCCGACGCACCGCAGGCGTCGCGCGGCTTTGGACGCGCGCGAGCTCCGCGGCAACGCGTGGCGCCCGGCCGGCGACCGGTGGGGACGCGCCCGTGCCTGCGCACACCCGCGCGTCCACTTTCAGCGTCGCGACGAACCGAAGGGCGGCGGCCACCGCGCAGGGGCTGCTCTCGGGCGTGTGGCCGACGTTCGGGATCTCGACAAAGCTCGCATGAGGGAACTGCGCAGCCGCCTCTCGACCCGAGGGCGCGGGCGTGTTGGTGTCGAGATCGCCGGAAAGCACGAGCACCGGGACGTCGGGCAACCGCGTGCCCGTGGGAAACGGCCTTGCGGCCGCGCGATCGTTCGGCCAGTGCAGGCACGAGTCGACCGCTTCGAGCTGCGTGGCTGTCCAGGCTCGAGCGGAGAAGGGCGCAAGCGCGCGGGAGCTGAGCGCGCCACGTGCATCCAGGTACGCGGCACTTCGGAGCGCCGGCGAATCGGCGAACGAGAAGAGACGTGGATACTCGTGACATTGCTGCGCGAACGTCTGGCCGAAGCTTTCGTCGATCGGCTGCACCGTCAGCTCGACGAGCCGGCGCAACGGCGCGAGATCGCCTGCCGCTGCACTGGCGGCGGCCGCCGGGAGGCGCCCGAAACCTGCGACGTTCCCCGACCCGTAGAGCACGCGCGCCAGTGCGGTCTCGTCGAGACGCACCGTCATGCTGCGACCGCCGGGCGCAGGGACGGTGAACGAGGACGGGTGAACGCGAAGTCGCGCGGCCACGCGCGCGAGGTCGCGCAGGACCGCCTCAGCGCGACAGGCGTGCGTGCGTGCACAGACCAGGTTGATCGAGCGGCGCGCCGCAACGAGTCGATCGAGTGCCCACGGGTCGAAGTCGATCGGATAAGCGCCGTTCAGGACGAGCGAGCGGACGTGCGCCGGATGCCGCGCGGCATAGACCGTCATCAGGTAGGTGCCGTAGGACGCGCCCCACAGGTCGAGCCGCTGCAGCCCGAGCGCGGCGCGCACGGCGTCGATGTCGTCGGCGGCCGCGGCGGTGCCGTAGAAGCCGATTCGTGGGCCGAGCTGTCGACCGCACGCGCCGATCCGCGACAGGAGCAGTTCGCGCGGCATCGCCGCGGGCACAACCCCGCGCAGCGCGGCACAGGTGAGCACGCCCGAACGGCCGGTCCCCCGCTGGTCGACGAACAGCAAGTCACGGCGCGCGCGCAGGGGCGCGAGCCCCTGGGCGTACTCGGCGCCGGCGGCGATGATCGGCCCGCTCGAGATGACGAGCGTCCCGAGCGACGGCCGCGACTTCGCCCTGCGTGGAACGAGTGCGAAGACGATGTTCGTCGTCCCTGCACTCGGGCTCGTGCGGTCGAGTGGAACACGGATGCTGCCGCAGCGTGCGCCCAGGGCACCGAGCGCACCGGCGCAGGCGGTCAACCGGGGGCCGCCGTCGGGCCGCGCAGGCGAGGCTCCGGGCACGACAAGTGCGACGACGAGAGACGCGAGCATCGCGTACTTCATGTCCAGACTCCCTTCATCTCTCGACGGCCACGGCACCCCTCCGGCGGGAGGGGTGCCGTGTCGGCGGTCATTCGTACTGCAGCGCCTCGAGCACGTTCAGCCGTGAGGCCCGGCGCGCCGGAAGCACAGCCGCGAGCATGCCGGCGAGGATCGTTCCGATCACGAAGACCGCGATGGTGCGCCACGGAATCGCGAGCACGATGCCCTCGTCGGAGAGCGCCTGTGTCGTGAGCACCGCGAGGAAGACACCGACCGCGATCCCCAGCGCACCTCCGATCAGCGCCGTGACGATGCTTTCGTGCCGGATCATCCGCCGCACGTCGCGACGGGTCATCCCGACCGCTCTCAACATCCCGATCTCGCGTGTCCGCTCGAACACGGACAGCACGAGTGTGTTGACGACGCCGAACAGGCTGATGATGACCGAGAGGCCGAGCAGCCCGTAGAGGACGTTCAGGGTGAGGTTGATGTCGTTCTCCTGGTTCTTCTTGAACTGGCTCGCCGTCTGGATCTTCGCGTCCGGGAAGGCGCCCAGCGACGCGTCCAGCCGGGCGGTGTTCGCGTCGGTGACACCACCACGGATGTTGATGAGGGTCATGAAGTTCCGCGGCTTCGGGTAGTTGGCATCAAACGTCGCCGTCGACATCGTCACGGTGCCGAACGGCGAGCCGCCCTTCGGCGGATCAAAGATCCCCTTCAGGCGCAGATGCAGCACCTTCGCCGTGGGAGTCTCGACCGCGATCGGCGACCCGATCAGGAGATGGTGGTCCTTCGCGTAGTCCTTGTCGACGAACGCCCCATCCCTTCCGAGCTGCGACGGGACACTGACGCTGCCCTTCGACCAGTCGATGCGGACGGTCTTCGCGAGGTTGGGCGGGACTGCCGTCACCTGTGTGTTCTTGCCGAAGACGCGAGCATCTCCACCCCGGATTCCGGAGACGGCCGTCACGCCCGCCGCCTTGGCCACCGCGGCGTCCGTATGGCTCGTGAACGGATCGAACCCGTTCTCGGCCGTCACCGCGTAGTCGGCGACGAACAGCTTGTTGACGGCGTCACCGAAGGACGAACGAAGACCCGCGCCGAGGATCGCCACGAACGTGATCAGCGCGAGGCCGATCATCAGCGCCGACGCGGTTGCCGCCGTCCGGCTGGGGTTTCGCATCGCGTTCTCGCGGGCGAGCGTTCCCGCGGTGCCGCCGAAGTGTGCGCCGGGCCAGCCGAGCACACTCGCCAGCGGGCGGACGGCGCGCTTCGCATTCAACGACACGCCCACGAACAGGATCAGCGTCCCGAAGCCGAGGGCCACAAGGCGGGTCGCGATCGTCAGACCGCTTCCGAAGATCCCGTAGACGAGGAGCAGAATCCCGACCGCCAGCGTCAGGATCGAGACGATCGGTCCGAAGCGGGACAGGCGGGACACAGGCAGAGTCGCACCCTCGCGAACGGCTGCGATCGGCGGCACACGAGTTGCCTTGATCGCGGGGCGAAGGCTTGCGACCAGAGTCACGCCGACCCCCACCACGATGCTGACGATGATCGTCCGCGCGGCGAACACGGTGTCACCCTTCGGGAACTGGACCCCGACCGCGCTGAACAGCGCGTTCAGGCCCTTCGCGATCCCGAGCCCGAGGAAGAGCCCGAGCAGCGAGGCGACGAGCCCGACGACGAGCGCCTCGAGCATGACGCTGCGCAGGACCTGCCGTCGTGAGCTGCCGATCGTCCGTAGGGTGGCGAACTCCCGCACGCGTTGCGCGATCGTGATCGAGAGCGTGTTGGCGATGACGAACGCTCCCACGAAGAGCGCGAGGATGCCGAAGCCGAGCAGGACCTTCTGGAAGATGCCGATCGCGCTCTTGACGTCGTCGACGCTCTCCTTGGTCTGGGCCTCGGCGGTCTTGACCTTCGCGGTCGGCGGCAGAAGCGGCCGGATCTCGCTGACGAGCTTCTCGGGTGTCACGCCGTTCTTTGCCGCAACCTGGATCCCGTCGAACTTGCCAACCTTGTTGAACAGGTGCTGAGCGGTCGGGAGGTCGAAGACGGCGATCGTCGAGGCGCCGACCGACGAAGAGGAGCCGAACGTCGCAACGCCGGTGATGCGGAAACGACGGACGCCCTCGTCGGCCGCGAGGCCGATCGTGTCGCCGACGGCATAGTGCTTCGTGTCGGCCGTCCTCTTGTCGATGGCGATCTGTCGGCTGCCGACCGGCCACTGACCCGAGGAGAGCTTCAACGGAGTGAATCGGAGGTCGTTGCGCCGGTCGACGCTGACGGCGATGGGCGAGCCGTCCGCGGTGGAGATGACCTTGCCGTCGCGCCCGATCAGCTTCGCCTGGTCCGCGATCGTGCCGGCGGCGGCCGCAACGTCGGGAAGCTGCTTGACCTTCGCGAGCACGGCCGCGGGAAACGCCGGCGCCCCCGCCGTATCGCTGTTGTTGTTCTTGTACGCGACCTTGCCGCTGATCACGGCGTCCGAGTTCACGAACGAATCGTCGACGATGCTCGTGTAGGACTTCGTAATCGTGTCCGTCAGCACGTAGGTGCCGCTGATCATCGAGACGCCGAGGACGATCGCGAGAGCAGTCAGGAGGGTGCGGAGTTTGCGGCCGAGCAGGCCTTTGAGGGCTACGCCGATCATTGCGCCAGCTCCTCCATCACCGAGATCACTTCGTGGGCATCGGAGCGGCCGAGGTCTCTGACGATGAGACCGTCCGCCAGGAACAGGACACGATCGGCGATCGCTGCAGCACGAGGATCGTGGGTCACCATCACGGTCGTCTGCTTGTAGGTGTCCACCGAGCTGCGCAGGAGCTCGAGGATCTCGCCGCTCGTCTTCGAGTCGAGGTTGCCGGTCGGCTCGTCGGCGAAGACGATCGTCGGCCGGCTGATCAGGGCGCGGCCGATCGCCACGCGCTGCTGCTGGCCTCCCGACAGCTCGGACGGGCGGTGAGTGCTCCGGCTCTCGAGGCCGATTCTCTTCATGAGCTCTGCGACCCACGCCTGGTCGGGCTTCTCGCCCGCGATCGAGAGCGGCAGGACGACGTTCTCCCGCGCGGTCAGCATCGGCAGCAGGTTGAAGAACTGGAAGATGAAGCCGATGTGCTCGCGACGGAGCTTCGTCAGGTTCGTGTCGTTCAGCTCCCCGATGCTCGTGCCGGCGATCGTGACCTCTCCCGAGGTCGGCTTGTCGAGTCCGGCGAGGATGTGCATCAGGGTGGACTTGCCGGAGCCGGACGGGCCCATGACCGCGGTGAGTCGACCCCTGGTGACGTCGAGAGAGACGCCGCCGAGAGCGTCGACCGCGGTCTCACCCTCGCCGTAGCGGCGGGTGAGGGCTTGCGCGGAGACGACGGGCCCTGTCTGGGGAACCTCGACGACTCCCGGTACGGGAAGTGCGACGGCTTCCATAATCAGCTCCTTCTCTGTGCGGTTGGATCGGCGGTGACGCGCTCGGCCTCGGCCTTCAGGTGCCGAAGGCCGTTCTCGAGCGCGCTGTCGAGCGTCTTGCGGAGCTGGCCGCTGAACAGACGGGCGACGAGCCCGTCGTACGACTCCTCCGTCGTCACGAACGTCTTTCCGTCTCGAGCCTCGAGCGCGTAGACGTGCATCGCGTCGATGCCGAACGCCTTCCCCGTCCAGGAGATCAGCCGAGGAGGCCGGAGCTGCCGGATCGTGGACGTGATCGTCCCGGGGCCCGCCTTCCAGCGAAACTCGGATCCTTCGGCGAGGCGACCGCGCATCGACGTCGACTTCACGTCGGGATTCCAGCTCGACCAGTGCTCGATCGCGGTCAGCACCTCCCAGACGACGTCCGGGGCGGCGGCGATTTCCGTCTCGCACATTCCGACGACCGGTGCCTGCCGATTGACCGCATCCGTGGCCGGTTCGGAATCGTCCTGGATGACGCGGGTCTTCATCGCTGCTCCACCGTCCCAGGTGGCAGGAGTCCGCATAAGGCGGGAAACTGGCGATTTGGAGGCCGGTTTTCTGGCGGGTTCTCGCCGGCGTTCAGTTACGCAGGAAGAGCAGCACCGCGAGCACCCGCCGCGATTCGGTTCCGGTCGCGGGCAGCTGAAGCTTCGTGAAGATGCTCGAGACGTACTTTTCGACGGCTCGGAGAGTGAGCACGAGCTTGTCCGCAATCCCCTGGTTCGAGTTCCCCTGCGCCATCAGATCGAGCACCTCGCGCTCGCGCCGAGTCAGGCGCTCGAGCGGGTCGTCCGTTCGCCGCCGGGAGAGGAGCGTCGAGACGATGATCGGATCGATGGCCGAGCCGCCGGCGGCGACCCGCCGTACCGCGGCGAGAAACTCCTTGACGTCGCTGATGCGGTCCTTCAGCAGGTAGCCGACACCTTCCGCAGAGTCCGCGAGGAGCTTCATCGCCAGCCCAAGCTCGACGTACTGCGACAGTACGAGGACACCCGTCGAGGGGAAGCGGGCGCGGATCTCGAGCGCCGCGCGCAAGCCCTCGTCGCTGTGCGTCGGCGGCAGGCGGATGTCGACGACGACGACATCCACCGGTTCGCTTCCGAGCTCGGCGAGCAGTTGCTCGGCATCGCCGCATTGAGCAACGACGTCCATTCCGGACTCGGCGAGAAGCCGTGCTACTCCCTCCCGGAGCAGGACGCTGTCTTCGGCGATCGCTACACGCACGGAATCTCCGCCTTGACCCGCGTCCCACCGCCGTGAGGCGTCCAGACGCGTAGCCTTCCTCCGAGCGCCTCCACGCGATCGGCGAGACCGCGGAGACCCGAGCCGCGTTCCGTGTCGGCGCCGCCGATTCCATCATCGACGATCTCCACGACGACGTGCCCGTTGGCGCGCGCGACGTCAATGGTCGCGCTCGTCGCATGGGCGTGCTTGGCGATATTCACGAGGCTCTCCGAAACCACGTAATACGCGGCGACTTCGAGCCGCTCCTGGAGGCGGCCGTCGAGCTTCACGGTCAGGCGAACGGGGACCGAAGCCCGAGCGGCGACCGATTCGAGGGCGACCTGGAGACCGTGTCCCGTCAGGACGGCCGGGTGGAGCCCGTGTGCGACGTCGCGGAGCTCTTCCAGCGAGATGGCGATCTCCCGCTTGGCCCGATCGAGACTCGTCGTGGCTTCCGAGTCTCCGGCCAGACGCTCCTCGAGCAGGCTCAGGTCCAGCGACAGCGCGATGAGCCGCTGCTGCGCACCGTCGTGAAGATCGCGTTCCAGTCGCTGACGTTCCTTCTGTCCTGCATCGATCAGACGCGCGCGCGAACCCCGCAGCTCGTCCAGCCGGGCTCGCAGCTCAGCCTGCAGACGGCCGTTCTCGACGGCGATTCCGGCAGCCGCCGTTGCTGCAGCGAGCAGCTCCGGCTCATCCTGCAGCGACGTGTCGTGCAGCAGCGCGGCCACGGGCTCTCCGTTCCGGTCGATCAGCGTCGTCACGCGGCTGCGGCCCAGATCGGAGAGGTCGAGAGGCCGGCCGTCGACGTCTGCGTAGGTGTCGAACTCGGGCAACCAGTACGCGAGATCGAGTGACGGATCGCGGAGAGCGCGAGCAAGAGCGTCGCGGAGGTCGGACGGCGCCAGATCGGCGCGCAGCTCGACGACGAGGTCACCGAGGGCCGAGCGTGCGAGACGAGCCTGAAGGAGTCCTGTCAGAAAGACGATCGGCGCGAGCGCAAGCGTTACGAACGTCGCCCACCTGATCTGCGCGACCCACGGGCCGTCGAAGGCAGACGAGACGAAGAGGAACGCAAGCATGACGAGCGAGAACGCGAACGCATCGATGAGCAGGGCCAGCGAGCGGCGCAGCGGCCTGCCCGCTTGCCGTCTGCGGGAGGCGAGCACGCCGACGCCGGCCAGGCAGAAGACGCTCACCAGCGTGAGCTGAACCTGTCGCACCGTCTCGGCCGTTGCGGGATTCGCGTGGCCCTCGAGCAGGTTGCGCGGCCCGAAGTCACCGAAATGCATTCGAACCAACTCCAGTGCGATCGCCGTGACATACGACGCCGCGACCAGGCCCTGCACGGACCGTCCCCTCAGCCGTCCGTCCGGGAAGGCGAGGAAGACATGCAAGAAGAGCACCGGCGGCAGCAGGTCGAGCGCTTGTCCGAGTGTGTAGGGGACATCGCGCGTTGCCCACACGAGCGTCGACGCGAAGTTGATGAAGCCCGCGGCGATCATCAACGAGCCGAAACGGCTCGCAGGTCGATGCCGCCATGCAAGCAAACCACACAGGACGTACGAGAGGGTCAGGCAGGCGGTGAGGATGGCGAGCACCAGCGGCTCGCCCATCTCGACGCCGACACCCTCGCCGGCAACCGCAAGCGCGAACGAGACCCCGGCGCCCCCAACGCCGGCAATCGCGATCACCGACGATCGCGTTGCCCTCGGCGGGGCGCGCGCCTCGCGCCGGTCCACACCGGCGGGAAGTGCAGAGCTGGCCACGCGTCTCCCTTCTCAGTCGCGGTTACGCGTGACGGAACCTCTCAGGGGGATGAAAGGAGGCGTCAGCGACGACCATACTCCTCTCGCATCTGAACTGGAACGTGAAAACCTGACCCGGGCCAATCCGCCGCCGACTGGAAAACGGCGACCCGAAGTTCACCTGGCACATCACGTACGTGGTCACGTACTCCGACTGACTGACTCGGTCAGCGGGCCGAGCCAGCTGCGAGGGCGAAATCGACGGCCTCGCGTGATGCCAAGGATTGCCCCACGGCGCGCAACCTTTCAAACTCCGCCGGACCCATCGTGTCGGTGAGCTTGGCCACCGTCCGCTCGTAGTGCGGTCGCTCGTCGGGCGGCCAGCTTGCGCCTTGGTCCTCGATCATCGCCTCGGCCGCCCCGACGATCGTTGCTGCGCGCTCACACTCGCCGCGCTCGGTGGCGACCGCTGCGAGACCGCTGAGCACATACGGGAAGAGCCACTCGTCCTCGCGCTGTTGGGCGATTTCCAGAGCCTCCCGGGCCAACGCGTCGGCCCGCTCGAGGTTTCCGAGTTGACGCTCGACGACGCTGAGGTTGGCAGCTTCTGAAGCGACTCCCGCGTAGCTTCCAAGCTCTCGCGCGAGCGCCATTCGCTCGGTCATCAACCCGCGCGCTTCGAGAAGGTCGCCGGCCATCTGCGCGGCGACTCCGAGCACGTGGATGGCATTCGCGCGACCCAACGGATCGGCCGTGCCCTCTGTCACCACGAGAGCTTCTTGACAGAGCCTCCGCGCCTCGCCGACATTCGACCGGAGCGCGATTCGCGCCAAACCAGTCAAGGCCAACGCCGTGACAGTCGGATCGCCAATCCGGCGACCAATCTCGAGGGCTCGACCGTGCAGCATGGACGCGTGGTCGTCGGCACCCTTCCAGAACGCGAGGAGACCCGCTTCGACGCAGGCGCGTGCCCGATCACCGTCTTCGCCACCGGCTGAGCTGAGAACGCGATCGAACCATTCGCACCCCTCATCGATGCGCCGAGTCGCAGTCCAGAAAGCGGCGAGCGACCTCGCAAGGCGGATGCCCTCGTCGGTGCGCCCCTCGTCGAGAAACCACTGCATCGCCGCCAGCAGATCGTCGTACTGCTCCTCGAGTTGCGCGAACAGTGCCTTGCGGTCGAGACCCTTCAACCCCGGGCCGGCGAATTCCGCGAGATCGAGAAGCGATTCCGCCGCTCGCGCATCCACAAGGCGATCATACGCACCCTTCAGCGCGGAACTGTCACGCCGGAGGTCGCGGGTTCGAGTCTCGTCGCTACCGCTGCGGACAGAGGACGAGCTTCGTGCCGGGACCGGAAGGGCGATCGTCGCCAGAACCGTCCCGGGGGCGACGTGGAGAACGTGCGTGCCGGCGCCGGCCTGGGCGTACGCCACAGCGCCGCAGACGATTTCGTACCTCAGCGGCTGCGCCTAGCCACGAGGCCCGAGAGCCTGGTTTTGAAGCAAAGTCTTTCCGCGGCCGAACTCGGCCAAGTTCGGATCGCTCTGGACGCCGCTACTGCCCGAGACCGCCGGCGATCGTGAAGATCGTGTCGGGCGTCGCTGCTTGACCGCCCGGCGGCCGGAACCGACCGTCGGCCCAGACCATCGCGAAGGTGCCGAAACCGAGCAGGTCGCTCGACATGTAGTCGCCGAAGTTCGGTTCCGCATCCGAGCGGACGGACCAACCCGTCGCCACATCCGACTCGATCCGGTTGCCCCCGAAGCTCTGGCCGTTGTCTTTGGAGACGCTCGCCCACGTATCGGTCAGGACGTTGTAGGTCGGATCGTTGCGGCGGTCGAGCCAGCCCACGAAGACAGACCCGTTCTTGTTGACCTGGACCGTCGGGAAGACGTGGCTCGTCGTGCCCGGATCGTCGTTCACCTTGACCGGCGGTCCGAACGTCGTGCCGTTGTCGGTCGACCTGCTGACGAAGATGTCGGCCTGCTGTGCCCGGGCCGGCAGGGCGTACTTCCCGCTGAAGTAGGTGACGTACACGGTGCCGAAGCCGGTCGGGGATGTCTCGCCCGAGGTGAACACGCCGTCGTCCGCGCCCTTGTCGACCGCGATGGACGGCACGTCCGCGATCCCCGAGGTTCGCCCGCGGTTGTAGCCGGGCGGCTCCAGCTGCGGATTGACGACGGCGATCGTCTTGGCACCGCGCCACGTCCTGCCGTCGTCGTCCGAGTATGCGTACCCGATTCGCTGTTGCGTCTCGGTCCGGTTGCCGGCCTGCCCGGTCGTGCCGGCCGCGGCCAGGACGAAGGTCCGCGCGAACCACGTCACGACCACACGCGGCGGTCCCAGCGGCAGTCCCGGTCTCGTCGTGGTGGCCGCCACGGCCCCCTGGTTGAGGGTGTCGGGGTCATTCGGCACGATCGTGTAAGGCCCGTCCCAGTCCGTGCTCGTGACCGTGCCCTTCAGGGCGCAGCCCTTGCAGCGCGTCAGCTCGAGCGAGGTCTCGCCGTCGAGCGCAAAGCGCGTATAGGTCAGGTAGAGCGTGCCCGTCGTCTGATCGACGTAGAGCCACGGCTTGTCGAGGAAATCCTGACTCTGCGCAACGTCGACGATGACGCCGCCGACAGCTTGCGTTGGTCTCACGGCCACCACCGGGAGTTCCCAGACGATCCGCTCCTGGGCCTGCTGCGGCGGATCGGGTACTCCGGTCTGCGTCGGATCGTTGAGACAGCGGGTGTTCGCCACGCTCTCGACGCCCTGGGCGGAGGCAAGCCGGAAGCTGCCCCGGTTCACGCTCAGGGTGTAGGAGCCGTCCGGCAGCTTGTAGATCGAAGCGTAGAAGAACCTCTGCGTCGCGTGGTCCACGACAACCGAGGGATCTCCGTAGTACGCGTCCTTCCCGTCGGCGTCGGCGGTTCCGCTTCCCGGGACGAGCGGCGGGAGCCCGCCGCCGTCGATCCAGGTGCCGCCGCCGTCCGTCGAGTAGGCGAATCCGCTCAGGCCTCGATTCCTGTCGTAGAAGCCCGCCGAGTTGTTGTAGCCGACGACCATCTTCTTTCCCATCGAGCCGGGCGCGTTGAGAACCGCGATCTCGGGCTCGCTCTGCGCCGTCGCCGCTTGCCCCGGTGGCGCCGGGTCGAGG
>VAWW01000008.1:0-10966 GCA_005884575.1 Actinomycetota bacterium
GTTGAGGATCGTGAAGCTCGCCGGGGTGTGGTTGGGCTTGGGATAGACGAACACCTCGGCTCCGCCCCCGAGACGCAACGCGAGCCCGGCCGGCTGGTCGGAAACCTTCAGCCCGAGCGTCTCGCCGTAGAACTGCTTCGCCCGTGGAATGTCGTCCACGGAGAAGCCGGAAAATGCCTTTGTGTCGGTGAACATCCGAATCTCCTAGTCCGCTTCGGCGCCCGCAAGGGTGCCTGTCGCTTCTCGATGGTCGTGCGCCGGCGCATGGACGTCGGCGCGGAGGAAGACGGCGCCGATGACGGCCGCCGCCAGCGCGAACAGAGCCCCGACGAGGAACGCGAGGTGGTAGCCGCCGGTGAGAGCCTCGAGCCGGCCGCCGCCGGCGGCGCGCAGGCTGGCGGTGCGCGAGGCCGCGAGGCTGGCGAGGACCGCGAGGCCGAGCGCACCGCCCATCATGAACGCGGTGTTGACCACACCCGAGGCAAGTCCGGATTCCTCCGGTGCGACGTCGCTCATCGCCGCAAGCAGCACCGGGTTGAACGCCATGCCGGCGCCGATGCCGAGCAGGATCATGCTCGGGAGGACGTCGACGGCGAAGTTGCCGTCCACGGGCGCCCGCACGAAGAGCGCGAGCCCGACCCCGGCCAGCAGCAATCCCGTCGCCAGCGGCCGCCTGATGCCGAAGCGCATGACGATCTTGGCGGAGAGCCCGAGCGAGAACGCTCCCATGATCAAGTTGGCCGGCAGGAAAGCGAGACCGACCTGCAGCGGGCTGTACCCGAGCACGAGCTGGAGGTAGAGAGCGGAGAGGAAGAACCATGCGAACATCGCTGCTGCCCACAGAACGCCGACGACGTTCGCGAACGCGACGTTTCGCAGGCGGAAGAGCCGCAGCGGCATCAGCGGCGCGCGAACCCGCGACTCGACCTCGAGGAAGATCGCGAACAGCACCGCCGCGCCGCCGAGCAGACCGAGAGTCTGCGCGGACGTCCAGCCTTTCTGGTTGCCGTTGACGATCGCATAGACGGCGAGCATCAACGCAACCGTCACCGTGACCGCGCCAGCCACGTCGAGCTGCCCGCTTCCCGCCGCCCCCGGGCCGCCCGGCAGCAGCCGCAGCGAGAGCACGACGACGAGCACGCCGATCGGCAGGTTGACGAGGAAGATCCAGTGCCAGTTGATGACGTCGGTCAGGATTCCGCCGAGCAGCACGCCGATGCTGCCGCCGCCGGCAGCGACGAAGCCGAAGACGCCCATCGCCTTCGCCCGATCGGCCGGCTCGGTGAAGAGCGTCATCATCAGCGAGAGCGCGACGGCGGAGGCGACCGCGCCGCCGAGACCCTGAACAGCGCGCGCCCCGACGAGGAGTCCCTGCGTCGTCGAGAGGCCGCACGCGAGCGACGCGACCGTGAAGAGCGCGATTCCGCCGAGGAAGAGACGGCGGTGGCCGAACAGGTCGCCGAGCCGTCCGCCGAGCAGGAGGAAACCCCCGAACGTCAACAGGTAAGCATTCACGACCCACGCGAGCGAGGTCTGGGAGAAGCCCAGATCCGCCCGGATCGACGGCAGCGCGACGTTCACGATCGTCGTATCGAGGACGATCATCAGGCTGCTCAGAGTCATCGGCTCTTCCTTTGGTGTCGTGGTCGGTCTCGAGAGGTTGGACCGCTGCGGGTCGCAGAACTCATCGATAGCAAACCGATGAATTTTCCCGCTTCCAACGGTCTATCTGCTGATGGCGACCCCGATCGTCTGCGATGTGCGCGCGCTCGCTCCGGACGTGCCGACCGTCGGCGCGCTCGCACGGCTCCAGCTGGACGCCCGGCGCGTCGACCTGGAGATCCGCCTGAGCCACGCGTCCGACGAGCTGCTGGAGCTCGTCGACTTCGTGGGCCTGAGCGAGGTCCTATGCGTCCAGTCGGGGCGGCAGCCCGAAGAGCGGGAAGAGGGTCTCCGTGTCGAGGAAGAAGCTGAACTCGACGATCCGGCCGTCTGAGATCTCGAGCACCTGGAGCGCCCACGGCTCGTAGCCGCCGTCCGGGCTCGGCTTGTACTGCCCGAACGCGGGCGAGCCGTTCGCGGCGACGGTCGGCACGACGCGCGAGCCGCGGCAGCCGATGCCCGGCCCGAACCACCACGCGAAGATGTCGTCTCGGCCGCGCAGCCAGAGGTCGAACGGCGGCATCGACTGCGTCGCGTCCTCCTGGATCAGCGAGGTGAGAGCTTCGAGGTCGTACTTCTCGAATGCCTGGACATAGCGGTCGAGCAGCGCACGATTCTCCTCGTCGAGCTCGGTCGACGTGGTCGACGCGCTGAGGTTCCCCTCCGCGAGCGTCGCGCGGGCGCGCTGGAGCGCGCTGTTGACCGACGCCACGCCGGTGTCGAGGAGCTCCGCGACCTCGGACGCCTGCCAGCGCAACACCTCGCAGAGGATCAGCACCGCGCGCTGGCGGGGCGGCAGGTGCTGCAGCGCGGCGATGAACGCGAGCCGGATCGTCTCGCGCGCGAGAGCGACCTCGGACGGATCGCCGTCGGGCACGACGAGGCGGTCGGGCACCGGCTGGATCCAGGTCACCTCCGGCAGCGTGTTCAGGTTCGATTCGACCGGCTCCCGAGCGGGCCCGAGGTCCATCGGCCGCGCACGGCGCTCGCGGCCGTTCAGCATGTCGAGGCAGACGTTGGTCGCGATGCGGTAGAGCCACGACCGCAACGCAGCACGGCCCTCGAATCGATCGAACCCACGCCAGGCACGGATCAGGGTCTCCTGGACGGCGTCCTCCGCCTCGAAGGAGGACCCGAGCATCCGGTAGCAGTAGCCCGTCAGCTCCGCCCGATGCTGCTCGAGCCGCTGCTCAAGCGTCTCCCTTGTCGCTTCGACGCTCATCCCGACCGCCATCTTAGAGAGCTAGCCGCGGGCGGGAATCTGCTGCACGGCCCACCCGTTCCCGTCTGGATCGCTGAAGAAGACGAACGAGCCCCAGTCGAAATGCTGGATCTCGCTCACGTCCACCCCGCGTGCGGCGAGCTCTTCCCGCGCGGCGCCGATGTCCTGGACGACGAGCTGCAGACCCTGGACGGAGCCCGGCTTCATGGTTCCGAGACCGGTGCCGAGGGCGATCGAGCACGCCGATCCGGGCGGCGTGAGCTGGACGAAGCGGATTTCGTCGCTGACTTGATGATCGTGGTCGGCGTTGAATCCGGCCTTCTCGGTGTAGAAGGCCTTTGCGCGGTCCACGTCCGAGACGGGAACCTGCACGAGCTCGAGCCGCCAGTCCACGACGAACGGCAGTCTACGCGTCACTCGCCGGTGATCCTGACGGGTGTCACGTATCCGGTGGCCGCCTGATCTGACCCGTCGTCAGTCGGGGAGGAGCGGCATCGTCAGGCCCTGATCGCGGCCGAGGAGCACGGCGCGCGTAATCGCGGTCGGGCCGAACCGCGCCCGCACCTCGTCGAGTGCGGCATCGAGGGCGCTGCCGCTCGAACGATCGAACGGCAACACGAGCTGGGCCGGGACGTCGTTCTGGAGGTTGGCGACAGCCACGCCGACGAGCGTCACGCCCTTCCGCTCGATCATCGGCATCGAGACCGCGAGCAGTCCTCTCGCCGTCGCGAGAACCGTCTGCGTATGCGCGGTCCCGAACGGCAGGGTGTGGGATCGCGTCGCCCGCGAGAAGTCGTCGAAGCGCAGCCGGAGGACGACCGTACGGCCGATCCGTCCGGCGGCCCGCATGCGGCGCGTGACGCGATCGACCAGCCCGACGAGGACGGCGTCGACGGCCTCGGCCGTCTTCGGCCGGCGGCCGAGGGCGCGCTGCGATCCGATCGAGCCCCGCCGGCGGCCCACGTGCACCGGGCGCGGATCGCGATTGTGGGCAAGCGCGTGCAGATGCCGGCCGGCAGCGCGGCCGAGCATCGAGACGAGCACCGCCTCGTCGAGGCGCGCGACCTGGCCGACCGTCGTGATCCCCCGGGACCGGAGCTTCTGCGCGGTCACCGGTCCGACCCCCCAGAGCCGCTCCACCCCGAGCGGGTGGAGAAACGCCAGCTCGCGATCCGGCGGCACGACGAGCAGCCCGTCCGGCTTGGCCACGCCGCTCGCCACCTTGGCGAGGAACTTCGTCCGGGCGACGCCGACGGTGATCGGCAGGCCCACCCGCTCGAGCACGTTGCGTTTCAGCCGCGCGGCGATCTCGGCGGGCGTGCCCGCGAGCCGCCTCAGCCCGCGAACGTCGAGGAACGCTTCGTCGATCGAGAGCCCTTCGACCAGCGGCGTCGTGTCGTCGAACACGCGGTACACGGCCTTGCTCGCCTCCGCGTAGACGGAAAACCGCGGCTCGACGACGATCGCCCGCGGGCACAGTCTTCGCGCCTGCCGGCCGCCCATCGCCGAGTGGATGCCGTAGGCCTTCGCCTCGTAGCTGGCGGCGAGCACGACTCCCCCGCCGACGATGACGGACCGCCCGCGGAGACGCGGATCATCCCGCTGCTCGACCGACGCGAAGAAGGCGTCGAGGTCGGCGTGGAGGATCGTCGCCTCGCCTGACACGAACATATGTTCGCATATCAGGCTGCGTCGACCAGGAAGCTGAACATCATTCCGCCCTCGTGGTGCTCTGCGATGTGGCAGTGCGCCATCCAGATGCCGGGATTCGTGACGTCCAAGAGGATGTCGACCGTCTCGCCGGTCCGCACGAGGACCGTGTCCTTCCAGACCAGGTTCGGCTCTTCGACCCGGTCGCGGCTCAGCACTAGGAACCGGCCGGCTCCGTGGATGTGGAACGGGTGGTGCATCGGGTGGTCCGAGTCCATCTCGTTGACGAGCCGGATCTTCACCTGCTCGCCGACGCGGAACCGCCAGTCGATCGCGTGATTCTCGGCCTCGGTCGCCGTGTCGACGAGCTTCCAGCGCATGTTGGCCGGCGTGGTCGTCCTGTTGACGTCGACCATGTCGTCCTCCCACTCGATGCCGTCCGAGGCTGCGTGTCCGTGCTCGTGCATCGGCGCAGGGTCGGCCGCTCCCTGCGACGGCAACAGCTTCATCCCGCACTCGGGACAGCGGCCGGGCGTCGCGCTGACGACCTCGGGATGCATCGGGCACGCATAGACGAACGCGCCGTCCGGGACGCCCATGTCCATCTCGGCGACGAAGGCGAGCGTCTTGTCGGGGGCTGCCGCGAGATACGGAGTGATCCGCCGCCGCTCGGCGACCAGGTCGGCGTTCGTGCGGAGGGCCTCGAACTGCGACGCGAATGACGGCGCCGCGTTCTCGTCGCTCACGTCGATCGCGGCGAGTGGATAGCACCGGTTCGGATGGTGGTGCTCCAACGTCGCGCGGCCGGGGACGTCGAACAGCACGTCGACGACGGCGCGCTCCGATGGGGCGAGCAGCACCTCCTCGACGAGCTCCTCCTGCTCGCACCGGCCGCTGTCGCCGCCGACGAGCTTCATCCGCGCCCCCGCGAACCTGACGTTGAAAACACGCGTGTTCGCGGTGTTCGTCAGGTAGAAGCGCACGACTTCGCAGTGCCGTGCGGTGAGCGCCAGGTACGGCTCGCCGCCCGCCAGCAAGACGTTCCCGAACCGGCCCATCGCGACGTGCGTCGTCTCCGAGCGGCTGAACGGCGCGATCTTGCCGTCTTCGATCAAGACGTCGTCGAGCGTCAGCGGGATTTCGCGGTTGACCGGCGCCCAGTAGTCGGGATCGCTCGGAACGACGAGGATGTTGCCGTACAGGCCCATCTCCTGGCCGTAGTCCTCCCGGATGTGCGGGTGGTACCAGTAGACGCCCGGATCGGGGAACTGCACGCGGTAGGAGAACCGCTCGCCGATCTTCATCGGCGCCTGCGTCTCGTGCGTTCCGTCGTAGCGGTTCTCGACGCGCAGCCCGTGCCAGTGGACGGTCGCCTCGAGATCGCCGTCGTTGACGACGTCGACGACCACCTCGGAGCCCTGCTGCACTTCGAGCGTCGGGCCCGGGATGGATCCGTCGTAGGCCAGCATCCGCACGGTCGCATCGCCGATCCGCTTGGCCACGGGAGCGATTCGCAACTCGAAGCTCTCGCCCGCGAACAACGTGACGAGCGCCGAAGCCACGCACGCGGGAAGACCGTCGGTATCGGTAGGGAACGTCGTCATCTCGCGACTCGACGCTACTCCGACCTGGACGCCGTAACAAGCCGTCGCACGAGGACGCGTATCGTCTCGGCAGATGACTCGCCTCTACGCCGCAACCGGTGACGGGATCGCCCGGCTCGACGAGGCAAACGACACGTGGTCGGTCGAGCTTTCCCTCGTCGGGACGGGGGCGCACTGCCTCGCCGTCGACCCACACGACCCGGACACGGTCTACGCCGGCCTGCGCGCAGGCGGTGTGCGCAGAACCGACGACGGCGGCCGCAGCTGGGTCGACTCTCCGCTGCCGGAGGCGGCCGTCTTCTCGCTGGCCGTCAGCGCCGCCGACGGTTGCGTGTACGTGGGCACCGAGCCGAGCCGCTTGTTCCGGAGCGACGATCGCGGCGAGAGCTGGCGCGAGCTCGACGGTCTGCTCGCGTTGCCGTCTCGGCCGACGTGGAGCTTCCCGCCGCGGCCGTGGACGTCGCACGTGCGCTGGATCGCGCCGAGCCCGCACGACGGCGATCTCATCCTGGTCGGGATCGAGCTCGGCGGCCTGATGCGCTCGACCGACGCGGGTGCGACCTGGCAGGACCACCGTCCCGGGGCGCAGCGCGACGTCCACTCGCTCGCCTGGCACCCGCGCGCTCGCGGGAGGGCATACGAGGCGGGCGGCGGCGGGGCTGCCTTCAGCCAGGACGCGGGCGAGACGTGGCAGCCGGCCGACGAGGGCCGCGACCGCGACTACACCTGGTCGGTCGCCGCCGATCCGGACGACCCCGACATCTGGTACGTCTCGGCGAGCACGGGTCCCTTCGCCGCGCACGGCGGCCGCGACCCGCAGGCGCGGATCTTCCGGCGGCGTCGAGACGAGCCGTGGCGCACGCTCGGTGGCGGGCTCCCCGAGCCGCTCCCGGCGATGCCGTACGCGCTCGTCGCCGCCGACGGGCGCCTCTTCGCCGGGCTCGCCGACGGGCAGATCTGGGAGAGCGACGACCGCGGCGACGGCTGGAGCGCCTGCACGCTCGAAGGCGACGCGATCACGGCTCTCCACGCGCTCGTACCGGCTAGCGGGAACTGACGAATGGCACCCACCGGGGCCCGCAGATGGACGATGCCCATGCAGACGCGGGCCACACCGCGCCGCGATCCTCGAGGGAGCACTTCGACCCCCAAAGCGAGGAGAAATTCTGATGGCCATGACCTGGGTGCGGATGACGACGCTCGCGGCGGTCCTGATGATCGCAGCCTGGGCCGCTGCCGGATCGGCGTTCGCCGCTCCCGCGACGGTCCGCGCCGACGTGCTCGCGGCCGAGAGCTCGAACTGGGCGGGCTATGCACTCGACGCCCCTGCGCCGTTCACGAACGTCTCCGGCGCGTGGATCCAGCCCGCCGCGACCTGCACCGCCGGCACGCCGACGTTCTCCGCGTTCTGGGTCGGCCTCGGCGGCAGCAGTCCGGCGTCGCAGGCGCTCGAGCAGGTCGGAACCCAGGCCGACTGCTCCCCGAATGGCCGCGTGACGTACGGAATCTGGTACGAACTCGTGCCCGCTGCGCCAGTCACAGTCAAGCTGCCGCTGAAGGCGGGTGACGCGATCGCGGCGAGCGTCGCCGTCTCGGGGAAGACCGTCTCGATCCGCATCACGAACGTCACGCAGAAGAAGCGGACGTTCGCGAAGCGGCTGGTCATGACGTCGCCGCCGCCGGATCTCTCGTCGGCCGAGTGGGTGGCCGAGGCGCCGTCGGCGTGCACGAGCGCCGGCGCCTGCAGCGTGCTGCCGCTGGCGGACTTCGGCGGCGTGACGTTCGTCGTCGCGAAGGCGATGGCCGGCGGCCATACCGGGACGATCTCCGATCCCGCGTGGTCGTCGACGGCGATCAGCCTCGTCGGCGGTGGCCCCAGCGGTCCCCGCCGCTTCGCGCCCGCCACCGTCAGTGCACATGCGACGCCGACGCCGCTGACGCCGGACGGCTCGTCGTTCGGCGTCACGTGGATCGCGCCGCAGCCCCAGGCGCGCTAGCGGCGCCGCGTCAGAGCAGCTCGATCGCGATCGGCCCCGGGTTGCGCTCGTTGATCTGGATGATGTCCTGCGGACAGGCGGAGACGACGAGCACGATGTCGAGCTCTGCGCGCAACAGCACGTAGTCGCCCGCCTTCGTCGGCGCCGGCAGCCAGGCGATCGTGGCGTCCGGCTGCGCAGGCGTGTTCATGAAGAGATTGATCGGCTGCGGCGCGAATCGAGGCGCGTCGACTCCCACTGCCTGCAGTGCCGTCCGCAGGTTCTCCTGGCACGATGCGTGCGGGCCCTCGACGCCGAGACCTCGGTACCGCTCCGGATCGCACGCGGCGCAGAGCATGTCGTGGATGCCGGGCGTCGCGTCCTCCTCGAGCAGAAGGATCGGCCTGCGCGCGTTCGTGACGAACTCCTCGCCGGGTCGCGGAAATAGACGATTGACGTGGACGCGAGTGTGCTGTGCGGAGTGGAACTCCGCTGGATCGTCGCCGACGAAGGCCCACGTGTCGGCGACCTGACCCCCGTCCGGGTCGATCACCCGGAAGCGGCGCCCCGCCTCGACGCGAACGGCGCGGCCCTCGCGAGCCGGAACATGCAGACGCTCGGCTATGACGCGATCATAGGGCGTCGGTGAAAACGCGACCGCCGTCGAGGAGGCTCGTTGGTAGATCATTCTCGGCTCGGTGGCCAACGTCAGCGTGACCCTTCTGGGCGGCTTCGCAGCCGCCGTCGACGGGATGCCCGTTCCGGAGACGGCCTGGCGGCTGAAGAAGGCGCGCGAGCTCGTGAAGCTCCTCGCTCTCGCGCCGGGCCACCGCCTCCACCGCGAGCAGGTGATGGACGTGCTCTGGCGCGATCGCGGGCCGGCCGCGGCGGCGAACAACCTCCATCAGGCCGTCCACGTCGCGCGGCGCGCGCTCGACGCGGGCGCAATCGAGTTTCGGGACGAGGTGCTCCAGCTCGCGGCGGAGGTCGACGTAGACCGGCTCGAGCTCGCCGCCGCCGACCTCGGCGCGCCGGTACACCCGCCGCGTACTGTGCGGCCCTCTCCGTCTACAGCGGCGAGCTGCTGCCGGAGAACCGCTACGACGACTGGGCGGCGGCACGGCGCGACGAGCTCGCGGAGCTGGCGACGGAGCTGACGGAGGCCCTCGCCGGCCTCGGCTCCGCCGGCGCCGACCGCCCGGCCTCGCTGCCCGCGGACGCCAGCTCGTTCATCGGCCGCGGCCGCGAGCTTGCCGAGCTGAAGCCGCTCCTTCGCGGCACGCGACTGCTCACCCTCGCCGGGACGGGCGGTGCCGGCAAGACGCGGCTCGCGCTCGAGCTCGCCCGCGCCGTGGAGCCGTCGTATCCGGACGGTGCGGCTCTCGTCGAGCTCGCCGCCCTCGCGGACCCGCGGCGCGTCCCGGACGCCGTCGCTGCCGCACTCGATGTGCGCGCGCTGCCCGGGCAGGAGCTCGTCGACGCCGTCGTCGATTACCTCGCGCCGCGCTCGCTGCTGCTCGTCGCGGACAACTGCGAGCACGTGCTCGCAGCGACTGCCGGGTTCGCGGACGGCCTCCTCCGCTCCGCGGCTCAGCTGACGATCCTGGCGACGAGCCGCGAGCCGCTGCGTGTGCCGGGCGAGGTCGTGTTCCGGGTTCCGTCGCTCGACATCCCCGACCCCGAGCAGACACTCGAGCCGCGCCGGCTCCTCGACTACGAGGCCGTGCGGCTCTTCGTCGAGCGGGCGGAGGCGGCTGCGCCGGGCTTCGCGCTCGACGAGGAGAACGCCGTGGACGTCGCGCGGATCTGCTTCCGCCTCGACGGCCTGCCGCTCGCGCTCGAGCTCGCCGCCGGGCGCCTGGGGGCACTTGGTCCCGCGGCGATCGCGGAGCGCCTCGACGACCGCTTTCGCGTGCTCCGCACCGCGAGTCACGCGTCGCCGACACGGCAGCACACGCGCACGGCCACGCTTCAGTGGAGCCACGACCTCCTCGAGCCGGACGAGCGGACGCTGTTTCGCCGGCTTGCGACGTTCGCCAGCGGCTTCGAGCTCGACGCGGTCGAGAGCGTGTGCGCCGGCGCCGATCTCGACGCGGCGCGGATTGCCGACGTGCTCGCGCGTCTCGTCGAGAAGTCCCTCGTGGCAGCCGACGACGGCTCCTCGCCGCGCGCGCCGCTACCGCCTCCTCGAGACGGTCCGGCTGTACGCGCGCGAGCGGCTCGACGAGGCCGACGAGACGTCGCCGCTCGCCGAGCGGCATGCCCGCTGGGCGCTGGCGCTCGCCGAGGAGGAACGCGGCTCGTCGCGGCTCGACCGCGACGCCGCGAACCTGCGTGCGGCCCTCGACACGCTGCTGGAGCGCGCTCCGGCCGAACCCCTGCGCTTCTGCGTCGCGCTGTGGCCGTTCTGGCTGCGCCGGATCGACCTCGACGAGGCGCGGCGGCGCTTCGACGAGGCCCTCGCCGCGGCCCCTGAGCGAACGGCTCTCCGGGCGGCGGCGCTGGTCGCCGCGGCGGCGATCAACTTCCGCAGCGGCGCGCTCACCCGCGGGCTCTCGCACGCCGAGGAAAGCTATGCAGTCGCATCGGAGATCGGCGATGCGCGCGCTGAATGGCGGGCCCTCCAGGCCCTGGGCGAGTTCGGCGTCGCAAGCGACGCGGCCGACGTCGCGACGCCGTGGCTCGAGCGCGCGCTCGCGCTCGCACGGCGTGAGGGCTTGGCGGCCGCCGAGGCGATCGGCGTCTACTCACTCGGCGTCGCCTACTGGATCCGTGGAGACCTCGCCCCCGCCGAGGAGCTGCTGGCCCAGAGCATCGGCCTGTTCGCCGCGCTCGAGCGCTCGTCCGACCGG
>VAWW01000008.1:11069-43449 GCA_005884575.1 Actinomycetota bacterium
TCCTGCGACGCCGCCGTCAGCTATGCCCTCGCAAACCAGGCCGGGATCCTGCGCGCCCGCGGCGAGCTCGCGCGGGCACGCGCCCTCCTCGACGAGAGCGCGGCACGGTTCGAGGACTCCGGCGACGAGGCCGGGAAGGCGGCGGTTCTCGTCCGGCTCGCGTATCTCGAGCTCGCGGAGGGTGCGGTGCCCGCGGCCCGCGCAGCTCTCGAGGAGGCGCTCGAGCTGCGGCGCGGGCAGAGTGACCGGCGCGGTCTCGGGCTCGCCCTCGCCGGGCTCGGCCTCATCGACACAACGGCCGGCGACTACCTCACCGCGGAGCGGCACCTCGCCGAGGCGCGCGACATCTTCCGCCGCGCCGGCGATCGGTGGGGGCTGGCGAGCACCCTCTGGCGGACGGCCGACCTCGCGTTCGCGCGCGGCAGCCTCGACGACGCCGAGGCCGCGCTGCTGGAAGCGCGCGCGGTCGTCGGCGCGACGGAGCGGGAGCGTTGGATTGCGAACACCCTCACCGGGCTGGCCGAGGTCGCATTGCGCCGCGGCGACATGGAGCGGGCGACTGCGCTGCTCGCCGACGCGCGCGACCGTTACGCGGTGCGGGACGACGCGCTCGGCGTCGCGGACGTCGAGGAACGGCTGCGCAAGCTTGCTAAGGAGCCTCTAAGTGCGCGCAAAGGGACGGCGGATACGACTTCCCCGCACCCCTAACGCGAAAGGAACACAACATGAGCCAGACCATTGCCCCGGTACTCGGGGAAGCAACGGTCCAGGAGCTGCGCGAGGCCGTCCAGGGAGAGGTCCTGACCCCGGACGACGACGGCTACACGGAGGCGTCGCGGATCTGGAACGGCGCGCACGACGGCAGCAGGCCGGCCCTCGTCGTCCGCTGCACGGGCGCCGCCGACGTGATCGCAGCCGTCGGCTTCGCGCGGCCACAGCATCGCCGGCTTCTCGACCTGCGACGACGGGGTCGTGATCGACCTCTCGCCGATGAGGAGCGTCCGCGTCGATCCGGCGGCCCTCCGGGCGACCGTCGGCGGAGGCGCGACGTGGGCCGACGTCGACCACGAGACCCAGGCGCACGGGCTCGCGACGACGGGCGGCCTCGTCTCGACCACCGGTGTCGCCGGGTTCACGCTCGGCGGCGGCATCGGCTGGACGATGCGCGAGTTCGGCCTCGCGTGCGACAACCTCGTCGCGGCCGACGTCGTCACGTCGGACGGCCGGCTCGTCCACGCGAGCGAGACCGACAACCCGGACCTGCTCTGGGGATTGCGCGGTGGCGGCGGCAACTTCGGCATCGTCACGCAGTTCGAGCTCGACCTCCATCCGCTCGGACCAGCGGTCTATGCCGGGCCGATCTTCTACCCGGCCGACACCGCGGGCGACCTGCTGCGCACGTTCCGCGACTGGGCGGGGGACGCGCCGGACGAGATCACGGCGCTCGTCAACCTCACCACTGCGCCGCCGCTGCCTGTGCTCCCGGAGGAATGGCACGGAAAGAAGGTCGCGGCGTTCGTCGCCGTCTGCAGCGGCTCGCCCGAGCGGGGCGAGGAGCTCGTTCGCGCATTCCGTGAGGTCGCGGAGCCGATCGCCGACCTGCTCGGCCCGATGCCGTATCAGATGATGCAGTCGCTCCTCGATCCGCTGTGGCCGAAGGGGATCCACGCCTACTTCAAGGCGACGAATCTCGCGCGACTCGATGACGAACTCGTCGAACGGTTGTGCGCGATCCATCTCGCTGCGCTCGGCCCGCAGTGCGAGATCCACATCCATCAGATGGGCGGGCGGTCGCACGCATCGCGGACGGCGCGACGGCGTTCGCGGAGCGCTCGATGCCGTTCGTGCTCAACGCGGTCACGGCGTGGCGCGACCCCGCCGCCGGCGGAGCGCACACGGAGTGGGCGCGTGCGGCGATCGCGGCAGCGTCCGATGCCTCGACCGGCCGCGCGTACGTCAACTTCCTCGGCGACGCCGGCGCGGCGCGGACGGCGTACGGTGAGGAGACGTACGCCCGGCTCGTGTCGCTGAAGAACGAGTACGACCCGACGAACACGTTCCGGCTGAACCACAACGTCGAGCCGCAGTGACGGAGATCCTCAGTGGAGGACTGCGAGCGCCGTCGCGCCCACGAGCACTGCGGCGAGCGCGCGATTGACGACGCGGGCTCGGCGCGGGTCGCGGAGCATCGGAGCGAACGATGCGCCCGCGCCGAGCCAGGTGACGTTGATGAGGACGATCATCCCGGCCAGCACGGCGATCTTGGCAGCCGCGTCCAGGGTCGCCGTGTCGGCCAGGTGCGCGCTCGCGAAGACGGCGGCGATCGCGACCCACGCCTTCGGGTTGGCGACGCCGAGCAGCGTCCCTCCGCCGAGCGACGGCGCGTCGGCGGCCGACGTCTGCGCCGCGAGCGGAGGTGCGGTGGCGACGTGGTACGCGAGCCAGAGGATGTACGCCGCCGAGATCGCGATCAGGACGATCCGCATCGCGGGAACGGCCAGGAGGGTCGCGGTGATGCCGGCCGCGACGGCAAGCAGCACGATCGTCGTTCCGACGATGATCCCGGCCAGGTAGGCCAGCGATCGCCGCACGCCGTACGCCGAGCCGGCGGCGGTGAGGCTGATCGTCGCGGGACCGGGGCTGCCCATGATCGCCACCGAGGTGACGAGGAGCGATCCGACCGGTCCCCAGCGGATCGTCGCCGCGAAGAGGGGCTCAGGCATCGCCGCGGCGATATCGTCGAGGCATGGCGGAGACGCTACGCGGCGTCGATCCCGATCGTCTTGAACGATCGTGCAGCCGGAGGCGTGACTCGATTCGATTCGGGACCGGCACCCTCGGCTTCGAGCGCGCCGAGGTCTACCTCTCGAGCTGCGCGTTCGAGCCCCACCGGCACGACACCTACGCGATCGGCATCACGACAACAGGCGTGCAGACCTTCCGGTACCGCGGCGCGCGCCGCATCTGCCTGCCCGGGCAGATGCACATCCTCCACCCCGACGAGACGCATGACGGCGCCGCCGGGACCGACGACGGCTTCGGCTACCGAATCCTCTATCTCGCACCCGCGCTCGTTCGCCGCGCACTCGACGACGGTCCGCTGCCGTTCGTCGCCGATCCCGTTCAGAAGCCGACACCGGCGACTCGCCGCCTCGCTTCGCTGCTTGCCGACATCGACGAGCCCGTCAGCGACCTCGCAATCGTCGACGTCGCGGCGACGGTCGCCGGTGCCCTTCGCGCGCTCGGCGGACGGCCCGACACGAGCCGCGTCACGATCGACATCGCGGCCGTCGAGCTCGTGCGCGACTACCTGGCGACGCACGCGCGGGAGCACACCGCGGCTTCGACGCTCGAACGGATAGCGGGAGCCGACCGCTTCACGATCGCCCGCCACTTCCGGCGCGCCTTCGGGACGAGCCCCGACCGGTACCGAACACTTCGCCGGCTCGCGCTGGCCCGCGCGGCGATCGAGCGCGGACGACCGCTCGCAGAAGCCGCCGCCAACGCCGGCTTCGCCGATCAGAGCCACATGACGCGCCAGTTCAAGCGCGCCTACGGCATGACGCCGGCGCACTGGGCCGAGCTGAGCACGCGGATCCCCGCTAGCTGCAATGCGCCGCGGTGCAGGAGCTGAAAGGCTGATCGGATGGCGATGCGTGTGCTGATCGTCGACGACAGCAAGCCGTTCCTCGACGCTGCGACCATGCTGCTCGAGCGTGAGGGGCTGAGCGTCGCGGGCGTCGCGTCGACAGGCGCCGACGCCCTCCGTCAAGTCGAGTCCCTGCAGCCCGACGTTGTCCTCGTGGACGTCTTCCTCGGCGAGGAGAGCGGCTTGGACATCGCGCCGCGTCTGGTCGGAGATAAGACGACCGTGATCTTGATCTCGACTCACAACGAGTCGGACTTCGAGGATCTGATCGCGCCAAGCCGAGCGGCCGGCTTCCTGCCGAAGGAGGAGCTCTCGGCGAGCGCGATTCGCCGGATCGTCGACGGTCGCCCGCCTTGAGTGGCGCGGCGCCTTCGCAGACCGGCGCTCGTGGGGTACCGTGACGCAATGGGCATCTCCGCCGAGGTAGGGCCGCGCGCGGAGGGTCGGAGCGAGGTCGGCCAGCTCGCGGAAGAGCAGGCAGCGTTACGGCGCGTAGCGACGCTCGTGGCGCAGGGGGCATCGTCGGCGGAGGTCTTCACGGCCGTCGCAAACGAGGTGGCGCAGGTCCTGCAGCTTCCGAATGCCGCGGTTTGTCGCTACGACGACGAGGGCGCGATGCTCACGGTCATGGCCACCTCGGACGACCGCCCCCACGGCTTCCAGCCGGGTACGCGCTGGCCGCTCGACGGGCCGTCGATGTCCGCCGAGGTTTTCCGCACCGGCCGCCCGGCGCGGGTCGAGGAGTACGAAGATCTTCCGGGATCCCTCGCCGCCGGAGCGCGCCAGGCCGGGCTCAAGAGCACTGCTGGTGCCCCGATCGTGGTCGACGGCAACGTCTGGGGGGCGATCACCACTTCCTCACCGCACGCACCCCTTCCCGAGCATGTCGAGGATCGGCTTGCCGAGTTCACGGACCTCGTGGCGACGGCGATCGCGAAGAGCCAGACGCGCGACGAACTCGCGCGGCTCGCGGAGGAGCAGGCCGCGTTACGGCGTGTCGCGACGCTCGTGGCGCGGGACGTGCCGCCGGCGGACGTCTTCGGCGCGGTGAGCGCCGAGGTCGCTCGGCTGGTCGGCGCCCAGGCGGCCGCGCTCACACGCTACGAGGCCGACGGCATGGTGACCGTCCTCGGCGGCTGGAACAGCACCGGCAGCTACAGCCACGTCGGGACGCGATTCGCACTCGAAGGGACCGTGTCCGGGCTGATCTTCGAGACGCGGCGGCCCGGGCGCATCACCGGGTACGAGGACGAGCCGGGCGCCGCCGCTGCCGCCGCCCGTGAGATGGGCTGGCGGTCGTCGGTGGGGGCGCCGATCACCGTCGAGGACCGGCTCTGGGGTGTGTTGGCCGTCGTCTCGACGACCGACCGGCCGCTGCCGCTCGACACCGAGTGGCGCCTGGCGGAGTTCACGGAGCTCGTGGCGACCGCGATCGCGAATGCCGAGAGCCGCAAGGAGCTCCGCGTGCGCAGCGAGGAACAGGCGGCATTGCGGCGCGTGGCGACGCTCGTCGCGCGCGGCGTTCCCGCGCCCGAGATCCTCGATGCGGTGGCTGCGGAGGTGAACCGCTTGCTCGACGCAGACTGGGCGAGCGTGCACCGCTACGACACCGACGGCGCCGTTACCGTTCTTGCTTCGTACGGAGACCTGTCGCATCGGTCAAGCGGGCGGGCGGGTCTGCTCGGGTGGAAAGGTATGAAGGCGTCTCCGGCCCCTGGGCCGCGCAGGCACGCGACCTGGGTATTCGCTCCGCGGTCGGAGCGCCGATCACCGTCGAAGGGCACCTCTGGGGTGTCATGGTGGCGGTCTGGACGCAGCAGGGTTGCGTGCCCGTCATCGACGCCGAAGCCCGGATGGCGAACTTCACCGAGCTCGTCGGCACCGCGATCGCGAACACCGAGAGCCGTGCGGAGCTCGACGCGTCGCGTGCGCGGATCGTCGCCACCGCCGACGCAACCCGGCGCCGGATCGAGCGCGACCTGCACGACGGCGCCCAGCAGCAGCTCGTCTCGCTCGCGCTCGAGCTACGAGCAGCGCAGGCGGCCGCGCCGCCCGAGCTCGGCGCGCTCCAGGCCGAGCTGTCGCACGTCGTCGAGAGGCTGACCGGCGTGATGGACGAGTTGCGCGAGATCGCGCTCGGGCTCCATCCGGCGGTCCTCGCGGAGGGCGGACTCGGCCCGGCGCTGAAGACGCTCGCGCACCGGTCGCCGATCCCGGTCGAGCTCGACGTGCGCGCGGAGGGACGACTTCCGGAGCCCGTCGAGGTCGCCGCCTACTACGTCGTCTCGGAGGCGCTGACGAACGCGGCCAAGTACGCGAGCGCGTCGGTCGTGCACGTCGCCGTCGAGGATCGGAAGCGCATGCTCCGCATCGCCGTCCGCGACGACGATCGCGGCGGAGCCGACCCGGTCCGCGGGTCCGGGCTGTTCGGCCTCAAGGATCGTGCGGAGGCCATCGGCGGCACGCTCTGTCTCGAGAGCCCCCGAGGCGCAGGGACGTCACTGGTCGTCGAGCTACCGCTCGACGCGAACTGAGCCTTAAGCGGCTCAGACCGCGAGAGGCAGGTCGCCGGCGACCGCGTCGAATACGCCGCCCGGTCCGCGGACCCCGTACAGCGCGAGCTGCGTGACACCTGCCGGCAGAGAGGGATCGACGTGGACCGTGCCGTCCCGCGGCTCCAGGCCGAGCAGCACTCGCAGAAGGAGGAGCGGCGCGCCGGACGACCACGCCTGCGGGCTGCACGCCGTCGGATACTCGACGGGGAAGTTCGTCTGATGGCGCGGATAGCCGGCGAACGTCTCCGGCAGGCGGCCGAGGAAGTACTCGGCAGCGGTGAGGATGCCCTGAGCGAGCCGCGACGCGGCCTCGTCGTAGCCGTAGCGGCGCAGGCCCAGCGCGATCAGCGAGTTGTCGTGCGGCCAGACCGTCCCCTGGTGGTAGCCGATCGGGTTGTAGCCGCCCGAGCCCTCCGCCATCGTGCGGACGCCCCAGCCGGAGAAGAGGCGGTCTCCGAGCAGATGCTCCACGCACAGAGCGGCCTTCGCCTCGTCGGCGATGCCGCTCCAGAGCAGGTGGCCGATGTTCGAGGTCAGCGTGTCCACTCTTCGCTTGTCGCCGTCGAGGGCGAGTGCGTAGTGGCCGTTCGCGTCGAGCCAGAAGTCGCGGTTGAAGCGCTGCTTGAGGTCGTCGGCCTGCTCGTCGAGCTTCACGGCGAGGGCGGTGTCCCGCCAGACCTCGCGCGCAAGCCTGGCGCACCGCCGGCGCGCGTCGTAGACGTATCCCTGGATCTCGCACGTGGCGCGCGGCAGGCTGGCGAGGGTGCCGTCGCTCCACATGATCGAGTTCCACGAATCCTTCCAGCACTGGTTCTCCAGGCCGCTGTCGATGTTCCGGCGCTCATACTCGACGTACCCGTCGCCGTCACGGTCGCCGAAGTCGTCGATCCAGGCGAGCGCTGCTCGTGCGGCCGGCTCGAGCTCGCCGACGAGCTCCGCGTCACCGGTCCAGTGCTCGTACTCGTCGATCAGGACGAGGAAGAGCGGCGTCGCGTCGGCGCTTCCGTAGTACGGCGAGTGCGGGCGCTCGTGGAAGGCCGTCAGCTCACCGAAGCGCAGCTCGTGCGGAATCTTTCCCGGTTCTTCGTCGCGGAAGTCGTCGACACGCGTTCCCTGGAGATCTGCGAGCACGCGCAGCGTCGTCGCTGCGAGGTCGGGTGCGAAGGGCAGAGCCTGGAAGCTCGTGATCAGGCTGTCTCGCCCGAAGAGGGTCAGGAACCACGGAAGGCCTGCGGCCGGCACCGCCCGCTCCGACCCGTCGACAGGATAGAAGCGCAGCGCGGCGAGGTCGACCGCGCTGCGCAGATAGATGAGACGCAACGCGTGCCAGTCGGTCTCGAGCCGCGGCGCGAACTCTTGCAGCTGGTCGAGCGTCGGCCTGGTGGCGGAAGCGCCGGCCGGCCGCGCCACATCTCCGGGGCGGCGACCGCGCCCTGCCACATGCCGTGGCCGGGGATCTCGGGTGTGAACGTGATGGAGCTCTCGTCGATGCCGTGACCGACCCCGTGCGGGCGCAACCACGTCTCGCGAACGAACGAGCCGCGGCGGTAGCCGAGCACGAGCCGGTCGGACTCGACCTTTCGATACGGGCTGCCCTGCTTGACGACCTTTGCGTCCTTCACCTCGAAGAGGTCGGCGAAGTCCGCGTCGACCTCCACGCGGATCGCCATCTGCACCGGCTCGGCGCCGTGGTTCATGACCTCCAGCTCCTCGTAGAACCCGCCGTCGCCGACCAGTCGCCGCCGCCTCACGGAGAGCGTCGCGTCCGTATAGGCCGAGCCCGTGCCGGGAACCAGGAAGAACTGCGCGTCGAAGTACTGCAGATCGTCCGTCGAGAGCGGCTGGAGCGTCTTCCCGTCGATCGTCAACCGCAGACGCGAGAGGAAGCGCGTGTCCCGGTGAAAGAGACCGTGTGGCTCGGACGGCGAGCCGTCGACGTCGCCGTTGCGCGCGCTGACGACGAACGTGTTGCCCTCGAGGACGCTGACGGTGGTCGCGGTCAAGCCGCGCACCGGCAGGCGCGGCGCTCGACGCCGCACGCCGCGCACCGGGCGGGGCGGCGGATCGCGAGCACGTTCCAGGTCGTTCCGAGGCGGATCATCACGGCTCCCACGGCGACCGAGCAGACGATCGGTGCGAGCTGGGCGAGCGTGAGGTTCATGAAGGCTCCTCCGTTCGAGTCCCGCCATGATCCGGGCGCGAATCGGAGTCTCGCATCGGCGCACTCGCGGATCCGGTGCGAAAAAAGGCGGACTCGGGCCGGCCGGTTGACGGACGAACCGCCATCCAGTCACGCGAGCCGCACATCGGGCACGCGGGCGGCGGGCCGCTGACGACGATGCCGTAACCGCAGACACGGCACCGCCGCTCGTTAGGACCCAGCGCCGACGTCATGCTTCGAGGTCGTCCTTCGTCATCTGTGACTCCCTGCTTCGAATTACCGGTTGTCACGATGGTCCCGCCGGCCGGGCTCTGCGGCATCGGGGCAACCGCCGACCGGCTACGGAAACTCCGCGGCGACGTGGGAGCGGCCGGGATCTACAGGAACTCGAACCGCGGCGAGGCGCTGGTGAGGACGCCGGTCGTCGGGGTTGCGGACCAGACGGCGTCTATCTCGTCGGCCATCGTGGCGACGAGCCGCTCGATGTCCGCGCGGGCGGAATCGTGCATCGCCTCCGCCACGATCAGGACCGTGCCGGCCTCGCCCCGCACTGCCGAGTAGCCGCTCTGCCGGTTCGTCCAGCGGCGAGCGTGCGCTCTGCCGGCGCCGTCGGCGAAGATCACCTCCCCGGGCGCAGGGTTCTCCGCTTCGCCCGAAAAAGCCTCATAGGTCTCGTCGCCGGTCGCGTGCCGGACCTCGATATAGCCGGCGATCTTCGAGGCCTCGAACGCGGCGACCGGAATCGCGAAGGCGACAGAGATCGCGTTGCAGAGATCGATCAGCGGATGGATCCGCGGCAGCGAGCCCTCCTTCCTGAGACGCCGCAAGAGCGACTCGGAGGCGCAGCGGTACTGGGTCGGCTTCAGGCCCATCCGCGCGAACGCGCGTCGCCAGGCCTGGATCTCGGGAAGCTCCGCCTCCGAGTGCGTCTCGAGCCGCGACTCGGCGATCGAGGCGAACCTCGCAATCCGATCCGCGACGAACGCATCCGGCACGATGCCGTCGACCGCGAGCACACCCGGAACGAGCTCGGGGTAGTCGGCCCAGATCGCGATCGAGTGGCAGAAGTGCATCGCCCCGGAGTGTGCCCGAGCAGCAAACCGTCTTCGCGAGTTCAGCGAACTCCTCATCGGAACATCAGCGATCCCGAGGAGGAGACGTGAGGAAGCTCGTTACACCGCTCATCGGCGCTGCCGTCTGCGCGCTCGCCTTTGCAGCGCTCTCGTTCGGCGCCGCCCGCACGACCGTCTGGACAGCGGCGCTGTCGTCGGGTCAGGAGGTGCCCAAGCAGGTGGTCAGGGACACCGCCGCGCACGGCCTGTTCAAGGCGACGCTCAGCGGCAAGACGCTCAAATGGAAGCTGACCTTCGCGAAGCTGACCGGTCCCGCGACCCAGGCGCACATCCACATGGCGCCGAAGGGGAAGTCCGGCGACGTCGTCGTCCCGCTCTGCGCGCCCTGCACGAGCGGCATGACCGGCACGGCAACCGTCACCTCGGACGAAGTCTCGGCCCTCAAGAAGCACCGCCTCTACGTGAACGTCCACACCGCGAAGAACCCGAACGGCGAGATTCGCGGGCAGCTCGCGAGCGGCTAGCTCGCGCCCGATGTGTCGGCGCGCCGACCCGGCGCGGGAGGGGCCGGGGTTACTCCGGCCCCCACACCGTGACGAACACGTGAATCGCGCGGACGGTCAGGCCCGCGGGGACGCCGCGGCGCGGGGTACCAGCGCGTCGAGTGGATCGAGAGGGCGCTCGAGCCGCTGCGCGGCGCTCACCCTGGTCGTCGGATGGGAGTCGATGATCGTCCTCCAGGGCACACGCGGCCTCAGCGCAACGGAGGCGGAGGGGACGGGCGGCGCGCGTCGTATTCGTGGGGATCGAGCAGCACGGTGTTGCGGCACCCTGGATCGTCGCATTCGCAGACGAACGCGATCCGTCGTCCCGCGTCGCCGAACAGTCGCCGCCGGTCCTCATTGAAACCGAACCGCTGCTCCGACCGCACCTCTTCCACCGCGCAGGACCTCCTTGCAACGTGCCGCACGACCACTGCCGCAGGTCGACGCCGAACCGGCCACGATCATACTGGCGCCGCGTGTCATCCGAGTTGGCTCGGTCGAGCTATCGCTTTTCGCGGTGTCACGGGCCGATTGACTCTGGTAGCGGTCACGAGATACGCCAAACTGCGGCTGTGCGAATCACTGTCCTCGATCCCGGGTTGGTTGCCGACCTGGCTGCCTTCTTGCGGGCGGCCAGCTTCGTCGTGACCGAAGCCGAGACCACCGAGATCACGGTCCAGTCGCCGCACGGGGACAATGCGGCCGAGACACGCCGTGACTTGAGTCTGCGGATCGCCGCCTGGCGTGCGATGAACGACGGTACGACCGCCGAACTGCTCGACTGATTCGGACGGCCCCGCTCAGGCGTCGGAGTGCGCCCGCGCGAGGACCGCTTCGAGCCGCTTGAGGCTGGCGGCGGGCCACAGGGCCTTCGTGTCGTAGTAGACGTCGAACACGGGCGCCGAGTCCGGGAGCGTGATCCACGGGAGCTTGGACTTCGTGAAGATGTGGACGTCGGGGGTGACGCTCGAGGGCTGATCGAGCGTACCGCCGCGAACGAACCGCACCTCCGGGCGTGTGTACTCGCTGAAGACCGCCACCTGGCACGTCGGACAGCGGAAGATCCGTTGTTCGCCGTCGTCGCGGGGGACGCCGACCGGCTGCGGTGCGTCGGCGAGCAACTCCACGCGGTCGGCCTCGATCAGCAGGTTGATCACGAAGGCGCTTCCGGTCTGCCGCTGACAGTTCAGGCAATGACAGCAATGCGTGAAGAGCGGATCGGACGTGAGCCGGTAGCGAACCGATCCGCAGGCACAACCACCTTCACGAGGGACGCTCATATCTCCTCCTCGAGGACAGAGCCTTCGATCGACGGCGCGGCGGCGTACTCCTCGTCGCTGACGTGGTCGCCCCAGGTCGCGGGGGTGCCTTCGTCGTCGACTTCGAGCATGGCGATGTGGGTCATAAACCTGGTCGGCGCGGCGCCGTGCCAGTGGTTCTCACCCGGCTCGAAGAAGACGCGGTCGCCGGGGCGGATGATCTCCACGGGGCCGCCACGCCGCTGGCAGAGGCCGACGCCCTCGGTGACCCAGATCGTCTGGCCGTTCGGATGCGTGTGCCAAGCGGTGCGCGCGCCCGGCGTGAAGTGGACGCTGCTCGCACTGACCCGCGACCGGTTCGAGGGTGCCGCAACGGTGTCCACGTAGACCGCGCCGGTGAACCAGTCGCTCGGCCCATGCCCGGTGTCGGTGCTGTTTCTGGTGATCTGCAACGTTGGTCTCCTGATGGTGTGAAGAAGTTCACGCTCGGTCGGTGACGTTCGCGAGCTCCGTCGGGTGGAGCGTCGCCGTCCAGCTCGCGAGGAGGTTCAGCGCCTCCTCCGACCTGGAGCCCGGCTCGGCGGTGTAGGCAAACATGGTCAGGCCGGAGTCGGCTGCGAGCGTCATCGTCTCGTAGGTCAGGCTGAGGTCGCCGACGACCGGATGGTGCAGCCGCTTGACGCCCGTTTCGTGGTAGCGGACGTCGTGCTTTGCCCAGCGGACGCGGAAGTGCTCGCTTTGCGTCGACAGCTCTCCGATCAGATCGGACAGGTCGCGGTCGTACGGGTTCCGGCCGGCTTCGGATCGCAGAACGGCGACGGCGTCGTCCGCCACGCGTTCCCAGTCGACGAAGAAGGCCGTCGCGCGACGATCGAGGAACGCGAACCGCGCCGAGTTCACGGGGCGACGCGGACCGGCGAACATCTCCGAGTAGAGCGCGTACCCGAGTCGGTTGGCCGCGAGGATGTCCATGCGCCCGTTTCGCACGTTCGCCGGCGCTCCGGTCATTGCGTCGAGCATGCGCTGCACGCCCGGCCGAACTCGCCGCGGTGCCGGGCGTCGACGAGTCGGGGACGTCGTGCTCGCCGCACGCGCCAGGTCGAAGAGATGGGCTCGTTCGGCCTCGTCGAGTTGAAGCGCGCGAGCGAGCGCCTCGAGGACGGTCTCGGAGACGCCGCCCGCGTTGCCGCGTTCGAGCCCCGTGTAGTAGTCGACGCTGACCCCGGCGAGGAGCGCGACCTCCTCGCGGCGAAGTCCGGGAACGCGCCTCGAGCCGGCGCCGTAGGTCTGCAGACCAGCCTGCTCCGGGGTGATCTTCGCGCGCCTGGAGGTCAGGAACTCGCGGATCTCGTTCCTGGTGTCCATGCCGCGAGAGTAACGCCCTTCCGCATGCGCTGAGAGGTCCTGCCGGTACCTGGATCAGCAGGGACGGTCACGCGCGACCGCCGCCTGCTTCAGTACCGCCCATGAGAGCAACCGTCATGTACGCGGCCGGCGACGTTCGGATCGAGAACGTCCCCGACGCCCGCCTGATCGAACCGAACGACGCCCTCGTCACGGTCACCCGCGCCGCGATCTGTGGCAGCGATCTCTGGCCGTACCGGACGATGGAGCACAGCGACGGCGGCCGCCGGATGGGGCACGAGTTCATTGGCGTCGTCGAGGCCGTCGGCGCAGACGTCCGCACTGTCAAGGCGGGCGATCTCGTCGTCTCGCCTTTTCTGTGGTCGGACGGCACCTGCGTCTTCTGCAGGGAAGGCCTCCACACCTCCTGCCTCCACGGAGGCAGGTACGGCTTCGATGACGTCGACGGTGGACAGGGCGAAGCGGTGCGCGTCCCGCAGGCGGACGGAACCCTCGTCGTCCTCCCCGTCGGCAGGGACGATGCGTTGATGCCGTCGCTGCTCACGCTGTCCGACGTGATGGGAACGGGCCACCACGCGGCGCTCGCCGCCGAAACGGGCCCCGGCAAGACAGCGGCCGTTGTCGGCGACGGCGCCGTCGGCCTGTGCGGCGTGATCGCCGCGAAGCGCCTCGGCGCCGAGCGGATCATCATCCTCGGCCGCCACCCCGACCGGATCGCTCTCGCGACGGCGTTCGGCGCAACCGATGTGGTCAGCGAGCGAGGCGACGAGGCGGTCGAGCGCGTTCGTGAGCTCACCGGCGGCTTCGGCGCCCACTCCGTCCTCGAGTGCGTCGGGCTTGCAGGCTCGACACGTACCGCTCTCGAGATCGCGCGCCCGGGTGGCGCGATCGGCCGCGTCGGTCTCCCTCAGGAAGAGGTGATTCCCGAAGCGCTGCCGACCTTCTTCGGCAACCTCACGATCAGCGGCGGTCCCGCGCCGGTACGCGCGTACATCGAGGAGCTTCTCCCGGACGTGCTCGAAGGCCGGATCGAACCCGGCCGCGTCTTCGACCGAGTCGGGCCGCTCGACGAGGTGCCCGACGGCTATCGCGCGATGAACGAGCGCGGGGCGATCAAGGCGCTGATCGAGTTCTGATGAGAGGAGAAGCAATGGAGACACGCAAACTCGGCGATCTCGAGGTCTCGGCGATCGGCCTCGGCTGCATGTCGATGAGCAGCGGCTACGGGCCGCCCGCCGACAAGCAGGCGATGGTCACGCTGATCCGTTCCGCCGTGGAGCGCGGCGTCATGTTCTTCGACACTGCGCAGGTCTACGGCCCGTTCACGAACGAGGAGCTCGTCGGCGAAGCTCTCGGACCGGTCCGCGACGAGGTCGTGATCGCGACCAAGTTCGGATTCGACCTGGAGAGCCGGCAGGGCGGCGGCCTCGACAGCCGGCCGGAGACGATCAGGCAGAGCGTCGAGCGCTCGCTCGAGCGCCTCCGGGTGGACACGATCGACCTTCTCTATCAGCACCGCGTCGACCCGAACGTGCCGATCGAGGACGTGGCGGGGACGGTGAAGCGACTGATCGAAGAAGGAAAGGTCAAGCACTTCGGCCTCTCCGAAGCAGGCGTGCAGACGATCCGTCGCGCGAATGCGGTCCAACCCGTCGCCGCGCTGCAGAGCGAGTACTCGCTGTGGTGGCGGGAGCCGGAAGGCGAGATCGTGCCGACGCTGGAGGAGCTCGGAATCGGCTTCGTTCCCTTCAGCCCTCTGGGCAAGGGGTTCCTCACGGGCAAGATCGACGAGAGCACGACGTTCGACAGCTCCGACTTCCGCAACAGCATCCCGCGTTTCGATCCGGAGGCGCGGAAAGCGAATCGCGCCTTCGTCGAGCTGCTCGCGAGCGTAGCAGAGCGCATGAACGCGACACCTGCTCAGGTCGCGCTCGCGTGGTTGCTCGCCCAGAAGCCCTGGATCGTCCCGATCCCCGGGACCACGAAGCTCGAGCGCCTGGAGGAGAACATCGCAGCAGCGGACGTCGAGCTGACATCCGACGATCTGCACGAGATCGAGAGCGCCGCCTCGCGGATCGCGGCGCACGGGGCTCGGTATCCCGAGAGCTCGGAGCGCATGGTCGATCGCTGAGCGATCTCACGGCGCAACCGCGATCGAATCCGGCTTGTAGCCGTTCCGGTTCGAAAGATCTCGTCCTTCGTCAGCGAACTCGACTCGTAGCTCACCCTCCAAGTCACGTATGCCTCGTCCAGTTTCGCAAGCGACTTCTCTTCGGCTGTTAGCGCGATCACGTGAATCGCGCCGAACTACTCAGTTGTCGACTCATTGATGTCGCAGACGACCGCGGTCTTCACCTCGAGTTCTTTCTGATGGTTCTGTCACCGCCGCGCGAAACGCGGTATGAGATAGCTCGAGAGGAAGGCGCCGAGGACGAGCAGGAGAAGCGGACGCGATAGCGCGGACGTGACCGACGCGATTGCCACTCCGGCAGGGATTCTGGTGCATCCCCTGTTCTACGACAAGGAAGGCATTTGACTGCGAGGAGCGACGAAAGAGCAAACGTGCGCAATTAGTTTCGACCTATATGAGAGGGGCCGTAGCCGTGCTGGTCACGCTGCGGCGGGGGAGCGCGCAGCGTTGGTGTGCGAGGTTGGTGGCCCATCCCTATCTCGGCGCTCGCGGTGCGGCGCGGGAGGTCTGATCGGGGCTGCCGCGGCTCGTTGCACTTCGTCCGTGATCTGCTCGCTTGCGGTTTCGTTGGTCATTCCGCGTCCTTTCTCGGGTTGGTGCTGGCTCAGGCTGCCTCGCCCTCGTAGAGCTTCTCGCCGCGGTGGAGGCGTCGCGCGATCTCGAATGTCTGGTGCTGCGAGCGGGTCGTTGTCGCGTGCGCAGCGAGGTAGCCGGCCGCGGCGAGCAGCGGCAGCGCCTCGTCGCCGCTGCCGGCGAGCAGGTCGTGCTGGCGCAGCGCCGCCTCGACACACTGGATCGTGTGGAAGTTCCGGTTCTCGCCTACGAGGGCGGCGGCGAGCGCGGCGACGAGCCTGCCTGGCTGGCCGCCCGGCGGCCAGGAACGAGGCGACGAGCTGCCTGGCCTCGTCGACCTGCTGCTGTCGGTCGAAGAGACGGGGCAATTCGTCGAGGAGTGCACCTGGGTCGGCGGCAGGCTCGGGCGTCGGCAGCCGCGTGGCGGGAACATTGAGGAAGCGGTCGAGGTGGACGCTGATCGCGGCGTCGAGCACGCCGCGCAACAGCTCCGGCGAGGGTGACCGTCGCAGGCCCTGCTCGACCGCGTTCGCGAAGCTGAAGGTGTGCAGGGCGGTGTCCCAGTCGCCGAACTCGTTGCTGGTCGGGAACCGCGCGATCCGCGTTGCCGCGGCGAACGCGACCGCCGAGGCGAGCTCGACCTCGCTCGCGCCCTCTCGTAGCGCCTCGAGCAGAGCGTCGAGGATCGCCGCTGCCTTCCCATCGAGCACCGTTTCGACGAGCGCGCGTCGGCCGTCCCAGCCGCCTTGCCGACCTTTGCCGCCCGCAACAGCCCGAGGCCGCCGATCGAACGCGCGCTTGAGCAGGTCGATCAGGTCGATCGGGTTCCGCCAGGCGTTCGCCTCCTCCATCCGCGCGGCGCCCGCAAGCTGCGCCGGCAGCGAGGCGAGAACGGCCTCGGCGCGATCCCAGCCGGCGATGTAGAGCGTCTCGAGCGCCTTATTGACGAAGTCGAGGTGTGGACGCCGTCGAGGTAACGGTGATCGGTCGCGGCAGCGAAGAGCTTGTCTGCGAGCTGCCGCGGCGTGGCGCCGCCGCGGACGGCAGACACGAGCGCGCGTTCGGCTCCCTCGGGGTCTTGGACATCGACGAACCGGCGGAACCAGGCCGGAGCCGGGCAGCCTCCGGCGCACGTCCCGGAAGCGGTTCGAGCGCGAAGTGCGGTGGCTCCGTCGCGGAATCCGACGCGACCTCGGCAAGCCCGTGGATAGAAAGAAAAGGCCCGTATTTGCAGGCCTTTCCTGAGGTAGCGGAGGCAGGATTTGGACAGACATCTACGACCGCGTATCGGCTCGTCGAGCTTCGCCGCGTCGGCTGAACTACCTCCGCGTGGCCTCCGCGTAGCGGCGTTCGTCGACGACGAGACGCCAGAAGCCGCGCGTGCGACGCGTTGCTCGGAAGTGCTCCAAGTCGAAAGTCAGGATCGGAACTCGCATCCGCTCGGCAAGCGCCATCACGACTCCGTCGACGAAGCCGAGATCGAGGTCGGCGAAGCGACCGTCGAGCTCGACGGCTCGGCGCAGCGTCCCGGGGAGAGGAAGACGACCGTGTGCTCGCCGGCGACGTGCGCTTCGAGGAACAGACGCGCGCTCCGGCCCAGCGACACGCGCGCGCAGAACCTGGTCGACGTCGACAGCACCGGTTCCGGGCGAGCAACTCGCGGCCGAGCTCGCTGACGAGCACCGCGGCGAGCCGATGCGCTCGGTCACGACAATTCGCCGCGGCAACCAGCGGCACGGTATCGGCGACGACTTTCAGCGGCCGGCGACGAGCTCGCGCAGGTAGCGCTCGGCTAACCGGCCCGGCTCGTCAGGGCCTTACCCGAGCTGATGTAGCGCGGCGAACGGCGACCGCGCTTGGCTCGCGCACCCGCCTCGATCAGCCGCGCCACGGTCGCCGAGAAGGACTCCCCCCGCTTCCGCGTGCTCGCGCGCGACCTCTTCAACGCTATCACGACCGGGTGCCCCGTTAGCAGGCCGCCGCGCCGGTCGACGGCGCCCTCGTCGCCGAGCAGACATTCCGCCTCGGAACCCTCGCTGACACGGCGGACGGTGTCGTGCCACGTAAAACGATCTTCGTGAGCGACCTGACCGGCGCCGAGATCAACGCGCTGGATGCGGCCACGGTGACGATTAGGTATGCCGACGCGCGGCGGGGCCAGATTGTGCTCGACGTGAATTGCAAGCGAAGTCGAGGAAATGGCGGCGAAGCGGGAGGAGTTGCGCCGCGGCGTGCTAGCGGCAGCCTTCTTGCTCAATGTCATAGCCGCCGGGGCTAAGCACGATCTCCGCGTACGAGTCGTCAAGGCGTGTCGTCTCCCCGAGGTGGATCTGTTCGACGTGCTCGGTTAATGAGAGGGTCGTGCTGCCGCCGTTCGACGTGCCCTCGAAGATGTGTCCGGCGGCGCTGACGATGAACGTGTCGCCGGTCACGAGACCGACGCCGGCGTAGTGCGCGTTCGCCTGCTGGAGCTCGTGGTAGTTACCGGTGGCGTCCGTCCTCAGGTTGTAGACGATGTGCATGAACCCGTCGAACGCGATTGGCTCGCCGGCACCACAGAGGTCGCCGCCGGGAAAAGACACCGGCACGATGACCGAAGTGGCAGCCTGCGACGCCACCGGAACGGCTAATACCAACGCGATCGCGAGCGGCGCGAACCACCAAAACCGCTTCGAAGTCACGGGAATCTCCCTGTTTGTCGGGGGTACGGGATCCCCCGCCAGTGACGCTACGCCGGCGCGTAATCGAGCGACACCTCCGTTCGACTAGGCTTGCTTGCCGCTCTGCCGCCGCACGTGACGACGACGAGTGAGGCAGGCGGGGTCTCTCCGTCAGGCCCTAGATCGGTGTCACGGCTGCGCGGCTCATCGGCGGCCGGTATCCCGGATCTAGCGATTTCGGCCGTCGCCCGGCCTGCTTCGGTGCCAGTCGCCGAGGACGCAAGTGCCAGTTTTGGTGGCACTTGCTTTAACTCGCGAGCCGAGACGAGCAAAGAAGAAGCCCTGTTTCCAGGGCTTTAATCGAGTAGCGGGGGCAGGATTTGAACCTGCGACCTCCGGGTTATGAGCCCGGCGAGCTACCTGACTGCTCCACCCCGCGTCGCGGCCGACATTGTAGCACCGTCCTCTAGGATCGGAGCAATGCCGGACTGGGTCGTCTGGGTCGCTCTCGGCGTGTCCCTCGTCGCCGCGATCGCCGCCATGGTGCGCTTCGTCGTCGTCTCCCTGCGCGCCTGGCGGGACGTCAATCGCTCCCGCCGCGCGCTCTTCGGGGAGCTCGACGGCCTCGCCGCCCGCGCCGAGGCGCTCGGCGAGAAGGCGGCCGGCCTCGAGGAGGCGAGCGCGCGGCTCACGAGGACACTCGAGCGGCTCGCCGTCTCGCGCCGCAAGCTCGCCGTGCTGCAGTCGGCGTTCGACGAGGCGACCGATGCCTTCGCGGCCGTGACCGCGGTCTACCCGCGGAAGTGACCAGGGTCGCTGCGGTCGATCTCGGGACGAACTCGACGCGCCTGCTCATCGCCGACGTCTACGACGGCCGCCTCGACGCGGTGCACCGCGAGACGACGATCACGCGACTCGGCGAAGGCGTCGACGAGCGGCGCCGCCTCCTCCCCGTTCCGATCGCCCGCGTGCGGCGCGCGCTCGACGAGTTCCGCCGGACGATCGAGAGTCTCGGCGCCAAGCGCACGCTCGCGGTCGCGACGAGCGCCGTCCGCGACGCGGAGAACGGAGCGTCGTTCCTCGACGAGGTCGAACGGAGCTACGGCTTCGAGACGCGACTGCTGACCGGAGACGACGAGGCGCTGATGACGCGCCGCGGCGTCGCATCCGGCCGCGAGCTCGACGCGGAGACGCTGATCGTCGACATCGGCGGCGGCTCTACGGAGCTGACCCTCGACGACTTCCACGTCAGCCTCGACATCGGCTCGGTGCGGCTGACCGAGCGCTTCCTGCGCTCCGATCCGCCGACGCGCGACGAGCTCGACGCGGCGGCGCGGGCGGCCCGCGACGCGCTCCCGGACGTCGGTCCGCGCACGGCAATCGGCGTCGCCGGAACGATCACGACGATCGCCGCGCTCGCCGCCGCTCCGCTCACCGCCGAGACGATCGCCGCGCAGCTCGACCGCCTCGCCGCGCTGACGGTCGCGCAACGCCGCGAGCTCGCCGCGATGGATCCGGAGCGTGCGCCGGTGATCGTCGGCGGCGCCGTGATCCTCAACGAGGTCGCGCGCCGCTACGAGCTCGCCGAGGTCGAGGTCAGCGAGCGCGACATCCTCGACGGCGCGGCGCTCGCGGCGGCCGACGATTAGAGGACTTCGACCGTCTCCGGCGGCTCGTCCTCGGCGAGCCGCCGCTGCACGACCGCGCGCGAGAGCACGCCCACCAGCCGTCCGTGCTCGACAACCGGGACGCGCTCGAGATCGTTCTCCTCGAGCGCGTGGAACGCCTCGTCGAGCGGCGTCTCCGCCTCGAGCGTGAAGTTCGGCGGCTCGAAGATCGCCCGCAGCAGCGTCTCGCGCGGATGCAGCCCGGCCGCGACGACCTCCCGCACGAGCGTCTTGCGCGTGACGACGCCGACGAGCGTGCCCTCGTCGCAGACCAGCACCGCGCGCATCTCGGGATCGGCGAGCTCCTCGCCCGCCTGCTGCGCCGTGTCGGTCACGTCGAGCGCGGGCGGATCCGGCACCATCGCGTCTCGCGCGAGGCTCGTCACGGGAAGATCCCCCGGGCGACGAGCGCGCCGGCGACCTCGCGGACGGCGGCGACGAGCGCGGCGTTCCGCAGCGGGATCTCCTTCTCGGCCGCGAGCTCCCAGACACGGTCGAACGCGTCGTTCAGCTTCTCGGCGAGCCGCGCCCGGATCTCGTCGCGCGTCCAGAACAGCCTGCCGAGATCCTGCACCCACTCGAAGTACGAGACCGTGACACCGCCGGCGTTCGTGAGGATGTCCGGCAGCACGAGAATCCCGCCCTCGCCGAGGATCGCGTCGGCCTCGTTCGACGTCGGCCCGTTCGCCCCCTCGGCGATCAGCTTCGCCCTGACCTTGTGCGCGTTCCGCGCAGTCACCTGGTCCTCGCGCGCCGCGAGCACGAGGATGTCGCACGGCAGCTCGAGCAGCTCCTCGTTCGTGATCCGCTCGCAGCGGTCGTAGCCCTCGAGCGACCCGTTTTCCTCGACGTACGCGTGCAGCGCGGGGATGTCGAGACCGGCCGCGTCGTGGACGCCGCCGGAGATGTCCGAGACGGCGATGACCTTCGCACCCTTCTGGTGCAGCTCGCTCGCCGCGATCCCGCCGACGTTGCCGAAGCCCTGGACGACGCAGCGCTGCTCGGCGAGCTTCCACCCGAGCCGTTCGCACGCCCGCTCGATCACCATCACGACGCCGGCGCCGGTCGCCTCATGGCGGAAGAGCGAGCCGCCGAGCGCAACGGGCTTGCCCGTGACGATCTCCGGCACGACGTACCCGGTCTGCATCGAGTACGTGTCCATCATCCACGCCATCGTCTGCTCGTTCGTCGCCATGTCCGGGGCCGGAATGTCTCGGTCGGGCCCGATCGCGCCGATCAGCTCGGTCGTGTAGCGCCGCGTCAGCCGCTGCAGCTCCGCCTTGGAGAGCTCGCGCGCGTTGCAGCGGACGCCGCCCTTGGCGCCGCCGTACGGGAGGCGAAGGAGCGCGCACTTCCACGTCATCCACATCGCGAGCGCGGCGCACTCGCCGAGCGAGACCTCGGAGTCGTACCGGACGCCGCCCTTCGTCGGCCCGAGCACGGTCGAGTGCTGGACGCGGTAGCCGGCGAAGACCCTGACGCTGTCGTCATCGAGCCGGATCGGGACGCTGACCATCAGCGCCCGCTCGGGGAACCGCAGCCGCTCGGCGACGGACTCCTCGATCTCGGCCGCCGGAAGCGCCTGCTCGAGCTGCGTCAGTGCCTGCCTGAAGAGCGGCGAGTCCCACTCGAGCGGCTGCTCGAGGGCAGGTTCCTCCACCCTGGACACGGCTCCCAGTCTACGGTTGGCCGCTCTGCAGCGCGCGTTCCACCCGCTCGCCGATCCCGATGACGCTCGTGGCGCCGAGCGGCTCGCCGAGGACCGACGAACCGAGCTCGTTCGCCTCGCGGACGACCGCGTCGCGCTCAGCGGTGAGGGCGCTGTGGAGGACGAGCAGCGCGGCACGCGCCCGCGCGGCCCAGGACTCGATCGCGTCGAGACCGGATCCTGGAGCCGCGGCCGCCTCGCGCGCGAGCCGCGGCAGCGCGGCGAGCCGCTGCGCGGTCGCGGCCGTCTCGCGTTCGAGTGCCGCCGCCTCTGCGGAGGCCTCGTCGGCCTCGGCCTCGAGCGCTGCGGCCGAGTCACGTGCGCGTGCCAGCTCGCCGGACGCGACGCGCGCGCCCTCGCGTGCCTCCGCCGCCGCGCGCTCGGCGCCGAGACGCTCCTTCTCGCGCGCGTGCTCGAGGTCCCGCTCGGCCGCCGCGAGCGCAGCCTCGGCCGCGGCGAGCCGCTCCGCCGCGGCGCGCATCGCAGCCGCGCGCCGCTCGCGCTCGCCGGGCAGCGCTGCGAGCCGCCCGCCGGCGGATCCGATCGACCTCGCGCTGCACCTCCTCCACGTCCGCCAGCGCCTGCGCCGCGCCCGCGTCGCGCTGCTCGAGCTCCGCGAGGAGCGCGACTACACGAGCTCGGTCCACGCGATCGGCCGCGCGCCCGGCACGGCCAGGGCGAGCGCCTGCGCGGAGAAGAGCGACACCCAGGTGTTGAGGTGGTCGCCCTCCGAGTCGCCGTCGGTGCGGTACGGCATGCCGAGCCCGTCGCCGGGGCTCCGCGCGAGCTCGATCAGTCGCGCGACGGCGCGGTCGACCGCCGTCGAGCGCCGGCCGACGACGAGCGAGAGTCGCACCGCCTGCGCGGTCACGTCACATTGCTCCGGCGAGTCCTCGGCGTCCGAGCGCGGCAGACCGCCCTCGTCGAGCTGCAGCGTCCACACCCATTCGACCGCGCGCCGCGCACACTCGAGCGCCTCGAGGTCGCCGACCGCGCTGCCCCAGACCCAGAGACCCTCGGCGGCGTAGAGGTGCGGGTGGAGCATGACCTCGTCCTGCTCGGGATGCGTCAGGATGCGGCCGTCGGGGAGCTGCGCGCGCTTCACCTCCTCGATCAGCGGCGCCGGCGTCGCGGCGTCGTCCGCGAGCAGGAGGGCCTGGCTCAGCTTCGCGAGGTGCGGCACCCCGCGCGTCGACCAGCTGTCCCGTGCGGACGAGGGCCCCGTCCGAGCGACCGCGCAGAAGCTTCCGTCGGCCGCCACCTCCTCCGCGAGATAGCGGGCGAGCTCGCGCCCCGACTCGACGTACTCCGCGCTGCGCGTGCGCCGTCCGTACGTCAGCAGTCCGGTCGCGATCATCCCGAGGTCGAACAGGTAGACGGCGTTGTTGTCCCAGCCGTCGCGGGCGGCGAGATTGCCGGAGCGCAGCCGCTCGACGAGCCAGTCGCCGGCGCGGTGTCCGGTCGCGCGATCCGCCGCCGTGAGGGTCGCCATCCCTGCGAGGAAGGTCAGCGCGTAGCCGGTGATCTCGGGGTAGTCGTACGCGCGGCGGCCGGTCGCCGAATCGAGCCACGCGACGAACGCCCCGTTCGGGCTCTGGCACCCGCCCGAGCAGAGCCACGCCCTGAGCCCGGAAACCGCCATGGCGACGGAGTCAAGGTCGAGCATTGGACCCGTGGTGCGCGGCGAGCGTGTCGACGATCTGGCGCGCGGCGTCCCCGGTGCCGTACGCGTCGATGGGCTTCGCCATGCGCTCGTAGAGGGCGGCGTCGGAGAGCAGCCGCGCCGCCGCGGCCTCGATCTCGTCCTTGTCGGTGCCGACGAGCTGCGCCGTGCCGGCGGCGACGCCTTCCGCGCGCTCCGTCGTCCCGCGCACGACGAGCACCGGCTTGCCGATCGCGGTCGCCTCCTCCTGCAGTCCGCCCGAGTCGGTGATGACGAAGTGGCAGCGGCGCAACAGCCAGATCATCGGCTGGTACTCGAGCGGCGGCAGCAGCGTGACGTTCGGGCTGTCGCCGAGCAGCTCGTGCACCGTCGAGTGCACGTTCGGGTTCGGATGGACGGGACAGACGATGTGCACGTCGTCGTGCGCGGCGGCGACGCGGACGATCGCCTGGCAGATCTGGCGGATCGTCTTGCGCGAGGTGTCGCGGCGGTGCATCGTCGCCACAACCAGCCGCTTGCCCTCGAGCGGAATCCCGTCGAGGACGGTCCCCGTCGGATCGAACGGCATCGCTGCGACGATCTGGAGCGCGTCGATGACGGTGTTTCCCGTGACGAAGACACGTTCCGCGGGCACGCCTTCGCGGTGCAGGTTCTCCGCGCCCGCGGGCGTCGGCGCGAAGTGAAGCTCTGCGACGACGCCTGCGACCCGCCGGTTCATCTCCTCCGGCCACGGGTCGCGGTGGTCGAACGTGCGGAGGCCCGCCTCGACGTGCGCGATGCGCGAGCCGTGATGGAACGCGCCGAGCCCGCCGGCCATCGTCGTCGTCGTGTCGCCCTGGACGAGCACCCAGTCGGGGTCCTCGTCGCGGAGGATCCGCGTCAGTCCGCTGAGCACCGCGACGGTCACGTCCGTCGGGGACTGGTCGTCGCTCATCACGTCGAGGTCGTAGTCCGGCCGGATCCCGAACAGGTCGAGCATCGGATCGAGCAGCTGGCGGTGCTGCGCCGTGACGCAGACGCGCACGTCGAAGCCGCCGCGGCGCTCGAGCTCTCTGATCACCGGAGCGAGCTTGATCGCCTCCGGGCGGGTGCCGAGGACGGCGAGAATCTTGATCATCTGGGGGGCAGGATTGAGGGTTTCGCTCCGTGGGGGGTTCTGCCTGCGGGCGGGAATCTATCGAGCCGTGAGGAGATCCTCATAGATCCTTACGAGTCGACCGGCTAGACCATCCCACGCATAGCGCTCCAGTGCACGCTTACGGGCCGCCTCGCCCAGCTTCCGGCGCCGGTTTTCGTCCGTCAGGAGGTCGATCAAAGCGCCTGCAAGCGCGGCCGGATCGCCGGGCGGAACAAGTGTTCCGACCTCCGGCGTCATGACGCGCGCGTACCCCTCGATGTCCGAGGCGACGACCGGCGTCGCGCAGCCGAACGCACGGGTCAGCGCCATGCCGAACGACTCGCCCCCGAGCGACGGCGCCGCGAGCGCCTTGGCGGAGGAGAGCTCCGCGGTCAGCGACTCGCCGACGACGACGCCGAGCAGGTCGATCCCGTCGTCCGACAGCCCGCGCCGCGACATCAGCAGCCGCACGGCCTGAGGGTCGGCGCCGACCACGCGCAGCCGCGCGCCGGTGGCTTCCCGGATCGCGGGCCACGAACGCAGCAGCACCTCGAGGCCCTTGCGCGGATCGTGCCGCCCGATGAAGACGATCGTGTTCTTGCGGCCGGCGGCATCCGAATGCTCGGGAATCGTGATCCCGTTCGGGATGATGTCGTACTCGCCGGGGAGGTAGTGCATCGCGGCCGCACGCGAGAGCTCCGAGACGGCGATCCGGTAGTCGATCCGCTGCATCAGGAAGCCCCAGACCAGGTATGCCGGGTCCGTCCAGCTCGACCCCGGCGTCGCGTGCCAGGTTCCGACGATCGGGCAGCGGGCCATCGCGAGCGCCGCGACGCAGAGCGCAGGGGTCAACGGCTCGTGGACGTGAACGACGTCGAAGCGCTCGCGCCGGAGGAGCCGCCGGAGCCGCGCGACGGCGACGGGACTGAGGACGATGTGCGTGCGCGAGCCGTTCGCCGGCACCGTCACCGTCGTCCCCACCGAGACGACGCCCGGCGGCCGACGGTCGGCACGCGGGGCGTCCGGATGGAACGAGCGCGAGACGCTCCCGGGCGGATCGTCGCCCGTGATCACGAGCACGTCGACGCCGAGGCGCCGTAAGGCCTCCGCCTGGCCGTCCGCATGCTCCCCGACGCCGCCGAGGTACGACCACGAGAACGGAACGACGATCCCGACTTTCATCCCGCGCAACCCTACGCGGGGCGGAGGAGCTCTACGTCACCTTGCCGCGCGCAGCGGTACGAAGCGTCGCGACGATCTCGCCGCCGCGGTGCATGCGCACGTCGTCGTGCATGTTGGCCGTGACGCATGCGTGGTTGGGGACGATCGTCACGTGCTCGCCGATCTCGGGTGGGCGTTCGCAGGCGCTGACGTCGACGTAACCGTGCTCCTCGTTGAGGTTGTAGACCTCGGCCTCGGGATGCTCGACGATGAGCCCGAAGCCCGTCGCGCCGGCCGCCGGGTCGGAGGTCAGCGTCTTCGAGCCGGCGTCGATGATGGCGCGTTCGCGCGTCGGCCGGCTGACAACGGTCGCGACGACGCGCAGCGCGCAGTCGTCGAGCGGCACCGAGCCGTTGGCGATGCACGAGCGGTCGCCGTAGACATACGTGCCGACGCGCAGCTCCGTCACCTCGCCGAGCTCGTGCGTCCTGCGAGCCGTCGGCGTCCCGCCGCCGCTGACGCACTCGACGGTGAGGCCCGCGCGCTCGATCGCCTCCCGCGCCGCACGCAGCCACGGTCCGCTCTCGGGCAACGTCGGGTATGTCATCAAACCGGCGAAGCGCAGGCCCTCGAGACGCCCGACGAGCGCGGCGAGCTCGGCCGCGGCCTCCGGACTCTGGACGCCGGTGCGGGCGAAGCCGGTGTCGCACTCGACGAGAAAGTCCGCCTCGAGCCCGTGCCGCGCCAGCACCTCGGCGAGAGCGGTCGCCGCGGCCGCCGAGTCGCCGACGACGCCCATGTCGACGCGGCGGGCGAGCGCCGCGAGCCGCTCGGCCTTCGCCTCGCCGACGAGCGGGAAGCTGATCAGGATGTCGTCGAAGCCGGCGTCCGCCATCACCTCGGCCTCGCCGAGCTTCTGACACGTGAGCCCTCGCGCTCCGGCGTCGACTTGCATCCGGGCCACCTCGGGGAGCTTGTGCGTCTTGATGTGCGGCCGCAGCACGAGCCCGTGCTCGTCGCAGTAGCTCTGCATCCCGGCGATGTTGCGCTCGACGGCGTCGAGGTCGGCCGTCAGGACCGGTGTCTCGAGCTGGTCGAGCGTCGGCATAGACACGCGACGTTAACTCAGGGAATGATGTAGTACAAGCATGTTGTCATTACAATCACGCGGATGCTGAGCACGGAGATCGACGGCACCGTCGACAAGGCGTCGCCGGTCCCCTACTACTTCCAGCTGCTGCAGCTGCTCGAGCGCGCGATTGCCTCCGGCATGCTCACCCCGGGCGAGAAGATCCCGACTGAGGCGGCGCTCTGCGAGCGCTTCGACGTCAGCCGCACGGTCGTCCGGCAAGCGCTGAGCGACCTCGACCGGACGGGGCTCGTCACACGCGTGAAGGGCAAGGGGACGTTCGTCGCCGAGCCGAGGTCGGCCGAGTTCGTCGTCCGGTCGCTGACGAGCCTCCACGAGGACATGACCGCGCGCGGCGAGCGGCTCGAGACGAAGGTGCTGCGGCTCGAGGCGGAGCCGGCCTCCCCGCACGTCGCGCAGATGCTCGAGCTGCCGGAGTCCGAACGGATCGTGCTGCTCGAGCGGCTCCGCTTCCTGCGGGGCGAGCCGCTCGTCGTCACGACCGCGTACATGCCGTACTCACTCTGCGCGCCTCTCCTCCAGCTCGACTTCAGCAGCCGCTCGCTCTTCGGAGCGTACGAGCGCGAGCTCGGCTACAAGCTCCACCGCGGCACGCGCGCCGTCGAGTCGCGCCCGGCGAACGCGCAGGTCGCCGAACAGCTCGGCGTGTACGAGGGCGACCCGGTCCTCGTCTTCACGGGGATCACGTACATCGAGGACGGCCGTCCGATCGAGTACGTCGTCGAGTTCCACCGGGGCGATCGGAGCCGCTTCGAGACGGAGCTGTTCCGGCCGTGACGTGGCAGCCGGTCTCTTCGATCTGACCGGCCGCCGCGCGCTCGTCACGGGCGGCGGCGGCGGGATCGGGCGCGGGCTGGCGCGCGGGCTCGCGGACGCGGGTGCGACCGTCGCGGTGCTGGGCCGGTCCGAACGTGCCGACGAAGCGGCCGCGGAGCTTGGAGGCGTCGCCGTCCGCGCCGATCTCGCCGATCGCGACGACCTGCCCCGCGGCTTCGACGAGGCGGTCGAGCGGCTCAGCGGGATCGACATCCTCGTCACTTCGCACGGGATCGGGCGGCCGGCGGCGGCCGTCGACCACGAGCTCGCCGACTGGGATGAAGTCGTCGAGGTGAATCTGACGGCGACCTTCCAGCTCTGCCGGCTCGCCGGGCGCCTGATGCTCGAGCGCGGCAGTGGCAAGATCGTGAACATCGCGTCGCTGCTCAGCTTCCAGGGCGGCCTGGGGGTCTCCTCGTACGCGGCGAGCAAGGGCGCGATCGCGACGCTGACGATGGCGCTTGCGAACGAGTGGGCGCCGCACGGAGTGAACGTGAACGCGATCGCGCCCGGCTATGTGAAGACCGCGCTGAACGAGCGCATCTGGCGGCACGATCCGGAGCGGACGGCGGCGATCACCGCGCGGATCCCCGCCGGTCGCTGGGGCGAGCCCTCGGATCTCGCGGGCGCCGTCGTCTTCCTCTCGTCGGCCGCGTCGGACTACGTGCACGGCGCGATTCTCGCCGTCGACGGCGGCTGGCTCGGCCGCTGAGCGATGGAGACGTCGATCTTCTGCTTCGCGACCGACCTCGCCGACGAGGGGATCGAGACCGTGCTCGAAAACGTGCAGGAGCGCGGGGGCCTCGGCGGCGTCACGGTCGCCGCCGCCTACCACGAAGGGCGTGACCTCTTCCCGCACAACCCGGTGCACAAGGTGCGCTTCCTCGAGGGCGGCGCGGTCTTCTTTCCGCCGGACGCCGTCGGCCGGGGGCGACTGCGGCCGCCCGTCAGCGAGGCCGCGCACGTCCTCCCGGAAGCGGTGGAAGCGGCAGGGCGCCGCGGGCTCGCCGTGCGCGCGTGGACGGTCTTCCTGCACAACGGCGCGCTCGCGTCCGCGCACCCCGACTGCGCACCGGAGAACGCCTTCGGCGACAGGTACGTCACCGACCTCTGCCCCGCGCATCCCGATGTTCGCGCCTACGCGCGCGCGCTCGCGGCCGACGTCGCCCGCCTCGGTGTGAAGACGATCTGCTCCGAGTCGCTGCACTACTCCGCGCTCGAGCACGGCTACGCGCACGAGCGCTACTTCGTGCCGCTCGGGCCGCGAACCCGCTACCTGCTGGGACTCTGCTTCTGCGAGCACTGTCTCGCGGCCGCACCGGACGGAGAGGCGGTGCGGGAGCTGGCCGGCGCCGAGATCCAGCGGGTGTTCGACGGCGAGCCGGACGAGCCGGAGCTCGAGAGGGACGAGCTCATCGGGTACACGCGCGCGCGCGAGGAGACGGTCTGCTCGCTGACGGCCGAGGTCGCCGCGGCCGCGCGCGAGCACGGCGCCGAGCTCGAGTTCCTCGACCTCTCCGGCGCCGTCAAGGGCTACGCGACCGGTCGGCCGGCCGGCGATGCCGCGCCGTCGATCTCATGGCAGCTCGGGGTCGACGTCGGTGCGGTCGCGAGCACCTGCGACGGCATCGAGGCGATCGGCTACGCGGCCGACCCGGAACGCATCCGGGGCGATCTCGACGCGTACGGCGACGCAGCCGTCTCGGTCATCTTCCGCCCGACGCCGCCCGACTGCGACTCGCCGGAGAATCTGCGCGCGAAGGTCGAGCTCGCGCGCGATCGCGGCCTACGCCGCGTCGACTTCTACCACTACGGCTTCATGCGGCTGGACGCGCTGGACTGGATACGCGCCGCCGTGTCGACCTGAGGGCCCGTCCCGCGAGCGCGCCCGTGTGCCGTCCGTCGTCCACGAGGACGGTGCCGTTGACGAGCACGTAGGGGACGCCCTCCGGCAGCCGCCGCGGATCTTCGTAGGTGGCGGTGTCGCGGATCGTCTCCGGATCGATGCACGTCACGTCCGCGGCCATGCCGGGCCGCAGCAGGCCGCGGTCCAGGAAGCCCAGCCGCTGCGCCGGCAGCGAGGTCATCTTGCGCACCGCCTGCTCCCAGGTGAGGATCCCGAGCTCGCGGACGTAGACCGCGAAGTAGCGCGGGAACGTGCCGTAGGAGCGGGGGTGCGGCCGCTCGCCGACGAGGATTCCGTCGCTGCCAGCGGTGTGCGACCAGTGCGCCATCGTCATGCGCACGTTCTCCTCGTTGCCGGAATGGGAGATGCAGGACACGCCGAGGTTCTCGTCGGCGAGCAGCTCGCACGTGAAGTCGATCGGGCGCTTGCCCGCCGCCGCGGCCGCGTCGGAGACGCTGAGCCCGATGTACCGACGGTTCTCCGGCAGGCGCGCGCCGCCGATCACGACGATCGACCAGTCCATCGGGATCCCGTGGAAGCCGTCGCACCCCTCGTCCTCCATCTCGATGCGGAGCCGCTCGCGCAGATCCGCGTCGCGCAGGCGGTCGATCGTCGCCGCGGAGCCGCCGACGTGCATCCAGCTCGGCAGGAAGGCGTGCAGGTATGTCGAGCCCGCCAGGTACGGGTAGGTGTCGAGCGTGACCTCGATGCCGTCGTCGCGGGCGCGGTCGAGCATCGCGAGCAGCTCCGGCGCCTTGCCCTTGTTGATCGCGTAGCCGAGGTGCGCGTGCGCGAGGTGGAGCGGGACGCCCGAGCGGCGCGCGATCTCGATGCAGTCGGCGTACGCCTCGAGCGCGTGGCTGCCGTAGTTGCGATGGTGCGGTGTGTAGTAGCCGCCGTAGTCGCGCACGATCTCGCAGAGCGCGACGATCTCGTCGTCGTCCGCGTACATCCCGGGCGTGTACGTCAGTCCCGTCGAGAGCCCCACCGCGCCGTCCTCGAGCGCCTCGACGAGGAGCCGCTTCATCTGCGCGAGCTCGTCGTCGGTCGGCGCGCGGTCGTCGTAGCCCATCGCGCACATCCGGATCGTCCCGTGCGGTGCGAGGTACGCCGCGTTGACCGCGATGCCGTCCGCGTCGAGCCGGTCTAGGTACTCGCCGACCGTGCGCCAGCTCCAGTCGAACCCGGGCGGGTCGTCGTTCCAGCCCGCCAGCTGCCCGCGAAGCTGCTCGAGCACCTCGTCGTTCACCGGCGCGTAGCTGAGCCCGTCCTGGCCGAGCACCTCGAGCGTCACGCCCTGGTGCACCTTCGCCTCGTGCGCGGGATTGGCAAGCAGCCGGAGGTCGGAGTGAGTGTGCATGTCGACGAAGCCGGGGCAGACGAAGAGGCCGTCCGCATCGATCGTGCGGGCGGCCGGCTCGCCGGCGAGGCGGCCGACGGACGCGATCCGGTCGCCGGCGATGCCGACGTCGGCGCGGTACCACGAGTTGCCGGCACCGTCGATCACGCGCCCGCCGCGAATCAGCAGGTCGAACGTCATTCGGCGTCCTCGAAGTCCGCGACGAGCTCGCGGGCCATCTGTGCGTTGCCGGCGAGCAGGCCGCCGTCCACGCGCAGCACCTCGCCGCTGATCCACGACGCGTCGTCGGAGGCGAGGAAGGCGGCAGCGGCCGCGACGTCTTCGGGCTCGCCGACCCGCCCGAGCGGATACCAGCGCAGGAGCTTCTCGAAGATCTCCGGCACCTTCTCGACGCGCTCCTGCCAGATCGGCGTGCGGATCGTTCCCGGTGCGATCGCGACCGCCCGGATGCCGTGGTGTCCGTACCGCACCGCCATGCTGCGCGTCAGGTTGATCACCCCCGCCTTCGCGGCGCTGTACGGCTCGTTGGCGAAGAACGCCAGGCCGTTGACGGACGCGATGTTGACGATCACGCCGCCGCCGCGCTCGATCATCCCGGGCAGTACCGCCTTCGAGCAGAGAAAGGCCGACTTCAGGTTGAGCGCGACGTCGTGCTCCCACTCCTCCTCGTCGATCTCGAGCACGTCGTCGGACATGCCGCCGCCGGCGTTGTTGACGAGCACGTCGACGCGGCCGGCGTCCGCAACCATCCGCGCGACGTCCGCGGCGACCGTGACGTCCGCCTGGACGGCGCGCCCGCCGATCTCGGCCGCGACCGCCGTCGCGCGCTCGCCGTCCACGTCGGCGACGACGACCGTCGCCCCGTCGGCCGCGAACCGCGCGCAGACCGCCCGCCCGATCCCGGAGCCGCCGCCAGTCACGATGGCCGACTTGCCATCCAGCCGGCTCATCCCTTCAACGCGCCCTCCTGCAGCCCGCGCAAGTACCAGCGCTGCGCGAACGCGAACGCGAGCAGCCCCGGAAGGATCGCGATCACGTACATCGCGGCCATCGTCGGCCACAGCCACTGCCCGAAGCCCGCGTTCGCCGAGGCGAGGACGACGGTCAGCGTTCGCTTCTCCTGATCGTTGGTGAGCGTGTTCGCGAGCAGCCACTCGCCCCACGCCGCGATGAAGTTCGTGATCACGACGACGATGACGCCGTTGCGGACGAGCAGGATCATGAACGAGCTTGCACCGTCCACGCGAGCCGACTCGGGCAATTCCTTCGGAATCGTCTCGAAGACGCCGCGCATGATGAAGACGCTGACCGCGAGCGCGAGCGTCTGATACGGAAGGATCAACCCCCAGGTGTTGTTGATCAGGCCGAGCCGGTCCTGAATCTCCCAGATCGAGATCAGGCCCGTCACGCGACTGGGGACAAAGAGCGAAGCGACGAAGATCCCGAGAATGAGCCGCTTCCCCGGCGTCGGCAGGTGCACGAGCGCGTAACCCGCGAGCACCGCGATCGTCGTCGTGATCACCATCGTCGCGACCGTCACGACGATGCTGTTCTCGAAGTTCTGCGGCAGCGTGTCGATCGCCGTCAGCGCGCGGTGGTACGAGCCGAAGTCGAAGTGGTGCGGCCAGATGCGGTTCGTGTACGCGTCCGGGAGCGACTTGACAGACAGCAGCAGCACCCACGCGAGGGGGAACAGGATCACGCCGCACGTGGAGATGAGGATCCCGTGCTTCGCAATCGACCCCCACGGCAGCCGCCGCTGCGGCGTCGACCGCCGCTGCCGTGCCACGGCGATGCGCTC
>VAWW01000008.1:43463-52186 GCA_005884575.1 Actinomycetota bacterium
AGCACCAAGCGAGAGGCCGCACTCGTCCGACGCCAAGGCTGGCCGCCTTGGCAAGGGCGAGGGTCGACTCGCGCGCCGCGTGATCGCGGGCCAGAAGCGGGCAAGTATTGCTGGGAGGGGCACTAATCCTTGTTCCTGAACACGTAGAAGAGCCAGAGCACGACGCCGAGCATCCCGATGGTGCCGATCCAGCCGATGGTCGCCGCGTAGCCACGGTTCTGGTCACCGAGCTGGAACGCCGTGTCCCACATGTAGACCGTCCACGTGTACGTCGGCCGCGAGCGGTCGAAGCCGCCGGTCAGGATGTACTCGTCGATCAGCGCGAACGCCGTGCCGAAGCGGAGCACGACGAGGACGAGCAGGATCGGGCGCAGTCGCGCGAACGTGATGTTCCAGAAGATGCGCCATTCGCTCGCACCGTCGACGCGCGCCGACTCGTACAGCTCCTTCGGGATCGTCGAGAGCCCGGCCAGGTAGAACATCGTGTGGAAGCCGAGCCCCCACCACCACTCCATCAGCGCGAGCGAGAGGAAGGTGAGGTTCGTCGCCCCGAGCCAGGTCGGCTGGTTCGTCACGTCGTAGAGGTGGAAGACGTTGACGAGCATGTAGTTGATCGGTCCGATTCCGAGCGGGCCGGGCATCATCGCGGGGATGAGCAGGATCAGCCGGTAGACCCCCGCAGCCTTCTTGTTGTGCACGCGGTCGACGAGCACCGCCATCACCATCGGCAGGAAGATCATCCCGGGCAGGAAGATCGCAGTGAAGACCGCCGCGTGCCAGAGCCCGCTGCGGACCAGCGGGTCCTTGACGGCGTCGACGTAGTTCTGGAACCAGATGAACTTCGCCGACTCCGGCGAGTCGTCGAGCAGGAAGCTGAAGCTCGTGAACGAGATCCAGAGCGCCCGGACGATCGGCCAGAGCTGCCAGCCGACGAAGAAGAACAGCGCCGGCAGGAGATACGGCCACGTGCGCGCCGCGCGCGTCGTGGTCCGCCACATCGAATGGATCCGGGCCGGCGGCCGGACGGCGACTGCTCTGCTAGCCACCGTCCGGCCGCCTCACCTCAGGAGGGAACATTGGCCCCGGGAGACGTCATCTACTTCTTGTGCTTCTTCACCTCTGCCATGACCAGGTCGCGCGCCTTGGCGAGTGCCTTCTTGGGATCCTTCTCGTCGCCCTTCAGGTAGGTCTCCCAGCCCGGCTTGCCGAGCACGAACTGGTTGAGGCCCCAGATGTTCGTCTTGATCGCCTTGCTCTTCCCGAGTTGGGCGCGGACGGTGAAGGCCCAGTCGGCCATCCACTCGGGCGGTGACTTCTCCCACTTCGCCCACGTCGACTTGTATGGCGCGAGCTGGCCGGATTGCCCCTTGACGTGTTTGCTCAGCGCCTGCTTCCAGATGCGCTGGTCGTAGGTCAGGAACTTCATGTAGTCAGCGGCAGCCTGCTTGTTCTGGCCGTACTTGAACAACGCGGCACCGGTGTTCCAGAACACCGTCGCACCTGCGCCGCCCGGCTGCTTCGGCATCCCGGCGATGTGGAGCACGGTCGGATCGGGCCACGTGCCGGCAAAGCGCGTCGGCGCGTTCTGGTACTTGATGTAGTAGGCGGCCTGCCGTCCGGCGAACGCCTCCTCGTCGGGAGTCGTGTTGACGCCCGCGTCGACCTTGCCCTCTTCGAGGATGTTGTTCGGCGCGACCTCCATCATCCGCTTCATCACCTCGAGCGCGTTCACCGTCGCCGGGTTCGTGAAGTCGAAGAGGCCGTCCGGCGTGTAGACGTTCGGGTTGAACGTGTAGGTGATCGGCGCGAGCGAGCGCCATCCGTGCGAGTCGAACACCGCTCCGAACGGAGCGGCCTTGGAGCTGACGACCTTCTTCGCGTTGGCGATGAACTCGTCCCACGTCTTCGGCGCCGCATTCGGGTCGAGCCCCGCCTTCTTCACGATTTCGCCGTTCCAGGCCTGGATGATGATGTCGAGCAGGAACGGGAACGACCACATGTGCCCCTGGTAGGTCGCCTCCTGCCTGATCGACGGGATGAGGTCGTTCACGACCGACTTCGAGATGTACTTGTCCCACGGCTCGATCGCGCCGGACTCGATCAGCGACGCCATCTCGACGAACGGCGTCATGCCGACGTAGACGTCCCACGTGCTCTTCTTCTTCTTCGCCTCGGCGACGAAGCGGTCGATCCCGAAGCCCTGCACCGGGGCGATCTTCGCGTCGAGCTTGTGTCTCTTCCCGTAGTCCTTGTTGATCGCGCTCGGAATCTCGGGATAGAGGCCGTAGATCCACTGGTAGAAGGTCGGCGTCAGCGAGCGCGCCTGCGTGCTCGCGAATGCCGTTCCGGGGCCGAAGAGCGTGGAGACACCCCACATGGCGGCGCCTGCCGCAGCACCACGCTGGAGCAAGGCCCCGCGGTTCAGTCCCGGCGCGAACTCCTCGTCGTCGAGGAGCTCTTCGAACAGCTCCTGCTCGTCGTTCGTCATCACGCTCCCTTCGCTAGGGGCTGAAAAGCGCGCCGACGATACCACGGCGTCGGGCTGTAATACAAGCATGTTGTAATTACAATTTCGCGCGTGCATACTGCGCTTTCGTGAGCGCGCCCGCAGCCGTTTCGGCGTCCGTCACATTCGACTCCGTGACGAAGGTGTTCGACAACGTCGAGGCTGTGCGGGACCTTTCGCTCGACGTTCGCGAAGGCGAGTTCATGGTCCTCGTCGGCCCGTCGGGCTGCGGGAAGACGACCGCCTTGCGGATGGTCGCCGGGCTCGAAGACATCACCTCCGGCGAGATCCTGATCGGCGACCGGGTCGTCAACGACGTCGATCCGCGTGGCCGCGATGTCGCGATGGTCTTCCAGAACTACGCGCTCTATCCGCACATGACCGTCTTCGAGAACATCGCCTTCGGGCTGCGCGCGCGACACGCGCCGAAGGCGGAGATCAAGACCCGCGTCGAACGCGCGAGCAAGGCGCTCGGCCTCGCGGAGCTGCTCGAGCGCAAGCCGCGCCAGCTCTCGGGCGGACAGCGCCAGCGGGTCGCGATGGGTCGCGCGATCGTCCGGAATCCGCGCGTCTTCCTGATGGACGAGCCGCTGTCGAACCTCGACGCGCGCCTGCGCGTGCAGATGCGGGCCGAGGTCGCGCGCGTGCAGCGCGAGCTCGGGGTGACGACCATCTACGTGACGCACGACCAGGTCGAGGCGATGACGATGGGCGACCGCGTCGCCGTCATGCGCGGCGGCGTCCTGCAGCAGACGGGCGAGCCGCAGTCGGTGTTCGACCGGCCGGCGAACCTGTTCGTCGCGAGCTTCATCGGCAGCCCGCCGATGAACCTCGTCCAGGCGCGCCTCGACGCGCGCGGTGACGGGCTCGCGGCGGTCGTCGGCGACCAGGACGTCGACGTGCCCGCGGAGGTCGCGGCCGCGCGTCCCGCACTTCGGCGTCATGCCGGGCGCACGATCGGACTGGGGATCCGCCCGGAGCATCTTCGTGACGCGGGCGACGGCAGCCGCCCGCGTATCCGCGGCACGGTGCGCGCGACCGAGGCGCTCGGCTCGGAGCTCCTCGTCCACCTCGAGGTCGCTGCCGAGCCGGTCTTCACCGACGAGGTGCGGGACGCTGCCGCCGACGTCGATGCAGCGGCGGTCGAGCGGCTCGAGTCCGAGGCGATGGAGCGGCGGACGCTGCTGATCGCCCGACTCGAGACGCAAGCCCGCCCGCCGGCCGACGAGCCGCTCGAGGTCGGCATCGACACGCGGCGCCTCCACTTCTTCGACCTCGACACCGGGCTCGCGATCTACGGCTGAGCCGCCCGAGTCGCTTGTGGCTCTAAGCCACTAACTCGGTAGTGCCGGGAGCGGGACTCGAACCCGCACGACCCTGACGGGCCACCCGATTTTAAGTCGGGCGCGTCTGACCAGTTCCGCCATCCCGGCGGGGCCAGTCTACGTTCCGGGCGGGAACTTGTAGCTCCTCGGAAGCGCCGTCGGCGGCGTCCCGAGGACGACCACGATCTCCTGGTGCGGCTTCAGCTCGAGGAGCGCGGGATTGCCGGGCCGCTTCTTGCCGTCCACCCACCAGTCGACCTTGCCGCGAGAGTCGCCGATGCGGTTTCCGCTCAGCCGCACGCCCCACTCTCCGAAGAACTGCCCGAGCGAATACGGCCGATCGACCGGCGACTCGACGTGGAGCAGGCCGGTCGAATCGTGCGTGTGCAGCTCGGTCACCTTCCCGTCCGGCGTGAAGCCGACGCCCGCGGGTACGACGACCTTCTTCCCGTTCACGTACAGATCGAGGTGCTGGTGGATGTGGAACGCGAGCTGCTCCTGCCCGAGCGCCGTCAGGTTCACGAGCGGCAGCCGGCTCTCGAGGAACGCGTCGCCGTTGTCCCAGGGCGGCGGGCCCGAATGGAGGTTCGGCAGCGCGGCGAAGTTGACCTTGTCCGTGTAGCCGCCGTTCGTGCTCGAGCTGCTTCCGCCACGGGTCAGGACGACGGCGAGGACGACCGCCACGATGACGGCGACCGCGACGACGCCGCCGATCACCCAGCGGCGGTCGAAGGACGGGCCCGTGCGCGGCGTGCGCGGCGTGTCGCGGCGCTTGGGCGCCTGGACGGGACGCGGCGGCGCAGGGGTGCGGGGCTTCTTCGCCACGGGCGAGCGATGGTACCGAAGGCCCTGGCGGCGAGCGCCGGAGAAAAGTCCGCAACGAGCGCACTTTTCTCGACGGCGGGCGCTTGACCGGCTCGGCGGGCGCGTCGTAGAGTCCGCGCTGTCAGAGCCGATGGACCTTCGGGTTCGTCGGTTCTGGCGTTTAAGCGCCCAGTCTCGGATACTCGTCGGTACCCAACCAGGAGGGCGCGATGGGACTTCTCGACAGGCTCCTCGGGCGGACGAAGCAGGCCGCGGGCGACGTGCTGGGCGACTCGACCCTGCGTCGCGAAGGCGTGCACCAGGAGCAGGCGGGCGACGCGGAGGATCGCGCGCGGCTCCACGAAGACAAGGCGCAGGAAGCGCGCACGGAGGCCGCCGAGCACCGAGCCGAGGAGTAGCGGCGGGGCGGCGTTTGCGGCCGCCGCCCTCGCGCGTTCCTCGGGCGGCGTCAGGCGGCGGCGGGGGCGGGCTCCGCCCGCCGGTAGCCGACGCCGGCGAGGGACGCGCGAGTCCGTCCGACCGGGCCTCTACCGTTCGTCGACCCAAATGGTCGTCGTGTTTCTCATCGCCCTGATCGGCATCGGCATCGCCGCCGGTCTCGTCGTGCTCGCGCGCGCGATGCGCGGCGAGCTCGGACGGCTCGGCACCGAAACGCGCACCCAGCTCGAGCAGCGGAACGCGGACGTCGACCGCCGCCTGCTGGGCGTGATCGAGACGATGGACCGCCGGCTCGGCGAGCTCGACACGAAGGTCGACCGCCGCCTCGCGACCGCCACGCAGACCACGACGCAGATCCACGAGCAGCTGGGCAAGGTCAGCCAGGCGACCGCCGAGATGATCGCGCGCGCGAAGGACCTCGGCCGGCTCGAGCAGGCGCTGCGCCCACCGAAGGCGCGCGGCGGCTTCGGCGAGCTGCTGCTCGAGAACCTCCTCCGCGACCGGCTGCCGCCGAGCGCGTACACGGTGCAGCACACGTTCAAGACGGGCGAGCGCGTCGACGCCGTCATCCGCGTCGAGAAGCTCGTCCCGATCGACGCGAAGTTCCCGCTCGACAACTTCGAGCGGATGGTCGACGCGCAGGGCGACGACGAGCGACTGCTCCACGAGAAGGCGTTCGCGCGCGACGTCAAGGGGCACGTCGACGCGATCGCCGCGAAGTACGTCAGGCCCGACGAGGGCACCTACGACTTTGCGCTGATGTACCTCCCCGCTGAGGCGATCTACTACGAGCTGGTCTGCGGCAAGACGGGCGCCCTGCTCGCTTACGCGCACGAGAAGCGCGTGTTCCCGGTCTCGGCGACGACGTTCACGGCGTACCTGCAGGTGATCTCGTTCGGCCTCAAGGGGATGCAGATCGAGCAGACCGCGCAGGAGGTGATGGCCTACACCGCGTCGCTCCAGTCGGACTTCGCGAAGTTCCGCGAGGACTTCGAGCTGATCGGGACGCACCTCGGCCGCGCGGGCTCCTCGTACGGAAAGGCCGAGAAGCGACTCGACCGCTTCGAAGGCAAGCTCGAGCGGGCGGCGGAGCAGCAGCCCGAGCTGACGGGAGCGGAGCCACCGGCCCTGCCGCGCGCGCTCGACGCTGCTTAGCCGCGCGGGCCCTGCTGCCACACGCCGAGCACATTGCCCGGCGGATCGCGGAATGTCGCGACCCACAGGTCGCCTTCCGGGTACGGCGGCGTCACGACCTCACCGCCCTCGGCAACGACTTTCTCGAGCGCATCGTCGACGCGTTCGACGAAGACGTACGGCCGCACTCCGGCTTCGCCGGCAACCGCCAGGTCGGCGACGAAGTGGCCGATGACGTGTCCGGTGCCGTCCTCGAAGCCCGGATCCTCGCGATCTGCGTCCACACGCCAGCCGAACACCGCCTCGTAGAAGGCCGCCGACCGGCGCTGATCCTTCGCAGGAATCCGAAGATACGAGATCCCGCCGACCCGGAAGACCCGCGGCTCGCCCGTGAGAGCCTCAGCCGTTCGCCTTGACGACCGACGCGGGGAAGCGCAGCAACGCGCCGATGCCCTCGACCGGGTCGAGGTCTTGGTGATGTCGGATCACCTTGACCTTGCCGCCGAAGGCGAGCGTCCGGTGCACGGCGAGATCCGCGCCGTCGCTTTGCTCCTGCATCGGCGTCCCGTCGAGCGGGCAGTCGCCGGCGGTCGCCTGAACCCGGCCGTCCGTCGGACATCGGTAGGCCGGCCGGTTCGCCCGCTCCTGAATCAGCAAAACGTCCACGCCACCGTCGGACGCGGCCTCGAGCGTGGTCTCCCAGCCGGAGGTTGCACGCGTTCCGCGGCCCGCCGCCTCGCGCCAGCGGTCGAGCAGCTCGCGCTCCTTCGCCGCCTCCGCGTCGCGCAGGAGCGGCAGCGCGGCTTCGAGGAGCTCCGGCGGTCCGGCATGCGCCTCGGCCGTCGTCCATCCGAGCACCGCTTCCTTCACGTCCTTGGCGAGCATCTCCTCGAACTCCGGCCTGACCTCCTCCGGGCCGATCAGGACGACCTTGACGCCGCGCAGCTCACGGACACAACGGTCGAGGGAATCGGCGACGCGCTTCAGATGCCGCGCAACGATCGTGTCGATGTGCCGCTCGAACCGCGCCTGCGACCAGCCGCCCTGGTCGTGCTGCGAGGGCGCGTCCTCTGTCTCGTCGGCGATCTCCACGAGCCGCCACGACTCCAGCCGGTAGACCTCCGCACGCTCGCGACCGACGTAGGCGACGAGCGCGCCGTCGCCGCTGCCGACGAGCCCGGTCAGCGGCGCGAGGTAGATCTCGTCGTTGACGCGAACGCCGTCCTCGACGGGTTGCGGCACTTTTTGGGTCGTCCAGAGGCCGTCGGGACCGTCCGAGAAGACGGCCACGCCGTGGGCGCCGTCCCGGTCGAACTCGTCGGCGAACCACCGCTCGATCCGCGCGAAGTCGGCGCGGAGCGACAGCCGCTCGTCGTGCGGCAGCTCCCGCTCCAGCTGCTTCTCCTGCTTGCCGGCCTCGTCGAGCAGGGAGTTGACCCGCGTGGCGACCGACGGCTGGGTCGGGGCGAGGCTCGGATCCAGGTTCAGGTAGAGGCTGACAACCCGCCCCTTCCCCGCCCGGAAGCCGGCAAGGGTGCGCAAGAGATTCCACGTGATCGTCCCGGCCATAACGGCTCCGTTGCCCGCGAGCCGCGATCTTACCCCTAGCTAGTGTTTCCCGGGGTTGCGGCCCGCTGTTCGGGGGAAGTTCCAGCCGACGAATTTCGTTTAATTGCTTACATGGATATGGACACGAGAGAGCTGATCATCATCGGCGGCGGGCCCGCCGGGTACACGGCTGCGCTCTACGCGGCCCGTGCCGATTTGAACCCGCTCGTCATCGAGGGCTTCAACTGGGGCGGCCAGCTGATGATCACGAGCGACGTCGAGAACTACCCCGGCTTCGTCGAAGGGATCATGGGCCCCGAGCTCATGGCGAGCTTCCGCAGCCAGGCCGAGCGATTCGGCGCCGACTACTTGACCGACGACGTCACCCGCGTCGACTTCTCGGAGCAGCCGCTCCGCGTCTGGGTCGGCGACGACGAGTACACCGCGAAGGCGGTGATCGTCGCGACCGGCGCGAGCGCCCGGCAGCTCGGGCTGCCGTCCGAGCGGGCGATGCACGGCAAGGGCGTCACCTACTGCGCCGTCTGTGACGGAGCCTTCTACCGCGACAAGGACGTGATCGTCGTGGGCGGCGGCGACTCCGCCATGGAGGAGGCGGGCTTCCTGACGAAGTTCGCCAGCAAGGTCACGATCGTCCACCGGCGGCCGGACTTCCGCGCCTCGGCGATCATGATCGACCGGGCCCGCGAGAACGACAAGATCGAGTTCGCGCTGAGCGCTGTCGTCGAAGAGGTGCTCTCCGACGACAGCGGCATGATGCGCGGCGTGCGGCTCAGCGACACCGAGACGGACGAAACCAACGATCTCGATGCGGCCGGGCTCTTCGTCGCGATCGGGCACGACCCGAACACGAAGCTGTTCCTCGACTGGCTCGAGCACGACGAGGCCGGCTATCTCGTGACGAAACCGCGCTCGACCGAGACCAACGT
>VAWW01000008.1:52293-59763 GCA_005884575.1 Actinomycetota bacterium
GGAAGGCCACGCGGGCACCGCGCTCACCGCGCCGCGCCCCGAGGCTGCCGAGGTCTAAAGGAACCCGTTCTGAACAGCCGACCACGCGGGTAGCCTCGGCGGCGATGGGCGGTCGCACGAACCTGATTCGCCTGCTCGACCCGGACGCGGAGACACTCCGCCGGAACGCGCCCAGGCAACTGCACGGGACCGCTCTCGAGCGGCTGCTCGCGCCCGCGGAGCATGACGACGAGCCGCGACCGACGATCGAGGCGCACGGCGACTACGTCTTCGCGGTGTTCCTCATCCCCGTCCTCGTCGCGGAAGAGGACCACGTCTACTACCAGGAGGTCGACTTCGTGATGACGGAGGACACGATCCTCGCCGTCCGGAAGACTCTCCCCGGTCGAGAGCCGTTCGAGCCCGATCAGGCGACGATCGAGAAAGCACGTGAAGAGCCGGCCGGCATGACCGCGTACCGGCTCGTCGACGACATCGCCGAGCGATTCCTGGATCTCGTCGACGCGCTCAACGACGAGATCGACGAGCTCGAGGACAACGTCGAAACGTGGGACGCGGAGCGCGTGCGAGAACGCCTGTCACACCTGCGCCACGACATCCTTCACATCCGACGCGTCCTCGCGCCGACGCGCGACGCGGTCCGGGCGATCGTCGACGACCGCATCGAGCTCGACGACGGAAAGCTGTTCCCGCGCGACATCGAGATCTCGTTCGGCGCCGCATACGACAAGCTCCTGCGTGCGGTGGACGGGCTCGAGCTCTCCCGCGACCTCGTCGCCGGCGTGCGCGACTATCACCAGTCGAAGATCGCGAACGACCAGAACGAGGTGATGAAGAAGCTGACGGCCATCGCGTCGATCCTGCTCGTACCCACCTTCATCGTCGGGCTCTACGGGCAGAACTTCAGGCACATCCCCGAGCTGCGCTGGGTCTGGGGCTATTGGTGGTCGTGGGGCTGGATCCTGTTCACGACGCTTCTCCAGCTGTGGTTCTTCCGGAAGCACAAGTGGATCTGAGGATCTGGCGGATCCCGTTCTCGACGAACGTCGAACGCGTGGCGCTCGCGCTCGGGCACAAGGGCGTCGCGGTCGAGTGGATCGACGTCGACCCCGCCGACCGCAGCGAGGTCGAGCGTGTCAGCGGTCAGCCCCTGGTGCCGGTGCTCGACGACGGAGGGACGATCCTCTTCGACTCGCCCGTTATCCTCGAGCACCTCGAGCGCCGCTTTCCGGAATCGCCGCTCTATCCGCTCGACCCGGCGCGGCGCGCGGAGGCGCGGATCTTCGTCGACTGGTTCAACCGCGTCTGGAAGCGGCCGCCGAACCTGATCGCCGCCGAGCTCGAGAAGACGGAGCCCGACCGCGAGAAGATCGAGCGCCTGGGGACGGAGATGCACGCGGCGCTGGACCTGTTCGAGGACATGCTCGACGGGCGCCACTACCTCTTGGGCGAGTTCGGCATCGCGGACGTGATCGCATTCCCGTTCCTGAAGTACGCGCTCGGGGTGCCGGCCGGCGACGACGAGCTCTTCCACGAGGTGCTGTTCGAGCACCAGCCGCTCGAGGGCCGCCCCCGCGTCGAGGCGTGGATCGAACGGGTCGACGGCCACCCCCGCTCCTAAGCACGGGAAACCTAGGTTCCCCCGGGGCCCCTTCCTGTCCCCGGCGTTTGTTTGGTGTGGCTACGGCGCGAGCGCGGTCGCGCCTCCGCCGGCGGATGGCTGCGCGTCGCGGGCGCCGAGGGTCGACGGTTGGTCCTGCGCGAGTCGGGGGGCTGAAGCAGCCCGCCCCGCGTGTCTTCGGGGCGCCGTCTAAAGCCAGCAACCGGCTTTAGCCGTCGCCCAAGAGCATGGTGGTTTTGGCCACGCGCCAAAGCGCACGGGCGTGGCTGCGTGCACCACGGCTATTTCAGCCAAGGCCAGTGCCAGGCACGGGCGTGGCTGCTTGCGCCATGGCTACTCTTGGCCCGTGCCCTACTTCATCTGCCCGAACTGTAAGGAGCGTTCCGTCGACAGCGACGGGCGCGAGAGTCTCCTCGACCAGCAGGCGGTCGGCTGCCGGCACTGCGGGTTCGGCTTCCTGTTCGAGCTGATGGACGACTACTACCCGGGCCCGACGACGGGGCTGGTCGTCTGCGACCAGGAGGGACGGATTCTCGCGAGCGGCCGCGGCGTCTTCGAGCTCTCCGGCTACCCGGAGGGCGAGCTGCTCGGCGGCGACGTCGTCGACCGGCTCGGGCTCGGCGGCTTCGAGGCGGAGCGCAACCCGGCGAAGCTCGCCCTCGAGTGGGGCGTCCGCCGCATGGGTGAGGAGCTCGAGCTGCGCACCCGGATGGGCCAGCGCAAGCCGATCAAGGCCGACTTCTTCCCGGCCTATGACGACGACGGCGGACTCCTCGTCGCTCTCACGCCGCGCTGACGCGGGTCGCTCCTCGCTATAGTCAGCCTTCGTTGTAAGCGCGATGAGGCTCGCGCCGAACCGCGGCGAAGCCGCTGATGGCCTCTACCCCACAGGTTCGCCTGCCCAGGAGGTAGAGAGATGAGCGACATCGCGATAGCAGCACTGCTCGTAGCGACGATTCTGATCGCGTCGACGATCTCGATCGAGATCGGCCTCTCCGTCGCACTGATCGAGCTGCTGGCCGGTGTCATCGTCGGGAACACCTTCGATCTTCGCGTGCCGAGCTGGCTGACGTTTATCGGCTCGTTCGCCGGGGTGCTGCTCACGTTCCAGGCCGGCGCCGAGGTTGACGTGCCGCAGTTCAGGCGCGAGTGGAAGGCGTCGGTATCGATCGGCTTCGTCAGCTTCTTCGCCCCGTTCGCGGTCGTGGGTCTACTCGCTCGCTACGGACTCGGCTGGAACCGGCGCGAGTCCGAGATCGGCGGCCTCGCGCTCTCGACCACCAGCCTCGCCGTCGTCTACGCCGTGCTCGTCGAGACGGGCTTGAACCGCGCGCTCGTCGGCAAGCGATTGATGTCGGCGACCTTCGTCACGGACATCGCCACGGTCGCTGGACTCACGGTGCTGTTCGTCAAGCCGACGCTCTGGATCGTTCCGTTCGTTGTCGTCTCGCTCGCGCTCATCGTCGGCCTGCCGAAGACGTCGCCCTGGTTCTTCGGCCGTTACGGCAACCGCGTGATCGAACCGGAGATCAAGCTCGTCTTCGCAGTGCTGTGCCTGTTGCTGTGGCTCGGCGGCCGTGCGAACTCACAGGCTGTTCTCCCGGCCTTCATCCTCGGTCTCGTCATGAGCGATCACTACGCGAGGCACCGGATCGAGCAGGAACGTCTCCGTGTCGTCGCGTTCGCGTTTCTGACGCCGTTCTTCTTCCTGAAGGGCGGCATGAGCGTCTCTGCCGGCGCGCTGTGGGCGAATCTCGGCATCCTCGCGATCCTCTTCGCCGGGAAGATGGTTCCGAAGTTCGCCGGCGTCTACCCACTTGCCCGCCGTTACACGGCGCCCCACGCGACGTTCACGACACTCCTGATGTCGACGGGGCTCACCTTCGGGACGATCACCTCGCTCTACGGCCTCAATGCCGGGATAATCGACCGTACGAAGTTCTCGCTCTTGATCGCCGTCGTTGTCCTCTCCGCGATCGTGCCGACCGCGATCGCACAACGTTTCTTCCGTCCGCACGTCGAGCTCGAGGACGCAGCGTCTCTCGCAGCGCCCGCAACCGCTCAGGCAGGAGCGTCCCGCTGATGCCCTTCGACAAGATCCTCGTCGCGATCGACGGCAGCGAATGCTCCAACCGCGCGTTCGCGAAGGCCCTCGACCTCGCAACGCTCGCCAACGCGCGCATCACGGCTCTCGCTGTCGAAGGCCCGTTGCCCGCGTACGCCGCAACGGTCGGGGAAGTGGACGAGGTCAAGCGCGAAAAGGACCTGTTCTTCAGCGCGCTCGCCTCTCGTGTGCGACAGGAGGCGAAACAACGCGGCCTGGAGGTCGACGTCGACGTGCGGCCTGGACACGCAGCCGAGCTGATCTCCCAGGTGGCGACCGAAGGCCGGTACGATCTCGTCGTTCTCGGGCACCGCGGGCATTTCCTCCGCGACCACTTGCTCGGCTCGACCGCCGATCGGGTGGCAGAGCACGCTCCCTGCCCCGTGATGATCGTCCGATAGGCGACGGAGCAGGAAGAATGTGTCCGTGGACTCGCTCCAGGGACAGCTGCTCGTCGCCTCGCCGTCCCTGCTCGACCCGAACTTCCGGCGCACCGTCGTCCTCGTCACCGAGCACGGGGAGCAGGGCGCGGCCGGCCTCGTGCTCAACCGGCCGTCGGACGCGGCCGTGCAGGACGTCGTGCCGCAGCTGGAGTGGCTCGCGGCGCCGGAGGAACGCATCTTCATCGGCGGGCCGGTGGAGCAGAACGCGGTGCTCGTCCTCGCGGAGTTCGAAGATCCGGACGACTCGCCCGTCACGGTCTTCGGCGACCTCGGCTTCGTCGCCCTCGACGATGAGGACGACGCCGCACCCGTGCGGCGGCGGAGGATCTTCGCGGGCTACGCCGGCTGGGGCGAGGGACAGCTCGAGGAGGAGCTCGACCGTGACGACTGGATCCTCGAGCCGGCCCTGCCCGACGACGTCTTCGCCGACGACGCCGACGGGCTCTGGGGCGGAGTGCTGCGCCGCAAGGGCGGCGTCTTCCAGCTCGTTGCGCGCATGCCCGAGGATCCGTCCGTCAACTGACGCAACCCCCGGCGCGAGTCGCGCGTTCACCAATGGTGAGCCTGAACGCCGCCTTCTTCTACCTGCACAGCGTCGGTCCGGTCTGCGTCGCGGCGATCTGGCTCGCCTCGGCACGCTGGGTGAACGTCGACGCGCGGAGCCGCCTCCGCAACCCGAGCGGCATCCGGGCGGCGACGCTGACGGCCGCGACGCTGCCGTTCGTCGGCGCGGCGTTGTGGGCCTGTGTACGGCCGAACGAAACGCTCGCCCAGCGCCGTGAGCGCCGGCTCGTACGGCTGGTGCTCGAGGAGGAGCTGCTAGTCGCACCGCGCGACGAAGACCTCGGTCACGTACGGCAGCACGATCGGTCTCGGCAGGGCCGCGGTCCGCACGCGCAGCTCCCTTTCGAAGTCCTGCCGGTCGGTCGGCGACGCGTTCGCGACGAAGCTCTCGGAGAGGAAGCGGTCGACGATGCCGGCGTCATCCAGCAGCTGCTCGTGAGGCAGCCGTGTCTCCTCGACCCGGCCGAAGAGGCCGGATAGGGCGAGCTCCGCCGCAACGTCGAGGCGTTCACGGCGACCGATCCAGCCTCGGCGTGCCAGCATCTCCGAGACGTCGCGCTGAAGCGCATCCTCCGGATCGCGCGTGTTCCAGACGAGGGCGACCGAACCGCCTGGACGCAGTACGCGGTGGATCTCGCGCAGCGCCTCCTGCGGCCGGAACCAGTGGAACGCCTGCCCGACGGCTACCGCGTCGACGCTCGCGTCCGGAAGCGGGATTGCCTCGGCGGTGCCGTCGAGCGCGGTGACGTCGGGTGGCAGGAGCGCCCGCATCTCCGCGACCGGCTCGACGGCGACGACGTCGGCGCCGCTCGCGGCCAGGGGGCGCGTGAGCTTCCCGGTGCCCGCCGCGAGGTCGAGCAGGGTGCGGCCGGGACCGAGAGCGAGCCGCTCGCGAAGGAGCGCAATCGCTGCGTCGGGATACTCGGGGCGCGCGCGATCGTAGAGCTCCGTGACGAGGCCGAAAGCGTGCGCCTCCGGGTGGATCCGCTCAGACACGGCTCGAGGGGCAGAGGTCGTTGATGACGCAGATCTCGCATCTGGGCTGGCGCGCATCGCAGACGCGGCGGCCGTGCCAGATCAGCAGGTGCGGAAAGCGCGCCCAGTCCTCGCGCGGGACGAGCTCCATCAGGTCGCGTTCAATCTTCACCGGATCCTCCTCCTTCGTCAGCCCGAGCCGCTGCGCGAGACGGCGCACATGCGTGTCGACGACGATTCCCTGCGCGTTCCCGAGCTCGGCGGCGACAACGTTCGCGGTCTTCCGCGCCACGCCCGGCAGCCGCACCAGCTCGTCGATCGTCCGCGGGACGACCCCGTCGAACTCGGCGAGCAGCATCGCCATCGTCCCGCGCAGCGCGCGCGCCTTCTGGCGGTAGAAGCCCGTCGCGAAGATGTCGCGCTCGAGCTCCTCCTGCGGCACGGCGAGGTAGTCCTCGGGCCGCTTGTACTTCTCGAATAGCTTCTCCGTCACGCGGTTGACGTTCACGTCCGTCGTCTGTGCGGACAGCATCACCGAGACGAGCAGCTCGAGCTCGTTCCGGAACTCCAGCGCAATTGCCGCATCCGCATGCTCGACCGCGAGCCGCTCGATGATCGGCTTGATCCGCTCGCGCGCGGGTGGCACGGGCTTGCGCGCCTCGTGGACATATGACTTGGGCACCTACTACGCCGGCACGGTAGCGAGCGGCTGCGCCGACCAGGCGCCTCCGCCGTCGAGCAGCCGCGGTCCGGCGCACACGATGTCGAGCGCGGGGCAGCCGGAGCAGTTCCACTCGCTCGGGCTCGGGCGGAAGTCGCCGGTCTGGATCCGCTCGATCGCCGCCGAGAGCTCGGCTTCGAGCTCGGGCAGCTGATCGCGCCTGAAGATCGTGCAAACGACCGCGTCCGGACGCTCGACGAAGTGATACGCAACCTCGACCTCGTCGGCGCCGGCGCGGAAGCTCGCGAGCGCGTAGACGAGCCGCTGCAGCCGGTAATCGGCCTCGACGATCTCCTCCGGGGTTCCCTCGGCGAGCGAGTTGGTCTTATAGTCGACGACGAGCGCACGGCCATCGGCGAGATGGAATGCGTCGAGGAAGCCGTGCAGCAGGACGCCGTCGTGCTCGAACGTGAAGTGCTGCTCCTTGCGCATCCCGGGCAGCGCGGCGACGCGCCGCGCGAGGTCCGAGTCGCAATAACCGGCGACGAAGGTGCGGATCCGCTCGAGCTCCTCCTCGGTCGCCGTCGGGTACCAGCTGCGCACCTGCTCGAAGTCAGGCGCCGCCGACGGAGTCGCGAGATCGATCTCCTCGAGGAGACGATGCACGGCGTGGCCGATCTCGGTCGCTGCCAGTCCGCCGCCCTCGGCGCCGGCCACCCGCGCCGGTGGGAGCTCCCTCATCCCGGCGACGCGCCTCGCGTAGTATCTGTACGAGCAGCGGTCGAATTCGGCGAGCGCCGTGAACGACAGGCGGCGGACGCGGTGCAGCGGCGGCGCAGCCGGGAGCTCGAGCGGCGGTAGCGCGGGAACGGCCGGCACCGGCTCGGCCGCGGGAATCTCCGCGAAGAGCGCGAGCTGGCCGGCCTCGGCGGGTACCTCGACGAGCTCCGGGTCAGGCCGGTGGCGGTCGACGCGGATCAGCAGCCGGGCCTCGCCGCGCTCGAGCTCGACCGGCTCGTTGCCGGCGGAGCGCAGCTCCTCGTCGGCGTGCAACCGCGCGAGCACCCAGCCGATCGGCGTCGACGCATCGGCGGCCGTCTCG
>VAWW01000008.1:59804-96906 GCA_005884575.1 Actinomycetota bacterium
CAGCTTCTCGGCGTCCTCTTCCTGCTTGCGGGCCTCGCGCACCTCCTCCCAGCCAAACGCGCCGCGGCGCTTGCTCGTCACCGGGTCGACGACGCGGAAACCGAACCGGCCGTCGGAGAGGGCGAGGATCTCGTCGGCGGGCGGCGGCGCCTTGTCGCGCCCCGCGTCGGCGACGATGACGACCTTGAACTCGAGACCCTTCGCGGCGTGGATCGTCAGCAGCCGCACAGCGTCGGCGCCCTCCTCCTCCGCCACCGCGTCGCGCTCGCCCGAGCCGACGGCCTCCTGCTCGGCGACGAAGCGGATGAAGCCTTCGAGGTCGTTGCCGCGCAGCTCTTCGTACGAGCGCGCGAGCCGGCCGAGCTTGCGGAGATTCGCGTAGCGGCGGCGGCCGTCCCATTGCGCGAGCACCGCGAGGTCGTAGTCGTGCTCGGCGACGATCCACTCGCACAGCTGCTCGAGCGAGAGCCGCGGCTGCGCGGCGGCGAGCCTGTCGAAGCGCTGCCGGAACGCGCGCATCAGCCTGGCGTCCTCGTCCGGGAGCGCCGGCGGCAGGCTCTTCTCGAGCCCGCTGAAGAGCGGCCGCTTGGACGCGGCGCGGCGCAGCAGCACGAGCGCGTCGTTCGAGACGCCGACGAACGGCGACGCAAGGACGGTGAGGAGCGCGACGTCGTCGTAGCGGTTCCGGAGCAGCCGCAGGTACGCCAGGAGGTCGACGACCTGCTGCTGGCCGAAGTACCCGCGGCCGGTCGCGCGGTACGTCGGCAGCCCGGCCTGGCGGAGCTCCTCCTCGTACCACTCGGCGTCGGTGCCTGCGGCGAAGAGGAGCACGATCTCGCCGGCGGTCGCCGCGGCCGACTCCACGAGCTCGCGGACGCGCCGCGCGATGTGCCGCGCCTCGGCCCGACGCCAGTGCGTCCCGGTGTCGTGATAGCTCGCCTTGTCGGTGACGAGCAGCTCGACCGGATGGCCGACGGGGTCTGGGAACTCGCCCGATGCGGCGAGCTGCTGAAACTCGTCCCCGAAGTGCGAGCCGAACAGCTCGTTCACCGCCGCGAGCACCTGCGGCCGCGAGCGGTAGTTCTTCGTCAGCGGCAGCAGCTGCGCGGCTCGTACGCGGCGCTCGCGGAAGACGGCGACGTCGGCATGGCGGAAGCCGTAGATCGACTGGAATTCGTCCCCGACGAAAAAGAGCTCAGTTGCCGGCCCGCGCAGCAGATCCACGAGGTCGCACTGCAGGCGATTCGTGTCCTGGAACTCGTCGACCATGATCGAGCGGAACCGCAGCTGCTCGCGCTCGCGGATCCGCTCGTCGTCGCGCAGCAGGTCGCGCGCCGCGAGCTGGAGATCCTCGAAGTCGACCGCCGACTCCTGTCGCTTCGCGGCCGCGTATGCATCCGCAAAGCGATAGAGGAGATCTTGGAGCAGCGCACGATCCTTGGCCGCGACCCGGTCGAGCGCGGCCTGCTCGACGCGGCGGCGCGCCTCCTCGTACGTGGCGGCGCGCTCGCCGTGCGCGCGCAGGCCGGAGAGGTCGAGCAAGCGGTCGGGCCGCTCGTCGCCGAGATCCAGCGCACCGAGCACGGCCGCGCGCTGCGCAGCTGTGGCAGCCGCGTCCTCGGCGAGGCAGCGCGCGGCTTCGTACAGCTCGGCCATCGCCTCGCCGAGCGGAGCCGGCTCGCCGAGCTCGAGCACGAGCTCGTGACCGGCGGAGCGCAGCGTCTCGTAGACGCTCGTCAGCATCCGCCGCAGGCCCGCGGCGCCGTAGGTCGCGAGGAGCTGCAGGCGCTCGGACTCCTCGCCCGCGCAGAATTCGGCCAGCGCCGCGTCGAACGCCTCGTGTCGCAGCACGGCGGCCTGCGGCTCGTCGAGCTCGCGGAAGCGCGGGTCGAGCCCGGCGGCGAAGGGATAGGCCTTGAGCAGCCTGTTGCAGAAGCCGTGGATCGTCGAGATCCAAGCGCCGTCCAGCTCGCGCGCGAGATCGTGCCGGCCGCGCTCGTGCAGCGCCGCGCGGATGCGCGAGCGCAGCTCGGCCGCCGCCTTGCGCGTGTACGTGATCACGAGGATCGACTCGATGTCGAGCCCGCGATCGCATACCGCGCGGACGAACCGCTCGACGAGCACCGCCGTCTTGCCGGTGCCCGCGCCTGCGGAGACGAAGACCTCGCCGCTCGCTTCGACCGCCGCGGTCTGCTGGTCGTTCATGCTCGCCGGATCCGGCAGACGGTCCAGAGGTCGCACCAGGCCGGGCACTCGCCGTTCTTCGGGTCGTGCCTCACGTCGCCGTGTTGGATCCGCTGCGCGAAGTCGAGCGCGGTCTCCTTCGCCTTCTCGACCTGCGCCCAGAACGCGTCCTCGTCGAGGTAGTCGGTCTTGACGTAGCCCGGCAGCATCTCTCCCTCGGCCGAGCGCAGCAAGCCGCGCGCCCTGCGTTCGCCGGCGAGCGGCCGATAGACGCCGCCGAGCGGCTCCATCCCCACGAGGTCGCGGAGCACGAGCATGTAGAGCGGGATCTGCAGGCGCAGCTCCTTCTCGATCTCGGCCGCCGAGTGGCCGCTCTTCCCCGACTTGTAGTCCTGCACGATCCCGCGCGCGCTGAACGGATCGACGTCGATCCGGTCGATCTTCCCGGAGAGGGTCACGCCGCCGAGGTCGAGGCCGCGCTGCAGCTCGGGCGCGGCGCGGTCGTTGCCGAAGCCGACCTCGAAGCGGCGCGGGACGAGCTGGAGCTTGGACTCCGCCTCTTCGCGAACGAGCGCCTCGAGGTCGCGCGACAGCGTCTGGCGCAGCTCGCGGCGCTGCAGGTCGGTCATCTCCATGCGCACTCCCTCGAGCGCGCCGTCGAGGCAGTGCTGCATCCAGCGCACGGCCTCCTCGACACGCGCCGCCTCGACGCGGTCGGTCCCGACCTCCTTCGGCAGCCCTGCGAAGAATCGGTGGAGCGCGGTGTGCGCGACGGAGCCGCGCAGCTTCGCGTCGACCTGCGCGTCGATGTCGCGCGGATCGAGGAAGCGCTCGACGAACCAGGCCTGCGAGCAGTCTGCGAAGCGCTCGAGCTCGGTGACGGGAAACGTCGTTCGCGTCGAGAGCTGCTCGAGCACGAGCGGATGCGTCAGCCGCGTCTTGCGCACGAATGCGTGGCGTGCGCGGTGAAGCCTGCGTTCCCATTCGTTCGCAAGGGCAAACGCCTCGGCCGTCCGGGCGTCCCGCACGGCGAGCTCGGCGAGCGCCCGTAGCCGCTCACGCTCGGTCGGCGCGCCCTCGAGCGGCCACGTCAGCTGCGAGAGCGCGCGCCGGCGCGTCGCACGCCGTACGTCGTCGGGATCGAAGAGCGCGACGACCTCGTCCCAGAACGGGCTCGCCTCGAGCGGGCTGCCGTCGTCGGTGGCCGATTCGCGGACGAGATAGAGGCGCTCGTTCGGCCGGGTGCACGCTGTGTAGAACAGGTAGCGGTCGCGCGCGACCGAGTCGGGCCGTTCGAGCCGGCCGCCGAGACGCCCGCGGGTCTCGTCGTCGAGAAACGGCGACGCGGGACTACGGCGCGGCAACCTCCCCTCCTCGAGGCCGAGCACGAAGACGACGTCGAAGCGGCGAGTGCGTGCGCGGCCGAGGTCGACGACGGCGACACGGCCAGGCTCGTCGCCGCGCGCGAGGCTGACCGGCGCGCGCTCCAGCGCCGCGTAGAGCTCGTCGCGGTGGAGCGAGCCGTCGAGCTCGCGCCAGCGCGCGAGCTCGTCGAGCAGCCTGCGCGCGGCCTCGTAGACGGCGAGGTCGCGACGCGACGCCTCGCCGACCGGCGGCGCCTCCACTCCGTACGCGGCCCGCAACATCGTCGCAAGCTGCTCGCGCACTGCCGCGACCGGATCCTCGGCCTCGCGAATCGTCTCGACCGCCGGCAGCGGCGCGCCGCGCAGCCGTTCGGCCTCCTCGACGACGCGCTCGGGCGTCGCGATCCCGCGGCCGCGCAGGCGACCCTCGAGGAAGTCGGCGTTCGCGCGCGGCAGCGCCGAGTACGGAGAGCGCAGGAACGCGAAGAGATCGCCCCGGCTCCCGCCCAGCCACGCGAAACGGAGGAGCGCCAGCAGCGGCCGGCCGAGATCCGTCTGTCCCAAGCGGGTGCGGCCGTCGATCGCGAACGGCACGCCGAGCGTCGCGAGCGCGGTCTCGAGCGAGGCGCGCCAGCGCTCGATGCTCGGGCACACGATCCCGATCCGCTCCGCGCGAGTGCCGGCGCGCAACAGCGCGAGCACCTCTTCGCCGAGGAGCTCGAGCGCGCCGCGCGTGCCCGCGCCCTCGAGGAAGCGGATCGCACCCTCGAGCGGCACGGGCGCCGGTGCCGTATCGCTGAAGAGTCCGCGCTCGAGATGCGCGAGGGCCGGTGGCGCGACATCCGCGTAGCGCGGCGGTAGCTCCTCGATGCGCCCGTCGGCGAGGCCGGCGAGGTCGTCGGCCGTGCGCCGCAGCGACGCGAATGCGGGGCGGCCGGGCTCGTAGGGCAGCGACACGGTCACGTCCGCGCGCCCGGCGAGTGCCTCGAGCAGCGTCCACTCGGCGGCGGTGAGGTCCTCGAAGCCGTACGCGAACACCGGCTCGCCCTGCCACGCGTCCAGCTCGCGCGCCGCACGCTCTGCCGCGGCGCGGCGCTGCAGGTCGCGGTCCCACAGCCCGAGCCGCTCCAGCTCGGCGCGGTAGGCGGAGTAGAGGCGCGCGAGATCGCCGTCGAGGGCGTCGGGCTCGAGCAGGCCGGACTCGAGCTCGCCGACGGCTCCGAGCAGCGCATCTGCGAAGCCGCCGAAGCGCGCGGAAGCGCCGAGGCCGTTCAGGGATGTCCCGGCAAGCGCGCGGCGGACGACGAGCGCCCGCTGCGCGTCGGACGCCACCGACCGCGCCGCGGGCGAGCCGGAGGCGAGCCGCCGGAAGAGATCGTCGAACGTCCCGATCGTCCCCCCGAGCAGCGCGCCGCAGCGGCCGAGCAGGTCGCGCTCGACGCGGTCGACGTCCGACCGGTTCGGCACGATCAAGACGGGCTCGCGGTCCAGCACGGCGAGGTAACGCTCCAGCAGGAGCTCGACCTTGCCCGCGTTGGCGGGCCCGACGATCAGGCACAACCCCATCCCCTCATCGTAGAGGGGCGATCCGACGGTTCCCTGAGGCGGGCTCGGGTTGTGCGCTCTTTGCGCGCTTCTTGTGCGGAGGCGGCACAACCGCCGCCTCCGCGCGTTCCTAGGCGGCCGCGGCCGCCGACTTGGGACGCCGCCCGCGGCGCGCCGCCGGCTGGCCGGGCATCTTGCCGGCGCAGTCGTCGCAGAGATCGGCCTGCTTGGCCCCGCGGCGGGCATCCGCGTAGGTGATCCGGAGAGTCGCACCCCGGGATTCGTCGACTTCCTTGCCGCAGCTGTCGCAAACGAGCACGGTCTTACGTGCCACGCTTTTCCTCCTTCGATGAATGCCGTTCGGCCCTTAGTGTACGGAAAAGCGCCCGGAATCTACGCGGCGGCGAGCGCGCGCCGAATACGCGCCGAGCGAAGCAGGCTGAGGAGCGCCTGCTCTTCCGGTGCGAGACCGATATCCCGGGCGCCGACGACCCGCAAATGACGGGGCCTGAAATCCTCGATCGTTCTCCCGCCGAGATACTGCTCGACAACCGCAGGACTGACGTAGGAAGCGCGCGTAACCGCGGGTGTATTCCCGAGCTGCTCGGCGACGCGGCGCATGACGGCCGTGACAGAGCGCTTCTGCGCCGACTCGGTCTCGGGAAAACCGTGGCGCTGCGCGTATTCTGCGAGCTGGACCGAAGTGAGCAACGTCCCGCCCCACGTTCGGAAGTCTTTTGCGCTGAACTCCTCGCCCATGTAGATCTTGACGTAGTCGTTCAGCCGCTTCGACGTGAGGTTCCAGATCTTGTCGTCCCAGTGGTACCGGAACACGCGGCTGCCGCCCGGTAGCTGCAGTAGCTCACGGATCGCGTCCGCGAGCTCGTCGTCGATCAGCGTCGTCCGGACGCGCAGCGCGTGCTTCGCCTTGAACTGGAGCGTGACGCGATTCCCGCGCACGTTCACGTGGCGGCGGGTCAGCGTCGTGATGCCGTACGTGCCCGACTGGCGCACGTAGCGGTCGGTCCCCACGCGGAACCAGCCGAGGTTGATCAGGCGAAGCGCAATCGCCGAGACGCGCTCGCGGTCGAGCTCGTTCTTGTCCATGTGCTCGGCCATCGCGCCGCGCAGCTCCGGAAGCTTCTCGCCGAAACGGATCAGCTTGTCGTACTTGGCCTGCTCCTGCGCAGCGCGGAAGTCCGGGTGGTAGATGTACTGGCGCCGTCCCGCCTTGTCGACTCCCGTGGCCTGCAGCTTCGCGCCGGCCCGCGGCGAGATCCACACGTCCTTCCATGCGGGCGGAATGACGAGCTTCGCGACGCGCTCGAGGCGGACGTCGTCCGTGATCTCCGCTCCGCGCTGGTCGTAATAGCGGAAGGCGCCCTTTCGTCCCTTCCTGGTCCATCCGGTGCCCCGCGCCATGGACTCGTTCGTGTCCGGAGGCCGAAAGTGATAATCCCCCGCGATGGACGGACGGGCGATCGTGGTCTTGGAGGGCGACGAGACCGGGCAGGAGCTACTCGAGGAGGCGCTGCGCGTGCTCCAGCCCGACGTGATTGGGGTCGAGCTGGAGTTCCCGCGGTACGACCTGTCGCTCGAGAACCGGCGCAAGACGAAGAACCAGGTCGTCCACGAAGCCGCCGCGGCGATCCGTGAGCTCGGGCTCGGGCTGAAAGCCGCGACGGTCACGCCGGAAGGCCGGGACGACGTCGGCTCGCCGAACCGGATCCTCCGCGAGGAGATCGGCGGGCGCGTGATCGTCCGGACCGGCCGGCGCATCCCGGGCGTCGTGCCGCTCGGCGGCGTGCATGCGCCGATCTCGATCGTGCGCATGGCGGTCGGCGATGCGTACGGGGCCACCGAATGGCGCGATGGCGACGGCGCGGACGAGGCCGCGTTTCGCACCGAGCGGATCGAACGGCGCATCTGCCGCTCGGTCGCGGAGTTCGCATTCCGCGAGGCCTCGCGTACCGGCGCCAAGGTCTTCGGCGGGCCGAAGTACACGGTCAGCCCCGTGTACGAGGGAATGCTCAAGGAGGAGATGGACGCGGCGGCGCAGCGATATCCGGACGTGAAGTACGAGCCGCAGCTGATCGATGCGACGTTTGCGCTCCTGCTCTCGACGACGGGCGACCCGCTCGTGATCCCGGCGCTGAACCGCGACGGCGACATCCTCTCGGATCTCGTGCTGCCGCTGTTCGGCTCGATCGCGGGCTCGGAGTCGCTGCTCGTCGCGTTCGGCGACGAGTCGCTCGAGCCGACCGCGCTGATGGCGGAGGCGGCACACGGAACCGCGCCGTCGCTGCAGGGGAAGAACGTGGCGAATCCGATGGCGATGATCCTCGCGGGAGCGGCGCTGCTGTCGAACGCCGGCCCCGAGACGGCGGACGCGGGCCGCGCCATCCGGGAGGCGGCGCTGGAGGCCGTCGCCGAGGGCCACCGCACCGCCGACCTCGGCGGGCACGCAGGGACGACGGAGTTCACGGACGAGGTGATCCGCCGCACGCGCCAGAAGCTGGAGGTCTGGTCGGCTCTTTAAAGGTTGACGCGCGCGCGCGCGCCTGAGTTAACTCGGGCCCGACCCGCCCCCTGCTCACGCGCGAGCGTAACCCGGCTCGGCACGCATGCGCCAGATGTCCTTTGTGCCGAAAGTGTGACGTTCAGTCCACAGCGGCAAGCGCCCGCGCGAACGCGCGGAGATGCTCTTCGCTGAAGAGGACGAACCGGACGAGCTCCACCGGCGGCGCCATCGCCTCTCGTACAGCGGCTACCGCGACCGGCGCCGCGAGCTCGACGGGATAGCCGTAGACGCCGGTCGAAATCGCCGGGAAGGCGACCGACAGCACGCCGAGCTCGGCTGCGAGCTCGAGCGAGCGCCGGTGCGCCGAAGCAAGCAGCTCCATCTCCCCCTCACCGCCGCCGCGCCAGACGGGGCCGACGGTGTGGATGACGTACCGCGCCGGCAGCCGCCCGCCCGTGGTCGCTTTCGCGTCGCCGGTCTCGCAGCCGCCGAGCCGCCGGCACTCCGCGAGGATCTCCGGCCCGCCCGCCCGGTGGATCGCGCCGTCGACTCCGCCTCCCCCGAGGAGGCTCGAGTTGGCCGCGTTGACGATCGCGTCGACCTCCTGCTCGGTGATGTCGCCGCGGACGAGCTCGATCATCCCGGGAGCGTAGTGGTGGCGAAGCCCCGACGAAACCGCGAATGACGGTCGTTCCGTTGTATCTGCAGGCCCCGGGGCGGACCGCAGCGTCCCGGGGCCGCCTGCGCCGGAACCGGGTTAGAAGGCCGCCGCCGCGGGGAGGTCGCCGAGCACGCCGCGGCTCCAGATCTCGAGCGACGCAGCAGCGACCTTCGGAGCGAACTGACTGCCTGCGCAGCGGTCGACCTCTTTGAGCGCGCGCTCGGTCGTGAACGGCGGCCGGCGCATCCGGGATCGGCTCGACGAGAGACGCGCCGCACCCGGGTGACACTGCATCTCGACGCGCTCGTCAGGCGTGAGGGGCGCCCGCTTCGCGAGGATCTCCCGTGACACCGCAACCTTGCCCGATGTCATGGAGCGGTGCCGCGTAGCGAAACGTGACGAGGCGGTCCGCGTCCCAGCCGAGGCGCAGCGCGATCGCCTCGGCGAGTGCCGTTACCCGGTCCCCGTGTCCCCGCATCCGGTCGCGCAGCTCGAGTGCGCGAGAGATCTCGCCCAGCATCGCCGGATTCGTTCCGCGTCAAACCGCCGTTTTCCTTCGGATCAACGCCAGATGCCGACGATCGGCTTCGCCGTCCGCGACGCGCCGAGCAGTGGCAGCCCGAGCCCGGCCTCGATCGTCCGCAGCAGCCCGTAGTGGGAGGTCTGCGCTTTGAGATGCGATCCAGGCTTGACCAGCGGCCCGAGTGCAAGCGCCGGAATCCTGCCGCCGCCGCCCTTGTCGGACGAACCTTCGTCGAAGATCACGAACACGACACTGCGCGCGAGACCGGCGCTCCCGAGCAACGGGACGATCCGGTGCTTGAGCCAGGTATCGCCGGTGGCGACCGGACAGTCGCATGTCGTTGCAGAGGTCGGGAACGACGAGCGAGAACGTAGGAAGCCGGCGCGCGCGAACGTCCGCTGCAAATTGCGGAAACGCCACGATGCGCGACCGCCGCGTCGGATTGGAAACGACCGACGGGAAGTACATGAACGGGTTGTGCTTCTTTGCGTACCGGCCCGAGAACGCGCCGTCGAATCCGGGACTGGGCAAGCCTTCGGCGTACGTCTTCCAGCTCTTCCTCGCGGCTTCGAGCGTGTCGGCGAGACTCCGACCGGAAGCCGTGCAGTGCGTGCAGTCATTGGAGATCCCCTGCGTCGAGCCCGAGACGAGCGCAAGATAGTTCGGCAGGCTCGGATGCGTGACCGCCAGATAGTCGTCGATCGACGCGAACCGGTGCGCGAGAGCGTTGAATGTCGGCGCGTTGCTCGTACCGAGCACGTCGCTCAACTCGTGATTCTCGAAGACGACGACCACGACATGGCCGAATGTGGGTACGTTCGGCGCCGCTCCGGCCGCGGGAGCTGTCAGCACCAGCGCGACGAGGACGACGAAGAGGAGTCGCTTCAGAGTCGTTCCTCGAGCCGCTTCTTGCCGTAATGGACGACGAGCCAGCCGATCACGAGTCCGGCGACGATCACGCCGGCCGCGTAAAGGCCGTACCGGTTGATCGCATCCGCGGCGGCATGTCCCGCGTAGTACGCGACGAGGCCGACGCCGGTGGCCCAGCAGATCCCGCCGGCCGCGTTCCAGAACAGAAACCGCCACCAGTCCATGTGCGCGAGCCCGGCGATCCACGCGGCGCTGTACCGAAGCACGGTGACGAACCGGCCGAAGAAGACCGTCTTGCCGCCGTGCTTCTCCATCAGCCTCTCGGCCCGCGGCAGCACGCGGTCCGCGTACTTGCTCAGCCACTTCCAGCGCCGGAAGAGCGCGCGGCCCCCCCAGCGGCCGATGATCCAGTAGCCGAGGTTGTCGCCGACGATCGCGCCGGCCGCCGCGATGGCGATCACCTCCCAGATCGAGTAGTGGCCCTGGGCCGCAAGAATCCCGAACGCGATCAGCGCCGTCTCGCCCGGCAGCGGGAGTCCGAACGACTCGAGCATCACCACGAGGAAGAGAAGCGGCAGCCCGTGCGTCGTGATGAAGTGAGTCACCGGCGGCATCTTGCCTATCGCGGCGCGCAGCGCCACCGTCAGGCGGCTGCGGCCGGTGAAAACATCCGGACAGGAGGAGCTGGTCGCAGTGGCTGAACTCCATCAGGCAGACGCCGTCTTCCAGGGCGGCGGCGTCAAAGGCATCGCGCTCGTCGGCGCGCTGCTCGCGTTCGCCGACCAGGGTTGGACGGAATGGGTCAGCGTCGCCGGCACGAGCGCCGGCTCGATCGTCGCGGGGTTCCTCGGCTGCGGTTACGCGCCGGCGGATCTCGAGAAGATCCTGCGTACGACGCCGTACGCGGAATTCGAGGACTTCGGCCCGGGCGGCAAGTTCGTCGGCGGCGGCATCAACCTCGTCGGGCACCACGGTCTCGCACATGGTGAGGCGTTCCACGAGTGGTTCGCCGACATGATCGAGAACCAGACGTTCGGCGATGTCGCAAAGCGCGGCAAGACGCTGAAGATGATCGCGGCGGACATCACGCAGAAGGAGATGCTCGTGCTGCCCGACGACCTGCCGAACTATCTCGATCCGAAGACGAAGCAGCCGATCGTGATCGATACGTTCAAGGTCGCAGACGCTGTGCGGATGAGCATGTCGATCCCGTTCTTCTTCCAGCCGGTCGAGGTCACGCACGCGGCGAGCGGCAAGTCGTCGACGATCGTGGACGGCGGAATGCTCTCGAACTTCCCGGTCTGGCTGTTCGACGTCGACGACCGTGCGCCGGAGCGGCCGACGTTCGGGTTCCGTCTCTACGGCGGGAAGTCGATGACGCCCGGCGGGCTGCACTCGATGATGCAGCGCGTCGCGTGGCCCGTCGCGTTCGGTTGGGACATGTTCGGTACCGCGATGGAAGCATGGGACAAGCGGTTCATGTCGCATTCGACGCGCGTGCGCACCTGCCCGATCTCGGCCGAGGGCGTCGGCACGGTCGACTTCAACATCTCGGACGCCGACCAGACGAAGCTCCTCGAGTCCGGCGAGCGCGCCGGCCAGGACTTCCTCGCAGGCTTCCGGCTCGAGGACTACTTCAACACGTACGGGAAGAAGCTGGAACCGGCCCCGGTCGCGGTTTCGTAGAGCCCGCGGGTCGCCCGCGCCCGCCCCTCCGGGCTCACATACACTCGCGCCGGTGCGAGTCGGGGTCCCGCGAGAGATCACGCCCGGCGAGCAGCGCGTTGCGCTGGTTCCGGATGCCGTCGGACGCTTGACCCGCGCCGGCTTCGAGCTCGTGGTCGAGCCGGGCGCCGGCGCGGCGGCCGCGTTCCCCGACGCGGCGTACGCCGAAACGGGCGCCGAGCTCGGAGATCCATGGAGCGCCGACGCCGTGACGAAGGTGCAGAAGCCGACGCCGGAGGAGGCCGGACGGCTCGGGGACGGCACGATCCTCGTCGCGTTCCTGCAGCCGCTGACGGACCGGGAGGGAATCGAGCGGCTCGCCGAGCGTGGTGTCGTGGCCTTCGCGATGGAGTCGATCCCGCGCATCACGCGCGCGCAGCCGATGGACGCCCTCTCGTCGCAGGCGACGGTGAGCGGCTACAAGGCCGCGTTGCTCGCGGCCGACCGGCTGCCTCGGTTCTTTCCGATGCTGATGACGGCCGCGGGGACGGTGGCGCCGGCGAAGGTGCTCGTGCTCGGGGCGGGCGTGGCGGGGCTGCAGGCGATCGCGACCGCGCGCCGCCTCGGAGCGGTCGTCACCGGCTTCGACGTCCGGCCCGTCGTCCGCGAGCAGATCGAGAGCGTCGGCGCGTCGTGGCTCGACCTCGGTGTCGGCGGCGCCGAGGCCGAAGGCGGCTACGCGCGCGAGCTGACCCCGGAGGAGCAGCGCGCGCAGCAGGCCGCGCTCGAGGCGCGGATCTCGGACTTCGACGTGGTGATCACCACGGCGGCGGTCCCCGGCCGGCCCGCGCCGAAGCTGATCCCGGCGGCGGCGGTCGCCGCGATGCGACCGGGCTCGGTGATCGTCGACCTCGCCGCCGAGACCGGCGGCAACTGCGAGCTGACCGAGCCGGGCGAAATCGTCGAGCGCCACGGAGTGACGATCGCGGGGCCGCTCAACCTGGCGAGCTCGATGCCGACGCATGCGAGCCAGCTCTATGCGCGAAATGTCACCGCGCTGTTGCTGCACCTCGCGCCGGAGGGCGAGGCGAAGCTCGACTGGCACGACGAGATCACGGCGGGCGCGTGCGTGACGCGAAAGGAGCCGGCCGCCGCATGACCGCGCTGGGGAGAAATCGGCGCACAAGCGGCACGATCCGGTGGCAGTCTCGCGCGCAAATCCCAGGTAGCGTCGACCGCGAGGGAGGCGGGTCGAAGAGCCCCACCCTCCTATTGGGTGGGGGGCGCAGTCTGGGCATGTTCGGAATGGGCGTGTGCGGATGAGTCACGGGACGCTGCTCGTCTTCGAAGTGACGATCCTCGTGCTCGCGATCTTTCTCGGGTTCGAGGTGATCTCAAAGGTGCCGGCGCTGCTGCACACGCCGCTGATGTCCGGGACGAACGCGATCCACGGGATCGTGATCGTCGGCGCGATGCTCGTCATGGGCCTCTCCCACAAGGACACGCTGACGTGGATCATCGGCTTCGTCGCCGTCATCCTCGCGTCCGCCAACGTGGTCGGCGGCTTCGTCGTCACCGATCGCATGCTCGAGATGTTCAAGAAGCGGGAGCGGCCGGTGAAGAGGGACAGCGGTGGGCAGGAACGCCACTAACCTCGTCTACCTGGTCACGATCGTGACCTTCATCTGGGCGCTGCGCGACCTCTCAAATCCCGCGCACGCGCGACGCGGCGTCTGGATCGGCGCCGCCGGCATGGTCGTCGCGATCGCCGCGACGTTCGCGCAGAGCGGCATGCACGACTACGGCTGGATCGCGCTCGCCATCGTGATCGGCGGCGCCTTCGGAGCGATCGCCGCGCGTCGGGTGAAGATGACCGCGATGCCGCAGATGGTGGCGCTGTTCAACGGCGTCGGCGGCGGCGCGGCCGCGCTCGTCTCGTGGGCGGAGTTCCACCGCGAGGCGCCCCTCCCCGGCAACCTCCACGGCGACATCAGCGTCGCGATCATCCTCTCCGCGCTGATCGGTGCGATCTCCTTCGCCGGCTCGATGGTCGCGTTCGCGAAACTGCAGGAGCTGGTCAGCGGGCGCCCGATCACGTATCCGGGCCAGCAGGTCGTCAACGCACTCCTCTTCGCGGGCGTCGCCGCCGCCGGGATCGCGATCGTCGCGGGCGCCGAGCGGCAGTGGCTGATCTGGGTGCTGCTCGGCGGTGCGGCCGTGTTCGGAATCCTCTTCGTCCTGCCGATCGGCGGCGCCGACATGCCGGTCGTGATCTCGCTGCTGAACGCGTTCACCGGACTCGCCGCCGCCGCGACCGGCTTCGAGCTCGAGAACAACGTCCTGATCGTCAGCGGAATGCTCGTCGGCGCGTCGGGCACGCTGCTCACGCTGATGATGGGACGGGCGATGAACCGTTCGATCGCGAACGTGCTCTTCGGCGCCTTCGGCCAGGTCACCCCCGCCGGCCCCGCCGCGGTTGCCGGCGCCGACGGCGGCGCGGTCCGCTCGGCGACGGCCGAGGACGTCGCCGTCATGCTCGCCTACGCGAACAAGGTCTCGATCGTCCCCGGCTACGGAATGGCGGTCGCCCAGGCACAGCACGACGTGCGCGCGCTCGCCGACCTGCTCGAGGAGCGCGGCGTCGACGTGTCGTACGCGATCCATCCCGTCGCGGGGCGGATGCCCGGCCACATGAACGTCCTGCTCGCCGAGGCGAACGTCCCGTATCCACAACTGAAGGAGATGGACGATGCCAACCCCGAGTTCGCGCGCACCGACGTCGCGCTCGTGATCGGCGCCAACGACGTCGTCAATCCGGACGCCCGCAGCAACCAGGGCAGCCCGATTTACGGCATGCCGATCCTCAACGTCGACGACTCGGCGGCGGTGGTCGTGCTGAAGCGTTCGATGAATCCGGGCTTCGCGGGGATCGACAACCCGTTGTTTTTGAACCCGAAGACCGTCATGCTCTTCGGCGACGCGAAGGAGTCGATCTTGAAGCTCGTTCACGACGTGAAAGCTCTCTAGTGGACACCTGGCTCGCGATCGCATCGAAGCGGGACGAGCGCCGCTACGCCGACCGCCCGATTCCCGAGGAGGTCGAGCGGCGGATCCTCGACGCGGGCCGGCTGTCCGGGAACTCGCAGAACAACCAGACGTGGGAGTTCGTCGTGGTCTCCGACCGCGCGGCGCTCGCCGAAACCGTGTACTACGCGCCGAACGTCCAGACGTGCGCGCTCGCCGTCGCGATCGTGTCCGAGCGACCGTTCGATGCAGGCCGCGCCGCGCAGAACATGATGCTCGCGGCGTGGAACGACGGCGTCGTCTCGTGCCCGAACGGTGTTGCAGACGCCGATGCCGCCGAGCGGATCGTCGGTGCGAAGCCGACGATCGTCATCTCGTTCGGCTACCCGCAGACGCCGCACGATCCGGAGTCGCGCAGCCCCGAGGAATGGTCGCAGCGCGCCAACCGCAAGCCGCTGGACGAGGTCGTCCGCCGGGTCTAGAAGCGCTCGAGCAGCCAGGCGTGCACCTCGGGCACGCCGGCGAGCAGCGTGAGGTGTCCGTGCTCCTCGCTGAGCTCGGCTTGCACCCCGGGGATCCGTTCCGCGAGCCACACGCCGTGCGCGAACGGAACCATCAGGTCCTGCCGGCCCTGGCGGAGCAGCACGGGCACGCGGATCTCGCCGAGCTCGAAACCCCAGGCGCGCAGGAACGCGTAGTCGTCGTCGCGCCAGCCGGCGATCCCGTCGCGCGTCGCGTCCCGGATGCTGGAGACCAAGAACGCCGCCAGATCGCCCGTGAGCACGGCGGCGTCGACCGCGCTGAGGTGCGTGACGATTGCCTGTGCGAGACCGTCGGCCGTCACGCCGTCGAGGCTCGCCACCTCGCCCACGAGGAACCGCTCGAACGTCTCCCCACCTTCGAGCGCAGCTGCGATCTCGCGCTGGTTCCCCTCCCCCATACCCGCTAGCCACACGAGGCCGTCGACGTCATACGGTCCGACCGAGGCGATCGTGGCGACGGCGACGCATCGCTCCGGAAGGAGAGCGCCGCAGGCGAGTGCGTGGGGACCGCCGCCCGATGCGCCGTAGGTCGCGAAACGCTCGATCCCGAGCGTGTCGACGAGCGCCTCGACGTCGGCGGCGGCATCGGCGACGCTGCGGCCCGGCTGCGGCGTCGAGCCGCCGTAGCCGGGCCGGTCATAGCCGACCAGGCGGATCCCGCGCTCGGCCGCGTCCTGCGCGTGCGGTGGATAGAGCAGTCCGCTGGAAGGCGTGCCGTGGTGCACGACGATCGCGACGCCGTCCGGATCGCCGTCCTCGTGGACGCGAAGCGTTCGCCCGTCCGGCGCCCGGACGTCGGTCAAAGCGTCCACTGCCCGTTCTCCTGCACGAGCTCGCCGTCGAGATAGAGCCGGCCGCCCTCGCGCAGGTCCTTGACCATGTCCCAGTGCACGATGCTCTCGTTGCAACCGCCGAGCAGCGGGAACCCGGCGCCGACGGCGAGGTGGACGGTGCCGTCGATCTTCTCGTCGAACAGCGTGTTCTTCACGTAGCGCTGGATGCCCGGATTGCAGCCGACCCCGAGCTCGCCGAGCACGCGCGCGCCGTCGTCCGCGTCGAGCTGCGCGAACAGATACTCCTCGTCGGTTCGCGCCGACGCGTCGACGACTCGGCCGCCTTCGAAGACGAGCCGGACTCCTTCGCACTCGTGGCCGTCGCGGACGGCCGGGAACTCCGAGAACTCGATCGTGCCCTCCGTCGCGTCCTCGACCGGACTGAAGAAGAACTCGCCTCCGGGCATGTTGTAGTGGCCGTCGTCGACCATCCCTTCGCGGCGCTCGAGGCCGATGCGGATGTCCGTCCCTGCGCCGACGATGCGCACCTCACTCGCCGCGTCGAAACGCTCCTTGTAGCGCTCCATCCGCGCAGCGACCGCGTCCCAGTCGAGCAGGCATGCACCGTAGAGGAACTCGGTGAACTCCTCGAGCGTCATTCCCGCCTCGTCGGCCTGCGCCTGCGTCGGGTAGCGGCAGCCGACCCACCGCATTTGCAGCGACAGGCGCCTCGCGAGGAACGGCCGCACCATCTTCGAGTAGAGCTGGTTGCGCTCGGGCGCGAGGTCGGCTCCCTCGCGCGGCGCCTCGTCGGCGCCGATACTGATCCACGCGTCCATCGTCTCGTACGCGATCCGGTCGAGCGGCGGCGCCTCCCCGAGCAGCTCGGGCGGAGCCTCCTCCGCCCACTCCAGGTCGACGTCGAACGGTCCGAAGCCGATCCGGAGCAGCGCATACGCGCCGCGCCTCGCGATCTCGCGTGCCACCGCCTGGACGAGCCATCGTGCCGCCGGCCGCGACTTGACGACGACTTGCCACCCCGGCTGGACATCGATGCACCGCCGGACGAGCAGCCTCGCGTACTCCTCGAGCCGCGGATCGCCGGACACCTAGAGCACCTGGTCGAGGACGGCACGCGAGAGCGGCGTCAGCGGCAGCGTTGCGACCGTCGAGGGCGCGTGCCACGCGACCTCGCTCGTTTCGAGCCCGTCCGGCCGCGGTGCGCCGCCGACCACCCGGGCCTCGTAGACGATCGGCACGTAAGCGGTCTTGTCGCCGTTCCGGTAGGTGATCCGGTACTCAGGTCCGCCGAACACGCCGAGCAGGCGGACGATCTCGACCTGGAGCCCACTCTCCTCCTCGGTCTCGCGGACCGCGGCCTCCTCCGGCTGCTCGTCGGGCTCGATCGCGCCGCCGGGGAGGCCCCACACTCCGAGCTCGGCGTGGCGGACGAGCAACAGCCGGCCGTCGCCGTCGCGGACGAGCGCCGCGGCGGACGGGAGCAACAGCAGCCGGGTGCCGATGTGCTCGCGCAGCGCGCGGATGTGCGGGGAGATCGGCACCGGGCGAACCCTATAGTGCGCGCGTGATCCCGCTCTTCACCGGCCGTCACGTGTACGAGGCGGTCTCGCCGGAGCGGGCGGTCGAGGCCGTGCAACAAGCATTTACCGCGTATGCACGGGGCGAGTGGACGATGCCACCGAAGGTCTACGTCCCCGCGTACCCGGCCGGTGACTTCCGCGCGATGCCCGCCGTCGGCGGCGGCCACGCACTGCTCAAGTGGATCACGTCGTTCCCCGGAAATCCGGCGAAGGGAATCCCGACCGTCATGGGCGTCGTCCTGCTGTCCTCTGCCGAGGACGGACGGCTGGTGGCGGTACTCGACGCCGCCTCGGTCACCGCGCTGCGCACGGGCGCCGCGGCGGTGCTGGCCGCGGAGATTCTCGGCCGCGCCGACGCGGAGTCGGCGGCGGTGATCGGAGCCGGCGTGAACGGCGAGTCCGTTGCACGCACATTCGCGGCCCGCGGACGCGAGCCGCTGCTCTGGGACGTCGACGAGGCGCGGGCGCACGACGTCGCAGAGCGCGTGGGCGCGGGTGTCGCGCCGAGCCTCGAGGAAGCGCTTGCAGCCGATCTGCTCGTCACGGTGACGCCCGGCCGCGAGATCCTGCTCGGCGAGGGCGCGCTTCGTCCCGGCCAGCACGTCAGCCTGATGGGCGCGGACGGTCCCGGCAAGGCCGAGATCGCCGTGGAGGAGCTCGCGCGCGGCCGCGTCTTCTGCGACGACTGGGAGCAGGCTTCACACAACGGCGAGCTCGCGCACGCCGTCGCAGCGGGCGTCCTCACTCGCGACGACGTGTCGCAGGTCGGCGACGTGCTGATCGGTACAGCCGAGGGGCGTCGGTCGGACCGCGACATCACGATCTTCGACTCGACCGGCCTCGCGATTCATGATCTCGCGATCGCGCTCGCCGCGATGGAACGCGCCGGCGAGCTCGATCTGCGGGCGATCTCGCTCCTATGATTCGCTGATGGTTCCGCAGGCCCCGCTCGCACAGACCGAGCACGGACTGTTCGCTGCCGGCGCGGGCTGGTTCGTGCTGAACCTGCGCGACGTCCGCTGGTCGACCGGGGACTCGGGTTCGAGTCCGGCCTCGGAGGCCAGGGCGACTTCCCGCAGGTCGGAATCGGCCTCTCCGTGCTCCGCCCGGGCGAGCCGCAGGCGATGTACCACTGGGAAACCGATCAGGAAGGCTTCCTCGTGCTCTCCGGCGAGGCTGTGCTGATCGTCGAGGGCCAGGAGCGGCCGTTGCGGCAGTGCGACTTCGTCCACTGCCCGGCCGGGACGCAACACGTGATCGTCGGCGCCGGAGACGCTCACTGCGTCGTCTTTCGCTTCGGCGCATGAGAGAACCACACGACCCGCGACCCCGACGGTCGCCCGCAAGGGAGGGACGACTGGGGCGCCTACACCGTCGACGAGGCGGCTGTCCGGCACGGCGCGGGCGTCGAGGAGGAGACGACGGACGCGGGCGAGGCATATGCTCGGACCGCCGGATGGCCGCTCCCCAGCCGCTGGGATACCGCGAGGGCTGGCTTCCCCGGTAGCGTCAGGCGCTCGGCGCGAGCCGCTCGCGCGTGAACGCGAGCACGGCGGAGACGGCGACCGAGAGGACGCCGCCGGTCAGCCCGAGGCCGATCATGAAGTCGGCGAGGTTCCACATCTGCGGGCCCATGTCGATGAAGTCGGGCACTCCGCGTGCCCAGATCAGCCGCGAGACCCCGTTGCCGGCGATCCCGCCGACGAGCAGGCCGACGCCGACCCACGCACCCCAGATCCGGCCGATCCCCCGCCACGCGGCGAGGCGCGTGAGGAGGACGACGACGGCGACCGCGACGATCGACATCACGAGCCGCCGAAGCAGCTCGCCGGGCTTGTCGTTGTAGATCACGGCGACGCGGCCGACGGCGAATGCCTTCGTCAGCAGGTCCGCGCTCAGCGCGACGGAGAACGTCCAGAGCACGACCCTTCCGCCCACAGCTCTGGGGTCGGCGCCCGGCCGCAAAAGCTTTAGCTAGAGCAGCCGCGCCGGGTCGAACAGCTCGAGCTGCGCATCGCCGTCCCGGCCGAGCATCGCCTCGGCGACGAGCTCGCCGCAGCCAAGACCCGGGATGTTGCCGTGCCCGCAGTAGCCGGCCGCGACCCAGACGCCGTCGTGCCCCGGGACGCGGCCCACGAGTGGCAGGAAGTCCTGGGTCAGCCCGAAGATCCCGGCCCAGCGGTAGGCGACCGGCGGGTCATAGCCGGTGAGCTCGCGCAGGAAGGTCGAGAGCGCTTCCTGGATCACGGGCGTCGTCTTCTCCTCGTCGGTCAGCTCGTCCATGATCGAGAAGTCGCGGAAGCCGCCGAGGACGATCCGGCCGTCGTCGAGCTGCTGCCAGTAGTCGAAGCCCTGGCGCGCGTAGTGCGGGCAGTCGAAGAGCCGCTCCGGCAGCGGTTCGGTCGCGACGACCTGGCCTCGTGCGGGCCAGATCGCCTCGTCGAGCTCGGGCAGCAGCCCGCGCCCGTAGCCGTCGGTGGCGATGAGGATCTGGTCGGCGTCGAGCTCGTCGACCGACGCGACGCGGTCGTGTTCGCGGATCTCGGCGCCGGCGTCGGCGGCCATCGCGGCGAGCCGGCGGACGAAGCGCGCCGGCTGCACCGTCCCGTCGTGCGGATGGAAGACCGCGCCATGGAAACCGGGGATCGTCTCGTCGCGCCAGTCCGCGTCGAAGCCGTCCTCGCGCAGCGCCTCGTACTCGGCGCGAATCTGTTCGTGCTCCTCCCCGTCCGCGGCGAGGCGGAGGCTGCCGGTGCGGCGGAATGCGTCGCCGGCGAGCTCGGCGAGGCGTTCCTGTGCACGCTCCGTCCAGCGCCAGAGCTCCTTTGCCGCGTCCGCGCCGTAGGTCTCGCGGGCGACGTCGTAACGCGTCGCGCCGCCGGCGAGCGCGAAGCCGCCGTTCCGACCGCTCGCGCCCGAGGCGACCTGCCGCGCCTCGTGCACGCGAACGCGCTTGCCGTTCTCGGCGAGCCGCAGCGCGGCGGCGCAGCCCGTGACGCCGCCGCCGACGATCGCGACGTCCACGCGACCCGCGTGCCGCGGCGACTCGAGCGTCGGCGCCGGCTCGGCGTCGAACCAGTAGGAGCCGATCACGGCGGCGGATGCTACCGAGGCATCGCTCGCGCAAGACCGTCTGCCGTCGACGCGAGGCCGGCGAGCTCGAGCTCGACGAGCGCTGCAGCGACGACCTCAGGCGCAAGACCGGAACGGCGGACGAGCTCGTCCGTCGAGGCAGAGCCGTCCGCGAGGAGCGCGAGGATCGCGCCCGCGTCGCCGTCCGGTCCGTCGCCGATCGGCTCCGCCGAGAGCCCGAACAGCTCGAGCACGTCTGCAGACGAGGTCAGCGGCGTCGCGCCGAGACGGAGCAGCGCGTTCGCGCCCGCCGAGAGTGCCGACGTGATCTCGCCCGGCACCGCGAAGACGTCGCGGCCCTCGTCGAGCGCCAGGTCGGCGGTGATCAGCGCGCCGCTCCGCTCGCGTGCCTCGACGACGATCGTCGCCGCGGCGAGGCCCGCGATGATCCGGTTGCGCGCGGGGAAGCGCCACGGCGCGGGCTCGACTCCGGGCGCGTACTCGGAGACGACGAGCCCGCCGCCGGTGACGATCCGCCGCGCGAGCTCCGCGTGTGCGGCGGGGTAGTCGCGGTCGACGCCGCAGCCGAGGACGGCGACGGTCGAGCCGCCCGCGTCGAGCGCGCCGCGGTGCGCCTCACCGTCGACGCCCCGCGCGAGGCCGCTGACGACGACGAGACCCCCGCCGGCGAGCTCGCGACCCAACGAGCGCGCGACGCCGGACCCGTACGACGAGCAGGCGCGTGCGCCCACGATCGCGACGGCCGGCCGCGCGAGCAGCTCGACCGGCGTCTCGCCGCGCAGGAAGAGTCCGGGCGGCGGATCGTGGATCGCGCGCAGCAGCGGCGGAAACGCGGGATCCGAGCGCGCGAGGAACCGCACTCCGAGCGCGCGCAGCCGCGCCTCGTAGGCTGCTGCGTCGAAGCGGCGGCGGAAGCGCCCGAAGCCCGGGCGCTCGCCGACGACGTGCGCACCGGTCGCGGCGGCGAACGCGGCCAGCGCGAGCTCGTTCATGCCCTGAGCTCCGCCGGCGACCGGTACGACAGCGCCTCGGCGACGTGCTCCGCACCCACTGCCTCGGCGCCGGCGAGTGCCGCGGCCGTGCGCGCCAGCCGCGCGACGCGCGCGCGTCCGCGGCCTGACAACGGCAGCCGGTCGACCGCGCGCGTCAACAGCTCGTCCGCCTCCGCCGTCCGTCGCAGCCCGCCGGCCGCGAGCCGCCCGCGCGCCCCGAGCACGCGCTCGCGCACGACGGCCGAGGGCTCGCCGCGCGGCGCCGCCAGCTCGACCGCGCGCGGCCGTGGCACCGTGATGACGAGGTCGAAGCGGTCGAGCAGCGCGCGAGAAAGCTTGTCCCGATAGGCCGCGAGCCGCTGCGCGGAGCACGAGCACTCGGCCGCCGGATCGCCGCGTGCGCCGCAGGCACACAAATTCATCGTTGCAACGAGCTGGAAACGCGCCGGGAAGACTACGCGTCCCGCTGCCCGCGCGATCGCGACTTCGCCGTCCTCGAGCGGCTGGCGCAGCGCCTCGAGCGACGGCCGCGCGAACTCGGCGAGCTCGTCCAGCAGAAGGACGCCGTGGTGCGCGAGGCTCGCCTCGCCCGGGCGCAACCCCGGCCCGCCGCCGACGATTGCCGCCGTCGACGCGCTGTGGTGCGGCGCCCGGAACGGCGGCTGGTCGATCAGCGGGTGCTGCAGCGAGACGAGCCCGGCCACGGAATGGATCCGCGTCACCTCGAGCGCCTCCGCATCCGCGAGTGGCGGCAGGATTCCCGGCAGTCGGCGCGCGAGCATCGTCTTGCCGGTTCCGGGAGGCCCGGCGAGTAGGAGGTTGTGCGCGCCCGCGGCCGCGAGCTCGAGGGCCCGGCGGGCCCGCTCCTGCCCGCGCACGTCGCCGAGGTCGGGGCCGGCCCGTGCCGCGACCCGGCCGTTCCCGCGCTCGCACGGCTCGGGCCGCCGCTCGCCGCGCAGGTACGCGACCGCCTCGGCCAGGTGCCGGACCGGCACGGGCTCGATGCCGGCAAGAGCTGCCTCGGCGCATGACTCCGCCGCACAGAGCAGCTTGTCGATCCCGCAGCGCGTCGCACCCTCCGCGACGGCGAGCACGCCGCCGACGCGCCGGACGCGCCCGTCGAGCGCGAGCTCGCCGACCGCCGCGTGCGACTCGAGCGACTCGGGTGGGATTTGCCGCGAGGCCGCGAGCACCGCGAGCGCGATCGGCAGGTCGAACCCGGAGCCTTCCTTCTTCAGCTCCGCCGGGGCGAGGTTGACCGTGATCCGGACGCCCGGCCAGCTCAGCTCGGCCGCCGCGACGCCGCTCCGCACGCGCTCCCGAGCCTCCTGGCAGGCCCGGTCAGCGAGCCCGACGATCGTGAAGCCGGGCAACCCCTTGTGGACGTGCGCCTCGACTTCGACGCGTCTCGGCTCGAGGCCGACGAGCGCATGCGTGATCGCCCGGGCGAGCATGTACGCGACGGTAGCCGCGAAAGAGCCACGCAATCGTGACGTAATCGTGACGACTTCGTACCAAGCGGAGTCGGTACAGTCACAGCGATGTCTGCGTACTTTGTGACAGTCGAGCGCCGCGGCGTCCCGCCGCCGAACCTGCGGCTACTCCTCCGCGCCGAGTCGAAGGCGACCGCCGGAAGCCTCGCCGCGCATCTCGCGGAGCGCGAGTCCGGCGGGAGCGTCGAGCCGGTCGGGGTCCGCCGCGCCCCCTGGCGACGCGGCCTGGACTTCGATGCTGCTGCTTAGCCGCGCGCCGTCCTGATCGCGTCGATCAGCTCCCATTTGCCCATCTTGGAGCGGCCGGCGATGTTCAGGTCCTTGGCGACCTCGTAGAGCTGGCTCCGGTTCCGGTCCTCGAGGGCGTGGCCCGCCTCGCCGCCGCGCTGCCGGCCCTTCTGCGCCTGCTGTTGGAGGCTCCGGCGCGTGCTCGTCGGCAAGTGGGCAAGCGTCCGATTCTGCTTCGCAGCCTGCTGTGCCTTCTTGATGTTTCGCTTCGCGGCCTGCCGCTGCTTCTCGGTCATGGCTCGTCCTCCTCGTGCGTCGATTCCGGATCGTCGGGCTCCCAGTCGTCGTCTTCCACACCGAGCGTGTTCCGCGCCGGACTCAACGGAAACGTGCGACGAGGACGTCCTCGAAGTACTCGCCCGCCCGCCGGCCGGTCCGCCGGTTGACGTGGCGTGTGTGCCGCCGTTCGAGGCGAAGTCCCGCCCGCTCGAGGATCTCCGGGTACAGATCGCGGCGGTCATTGACCACGATGCAGAGGGGAGCGCGCGGCTTGATCGCGACAGCGGCGCGCGCAAGTGAAGCCGCGATTCCGGCACGGTACTCCTCGAGCGCCGACCGGGACGTCCCTCGCGCGGCCGCGCCGAGCTCGAGCTCGCGGCGGTCGTCGAGGCCGAGCAGCTCGTACGCGTAGCGATGCTGCTCGTGGTAGTCGATCAGGCCCGGGTACGGCGGCGAGGTGACGATTCCGTCGAAACGCGCGTCGTACCCGACCGTGCGGGCATCGCCGTGGAGAACGACAGCCGAGCGTGTGCGTGCGCGGACGCGGGAGAACTCCTTGATCCGCGCGAGCGTGTCGAGCGTGTACCGAGAGAGGAACTGCCGCGCCGTCTCAACCGGCCGGCACTCGCGCCGGTGCTTGTGACACCAGTACGGCTCGAGCTGCGGCACGCGCGGCGCCTCGAGGTCGAAGTGCGTCGTCCGGCGGGCCGAGCGCGCCGCGCGCGAAAGGATCACGCGCAGGACGTCGCCGTGCTCGTACTCCGGGATCAGCGACCGGAAGTGGAGCAGCTCGGCGAGCGCCTGCGGCGCGTACCAGGTACGTAGGTACTCGTTCCCGGTTCGCTCCGAGTCCGGTTCGAGCCGACCGAGCACGTCGCGCAGCTCGCGCTCGAGCGCGAAGAGGTCGTACTGTGCCGTCTTGACGCGGATCAGCAGGCAGTTGAACGCGGCAAGCTCGACGCCGGTCGCGTCGAGCCGCGACTCGAGCGCCTGTACGAGCGTCGTCCCCGAGCCGGCGAACGGATCGAGTATGCGACCCCGCGGCACGTACTCCGACAGCAGCGCCTCGACGAGCTGCGGGATGAACTTGCCGTGGTACGGGTGGAGCCGGTGGACGTGCTTCGTCCGCTCGCGCTCGGGTAACGCGCGCTCGGACCACGACAGGTCGAGGTCGAGCTCGGTGTAGAGGGCCTCTTGCGTCAGAGCCACGGCCCCGATCCGTTCGACGGATCGGGGCCGTTCCCTGGTCCTCAGTAGGAGCGAAGCCGGTAGCTGCCTCGCGCCGCGCTGCACGAAGCTGAACTGGATGTTCGCTAGAAGGCGTCGGTCAGCCGCTCGAGCTTTCCGTCGCGGACGGCGACGACTTCGAAGGAGACGACGAGCGGCGCGGCCTCCGGGTGAGCTGCGAGCCACAGTTCCGCCGCGCGGCGAAGGCGGCGCTGCTTCTCGCCGCCGACCATCTCGACCGGATCGCCGTGCCGGTCGCCCCGCTTCTCCTTCACCTCGACGAACGCGAGGCGGCGGCCGCGCCGGACGACCAGGTCGAGCTCGTTGCCGCCTAGCCAGACGTTCTCGTCGAGGATGCGGAACCCACGCAGCCGGTACCAGCGGCGCGCCCGCTCCTCGGCGGCGTTCCTCACGTCCCTGGCCGCCTTCCGCTCCCGCGCCGCGGAGCGGCGCTCCGCGAAAGGCTGACGACGCTGGCGGCACCCACCGAGACCGCGCGCCGCACCGCCGTACCTCGACGTACTGTCCGCGCGGCGCGCAGTGATGGCGTGCGCCCCCAGCGCCGCCCCAGGAACGTGAGCGACCTCACGTCCCTGGCCGCCTTTTCGCTCCCGCGCCGCCCCAGGAACGTGAGGGACCTCACGCCCCAGCAGCCGCCGCCGCGCGCGCGGCGCGGATCGCCGCCGCCTCCTCGTCGGTCACGTACGCGAGCGACTGGAACGAGCGCCGGTGGATCGCCGACGGGCCGCGCCGCCGGACGATCGCGGAGTGCTCCGGCGTGATGTAGCCGACGTGCGACGCGAAGCCGTAGTGCGGATAGAGCGAGTCGAGCCGGCGCATCAGCCGGTCGCGCGTCACCTTGGCGACGATCGACGCGGCGGCGATCGCCGCGCTCTTCTCGTCGCCGTCGACGACCGCAGTGTGCTCGGGCGCGGCCTTGCCGAGCCGGAACCCGTCGACGAGGCACGCCTCCGCCGGCGGCGAGAGCTGGCGCAGCATCGCGCGCAGCCCCTCGAGGTTCGAGCGGTGCAGACCGCTGCGGTCGATCTCGCCGGCCGGGATGGCGCGGACGACGACCTTCTCCGCACAGGCGAGGACAGCTCGGAAGAGCTCCTCGCGTTGCTCCCCGGTGCACTGCTTGGAGTCGTTGAGGAACGCGAGCGGGCGCACCTTGTGCTCCTTGAGGCAGCCGTAGTCGAGCAGCACCCCGGCGACGACGAGCGGCCCGGCGAGCGATCCCCGTCCCGCCTCGTCGGCCCCCGCGACGAAGCGCGCGCCGAGCCGCCGGTCGAACTGGAGCAGCTTGCGGCCGGTCTTCTTCACGGGCCCGAGAATACAGTCGCCTCCTGCCGGCGCCGGTGTCCGGCACAGTTCCGGCACAGATGCGGAACAAGAAATGGCAGATCACCGCGGCGATCGTGGCGCTGATGATCGTCGGCGCGTTCGTGGCGGGCGCGATCGCGCGCCACGGGGCCGACGACGACGCCCGCCGAGCGGCCGACGCCGTCCAGCGCTGGTTCCGCCACCACGGCGGCGCGGAGGTGCGGAGTTGCGCGGTCGACGCGCGATCCGGCCCGAACGCCCCGCTGTACGCGTGCCAGTTCGTCGCTGGGGGCTGCATCCACCGGCAGGTCTTCGCGATTCCGGTGGTGGACGACCAGATCGACGAGCACGGCGTCGCGGCGCCGCTGGGCCAGCCGAAGCCGCGGAGCTGCTAGGACTTGTCGCCGGCGGGAACCGCTTCGGCGTCGGCCGTCGGCTCCTCCGCCTCGACATCGATCGCCGACTCGGCGGCCGGCTCCTCCGGGAGCTCGGCGGGAGCCTCGGGCTCCACCACCGACTGCTCGGTCGCGGCCGGTAGCTCTTGTGTCGCCTGAAGCGTCCGCTCCGACGCGCTGTACCGCTTCTCGCGGACGCGCGCCTTCTTGCCGACCTTGCCGCGCAGGTAGTAGAGCTTCGCGCGGTTGACGTCGCCGACCGCCTGCACCTCGATCTTCTCGATCTTCGGCGAGTGCAGCGGGAACGTCCGCTCGACGCCGACGCCGAAGGACTGCTTCCGGACGGTGAACGTCTCACGCGCGCCCGAGCCTTGGCGCTTGATCACGATCCCCTCGAAGACCTGGATCCGGCGGCGCTGCCCCTCGATCACCTGGAAGTGGACGCGCACCGTATCCCCCGCCTTGAACTGCGGGATGCCTCTGCGCAGTTGATTGCGCTCGAGTGTCTCGATCACATTGCTCATGCGAGGAACGGCCCGCGGCCGACGCCGAATGGTAGCGGAGAGGTGTAAAGAGCGCCGAGGGTCGCGCTTTCGTCGGCGATACCGACCAACCTCAGCCGCTCGCGCGGGCCGGCTGCTCGATACGGCTTCGTCCTACTCGCGCGCCCTCTCGGCGCCAGGCCCGGGAAGGTACGGCAGGTCCGGTCGGCCCGCAACGACGCGCCGGAGGAAAAGTCCGCTCTTTGCGACCTTCCGCCTACGGCAGCCCGATGCGGCCGGGCGGCCAGTACTTGAAGAAGACCTTGCCGATCAGATTCGACCGCGGTACCGGGCCCCAGCGGCGCGAGTCGCAGGATTGCCAGCGGTTGTCGCCCATGAAGAAGTACATGCCCTTCGGCACGCTCCAGCTGCGGTTCCGGTTCTCCACGTCGTGCTGCCGTCGCCAGGCCTGCACGTACGGCTCGTCGAGCTTCTTCCCGTTGATCCAGATGAAGCCCTGCGCGTCCTCGTGGATGCGATCGCCCGGCAGGCCGATCAGGCGCTTGACGAAGGTCCCGCCCGAGCCGCAGGCGCTCTTCGCGAGATCGATGCCGTTCTTCTGCGGCGTATCGAAGACGATGATCTCGCCCCGGTGCGGGTCGCGGAAGTGGTAGATCAGCCGGTTCGCGAGCACGCGGTCGGAGAAGCGTGCCTCGCAGTACTGCGCGGGTCTCGCGCAGTGGAGCGTCGGCTCCATCGACGACGACGGGATCCGATACGGGTTCACGACCCAGGCCTTCACGGCGAGGACGATCGCGACGGCGCCTGCGATCGTGATCACCCAGTCGAGGGCGACCCGCCACCCGTGCGGCATGTTCGGGAAGAGGCGGCCGAGCGGATCCTTCATCGCACATGCTCCTTCCGCCAGGCGTCGATCTTCGCGTGGTCCCCGGAAAGCAGGACCTCGGGAACGGTCCAGCCCCGGAACTCCGCCGGGCGCGTGTAGTGCGGGTGCTCGAGGCCGCCGCCGAGCTCCTGGGAGAAGCTCTCGAGCTCGCCGGAGCCCTCCGCGAGCGCGCCCGGGAGGCGCCGCGCGATCGCGTCGACGAGCACCATCGCCGGGAGGTCGCCGTTCGAGAGGACGTACCGGCCGATCGAGATCGCGTCCGTGCTCAGGTGCTCGACGATTCGCGCGTCGAATCCCTCGAAGCGAGAGGAGAGCAGCGTCAGCGCCGGCAACTCGGCGAGCTCCTCGACGATCGCCTGCGTGAGGACGCGGCCCTGGGGGGAGAGCGCGATCACGGGGCGGCCGGGGTCGCCGCCGTACACCGCCTCGAGCGCCGCCGCGACGACGTCGACGCGGAGCACCATCCCGGCGCCGCCGCCGTACGGCTCGTCGTCGACCTGCCCGGCCCGGAGCGGGGTCGTGTCGCGGTAATTGAACAGCCGGAGGTCGAGCTCCGTTCCGAGCACGGCGGCGAGCGGCCGCTGCTCGGCCATCCACGCGAAGGCGTGGGGTACGAGGGTGAAGACGTCGAGCTGCAAAGGGGGCCGTCGGAGGTTAGCGGTGGTCGACGAAGCCCGGCGAGACAACGATGCGGCCGCCTGCCACGTCGACCTCGCGGATGCACGCCTCGACGAGCGGCAGCGCGAGGCCGCTGTCGAGCTCGAGGACGTCGTTCGCCGGATACTCCTGCACGTCGACGACCCGTCCGAGCTCGTCGCCTCCCTCCTCCTGGACGATCAGGCCGACGAGCTCGAAGACGTAGTAGGCGTCCTCCTCCGCCGGCGGCAGCGCCGCGCGCGGCACCGAGAGGGTCGACCCGCGCTCGACCTTGCGGTCGAGCCGGATGACCGGGCGGCCGCGAGCCTGCTTCGACGTCTCGACGCGGGCGGCCTCGCCGCCGACCCAGAGCGTCGCGCCCTTCGCGAAGCGTTCCGCCGCCCGACTCGGTCCTTCGACGAAGAACGAGCCGTCCAGCCCGTGCGGCTTCCCGACTCGGCCGACGGGGACGAGGTCCTCGCTCAATCCACGATCTCGAGCTGGACGCGGCGGTCGCCGCGCCCCGCACTCGCACGCACGACCGTTCGCAACGCGCGCGCGATTCTTCCCTGCCTCCCGATCACCTTGCCGACGTCGTCCGGCGCGACGTACAGGCGCAGGACGAGCGTCCCGTCCTCTTCGGACGTCTCGACACGTACCGCGTCCGGCTCGTCCACGAGCCGCCGGGCCAGCTCCTCGAGCAGGGCGGCGCTCATCTCGTCTCAGACGAGGTTCTTCTTCTTCAGCAGCCGCGAGACCGTGTTGCTCGGTTGCGCGCCCTTGCCGAGCCAGTCGCGGACCTTGTCCTCGTCGAACTCGATCAGCGAGGGCTCGTGCTGCGGGTTGTAGCGCCCGACGATCTCGATGAACTTGCCGTCGCGCGGCGAGCGCGAGTCGGCGACAACGACCCGGTAGATCGGGTTCTTCTTCGAGCCGACGCGCGTCAGCCTCATCCGTACTGCCATCAGCGTTTCGCCTTTCTCTTTCGCTTGCTCTTGGATTTTCTCGTCGCGGAAGGCCGCGGCGCGCCCTTGGCGCCGAGCGGCGCCTGACCGGGCAACGCCGGCATCTTCCCGCTTCCCATCGCCTTCAACATCTTCGCCATCTGCTTGCGCGATTCGAGCAGCTGGTTCACCTGCTCGACGGAGGTGCCGCTGCCGGCGGCTATCCGCTTCCGCCGCGAGCCGTCGATGACGTGCGGCACGGCGCGCTCGCGCGGCGTCATCGAGAGGATGATCGCCTCGACGCGCGCCAGCTGGCGCTCGTCGACGTCGTCGAGTCCCTCGAGCTGCTTCCCGAGCCCGGGGATCATCTTCAGAACCCCCTGCAGCGGGCCCATCCGGCGGAGCATCTTGTAGCTCTTGAGGAAGTCGTCGAACGTGAACTCGCCGCGCATCATCCGCCGCTCGAGCTCCTCCTTCTCGTCCTCCTCGACCGCGGCTTCCGCCCGCTCGATCAGCGTCAGCACGTCGCCCATGCCGAGGATGCGCGACGCCATCCGGTCCGGGTGGAAGTACTCGAGCTGGTCGACCTTCTCGCCGGTCGACGCAAGCTTGATCGGCTTCCCGGTCACCGCCTTCACCGACAGCGCCGCCCCGCCGCGCGCGTCGCCGTCCAGCTTCGTCAGCACGACGCCGTCGAATGCGACCTTCTCCTGGAACGCCTGCGCGACATTCACGGCCTCCTGTCCCGTCATCGCGTCGACGACGAGCAGGACGTTGAGCGGCTTCACCGCATCGCGGACGCGGCCGAGCTCGTCCATCAGCTCCTGGTCGATCTGCAGGCGGCCGGCCGTGTCGACGATGACGACGTCGCGACGCTCCTCCTTCGCGCGGGCGAGGCCGTCCGCGGCGGCCTTCACCGCATCCGAGCGCTCCTCCGAGTAGACCGGGACCTGGATCTGCCTGCCGAGCTGCTCGAGCTGCTCGATCGCGGCGGGTCGCTGCAGGTCGGCGGCGACGAGCGCCGGGCTCTTGCCCTCCTTCCGGAGCAGCAGCGCCAGCTTCGCCGCAGCCGTCGTCTTCCCCGAGCCCTGCAGGCCGGCGAGCAGGATCGCGGTGGGCGGGCGCGGCGAGAACGCGAGGCCCGACGAGCCGGAGCCCATCAGGGCCGTCAGCTCCTCGTGGACGATCTTCACGACCTGCTGGCCCGGCGTCAGGCTCTTCTGGACGTCTGCGCCCGTCGCGCGCTCGCGCACGTGGGCCACGAAGTCTTTGACGACCTGGAAGTTGACGTCCGCCTCGAGCAGCGCCAGCCGGATCTCGCGCATCGCGCGGGAAATCGCCTCGTCGTCGAGCTTCCCGCGGCCGCGGAGGTCGCCGAGCGCGTGCTGGAGCTTGTCGGAAAGGGTGTCGAACACGACCGAACAGTGTACGTACGGCCTTTCCGGCCGGGATTCCCTCTTTCAAAGGGGAAGATCCCGTCCTACACTCCTGAGATGGCCGCATGTGTCAAGTGCGGCGAGCAGAACCCGCCGTCCGCAAACTTCTGCCTCGCCTGCGGGGCACCGCTCGCGCACGCCGCTCCTGCGCCGCCTTCGGCGCGGAAGGTCGTCACGGTCCTGTTCTGCGACGTCGCGGGCTCGACGCGCCTCGGCGAGCAACTCGATCCCGAATCGCTGCGCCGCGTCATGTCGCGCTGGTTCGAGGCGATGAGCGGCGTGCTGCGTCGGCACGGAGGCGCAGTCGAGAAGTTCATCGGCGACGCGGTCATGGCCGTGTTCGGCGTCCCGCGCCTGAACGAGGACGATGCGCTCCGTGCGGTGCGCGCCGCGGTCGAGATGCGCCAGGTGCTGGCGCGCCTGAACGAGGAGCTCGAGCGCGACTGGAGCGTGACGATCCAGATCCGAACGGGAATCAACACCGGCGAGGTGGTCGCCGGCGATCCGTCGGCGGGCCATACGTTCGTCACGGGCGACGCGGTCAACGTCGCCAAGCGGCTCGAGCAGGCGGCGCGACCGAGCGAGATCCTGCTCGGAGACGCAACCCGAAGGCTCGTGGCCAACGCGGCCGTCGTCGAGCCGCGCGACCCGCTGACGGTCAAGGGCAAGACCGCTGCCGTCGAGGCCTGGTCGCTGCTCGCCGTGATCGAGGGAGCGGCCGGCGTTGCGCGCCGCCTCGACGCGCCGCTCGTCGGCCGCGAGGTCGAGCTCGAGACGCTGAAGGCAGCGTTCGACGTCGCCGTCGACGAGCGCGCCTGCCGCATCGTCACCGTGCTCGGGAACGCGGGGATCGGCAAGTCACGGCTCGCAGCCGAGCTCCGCGGGCGAGTCGCTCCCGAGGCGCAGGTGCTGCAGGGACGGTGTCTGCCCTACGGCGACGGAATCACCTTCTGGCCGCTCGTGCAGGTCGTCGACGGACTCGGGGGTGCGGGGCGGCTCGAGACCGTGCTCTCAGCCGAGCCGGACGCGCCGCTCGTCGCCCGCCACGTGCGCTCGGCACTGGGCGCAGCGGAGGTCGCCGCCGGCGGGGGCGAGGTGTCGTGGGCCGTGCGGCGTCTGCTGGAGAGCGTCGCGCGCCGGCGACCGCTCGTCGTCGTCCTCGAGGACATCCACTGGGCCGAGCCCACGTTCCTCGACCTGCTCGAGTACCTCGCAGGCTGGACCCGCGACGCCCCGATCCTCCTCCTCTGCCTGGCGCGCCCGGAGCTGCTCGACGACCGGCCCGGATGGCTGACCGGGCCGAACGTGTCCGGCTTCGTGCTCGGCCCGCTGACCGACGACGAGTCGAAGCAGCTCCTCGACGAGCTCGCCCAGGAGTGGCCGCTCGACCAGGCCGCTCGGATGCGGATCGCGGAGGGAGCCGAGGGAAACCCGCTCTACGTCGAGCAGATGGCGGCCATGCTCGCGGAGCAGGGCGCCGACGTCGCCGAGACGATTCCGCCGTCGATCCACGCTCTGCTCGCTGCGCGACTCGACCGACTGCCGCCGGAGGAGCGCACCGTCCTCGAGCGCGCCGCCGTCGCCGGCAAGGAGTTCGCGCGCTCCGCGGTCGCAGCGCTCTCGCCCGAGTCCGAGCGGCACTCGGTGCACGCGCGGCTGCTCAGCCTCGTCCGCAAGGATCTGCTCGCCGCGAGCCCGACGTCGCCCGAGGACGCGTACCGGTTTCGACATGCACTGATCCGCGACGCAGCGTACGCGGGTATCCCGAAGGAGCTACGGGCGGAGCAGCACGAAGCGTTCGCCGACTGGGCTGCGGGCACGACCGCAGGCCGGACGGGCGCGCTGGACGAGATCGTCGGCTATCACCTCGAGCAGGGATATCGCTACCGGGTCGTGCTCGGTGGGACGGACGTCCGCACGAGGTCGCTCGGCGAGCGCGCCGGCCACCTGCTCGCGCGCGCCGGCCACCGCGCGTTCGCGCGCGACGACATGCCCGCAGCTGCGCGGTTGTTGAAGCGCGCCTCGGAGCTCGTCGACCTGCCGCAGTCATCCCGGCGCGAATGGTCGTCCGCGCTCTGGTCTACGGGCGAAACCGCGGAGGCGGACGCCCTGCTGGACGAGGCGATCGCGGGCGCGCGCGCATCGGGCGACCGCGGCACCGAATGGCTCGCGACGCTGGAGCGCGCGGCCCGACGCAGCGTCCGCGATCCCGATGCGGCGCTCGACGAGCTCGAAGCGGTTGCCGGCGAAGCGGCCCGGGTCTTCGAGGAGCTGGGCGACGACGCGGGCCTGGCGCTCGCGCTGCGGACGACCTCGAGCACGAACCGGATCCGCTGCAGGTTCGCGATCGCGAGGCAGGCGAGCGAGCGGGCGCTGACCCACGCCCGCCGAGCCGGCGCGCATCAGGAGGAGACGTGGTTGACGGACGAACTGTGCACCGCCCTCCTCTACGGCCCCACACCGGCGAACGAGGCGATCGCCCGCTGCGAGGAGCTGCTTGCTGCGGCACGCGGTCGCCGCCTGTTCGAGGCGAACGTGCTGATCTCCCTCGCCGGCCTGTACGGCATCGCCGGGCAGCTCGAGCGCGGCCGCGCGCTCGCCGCCCAGGCGCGCTCCACGTACGAGGAGCTCGGACTCCGCTTCGCGCTCGCGGGGCTCACGCAGGTGAGCGCACCGCTTTCGCTGCTCGCCGGCGACGCCTCGGGCGCGGAACGGGAGCTGCGCGAGGGGCTCGAGATCTTCGCAGGCCTCGGCGCGCGGGGACTCCAGGCCGCCCATCTCGCCCATGTGCTGGCTGCGCCCGGCCACACCGACGAGGCGCGCATGCTCGTCGAGGAGGCGCGGCGGCTGAGCGGCGCGTCGGACACGGCGACCCAGGTGCTCTGGCGCACCGCATCGGCGCGGCTTCTGGTGCTCGACGGCGCGTTCGACGAGGCCGTCGCGGTGGCACGCGACGCGGTCGGGATCGCGGCGGCGACGGACGGCCTTGCCATGCACGCCGAGGCGGAGCTGGTCCACTCGGATGCGCTCACGGCGTCGGGAGCCGGCGCGCCTGCAATTGCAGCCGCGCAGTGCGCGCTCGCGCTCTACCGGAAGAAAGGTCACGTCCCCGGTGCGGCTGCAGCAGAGCGGCGAGCGGGCGCGCTGATCTCCGCGCGCTAGGCACGCGACAGCCGACGAAGTATCGTCGGCGCACCCGAACCAGGAGGACGAGATGAGCAGGCCGCAATCAAAGGCCGCAGGGTCGCTGAGGCCGATCACGGGGACCTACACCGTGCCGAAGCCGCAGCGGCAGCGCATCGCGGCGAGCTCCGCGTTCGACCTCGCATTTCACGACGCTGTCCACAAGGCCGCGGAGGCCTGGGGCGTGGCGGCAAACGGGACGAAGGTCGAGGTGCAGTACCGCGCACGCATCGACATCTGGAACCCGGGCGGCGTCGGCTGGTGCTCCGTGACGCTCAAACCGGGCGGCTAGGCCTCAGCGGTCGAGCGCGGCATACGTCACGGCGACGCCGACGCCGAGTTGGGCATAGCCGGCGGTCCAAACAGCGGTTCCGAAGCCGGTGCCGACTGCGACGGCCGGTCCGCCGAGCGTGCGCCGCAGCAGTCCGTACGCTGCGCCCCAGCCCGTGCCGTAGAGCCAGTGCACGACGTTCGTGAGGAGCGGCGCTGTTGCTTCGTCACACGGCGGGCGAGCAGCCGCTTCGCCACGCGCGCGGGCGCGGGTGCATCGGCCCACGTCCGGGGCACCGGCGTGACGAGCGGCTTGCCGCGCAGCTTCGCGACTGCGAGCTGGTACGCCGTCATCGCCGCCGTCCCCGCGGCGCCCACGACGAGACCGCGGGCGACCGCGCCGGGCAGCGAAGACCTGGCCATAGACCGCGCGTATCCGGTGTCGCCGGACCGGAAACCGGGAACGTGCGCGGCACACACGTCCAGGAGGAACCCATGGCCCAGGTTGCCAAGGTCGTCACGATCATCGGCTCGTCCACCGAGAGCTTCGCGAAGGCGGCAGATGCGGCGGTTCAGGAAGCAGCGAAGACGTTGCGCGGGATCACCGGCGCCGACGTGATCTCGATGAGCGCAGTCGTCGAGAACGATCGCATCTCCGAGTACCGGACCACGGTGAACATCGCGTTCGGGATCGAGCGCTGACTCTCAGCCGGCGACGAGCGCGCGCGCGAAATCGCCGGCGTCGAACGGCCGCAGGTCGTCGAGCCGCTCGCCGACGCCGATCAGCTTGACGGGCAGGCCGAGCTCGTAGGCTATCGCGACCGCGACGCCGCCCTTGGCCGATCCGTCGAGCTTCGTCAGCGCAACGCCCGTGACACCGGCCGCCTCGCCGAAGAGCCGGGCCTGCTGCAGTCCGTTCTGGCCCGTTGTCGCGTCGATGACGAGCAGCGTCTCGTGCGGCGCTCCCGCGAGCTTCCCCTCGATCACGCGGCGCACCTTCGCGAGCTCCTCCATCAGGTTCGTCTGCGTGTGGAGCCGGCCGGCGGTGTCGACGATCACGACGTCGCGGCCGCGCGCCTGCGCCGCCTCGACCGCGTCGTACGCGACCGCGGCCGGGTCGCCGCCGCGCTCGGAGCCGACGAAGTCCGCGTTCGCGCGCTGCGCCCAGATCTCGAGCTGCTCCTCGGCCGCGGCGCGGAAGGTGTCGGCCGCGGCCACGAGCACGGAGCGTCCGTGCTCGTCGAGCCGCGCCGCGAGCTTACCGATCGTCGTCGTCTTCCCCGTCCCGTTGACGCCGACGACGAGCACGACACTCGGACTGTCCTGCACGTGGAGCACGTCCGGCTCGCCCATCAGCGTCGCGATCTCTTCGGCCAGCGCCTCGTTCAGGTCGCCGAGCTCCCCGCGCGCCTCGAGCCGGCGCACGAGCTCGGCCGTCGCACGCACCCCCACATCGCCCTGGATCAGCGCCTCCTCGAGGCGCTCCCAGTCGTCCGCGTTGCCCGGGTCGAACGCCGCGGCCGCGAGCTCGCCGGTCAGCGCGCGCCGCGACTTCGAGAGCGAGTCGCGCAGGCGCGCGAACATCCCTGCCCGCTGCTCCTCCGGCTCGGGCCGCGCATCCGGCTCCCCGAGCAGCTCTGCCCAGCTTCTCGCCATCGCGGGCGAACGGTACTCAGCGGACCCTGATCTCGCGGCCGTCACGTCTGATCGCCGTCACGACCCCGCGGATGCTCTTCGCGCTGACGGCGCCGAAGATCCGTGAGTCGCACGAGTTCGGACGGTTGTCGCCGAGCAGGAAGAACCGGCCGGGATCCTGCCATCGCGTCGCGGCCGGGATGTACGGCTCGCGCAGGCGCCGGCCGTCGACGTGGATGAAGCCGGCGTCGTCCTCGCGGACGGTCTCGCCCGGAAGGCCGATCACCCGTTTGATGTACGTGCCAGCCGACCCACAGAGCTGCTCGGCCTTCGACGGCGTCTCGAAGACGACGATGTCGCCGCGGCGGAGCGCTCCGGGCTTGACCGGCCTCGTGACGACCCGGTCGTCCTGCTTCCCGCGGCAGAGCGGCCCCGGCTTCGCGCAGTGGAGTGTCGGCTCCATCGACGAGGACGGGACACGATAGATGTGGGAGCAGCCGCCGACCCCGAGGCCGGCGAGCGCGGCGAGGATCGCGCAACAGGCGACACGCACGCACGCGCTCTACCCGAGCCCGGCCTAGACGGAACGCTGGTACACGCGGAAGGCGCGGCCGGCGAGCGCCAGGCTGCCGCCGAGCAGCGCCGCCAGGAGCGCCGCTCGGACGCCGACGAGCGACCAGTCTGTCCCCGACGACGCGGCCGAACGGGCCGCGACGACGGACCAGTTGACGGGGTTGAACCGCGCCACGTCGCCGATCCAGCCGGGCACGAGATTCGCCGCCATCAGCCCGGACGACAGGAATGTCGCCGGCAAACACGACGAACTGCACCGCGCCGGTCAGCGTCTCCTCCTGACGGGCCACGAGCGCGAGACCGTCGGAGAGCGCGCAGACCGCCCCGCCGAGCAGCGACGCAAGCGCGAGCAGCAGCACGATGCCGCGCGCGGAAAAGCTCGCCCCGGTGGCGGTCGCGACGCCGACGATGATCAGCGACTGGATCAGGATCACGACGACGCTCTGCGCGACACTCGCCGCGACCAGCGCGAGCCGCGACACCGGCGAGACGAGAAAGCGGTCCATGATCCCGCGGTCGATTGCGTTGATCCCGCCCATCCCGTGCCAGCCGGCCGACATGATCGCGCTCATGACCACGATCCCCGGAGTCAGGAAGTCGAGGTACGACCCGCCGTGGAAGCCCGGGATGTCGACGACGCGCTTGAAGAGCGCGCCGGCTTCGCACGCCGGACCGCCGATCCCGCCGACCGCCGCCGCGTGTTGATCGAGGTCACCCCGCCGTGCACAAGTAC
>VAWW01000008.1:96974-166402 GCA_005884575.1 Actinomycetota bacterium
GGATGACGACCTCGAAGTCGTCCTTTGCTTCCAGCATCTGACGCGCGACTGGCTCCGCGAGCGGCTCGCGAACGCGGAGAAGCTCGCGAAGCGGAAGACGAAGAGCTAGGCGGCGCCGACGGCTTCAGCTTCCTCGCGCGGCAGCCGCCGCGAGACGATCTGCGAGATCCCGTCGCCGGCCATCGTCACCCCGTAGAGAACATCCGCGGCTTCCATCGTCCGCTTCTGGTGCGTGATCACGACGAACTGCGCACGGTCCGCGTACCGCCGGAGCAACTCGACGAAGCGGCCGATGTTCGTGTCGTCGAGCGCGGCCTCGACCTCGTCGAGGAGATAGAACGGGCACGGGTGCGCAAGGAAGAGCGCGAACAGGAACGAGATCGCGCCGAGCGCCTTCTCGCCGCCCGAGAGCAGCGACAGCCGCGTCACCTTCTTGCCGACCGGGCGGAGCTCGATCTCGATCCCCGGCAGCTCCTCCTCGTCAACGGACTCGGTGAGGCTCAGACGGCCCTCGCCGCCGGGAAAGAGCGTGCCGGCGATGTCGTGGAAGTTCTCCTGCACCCTTTCGAAGGTCTCGTTGAAGAGACGCTCGACGGTCTCGCCGAGCTCGGCGCGGAGCTTCTCGAGCTCGTCGAGACTCGCCTCCAGGTCGGCCCGCTGGGTCGAGAGCTCTTGGAGTCGCAGCTTCTCCGCCGCGTACTCCTCCTTCGCGAGCGGGTTGACGGCGCCGAGCGTCTCGCGGCGCCGCTCGAGCCGCTCGCAGCGCTCGGCAAGCTCGTCGCGGTCGTCCCCCTCCGCCGGCTCGGCCGACGCGGCCTCGAGTCGGCGGCGCGCTTCGCCGGCCTCTGCCTCGAGCCGCGCCGCCTCGACCTCGATGCCTGCGACCGTCTGGCCCGCCTCGCCGAACGCCTGCCGCAGCTCCACCTCCGCGGCGCCGAGGCGGCGCAGCTCGCCGCCGAGCTCGCCGGCGCGCGTGGCGCCCGCGTCGACGCGCGCGCGGAGCGGCGCCTCGAAGCGCGCGACGGCCGCCGCCACGGCGGCCAGCGTCTCGTCCAGCCGCTCGGCGCCCGCACCGAGGCGGGCGAGCAGGTGCGGCAGTGCGCGGCGGCGGCCGGCGCGGACGGCGGCGTCGATCCGGGCGGCCTCGGCCCTGCGTGCACGCTCGCCGGCGGCTTGCGCCTCTTCGGCGGCCGCGTCGGCAGCGGCGACGAACGCGCGGGCCCCTGCCCGCAGCTGCTCGACGTCGCCGTCGACCTCCAGCTCGGCCTCGCCGCCGCCGAGCCGGAGCAGGTCGCGCTCGGCGGCGCGGCCACCCTCGGTCGCGGCGGCGACTGCGCGGCGCAGCTCGCTCTCGTCCTCGCCGAGCGCCTTGAGTGCCGCGCCGAGCTCGCCGGTGCGGTCCGGGACGGTCAGCTGCCGCTCGAGCTGCTCGAGGCAGCGGACGACGAGCGCCTCGTCGAGCCGCTCGGCGAGCTCGGCGGCACGCCGCAGGATCTCCGGCGCGGCGTGACGCACCCGGAGACGAGGCGCGACCCGCGCGAACGCGGCCTCCGCCTCGCTCGCGCGCTCCTCCGCGGCGTCAGCCTCGCGGGCGGCACGCTCGGCGCGCTCGGCGAGCTCCTTCGAATCGGCAGCGAGCTCGCGGCGCCGCGTGTCGAGCTCGAGCAGCACGGCCTCCGCGGTCTCACCCGCAAACCAGAGCTCGCCGCGATCCGGGTCGTAGCCGAAGCCCTCGCGCGTCACGGCCGGGACCGGCGAGGCGAGCAGCTCGTCCTTCGGCACGACGGGGAGCTCGGCGACGAGTTCGCGCGGGTCGCGGCCGACGAGCACGCGCAGCGAGCCGAGTCCCGCCGCCGCGGCACGCTCGACGAGCGAAAGCGCCTCCTGCAGATCGCCGGCGACGATCGCGGACGCACGCGGGCCGAGCGCGGCGGCGACCGCGCGCTCCTGGCCGGCGGGCACGTCGAGCAGCGAGAGCGCGAGTCGTGCGCCGAGCTCGCGCGCCGCCGGCGGCAGACCGTCGCGCTCGGCGAGCGACCGCTCGATCGTCGTGAGCCGCTCCTGCGTCGTCCGGACCTGCTGCGCGAGCGTGTCGCGCTTGTGGACGGCCTCGCGTGCCGCAGCGCGCGCGTCGAGCGCGGCGCGCTCGAGCTGCTCGGGCGCGGGACCGCGGTGGGCTTCTTCCTCCTCCGCAAGCTCGGCGCGGAGCTTTGCCGCGAGCGCGACCGCGGACTCGCGGCGCGCCGTCAGCCGGCCGGCCTCGTTCCGCAGCCGGTAGAGCGCGCGGAGCGAGCGCTCACGCTTGCCGGCCGCATCGGTCAGCTCCTCCTCGACGGAGGCCCGCCGGGAGAGCAGCGCCTCGAGCCGGTTGTGCGCGTCGGCGTGGAGCGACCGCTCGCGCGCGAGCAACCGTTGCGACGCCTGCCGCGCCCGCTCGGCCCGCGCTTCGCGCTCGACGGCGGCGACCTGCGCGGCCGAGGCCGCTTCGAGTGCAGCGCGCTCGAGCTCCGCGACCTCGACCGGCGGCGCGTCGGCCTCGGCTCTCGCGGCGGCGAGCTCCTGCTCGAGCCGCGCCCGCAACCCAGCCGCGGACTCGGCGCGCAGCTGAACCCTGTCGGCCGCTCCGCGGAGGCGGTAGAGCGACTGCATCGCCGCTTCGCGCTTCCCCGCTGCGTCGGCGAGCTCCTCCTCGGCGTGGTTCCGCTCCGCGAGCACCGCCTCGAGCCGCTGCTCGGCCGCGCGACGCGCAAGCGTGGCCGCCGTGCGCCGCTCCTCGGCAGAGGCGAGCCGGTCGTCGAATGCCTGGAGGTCAAGCTGCGCGATGCGGGCCTGTAGGGACGCGATCTCGCCGCGGAGCTTCTCGGCCCGCTCGGCCGCTGTCGCCTGGAGCGCGAGCGGACGCAGGCGCTTCCGAACCTCCTCCTCGAGATCGCGCGCCCGCTCGACCTGCGTCGCGACGCGCGCGAGCTTCAGCTCCGCGCGATGCTTCCGCGCCTTGAACTTGCCGAGGCCGGCCGCCTCTTCGATCAGCGCGCGTCGCTCGTGCGGCTTCGAGCCGAGGATCTCCTCGACCCTGCCCTGGCCGATGATCGAGTGCATCCCCTGGCCGAGGCCGAGGTCGGCGAGGATCTCGACGAGGTCGAGGCGGCGGACGGACGTGCGGTTGAGGAGGTACTGCCCCTCCCCGCCCCGGTGCAGCCGACGCGTGATCGAGAACTCGCTGTACTCGACCGGGCCGGTTCCGTCGGCGTTGTCGAACAGGAGCTCGACCTCGCAGAACTCGGCGGGGCCGCGGCCGGCCGTCCCGGCGAAGATGACGTCGTCCGGCTTCTCCGCCCGGAGTTCGGTCGGGCTCAGCGAGCCTGACGCCCAGCGGATGGCGTCGGCGACGTTCGACTTCCCGGAGCCGTTCGGCCCGACGACGATGGCGACGCCGGGCTCGAGGCGAACCTCGACCGGGTCGGGGAATGACTTGAAGCCGCGCAGCTTGATCGCACGTAAATGCACGCAGCGGCAGGGTAACGCGGACCGCGGATAGCGGCCCCCGCACTCCTACGGCTCAGACCTCCTCGATCCGGCCGAGCAGGTCGTCGCGCGTGACCTGGCCGACCAGCTCCGGGTGATCTTCGCGCATGTGGCTCTCGGCACCAGCGACGACCTCTTCGTCGCTCTCGCCGCGGATGACCGTGCCGCACTCGCAGGTGATCTGCTTCGCCATCGGAGTCCTCCTCGATCGGATTGACCGGTTATAGCGCCTCAGACTTGGGACGGTTGTTTCGCTAGGCGCGGAGGGCGAGGTAGCGGTGCACGAGCTGCACCGCCATCGCGCCCTCGCCGACCGCGGAGGCGACGCGCTTCACGGACCCCGAGCGCACGTCGCCGGCGGCGAAGATGCCCGGCCGGTTCGTCTCGAGCGGCAGCGGCGGCCCCTGCCCGTTCGACCACGCCTGTTCCGCGCCGCGACCGGTCGGAACGAAGCCGTCCCGGTCGAGCGCGAGCACGCCGGTGAGCCAGGCCGTGCACGGGACCGCGCCGATGAAGACGAAGAGCAATGCAACCTCGATCGTCGCCCGCATGCGGGTGCGGTTGTCCTCGACGACGACGGCGTCGAGCTCCCGTCGTCGCCGACGAGCTCGCGCACCTCGGTGTGGACGTGCACCTCGATCGATGGATTCCGTTCGATCCTGTCGACGAGGTAGCGCGACATGTCCTTGCCGAGGTCGTCCCCGCGAATCACCAGGTGCACCCTCGGTGAGTGACGCGTGAGGAAAAGCGCGGCCTGGGCGGCCGAATTGCCGCCGCCGACGACTCCGACGGGATGCAGGTCGCACTGGAGCGCCTCGATCTCCGTTGCGGCGTAGTGGACGCTCACGCCCTCGAACTCCTCGAGACGCGGCACGTCGAGCCTGCGATAGCGAGCCCCGGTGGCGATGACCATCGTGTGCGCGACGATCCTCGCGCCCTCCGCGAATTCGACGACGTAGGCGTCCTCCTCGCCGAGCGCGGCGGCGTCCGCGGGCACGACGATGCGCGTGCCGAACTTCTCGGCCTGGATGACCGCGCGCGCTGCGAGCTCGCCGCCCGAGATCCGCGACGGGAAGCCGAGGTAATTCTCGATCCGCGACGCCGTTCCCGCCTGCAAGAGCTCAGCCGCCCGCTCGTCGTCCTCGACGTCGAGCCAGCTGTGCGGAATCCGGATGAGCGCGAGGAAATCCCGCAGGCGTCGCGAGTCGGGCGAGTGCCCTGACCCGACGGTCTGCACGCCGACGCCTAGCTCGATCAGGAGCGACCGGCGCAGGATGAACGCGCGCAGGATCAGGTCGCCGAGGGCGGGATCCTCCGTGACGACCTGCCGAACCTTCTCGGCCGGCACCGCCAGCACCTCGCCAGGCTCCACGACGACCGCGCTGTAGAAGGCCGGCTGTCCTCGAGCAGTGACAGTTCCCCGAGGAAGCGCAGCGGCCCGTGCACGGCGATCCGCCGTCCGCCGGCGACCGTCTCCATGAGCCCCTCGAGGACGACGAAGAAGTCGTAACCGACCTCCCGCGCGTGGAAGAGCACGTCGCCGGCGTGCGTCCCGCCGCCGCTGCCCGTACACCTCGAGGTTCCCTATCTGGGTTTGGGTCAGGCGCGGATAGGCACCGTAGAGGTCAGGTGTCTCGGCGATCGGCTCGGCGGTCACACCGCGCGTCCTTCCCCGCGAAGGCCGGTTGAACCTGACACGGTCACGTCGAGGTGAACTCGAGGGACTCCCGCGGCGGGAGGAGCTCGCCGCGCTCGCGCGCCACTATCACGACCTGCAGCGCGAGCACCAGGAGGCGAGCCCGGAGTCGTCGGTGCGGCGGCGCATCGAGGATCGCCTGTTCGCCGTTCGCGAGCGGTTCGACCGGCTGCTCGCGGAGTGGGTACCCGAAGAGGAGCTGCGCGAGGAGTGGCGGCAGTTCATGGAGCACCACGCCCCGGAGCCGGACCAACCGCCTGCGATCGAGCCGCTCGTCTTCCGCGGCATCGGCGATGTCACCGGCTCGATTCTCGAAGTCCGCGGCAGCAGTGACGAGCACCGGGTCTTCGTCGACGGCGCGCTCTCGGAGCGCCTTGTCGCCGAGAAGGATTTCGCCGCGACGGGCCAGCCGCTGACGTGGCGCTATGACGACGTCGACTACCGGGAGACATTCGACGTGTCCGACGAGGCGCGCGACGAGCTCGCGGTGTTCGTCGAGGCCGGCGCCTCCGGGTCACCGCCCTGGGACTTCGCGACCGAGCTCTTCGCCGACGGGTGGATCGCGGTCACCTGGGCGCTGACGCCGCGCGGCCGCCGCGCCCTCTTCTGACGCGTCACGAACGCGCCGCTCGTCCTGGACCCGATCGAAGATGATGAAGACGCCGCGCGCGTCGAGCCGCCCGCGGTTGCTCTCCGCGGGCGTGAGGTCCCGCTTCCTCGTCCCGGCCATGCCGTCAGGACGGGGACGCGTCCACCGATCTTCCCGCGGTCACGTCGGGATCGACCTTCGCGAGTGCTTCCTTCGCCGCGTCCTGCTCCGCGGCCTTCTTCGAGCGGCCGCTGCCGACGCCGAGCTGCTCGCCCTCGATCACGGCCGCGCACGTGAAGCGCCGGTCGTGCGGCGGGCCCTCGACCTCGAGGACGGTGTAGTTGACCTGCCGCCCCTGCCGCGCAAGCGCCTCCTGCAGCTCCGTCTTGTGGTCGACGTGGCTCGTCCGTGCGTACTCGATCCGGCCGGAGAACGCGTCGACGACCGCGCGCTCGATCGGGGCGAACCCGTGCTCGAGGAAGAGCGCTGCGAGCGCGGCCTCCAGCAGCGCCGCGAGGACGTTGCGGTTGCGTGTCAGCCGTTCGAGCTCCTCAGGCTGCGCGTCCGTCGCGTTGTCGGCGAGCCGCAACCCCAGCCCGAGGTCGCGTGCGACCACCGCGCAGCTCGCCCGCGACACGACGTGCGACCGGATCTTCGCCAGGCGGCCTTCCGAGAAGTCGGGGTAGCGGTCGAACAGCTCGTGCGCGATCGCAAGCTCGAGGACGCTGTCCCCGAGGAACTCGTGCCGTTCGTACGACAGCGCACGCTCCGCAGCCCACGAGGCGTGCGTGAACACAGGCCCCGCCGCCTCCGGTGGAAGCTCGTCGATCAGCCGCCTGAGGGAGTCCGGCCTCCCGGCCGGAGCGCGGCTACTGGTGGGACGAGACGTAGTCGACAGCCTGCCCGACGGTGGTGATCTTCTGGGCGTCCTCGTCCGAGATCTTGATTCCGAACTGGTCTTCCAGCTCCATGATCAGCTCGACGAGGTCGAGCGAGTCCGCGTCGAGGTCCTCCTGGAAGGAAGCCTCTTCCGTGATCTCGCTCTCATCGATCCCGAGCTGCTCCGTCAGGACTTCCTTGACTCGCTCGAAGACTTCCTCGCGGGACGCTGCCATGTCACCTCATTCGAGTTCGGGGGGCGAAAAACGCGCCGATCATACAGCCTTGGCCCGTTCGGGCAACCGCGCGGCCAGCCGCACGACCACGTCGTGCTCGACCCCGCGGGCGGCGAGTCGGATCGCGTTCGCGATCGCCCGCCGCGACGAGTTGCCGTGGGCGATCACCGCGAGACCGCGCAGCCCGAGCAGGTAGGCGCCCCCGTAGGTGTCCGGATCGAGGCGCGTCCGGAGCCGGCGCGTGGCGGGGCGGATCAGCAGGCCGCCGAGCTTGCCCGTCGTCGTCGCGGCGATCTCCTCCCGCAGCGCCTCGAGCAGGGTCTTGATCGTCCCCTCGACCGCTTTCAACGCGACGTTCCCGGTGAAGCCGTCGGTGACGACGACGTCGGCGGCGCCCTCGAGCAGGTCGCGGCCCTCGGCGTTGCCGGCGAAACGGAGGTCGCTCGCCTCCAGCAGCGCCCGCGCCTCGAGCGTCAACTGGTTCCCCTTCTCCGGCTCCTCGCCGATCGAGAGCAGCCGCACCTCGGGCCGCCGGACGCCGAGAATCTCCTCGGCGAACACGGCGCCCATGTGCGCGAACTGCAGCAGGTGGTCGGGACGTGCATCCGCGTTGGCGCCCGCGTCGAGCAGCACCGACGGGCCGCGCCTCGCGGGGATGGCTACCGCGATCGCCGGCCGGTGGACGCCTGGCAGACGGCGCAGCTCGAGCAGTCCCGCGGCGAGCATGGCGCCGGTGTTCCCGGCGGAGACGACCGCCTGGCCGGCTTCGCGCGCACGGCCTCGGACGGCTTCTCGTCCATGCCGATCTCCTGCGTCGTCTCGATGAGCTCGAGTCCGTGGGTGTCGAGGCCCGCCCGCCCGAACAGGATCGGCTCGATCTCGCTCGAGCGTGCGTCGACCGCTCCGGCGACGATCTCCTCCGGGCCGCGGTCGCCGCCGAGCGCGTCCACGGCTACGCGGACGGCCAAGGCCTACGGAGAGTCGACGCGGAGCGGCTCGATCTCGCGTCCCCGGTACGTCTTGCACGTGGGGCACGCGTGATGGGGCCGCTTGGGCTGGCCGCAACGGGGGCAGACGTTGACGGACGCCGACTTGACGGCGTGCGTGTTCCCCCCGCGGCGCTTGTCGCGACGGGACTTCGACGTCTTTTTCTTCGGGACGGCCACGAGCGGCGGCAGTGTACCGGAAGGCGGGCTAGTGCCTCTTCCGGTAATGCAGCCCAGTTTCTCGGTCGCTAGCGCCGCGTGATAGCGGGCGAGAAGCGGGCTTGCATTGCCGGGAGGGGCACTAGAGCTGCTCGCGCAGCCGTTCGAGCCCTTCCCAGCGCGGATCCACGGCTTTCTCTTCGTGCTCGTGGGGCTCCTCGTTCAGATTCTTGCCGCAGGTCGGGCAGAGGCCGGCGCAGTCCGCGCGGCAGAGGATCTTGTCGGGCAGCGCGAGCGCGACTGCGTCGCGTGCCCACGAGGAGAGATCGAGCCGGTTGTCCTCGACGTACGGGCTCCGAAGCTCCTCGTCCTCATCCGGATTCGTCGCCTGGTACTCGCGGGCCGCGATGTCGAGGTCGAGGACCGTGTCCGTGAGGCAGCGGAAGCAGGGGCCGTGGAGCCGCGTGTGGAACGCGAGCTGGAACAGGCTGCCGGTCGTCGCCTTCGTGATCCGCAGTTCGGCGGCGACCTTTTCCGGCACGGGAAGGTAGCGCTGGCCGCCCAACGTCAGCGGCTCGAGCTCGATCTCGACCTCGTCGACGTACTCCTCGCCCGACCGGAGCTTGACGTTCCGGAGGTTGAAGTGGGTCACACGGCCAGCGTAGCGCTAGATGTTCGGCCGTCGATCGCCGTGCTCGCGGGTGCGGCGGTCGGCGGTCGAGCATCTCTATGCGGCGAGGCGAGAGAAGTCCGCGAGCGCGGGTGTCGCGAGGCCGATCGGCCGCGGCATCGGCGTGGCCTTCCGCCGTTTCGGCGGACCGATGATCAGCACGACCGAGAGCACCACGAGCAGCCCTGCGAACACAGTCGTCCCCGTCACCGGCTCCCCGAGCACGGCCGCGCCGAGCGCGATCGCGACGACCGGATTGACGTACGCGTGGGTCGAGACGACGGTCGTCGAGACGTTGCGGAGCAGCCACCCGTACGCGGAGTACGCGAGCAGCGAGCCGAACACGATCAGGTAGAGCATGGCGCCGACCGCGGCGAGCGGGACCTGCGTCGGGTGCAGCCGCCCGAGCTCGCCGGTCGCCGCTCCGCCGATCGCGAGCAGCACGCCGGCGGCGATCATCTCCATGCCCGCGCCGACGTTCGGGCGGCGAGGCAACGGGGCTGAGCGCGCGTAGATCGTTCCGGCGGCCCACGCGATCGTTCCGACGAGGACGGCGAGCACCGCGGGCAGATCGAGATGCGAGGCCGAGGGCCCGACGAGGACGGCGACGCCGACGAGGCCGATACCCATTCCGGCGACCGTGCCTGCCGAGAGGCGCCTGCCGGTCACGATCCCATCGATCCCGACGAGCCAGAGGGGGATCGTCGCGCAGAGGAGTGCTGCGAGGCCCGTGTCGAGCCCGCGCTGCACGGCCCAGGCGACGAGGCCGGTATCGACGCAGAGCAGCAGGGCGCCGACGATCGTCGCTGCGCGCCACTGCCGAAAGTCCGGGCGGTCGCCGGCGCGGTCGCCGCGGCGGATCGACCAGGCGTAGAGGATCGCGCCCGCCACGAGGAAGCGGAGCGAGAGCATGAGCAACGGCGGGATCGACCGCACGGCCACGGCGACCCCGAGGTACGTCGACCCCCAGATCACGTAGACCGCAGCGAGTGCGACCGCCGCCGCCGCAACCGGCTTGCGGAGCGAGGTCATGGCTCCAGCGTGCCTGCGGCGGTCTATAAGCGCAAATCGGGTTAGAATTGTAAACGATTATGAAACCTGATCGTTGGCTGGGGGTGGAGCTGCGCCATCTGGCGGCCCTGGAGGCGCTCGCGCGCACCGGGTCGTTCGGCGGTGCCGCGCGGGAGCTCGGCTACTCGCAGTCGGCGGTCAGCCAGCAGATCGCGCAGCTCGAGAAGGTCGTCGGCCAGCGGCTGGTCGAGCGCCCTGGTGGGCCGCGGCCCGTCTCGCTGACGGACGCGGGCCGGTTGCTGCTCCGCCACGCCGACTCGATCGTCGCCCAGCTCGAGGCTGCGCAGGCCGACATGGAAGCACTGGCCGAGGGCGCCGCCGGCCCGCTGCGCGTCGGCATCTACCAGAGCGTCGGCGCTCGGCTGCTGCCGCCCCTGCTCCATCGCTTCTCCGAGAAGTGGCCGCGGGTCGAGATCCAGCTCCGCGAGGAGGCGGACGATGCGGAGTTGCTGCGCCTCGTCGAGCGCGGCGAACTCGACGTCGCGTTCGGCGATCTGCCGCTGGAGGAAGGGCCGTTCGAGCTCGTCGAGCTGATCCGCGATCCCTACGTGCTGCTCGTGGCCGCCGACTCGCCGCTCGCGGAGCGCGACGCCGCGCCTTCGGTACGCGAGCTCTCAGGCCTGCCGCTGATCGCATGGCGGACGCAGTCGAGTGCAGAGGAGTTCCTGCGCGGCCGCGTGCCCGACCTCAACGTTCTCTTCCGCACGGACGACAACGGAACGCTCGTCGGCCTCGTAGCGGAAGGCGTCGGCGCGGCGGTCGTGCCGCGGCTCGTCGTCAACCCGCGCAATCCGGCGGTCGTCGGGCTTCCCTTCGGCACGCGGATTCCGCCCCGGGTGATCGTCCTCGCGTGGCACCGCGACCGCTACCGCTCGGCGGCGGCCGAGGCGTTCGTCGCCGAGGCGCAGCGGGTCGCCGACGAGTTCAGTCCAGAGGCTCGCCCCGGAGAGCGCGGACGTAGCGTTCCGCGGAGCGCGTGACGACGCTTTTGCCGTCGTGCGGGACGAGGCGATCCCACCAAGCGCCGACGATCCGGTCGAACGAGAACGGCTCCAGCGCGTCGCAAATCCGGTAGATCGCGTCCTCGGCGAGCGGGATCAGGTTCGGGTAGCTGTACATGAAGCTCACCCACTCGCGGTCGGGGATGACCTGGACGATGTCGCCGGAGAGGAGTGCATCGCCGACGTGCAGCACGGTGCCGCCGGCGAAGTGGCCGCCGCAACGGATCAGCGTCAGGCCGCCGCCGAGATCCTTCGTCTCGCCGTCCCAGAGCTCGATGCGGTCGTCGGGCCGCATGATCCACTCGCGGTCGGCGGCGTGCAGGTGGATCGGGCAGTCGAACCGGCGTGCCCACTCGACCATCCCGGAGTAGTAGTGCGGGTGCGAGATCGCGATCGCGGCGAGGCCGCCCTGCTGCTCGACCGCCTCGGCTGTCTCGTCGTCGAGCAGCGTGATGCAGTCCCACATGACGTTCGCATCGCCGTGCGGGACGAGCAGCGCGCGCTGGCCGATCGCGAAGGACGGCTCGGTGCCGATCCCGACGAAGCCGGCGTCGTCGCGGATCCAGTTGCCGTGCTCGCGCCGGAGCTCGGCGAGCGTCGTCCACCGCTGGCCGTCTGCCGGGACGTGCTGGCGCGCGTCGTCGCAGACGGGACAGCGTTGAGGATCGGGGACGCCGAACTGCGTCCCGCAGGTGCAACAGATCGCGAAGACGCTAGTAGCCGAGCTCGTCGCCTGCGCCGTCGGTCGGGCCCACGCCCGCGACGACGGTCTCCTGCGAGCGCTCGTGCAGCCGCTCGCGGCCGCGCCGCACGGCCGTGAGAAACTTGTCGAGGTTGACCTCGAGCGTCGAGAGGATCCCGTCCGCCCAGTCCTCCATCTCGAGCCGCGTCTCCCGCGCCTGACGCCGTGCGTCGTCGACGATCTCCTGCGCCTGACGCTCGGCGAGCTTGACGATCTCGGTCTGCGACGCCTCCCGCACGGCTTGTTCCCGGGCCTCGGCGAGCAGCCGGTCGGTCTCGCGCTTCGCCTCGGCGAGCATCTCCTGGCGCTCCTTGACGATCCAGCGCGCCTGTTTGATCTCCTCGGGGATCGTCGCCCGCATCTGGTCGAGGATGTCGTAGATCTCGTCGCGGTCGATCCGCACCTGGTCGGTGAGGGGCACGGCCTTCGCGTTGTGCACGAGGTCGTCGAGCTTGTCGATTAGAACGAGTACGTCCATGGCTCTCAGTCTAGCCTTCGGTTGTTCGGCGGGGGAATGGGCGTTCCTCCAGGGGCGGCGCGGCGCCTTTAGGTGACTTCTACTCGGCCGGGTTCTCGGGCGTCCCCGGGCGGCCGTTCGGGAACAGCTCCTTGAACCGCTGGGCGACCCGTTCCGGGACGAACTCGTCGACGCTGCCGCCGAACGCGGCGATCTCCTTCACGCCGCTCGACGAGACGAAGCTGACCTGCGGGCTCGCCATCACGTACACGGTCTCGATGTCCGGCGCGAGCGACCGGTTGAGCTGGTTCATCTGGAACTCCCACTCGAAGTCCGAGATCACGCGCAGCCCCTTGACGATCGCGCGCGCGTCCCACCTCCGCGCGAAGTCCACGACGAGCTCGCGGAACACGTCGACCTCGACGTTGTCGAGATGCGAGAGCGCGTCGCGGAGGAAGGAGATCCGCTCCTCGACCGTGAACATCGGCTGCTTGTGGTGCGGCGTCCCGACGACGCCGACGACGACGCGGTCGAAGATCCCCGCCGCGCGGCTGATGACGTCCACGTGCCCGTACGTCACCGGATCGTACGAACCCGGGCAGATCGCCGTTATCACGGCGCGCGCTCGAAGAGGCTCAGTCGCGCGGCGCCGTACCGTCGGCTCGTGCGGACCGCGAGCGGCGGCAGCACCGGCTCGACACGCGTATCCGTCTCCACGACGACGAGCCCGTCGGGGGCGAGGATCGACGGGAGGTACCGCGCAAGCTGGGGCTGGAGGTCGGCGAACATCGCGTAGGGCGGGTCGACGAGCACGAGATCATAATCCCTGCCCGCGGCGGTCTCGGCGGCGAGAGCCTCCAATGCATCGCGGCGCAGCACGGTCGCTCCCGTCAGGCGCAGCTTGTCGAGGTTGCGCTCGATCGCGCGTGCAGCGTCCGCGTCCGACTCGACGAAGACCGCGCGATCGGCGCCGCGGGACAGCGCCTCGAGACCCATCGCGCCCGAGCCGGCAAAGAGGTCGAGCACCCGCGCGCCGTCGACGGGGCCGATCAGGTTGAACGCGGCCTCGCGGACGCGATCGCCCGTCGGCCGCGTGTCGAGGCCCTTCGGCGCGTAGATCGTGTGGCCCTTGCGGCTGCCCGCGATGATCCGCACGGCGCCATTGTCGCGAGTCTAGGCGGCCGTCACGAAGCAGACGTCGTGCGACGACGAGGCGACGCGCGTCCGGAAGACGCGCTCGCCGCGGCCGTCGAAAGCACACATCGACCCGCTGGCCAGCGACGCCGTCAGCACTCTCCCCCACCCGTTCTGGACATTGAACGAGCCGACCGGCAAGGACGCCGTGTGGCGGACGCGGCCGTCGAGCCCGTGGACGCGCAGTGTCCCGGAGTTGCCGCTCGTCACGTACGCGGTCGAGCCGATGAACGTCACGTGTTGCGGCGCCGCGTCCGCGCGGAGCTGCGCGACGAGATGGCGGCCGCGCGCGTCGTAGATCGCAAGTGCGCCGCGGTCGCCGGACGTGACCCACACGTGGCGGCGGTCCGGCGAGAACCCGACGGCGTGGGCGAGGAACGGCGGCGTGACCCGCGCGGCGAGGCGCAGGCTGTCCGGGCGTCTGACGTCGACGACGGCGAGCCGGCGCGACTCGGTGCCCAGTGCGACCCAGAGCACGCTGCCCGTCGCGTCGAGCGCGAGGTGGCGCGGCCATTCGCCGAGATGCACGCGTCCGACAACCCGCCCTCGCTCGACGTCGAGCGTCGCGACCTCTGCACGTCCGGAATCGGTCACGAACGCGTACCGGCCGTCCCGGCTCGGGACTGCGTAGCGCGGCTCTTCGATTCCGTGGACGACGTGACGCACGGAGAGCGTCGGCGCATCGAGGACCGTCACGACGCCGGTCGTCCAGTGGGCGACGACCGCGCTCGAGCCGACGGCCTCGATGCTGCGCGGGTCGGGCGACGTTCGGATGCGCCGCGCGATCCGGCCCGTCCCGAGGTCGACCGCTACGAGGTGCGCCTCCTGGTCGGCCGTCGCGAGCGCGAGGGGCCACCCGCCCGCGAGCGCGCGACCGGAGCGCAGCGCGAAGGGCAGCGCAGCCGCAGCCACGACGAACTTGCGTCGATCCACGTCGGGAATACGTCAGGCGAGCGCGGCGGGGTCCGTGTCGGCGAACAGCGCGTCGACCTCGTCCTGCAGCGGACCGGACTCGTCGACGAGCGACGCTGCGAGGGTGCGGGCCCGCTCCAGCAGAGGCCTGTCCGCGCGCAGCCGCGCGAATTTCAGGTCCGAGATTCCCGCCTGCCGGGTGCCGAGCAGTTGACCGCCGCCGCGCAGGTCAAGGTCCACCTCGGCGAGCTCGAAGCCGTCGGTCGTCGCAACGAGGGCCTGCAGGCGCGTCTGCGCCGCCTCCGTGAGCTCCTCCTTCGTCCGCGAGACGAGCAGGCAGTACGACTGCTCCGCACCGCGACCGACCCGGCCGCGGAGCTGATGCAGCTGCGCGAGCCCGAAGCGGTCGGCCTCCTGCACGATCATCACCGTCGAGTTCGGGACGTCGACGCCGACCTCGATCACCGTCGTGGCGACAAGGACGTCGAGGTCGCGCGACTTGAACTGCGACATCAACTCGCGCCGGTCGGCCGGCTTCAGCCGGCCGTGCAGGCAGCCGATTCGGTAACCCTTCAGCTCGGCGCGGCGCAGCCGCTCCGCCTCCTGCTCGGCCGCGCGCGCCTGCGTCGTCTCCGACGCCTCAACGAGCGGGCATACCACGTACGCCTGCCGGCCGTCGTCGAGCAGTCGCTGCAGCCGGCGGTACGCCTCGGGCGCCTTCTCCTCGGGAATCCAGCTCGTGATCACCGGCTTGCGCATCGCCGGCGGCTTCGCGATCTCCGAGACGGCGAGGTCGCCGTAGACCGTGAGCGCAAGAGTGCGCGGGATCGGCGTCGCCGTCATGTGCAGGACGTGTGGCGAGCGTCCTTCGGTGAGCGCGCGCCGCTGCTCGACGCCGAAACGATGCTGCTCGTCGACGACGGCGACTGCGAGGTCGCGCAACTCGACGTCCTTCTGGATCAGCGCGTGCGTGCCGACGACGACGTCTGCGCCGAGCGCCTGCTCGCGCTCGCCCTTCGGCGTCGCGCTCGTGAGCAGCGCACACGTGACGTCGAGCTCGGAGCAGAGGCCTTCGATCGTCAGGAAGTGCTGCTCGGCGAGCGTCTCCGTCGGCGCCATCAGCGCGCCCTGGCGGCCGTTCTCGACGGCGCGCAGGAGCGCGTAGAGCGCGACGACGGTCTTGCCTGAACCGACGTCGCCCTGCAGCAGGCGCTGCATCGGCACGGTGCGCGCGAGGTCGCCGTCGAGCTCCCGGATCGCCTGCTCCTGGTGCGGCGTCAGAGCAAAGGGCAGCGCCTTGCGATGGCGCCAGCGTCGCCTCGCGCTCCCGCGCGCGCCGCGCGATCCCGACCTGGAGCAACAGCAGCTCGTCAAAGGCGAGCCGCTGCCGGCCGATCTCGGCCTCCGCTTCCGAGCGCGGCCGGTGCAGCGCGAGGAGTGCATCCGCGCGGAGCGGAAGCGCCTCCCGCGCGCGCAGCTCCGCGGGCAGAGGATCCGGATGGTCGTCGGCGTGCGCGAGCGCCGCGTTCACGAGATCGCGCACCTTCTTCGGCGTCAGCTCCTCGCTCGCCGGATAGATCGGGATGCGGGGTGCGGCTTCGGCGTCGAAGTGCGTCTCCCGCACCGCGAAGCCGCCGTGCCGGAGCGTGCCCACGAGCCGCAGGCGCACGCCGGGTTGCAGCTTCTTCGCAACCCAATCCTGGTTGAACCACGTCGCGGTGATCCGGTCGGTGTCGTCGGCGACGACCGCGTTGATCACCGTCAGACGCGGTCGAACGCGGCGGGAGGATGCACGGACGACCGCGACGTCGATCGCGACCTCTTCCTCACCCGACAGCTTCGCGATCGTCGTCACCGGGACGAAACGGAACGGTGCATGCTCGAGCAGGTCGCGCACCGTCTCGAGCCCGAGCTTCGCGAGCTTGCGCTGGACCGCCGGTCCGACGCCGGGCAGCGTGTCGAGTGTCCGCGCCAGCCGCTCCGGCCGGATGCGTCCACGCGTCGGCGGCCAGGACGCGGGTCGGTCCACGCCTGCGAATCCCGCGGGTGTGCGGGTCGCTGTCACCTGCGCAACCAGGATGTTCGTGAGTCTAGGACCGGGCCCGGACGGAGCGCCACGTCACGCGTCGTCGAACCAGAAGAAGCCCACGGTCCCGGGACCGGCGTGGGCGCCCACGACCGCGCCGAGGCTCGTCACGACCTCGATCTGCGCCTGCGGCCGCTCCGCACGCGTCATCGCCTCGAGCGCGGCAGCGCGATCGGCAGCCTCCGCGTGAGCGATCCCGATCCGCAGCGTCGGCGTGTCCTGCGTCGCTTCGGCGAGCTCGTCGACGATCTCGGCGAGTGCCTTCTGGCTGCCCCGCACGCGCTTGACCGGAACGACCTCGCCCTCGCGAATCGAGAGGATCGGCTTCACGTTCAGCAATGTGCCGGCCATCGCGCGCGCTCGGCCGATGCGGCCGCCGCGCTGCAGGAACTCGAGCGTGTCGACGGTGAACAGCAGCCCGTGGCCCGCCTTGTACCGAGCGACGAGCGCGTCCACCTCGTCGTCCGTGGTGCCGGCGTCGAGCCGCCGCTGGATTGCGAGCGCGAGCATCGCGACGGCGGCCGATGCCGTCTCTGTGTCGATCGTCCGCACCCTGTCGCCGCCGAGCAGCGCACCGGCCGAGGTCGCGCTCTCGAACGTCCCGCTGAGACGGGCCGAGATGTGCAGCGAGAAGATCCGGTCGTAGTGCCCGGCGAGTCCCTCGTAGGTCGCGAGGAAGTCGCCCGGCGTCGGCTGCGACGTGGTCGGCGTCGCCGTCGCGATGCGGAGGCGCGCGTAGAACTGGTCGGGGCCGAGGTCGACGTAGTCGCGATAGCTCTCGTCGCCGAAGCGGACATAGAGCGGAACGACGCGCCAGTTCGGAAAGCGCCGCGCCTCCTCCGTGAAGTCGGCGGTCGAGTCGAGGACGATCGCGGTGTTCGCCGCGGTTAGCGTCACGCGCTACGCGTTCTGGTCGCCGCCGCGTTGCGCAGCGCCTCGACGATCGTGTCGAGCTCCTGGTCCTTCGTCAGGCACGCGACGGCGCCGGCCTCCAGCAATGCCTCCACCTCCGTCGCGTTCGCGGAGGCCGTCAGGCACACGACTGCCGTATCGGGACACGCGGCGCGCACCGCGAGCGTCGCCTGCACGCCGTCGAGACCGGGCAGCCTGTAGTCCATCAGCACGACATCCGGCTCGTACGCTTTGCACGCCGGAACGGCTTCGGTGCCGTCGCCGACCGACGCGACGACCTCCACGTCGGAGCGAAGCCCGAGGAGCAGCTCGAGGGCCTCGCGGAATACCTGGTTGTCTTCGACGAGAACGATGCGGACGGGGTCGGGCACCGGGGCCTATTCTGCCGAGAGCAGCAACGGGTAGTGAGGCTGCCCTCCCGCCTGGACATCGAGCTCGACCTCCGGATGCCGTTTGGCAATGCGCTCCAGCAAGGCGTCTAGCTGCGGCTGCTCGTCGCCTGTGAGCAGTGTCAGGACGCCGCGGGGCCCGGCCAAGAGGCGTTCGACGACGGCGCCCGCAACCTCGTCGAAATCGTCGCCGCCTGCGACCGCCTCGCCGTCGGCGAGTCCGAGCCAGGCGCCCTTGCGAATCGCGACGCCGTTCATCTCGACGTCGCGCGACGCAACCGTCACCTCGCCCGTGGAGACCGCCTCGACGGCCTCGCGCATTTCGGCGGCGTTCTCCGCCGCACTTCGCTCGGTGTCGAAGGGGACCATCGCGGCGAGACCGGCGGGGATCGAGTCCGCGGCGATGACCTCGACCGGCTTGGACGCGAGGCCGGCGGCCTGCTCGGCGGCGAGGATCACGTTCGAGTTGTTCGGGAGCAGCAGCACCTCGTCGCCGTCGACGGACTCGATCGCGGCGAGCAGGTCGGCCGTCGATGGGTTCATCGTCTGGCCGCCCTCGACGATCTTCGCCGCACCGAGGCTCTGGAAGAGCCGGCGGTTTCCGTCGCCGACGACCACCGCGACTACGCCTGTGCGCGGCCGGTCGGCGAGCGCGACGAGCAAGCGTCCCTCGCGCCGCTGCGCCTGCTCGTGCACGTTCGCGATCTCGACACGGTCGATCGTGCCCGCGGCAGTGCCGAGCGAGAGCGCTTTGCCGGGGTCGTCGGTGTGCACGTGCACCTTCAGCGCGGTCGCGTCGCCGACGACGAGCAGCGAGTCGCCGAGCCGCTCGAGCTCCTCCTCGAGCGCGTCCCGGTCGAGCGACTCGCCCTCGACGAGGAAAACGGTGCAGTAGCGGTAGAGCGACTGCTCCTGATGGATCGCGTCGACGCCGACGGCCTCGAGCGCGGCTGGAGCCTCCGGGATCTCCTCGCCCGTCGCGCCGGCCGCGAGACCGCGCACGAGCTCGAGAAGTCCCGCGCCGCCCGCATCGACGACGCCGGCCTCGCGCAGCACGTCGAGCTGCTGCGGCGTGCGCGCGACCGCGGCCTCGCCGCGCGGCACGAGCGAGAGCAACACGTCCCGGACCTCCGCGCCGCTGCGGCTCTCCGCCTCTTCCGCGAGCTCGCGGATCACCGACAGCATCGTCCCCTCGACGGGACGCCGCACCGCGCGGTATGCGGCGTCGGACGCCGACCTCAGCGCCGAGGCCACCGTGCGCGCGTCGATCCGCTCGGCCTCGCCGAGCGCCTCGGCGGCGCCGCGCACGATCTGCGAGAGGATCACACCGGAGTTTCCGCGCGCGCCCATCAGCGCGCCGCGCGTCACGTCGCGTGCGATCGCAACGCGCTCCTCGGCCTCCGACTCCGAGAGCGAGTCGCGCAGCGAGCGGACGGTCAGGGTCAGATTCGTTCCCGTGTCGCCGTCGGGGACCGGATAGACGTTCAGGTCGTCGATCCGCTGCCGCGAGGCCTCGAGCGACGCGAGCGACGCGTCGACCCACCCGCGGACGGCGTCGAGGTCGGGCGTCATGCGGAGCGCCGTACGTCCTGGATGTGCACCTCGACTGCCGCGACCGGCAGGCCGGTCAGCCGCTCGACCTCGTAGGCGACACGGGAGCGGACGGTCGCGGCGACCTCTGCGAGGTTGAGCCCGTACTCGACGACGACATAGAGGCCGATCGTCACGCTCCCGTCGTCCTCGGCGCCGAGGCTGATCCCCTGCGACTCGCGGCCGCGAGCGAGCAGCCGGCCGACGCGGCCGCGGGCCGACATCCCGACGACGCCGTAGCACTCGGCCGCCGTCTGGCCGACGATGCGCGCGATCGCGTCGCCGGAGATCGTGATGCGACCGAGCGGGGACGAGAGCGCGTGGCCTGGCTCCACGACCGAATTAGACCAGCGGCGCGGACGGACGGTTGCGGCCGCGTCCCCTCCGGCCATGCCACGTGCCCTGGCACCGGGCGTGGTCTGTTCGGGCGAGGCCGAAACGGCCGTGTCCGGCTGCTTGTCAAGATGGCCGCGATGGACGCGGCCAGATTAGACGGCCTTCTGGACCTTGCCGGCCTTGAGGCAGCGCGTGCAGATGTACGCGCGGACGGCCTTGCCGTTGAGGATCACGCGGACGCGCTGGAGGTTCGGATCGAAGCGCCGCCGGGTGGCGACCATCGAATGGCTCCGGTTGTTCCCGAAGCTCGGCTTCTTCCCGCAGACTGCGCAGACCTTGGACATCGGCCCGGCAGTGTAGCGGAACTCAGCGGGCGGCCTGCTGCGCCGACGCGCGCAGTTGCGCGAAGACATCGGCCATCTCGAGCGCCGTGCGAACCGCCTCCGCGCCCTTGTCGATCCGCGCGCCCGCTTGCTCGAGGTTGTCGACCGTGAGGACGCCGAACGCGACCGGGACGCCCGTCTCCAGCGCCGCCAGCTGGAGCCCGCTCGCGGCCTCGCCCGCGACGTAGTCGAAATGCGCCGTCTCGCCGCGGATCACGCACCCGAGCGCGACGATGCACGAGAAGCGGCGCGTCTTCGCAAGCGCCATCGCGCCGAGCGGCAGCTCGAATGCGCCGGGCACCGGCATCACCGTGATCGAGCCGCGCGCGACTCCGGCCCGATCGAGCTCGCCGAGCGCCGACTCGAGCAGCCGGTTCGTCACGTCGCCGTTGAACCGGGACGCCACGATCGCGACGCCGCGACGCCCGCCCGACGGCGAGCCCTCGAGCACGGCGACGCCGTCCGGAATCTCGAGGTCGCCTGGCGCGTGCCCGGCCGTCCGCAGCTGCGGCAGCGACTCCTCAGCCTCCGACGCGTCCTCGGCCTCGCGCTCCTCGTCCTCCTCGACGTCGGGATCCTCTTCCGTCTCGCCCGGCCATGTGCTCATCGGGCGACCTGCCCGATGAGCGGGCGAGGGGAGCCACTGCCGGGGGAACCGGGAGGTTCCCCCGCCCAACCTTCGAAGAAGGGGGCGCGTGGGCGAGACATGGTTTCCCTCACGGGAGCGAGCCGAAGGCGAGCGACGCTCACGGCTCGGCTCCCTCGTAGAGCTTCGGGTCGAACCGGACGTGCTGGTGGTGGAGCCGGAGCGCGTGCCCGAGCTTGTCGCGCTTCGCCTCGAGGTAGCGCGCGTTCTCGGCGTTCGCCGGCACCTCGATCGGCACCTGCTCCACGACCCGGAGGCCGAAGCCCTCGATCCCGGCGATCTTGCGCGGGTTGTTCGTGAGAATGCGGATCGTCGTCAACCCGAGCTCCGAGAGGATCTGCGAGCCGATCCCGTAGTCGCGCGCGTCCGGCGGGAAGCCGAGCTCGACGTTTGCCTCGACGGTGTCGCGTCCCTGCTCCTGCAGCTCGTACGCCTTCAGCTTGTTCAGCAGGCCGATCCCGCGGCCCTCCTGCGCCATGTAGAGGAGGACGCCCTTCCCTGCCTCCTCGATCCGCGCCAGCGCGACCTCGAGCTGGTCGCCGCAGTCACAGCGCAACGAATGGAAGACGTCGCCCGTCAGGCACTCGGAGTGGACGCGGACGAGCACGTTCTGCTTTCCGGACACGTCGCCCTTGACGAGTGCGACGTGGTGCTTGCCCGTCAGCGTCTCGCGGAACGCGACCGCGGTGAACTCGCCGTACGCGGTCGGCATCCGCACGGACGTCTCCCGCTCGACGAGCTTCTCGTGCCGACGCCTGTACTCGATCAGGTCGGCGACCGTGACGAGCTTGATCCCGTGCTTGCGACAGAACGGGATCAGATCGGGCACGCGCGCCATCGAGCCGTCCTCGTTCATCACCTCGCAGACGACGCCGGCGGGGATCAGGCCCGCGAGCCGCGCGAGATCGACGGCGGTCTCGGAGTGGCCGACGCGCTCGAGCACGCCGCCGCGGCGTGCGCGCAAGGGAAAGATGTGGCCCGGCTGGACGAGGTCGCGCGGACCTTTCGACGGGTCGATCGCGACCTGCACCGTGTGCGAGCGGTCGTGCGCGGAGATGCCGGTGGTGATCCCCTCGCGTGCCTCGATCGTGACGGTGAACGCGGTCCCGTGCGGCGCCTCGTTGTTCTCGGTCATCATCCGCAACCCCAGCTCGTCGCAGCGCTCCTCGGTCAGGCAGAGGCAGATGAGCCCGCGGCCTTCCTTCGCCATGAAGTTGATCGCCTCGGGCGTCGCGAACTGCGCCGCGATCGTCAGGTCGCCCTCGTTCTCGCGGTCGGCGGCGTCGACGACGACGACCATCTTCCCGGCGCGGATGTCGTCGATCGCCTCCTCGACGGTCGCAAACGGGCTCTTTTCGACGGCTGCGAGCTCCGGGCTCATCGACGCATGGTAACGAGACGCTCGACGTACTTGGCCAGCACGTCCACCTCGAGGTTGGTCTCGTCGCCCGTCTCGAGGTCGCCGAGGGTCGTTTCCGCGAGCGTATGCGGGATCAGGGCGACCGCGAAGCCGGCGTCGTCCAGCGCGGCAACAGTCAGGGAGACGCCGTCGACGGCGATCGACCCCTTCTCGACCGTGTAGCGGAGGAGATCGGGGCTCGCGTCGATCCAGATCCGGCGGCCGTCGCCCTCCGGCTCGACCGAGCGGACGCGGGCGAGGCCGTCGACGTGGCCCTGCATCACGTGCCCGCCGAGCGGATCGCCGGCGCGCAGAGCGGGTTCCACGTTGACGGGCGCCCCGGGCGCGAGCCGGCCCAGCGATGTGCGCGCGAGCGTCTCGGGGACGGCGTCGAACGCGAGCGTCCCGTTTCCCGCCTCGACGGCGGTCAGGCAGACGCCGTTGACGGCGACGGAGTCGCCGACCGAGACGGCGGGAGCGGTGGCGGGCGCCTCGACCGTCAGGCGGACGCGCTGCGCACCGCCGTCGACGGCGGCGACGCGGCCGCGCTCCCTGACGATCCCGGTGAACACACGGTCAAGGCTAGCCCAGGGCGAGGGCTTCCAGCGTCTCGCGGACGGCGACCTCGAGCTCGCCTCGCGGCGCGCCGTTGCGCAGCGCGACGAGCAGCTCGTCGACGGCCTCGGCCTGGTCAGCCGTGAGCTCGCCGGTGCCGATCGCGGCTACCTCGTCGCGCAGCTCGCCGTCGTCGACGTGCCTCGCGAGCCAGCGCGAGAGGACATTGACGATCTCGTCGTCAGGGCTCGTGGACATAGGCGCTGAGGAGCACGTCTTCGCCGATCGGCCGCGCCTCCAAACGGGAGAGCGGGCGCGAGGCGGCGAGGTCGCCGAGGAACCGCGGGCCGGAGCCGGAGAGCGTCGGCGCGACGAAGAGCAGCAGCTTGTCGACGAGGTCGGCCTCGAGGAACGCCGTCGCGAGCGTCGGCCCGCCCTCGAGCAGCAGCGTCTGCACGCCGTCGGCGGCGAGCGCGTGCAGCTCGTCCTCGAGCTGTCCGCTCCGGAGCTCGAGCTCCGAGCCTGCGGGGAGCGGGCCGCGTCCGAACGCGAGCCGCCGCGGTTGCCGCAGCGCCTCGACGCCGCGTGCGTCCAGCCGCGGATCGTCCGCACGCACAGTGCCCATCCCGACGGCGACGGCGTCCGCGTCGGCGCGCAGTTCGTGTACATGGCGCCGCGACTTCTCGCCGCTGATCCAGCGCGAGCCGGGAACGGTCACGCGGCCGTCGAGCGTGACCGCCGCCTTGTACGCGACGAACGGCCGGCCGAGCCTGACCCATGTGCGCCAGCCTTCGTTCTGCCGGCGCGCCTCGAATGAGTCGACGAGCTCGACGTCGATCCCGGCCTCGCGCAGCCGTGCTATGCCGCGCCCGTCGACCTTGGGATTCGGATCGCCGGACCCGACGACGACGCGCGCGACGCCCGCAGCAACGACCGCGTCGGCGCACGGCGGCGTTCGCCCGTGATGCGAGCACGGCTCGAGCGTCACGTAGAGCGTCGCGCCGCGCGCACGTCCGCCGGCCTGCGCCAGCGCCTTCGTCTCCGCGTGGTCGACCTCGTCGTACTCGTACCAGCCCTCGCCGACGGTCTCGCCGTCGCGCACGACGACGGCGCCGACGAGCGGATGGTCTCCGACCTTGCCCCGGCCTCTCTCCGCGAGAGCGAGGGCTCGTTCCAGGCTCATGCCAGTGCTTGTACCAAGCGGCGGTACGAGCGCGGAAGATCTTCCCCCCCGAAGATCGACGTGCCGGCGACGATCAGGGACGCGCCGGCGTCGTAGACGGCGCGCACGTTGTCGTTGTCGATGCCGCCGTCGACCTGCACGTAGACGTTCTCCGGCAGCGCCGCGCGGAGTTGCCGGATCCGCTCGAGCGCCTCGGGCATGAACTCCTGACCGGAGTAGCCGGGGTGGATGCTCATGCAGAGCACGAAGTCGACGCCGTATGCGACCTGGACGACCGCGTCGACGCCCGTCTCGGGATTGAACGCGAGCCCGACCTCGAGCCCGTGCTCCCGCGCCGCAGCAATCGTCGCCGGCACGTCCTCGACCGCCTCGTAGTGGAACGTGACGCTGTCGCCACCGGCCGCCGCGATCTGCGGGAAGTGCCGCACCGGGTTGTCGACCATCAGGTGGCAGTCGAACACACCCTTCATCCCGTGCACGAGGTCGGCGACGGACTGCAGCACGATCGGTCCCATCGTGATCGGCTCGACGAAGTGCCCGTCGCCGACGTCGAAGTGGAAGACGCGAGCGCCGGTCCGCAGCAGGACGTCCAGCTGCTCGCCCAAGCGTGAGAAGTCAGCCGCGTATATCGACGGTTCGATCTCGACCGTTCGGATCCAATCTCGCCAGCCCATTACCGCAGTTCGATGGTAAGTCGTCTGGCGGCCGGATTCGATCAATCCCTCACGAGGTTCGCTATGAAAAAGCCCGTAGTTCCATGGATGTCCGGACGGGTGAGCAGGAATTCCGGCCGCTTGGGATGGCGGAATTTCGGCCATTCGTCGCCCAGCGGCAGAACCCGCAGGCCCGACGCGTCGACGACGGCCTCGTTCTCGTCGGCGTTGAGCGTGCAGACGGAGTAGACGATCGTCCCGCCGGGCCTAACGCGCTCGGCGGCGGCGCGGAGCAGGCCGAGCTGGAGCTCGGGCAGCGGACGGGCGCGCCAACGGAGGTCGGGGCGGCCCGCGAGGACGCCGAGGCCCGAGCACGGGGCGTCGATAAGCGCGCGGTCGTAGCCGGTCAGCTCGGGCGGCAGCGCGAGCCCGTCCGCCTCGACGACCGTGACGTTCAGCGCACCGAGCCGCAGGACGTTCTCCTGCAACTCGCGCGCGCGGCCGTCGTCGAGCTCGACCGCCGTCACCTCGCCGGCGAGCATCGTCGCCTTGCCGCCGGGCGCGGCGCAGAGGTCGAGCACGCGCTCGCCCTGACGCGACCCCACTACGAGCCCGGCGAGTTGCGAGCCGCGGCTCTGCGGCCAGATCCGTCCTTCGTCGACCGCGACCTCGTCGACCCTGTCGACGCGGTACGCGCCCGGGATGTCGGTCGGCTCGCCCGGTGGGTCGCCTCCGATCAGGCGCACAACCGTCTCCTGCGGCTCGTTGTGCGCGCGCATCAGGTCGAGCGCCTGCTCCTCGCCGAAGTCGCGGCGCCAGACGTCCCAGATCCAGTCCGGGTACGAATGCTTGAGCGGCCCCTCCGGAAGCGCGGCGAGCAGCGGACCGATGCCCTCCTGCAGGCGGCGCATGATCGCGTTCGTGAACGGGACCGCGCGTTGCAGCCGCGCATCGCGGACGAGCTCGACCGCTTCGTAGACCGCAGCGTGCGGGGCGACCTCGGTGAAGCCGAGCTGGTACGCGCCGAGCCGCAGCGACGCGCGCACCGGCGGGTCGAGCTTGCGGACGGGCCGGCGGCCGAGCGTCTCGATCGCATGGTCGAGCGTGCGCGCGCGCTGCACGGTGCCGTACGCGAGCCGTTGCGCGAGCGCGCGGTCGCGACGGTCGAGCGACGCCGCGGCGGTGCGAAACGCGCGGTCCGTGTACGCGTCGTCCTGGAAGACGCGCATCACCGTCTCGTACGCCGCGCGCCGCGCGGGCGCGACGCTCACCGGCGGCCGCGGACGTACTCGGCGTAGCTCATGCGCCGGCCGCCCTCCGGCTGCACCTCGAGCAACTCCAGTTCGCCGTCGGACGGCCGCGCCTTCCAGACGATCAGCGACCGCCCGTCGACGAGCGCGCGCGCTCCGATGTGCGGCGAGAGTGCGCGGATCCGGTGCAGCGCCTCCTCCGGGTGTGAGAGATCGAGCTCGCGGTCGGCGGGCGTCAGCTTCTCCGCGTACGTGACGCCGTCGATCGGCTGCTCGTGGAACTCCGGCTCGGGCAGTACCTCGTCCAGCAGCTCGACGGCGAGCTCGGCCGCGCGCGCGAACACGGTGCCCGCGTCGTCGTCCGGCCCGATGGGAAATGCGCGTTGTGCGGCGATCGGCCCCGCGTCGAGCTCCGCAACCGTGCGATGGATCGTCACGCCAGTCTCCGCGTCGCCCGCGAGCAGCGCGCGCTCGACGGGCGCCGCCCCTCGCCAACGCGGCAGCAGCGACGGGTGGACGTTCAGCCACAGTCCGTGCAGGAGCAGCGGTGCCGGGATCAGCAGGCCGTACGCGGCGACGACCATCGTGTCGGTCGGCAGCTCGAGCCGCTCGTCGAGCCGGTCCGGCTGCGTGACCGGAATCCCCAGCCGCTCGGCGACCTCCTTCGCCGGCGGCGGCGCGAGTTTGCGGCCGCGTCCGCGCGGCGCGTCCGGCCGCGTCACGAGCAACGCGACGTCGTGCCGTTCGGCCAGCCGCTCGAGGACGTCGGCGCCGAAGGGAGCGGTCGCCGCGACCGAGAGCACTAGGTGAGAACGATGCGCGGGCGGAGGATCGCGAGCGCCTCCCGCCGCGCCTCGGGCGTCGTGCGGTCGATGATCAGGACGCCGTCGAGGTGATCCAGCTCGTGTTGCACGACACGCGCGCCGTGGCCCTCGAGCTCGTAGTGCACGTCATTCCCGTCCTCGTCCTTGCCGGCGAGCGTCACCGCCACCGTCCGCTCGACGGGAACGCTCACGCCCTGGAGCGAGAGGCAGCCCTCGTTGTCGACGTCTGTCTCCTCGCTGCGCTCGACAATCTCCGGATTGACGATCGCCACGTCCTCGTCCTCCTCCGGCTGGAACACGAACAGCCGCTGCAGCGTGCCGACCTGCGTCGCCGCGAGGCCGACGCCGTGCGCCTCGTGCATCAGCTGCGTCATCCGCTCGATCAGCCGGCGCAGGTCGTCGTCGAACTCCTCGACCGGCTTCGCCGGGAGGCGGAGCGCGCTGTCCGGATACTGGCGAATTTGCGCGAGCGCGAGCCGCCGCCGCGCCTCCTGCTCGGCGTCCAGTCCCTCGCGCGCAACCTGTCCCTCGGCGTCGCTCATTGCAGCGGGCAGACTACCGAGGGATGGATCCGCGGGAGCTCAAGCAGATCATGTCGCAGGGCGCGGTCCGGCCCGAGACGCCGCGCGACCGCCGCGAGCGTCGCGTGCTCGAGGAGGATCTCGCCGACAGCCCCGTCGCCGGGAAGCCGCTGCGGCAGCGCGTGCGGAACTTCCGTCCCGATCCCGACGCGGGGATCATGGCGCTCGGCGGGCCGACGGCGTGGATGCGACGGCTGCGCGCGATCGAGGACGAGATCGCGCGGCACGAGCAGCAGCTCGCGGAGGCGCGGGCCGAGCTCGCCGCCGAGGCGTCGCCGGAGGACTTCCCGCGGCTCTGGCGCGAGACGGCGGCGAACTGGAGCTTCGGCGAGGTGAACGAGCTGATCGAGCGGCACAACCGCTTCTTCCCCGCCGAGGCGAGGCTCGCGATGGATCCACGGACGCGCGACTTCGTGAAGATCGGCGGGCGCCCGTACCAGCGCGAGCCGCTCGACGCGGCGTGGATTCTCGAGCGCTTTCCCGCTGAGGTCCTAAACGCTCTGGGGATCGACGTCGACGACGACGCTCAGGCCGGCGCGGCGCATCGCGGGCGCGGCGGCTGACAGCAGCGCGGCGGCGCGGGCGGCGAGGGCGCGGGGCCGGTCTGTCTTGCCGACGAGTTGCGCCCGGTGGCGGCCGCGGAGGCGGAGCAGCGGCGCCGGCCCGAGCAGCTCCTCGCCGCCGCCCAGGCCGGCCTTCAGCTCCGCCAGCGCCCGCTCCGGACCGGCGGCGTCGGGGCCCGTGCAGACGATCCGGACGAGGTGCCGGAAGGGCGGGTAGCCGAGCGCGCGGCGGCGGTCGAGCTCGCCGGCGAGGAACTCCCGGACGTCGTGCCGCGCGGCGAGCGCGACCGCGCGCGAGTCCGGCTGGAACGTCTGGACGATCACGCGGCCCGGCGCGTCGCGGCCGCTCCGTCCGGCGAGCTGTGTCAGGAGCTGGAACGTGCGCTCCTCGGCGCGGAAGTCCGGCAGCCCCAGTCCGGTGTCGGCGTCGACGACGGCGGCGAGCTCGACCCCCGGGAAGTGGTGGCCTTTCGCGACCATCTGCGTCCCGACGAGCACGGCGCGGTCCGTGGCGGCAAATCGGGTCAGCGCGTCGTGCAACGCGCCCGGCCGCTCGAGCGCATCGGCGTCGAGGCGGATCACCTCGAGTTCCGGCACCTTCGCCGCGAGCTCGCGCTCGAGCTTCTGCGTTCCCGCGCCGATTCGCGCGAGGTCGGGCGATCCGCACTCGGGACAGGTCGCGGGCGCGAGCTCGGAGAAGCCGCAGTGGTGGCAGCGCAGGCTCCCGTCCCCATGCAGCGTCAGCGCGACGTCGCAGAGGTGGCAGCGGCGCGAGACGCCGCACGCGCGACAGTGCAGCGCGGGTGCGACGCCGCGTCGGTTGAGCAGCAAGATGGCTTTGCCGCCGCGCTCCGCGATCCCTCCGAGTTCGGCGAGCAGCGGCGCAGAAAGCGGGTAGCCCTGCTCGCGCCGCATGTCGATCACGCGGACCGTGGGGAGCGGCGCGGCGATCCGGCCACCGAGCTCCACGCGCTCGAGGCGCTCCCAGCTCTCCGGCCGCGGCGTCGCGCTGCCGAACACGGCGACCGCGCCTTCGAGCGCTGCACGTTTCGCGGCGACGGTGCGCGCGTCGTAGCGCGGATCCGACTCCTGCTTGTACGACTGGTCGTGCTCCTCGTCGACGCAGATCACGCCGAGCCGCTCGACGGGCGCGAAGACGGCGGAGCGGGCGCCGACGACGATGCGCGCTTCTCCGCTCGCGATCCGCTCGCGCTCGTCGCGCCGCTCCGCGTCGGTGAGCGCCGAATGGAGGACGGCGATCCCGTCGCCGAAGCGCGCACGAAAGCGGCCGACCGTCTGCGGCGTCAGCGCGATCTCCGGGACGAGCACGATTGCGCCGAGCCCGCGCTCGAGCGCGGCGGCGCACGCGCGGAGGTAGACCTCGGTCTTCCCGCTGCCCGTTGCCCCGTAGAGCAACAAGTTGCCGCCGCCGCTCTCGAGCAGCTCGACGATCCGTGCGAGGGCGCGGCGTTGCGCCTCCGACAGCGACGCGGGCTCCAGCTCTTCACTCCCGAGCGCCGCACGCGAAGCGGGCGACGCCTGGAGCTTGCGCCGCTTCGGCTTCACCGGCGCGACGAGCTGGAGCGTGCGGCCGGGCGTCGATCCGTAGTAGTCCGCGAGCCAGAGGGCGAGGTCGACGAGCGGCGCCGGCACGGCGTCCGCGATCCGCTCGACCGCGGAGGCCTCGACGCCGTCGGGCAGCGGGACGTCGAGCTCGGTGACGACGCCGCGCCGCCGCGCGTTGCCGAACCGGACCTCGACGACGGAGCCCTTCCCGGCCTCCGCCGGCACCTCGTACGTGAACGGCCGCGCAAGCACGCGGGCGGTCACGAGCGGGTAGACGGAGGCGTACCGGGTCACCCGGCGAGCCTAGCCTCCGCCCAGGCCGGCGCCGCCCAACGTCGCACTTTTGCGTCGGTACCTGGTACCGGCGGACTAGCGGCCGATCGAGACGATGCGCGCCGTCCACGAACCGCGCGGGGCGGCGACCTCGACCGAGTCTCCGGGCTTCGCGCCGAGCAGCGCGGCGCCGAGGGGCGAGTCCGGGGAGACGCCGCCCACGCTCGAGATCTCGACCTCCATCTGCTCGCCGTGCTCGTCCTCGATCTGCACCTTCGAGCCGACCGCGACGACGCGGCTCGCCGCGGCTGCGTCCTCGTCGATCAGCACCGCGTTGTCGATCCGATCGCGCAGGATCGCGATGCGTCGCTCCAGCAATCCCTGCTCGTTCTTCGCCGAGTGGTACTCGAAGTTCTCCGACAGGTCCCCGAAGCTGCGCGCGGTCGCGATCGCCTGGACGACCTCGGCGCGGCGCGGGCCTTCCAGCTCGGCCAGCTCGGCCTCGAGCTGCTCCTTCTGCGCCTGAGTGAGATGCTCGCCCATGGAGCGCGGCTACGCGCCGGCCGCGACCAGCACGAAGTCTGTCGCGAACCCGAGGAACAGGCCCAGGAGCACGCCCCACGTGATGACCGTCTTGTGCCCGAACAGCCGGCAGACGTTCAGCAGCTCGATCACGACGTAGAGAATCGAGCCGGCCGCGAGCGCGAGGAACAGGACGGAGATGGGCGTCGACGTCCACGCCTGGCCGAGCAGCGTGCCGAAGAACGTGGGTGCACCGCCGATCACGCCCATCGCGCCGAGGAACCGCCAGCTGGGCGGCTCCGCCTCGCCGGCCAGCGGGGCGACGATGCCGAAGCCCTCGGTCGCGTTGTGGAGCGCGAAGCCGATGATCAGCACGACCGCGAGGCTGATCTCGTCGCGCGCCCCCGCCTGTCCGATCGCGAGGCCCTCGGAGAAGTTGTGCAGGCCGATCCCGGTCGCGATGAACACCGCGAGCCAACGCGCCGGCGACATGCCGCCGTAGAAGTGGTGCTCCTCCTCGAACTCGGCCGACGACGCCGCGCCCGGGCCGAGGAACGCCTTGCGGCGGCGGCGCTTCATCCAGGTGTCGTAGTAGACGAGACTGAGCAGGCCGACCGCGAAGCCGGCGGCGAGGATCGCCGCCAGGTATGCGAAGCGGCCGTCCCGGCCGTCCGTCAGCGCTCCCTCGACCGGCTCCACCGCGTGGGTGAGCACGTCCCAGAAGAGGAAGAGCACGCCCGGCGAGACGTTGTGCATCCGCCCGACCGGGAGGCCGAGGAAGATGGTGAACCCCGCGAGCGCGCCGAGCAGCAGGATCTGCGTGGTGCTCATGTAAGGCTCACCTTACACGCGGTTCGCTAGAGTGGCTGCGGGATGGCGCAGGGACATTCGGTCGACGAGTACCTCGAGACGATCTACTTCCTCGCGTTCCCGATCGGCGAATATCGACCCCAGGGATCCGGGTCGCCGCCGCTCGCGTCGCGTGTCGCCGAGATGCTCCATGTCTCGCGCGCGTCGGCCGGGGAGATGCTGAAGCGCCTCGAGGCCGAGGGCCTCGTCGAGCGCGGCGCGCGCAAGGAGGCGATCCTCACCGGGCCGGGCCGGGAGCGCGCCGAGCGGGTCGTGCGCAAGCACCGGATCATCGAGCGGCTGCTGACCGATTTCATGGGCTACACCGCCGCCGAGGCGCACGTCCATGCAGACGAGCTGGGCGACACGTTCACGGACGACATGGTTGCGCGCATCGACGAGCGGCTCGGGCACCCGGACCGCTGCCCGCACGGGTGGCCGGTCGACCCGGAGGTCGAGAAGGCCGAGAACCGCGACCTCGCGCCGCTGTCGGCGCTCGAGCCCGGCGCGCGTGCGACGATCGTCCGCCTCGCGGAGCACGACGGCGACCTGCTCCATTGGTTCTACGACCAGGACCTCGTCCCCGGCCGCGAGATCGAGGTACGCGAGACGCAGCCGGCCGCGGGTCAGGTGACGGTGAAGCTGAACGGGCACGAGCGCGCGATCGGCGAGAAGGCGGCCGACGGGCTGTTCGTCAGACAGACCGCCTAACGCGTAAGGCCACGCGCGGCGAGCTCGCGAGCGGCGGCCTCGACGCGGTCGGTCGCCGCGCATCCCGTCCTCGAGCGCTACCTGCGGCTCGAAGCCGAGCACATCGCGGGCAAGCCCGATGTCGGCGAAGCAGTGTCTGATGTCGCCGACACGATATTTGCCGGTCTGCTCCGGCTCGACCGGCTTCCCGAGCAGCTCTGCGAGGTGCAACCCGAGCTCGAGGACGCTGACGCTCGTCCCGCTGCCGACGTTGATCGCGTGTCCCTTTGCCTCTTCGCGCCCGAGCGTGAGCGCGATCGCGCGGGCGACGTCGTGAACAGAGACGAAGTCACGTCGTTGACGACCGTCCTCGTAGACGATCGGCGCCCGGTCGTTCAGCAATCGCGACGCGAAGATCGCGAGGACGCCGGTGTACGGGTTCGAGAGCGCTTGCCGCGTGCCGTAGACGTTGAAAAAACGCAGGCCCGTTGTGGGGACATCGTACGCGTCGCCGTAGACGAGGCAGAGCCGCTCCTGGTCGTACTTCGTCACCGCGTAGACGGAGGTCAGGCCGAGCGGCTTCGATTCCGGCGTCGGGACGGGAATGAGCTCCTCCCCGGCCGGCCCGCGCGGCTCCCACTGATGGCGCTCGAGCTGACCGCGTCTGCGCTCGCATGCTTCGACCGGACGGCCGTCGATGGCCGTGTAGGCGCCCTCACCGTAGATCGACATGCTCGATGCGACGACAAGACGACGCACCGTGCGTTCGACAAGTGCTTCGAGCAGGACGCCGGTGCCTGCGGAGTTCTCGCTCGTGTAGTCCGCGATCTCGTACATCGACTGGCCGACGCCGACCCGGGCGGCGAGGTGGACGACCGCGTCCACGCCGTCGAGCGCCCGGCGGACGGCGTCGCGATCGCGAACGTCCCCGACGTGCAGCTCGACGTCCTCGGCGAGGTAGTCGGGTCGCGCAACGTCGCCGTGCACCTGCGGCGTCAGGTTGTCGAGCGCACGCACGCGGTGGCCGCGGGCGAGCAGCTCGTCGGCGAGATGGGAGCCGATGAAGCCCGCGCCGCCGGTGATCAGGATCGTCTCCGGCACGCGGCAGAGACTAGCCCGCGGCGGCCCGCGCCCGCTCCAGTGCCGCCTTCGCCTTCTCCCACTCCCGGCGAGCGGCCGCCTCGGTACGCTCGGCTTCGCGGAGCGCGGCCTGCGCCTCGCGCGCCCGCTTGCGCTCGGCCTCCTCGCGCGCCCGGTCGCGCCTCGGCGCCTGCTTCCGCTTCGCCGGCTGCGGAGCCGCGGCCGCGGCGGCGAGCAGCGGGCCGAAGCCGGGCGCCTCGAGCTCCTTCTCGAGCCGCCCCTCGAGCACGCGTTCCGCCGCTTCGTCGTCGGCGGCCGCAGCCTGTAGCGTCGAGCGGACGCCGCCGAGGATCGCGTCGGTCGTCGCGCCGCGCTCCCGCGCGGCCTCGAGGAGGGTGTCGAGGGCCTTGCGCTCCGCCTCCGTCGCGGCCGCCATGTCCGTGCCGCCGGCCTGGGCCTTTCGCAGCTTTCGTCCCGCCTCGACGAGTGCCTTCACGTCGCCGCGCCGCTCGCGTGCGAGCTGGTTCACGGTCCAGGCCGCGCGCGAAGGCTTCTTCAGCTCCTTGACCTCCGGCTGCTCCTTCGCGAGCGCGTTGCGCGCCACCGTGAACTCCTCGAGCGGGAGCGCGTAGAGCTCGTCGGCAGTCACGTCATGCCGCGTGAAGCGCTTCGAGCAGCTCTTCGCGGCTCATCTGCGAGCGGCCGGGGATGTCGGCCTTCTTGGCGCGCTCGTAGAGCTCGTCCTTCGAGAGCTCGTCGAGGTCGCCTCCGGACGCGGGCGCGCCGCGTCGTCCCTGAGCCGCCGCGATGCTCGCGCGGAGCGCAGCCATCAGGTCAGTCGGCTGCTCGGGCTCTTCCTGGGCCTGGATGACGACCTCCTGGCCCTCATGCTTCGCCTTGATGATCTCGCAGAGCGTGTCGCGATAGGTGTCGCGGTACTTCTCGGGCTCGAAGTCGCCGGCGAACGCGTCGATCAGCTGTCGCGCCATTGTCAGCTCGCGCTCGTCGATCTCGACGTCTGCGGGCGGCGCGATCTCCTCCGTCGGGACGACCTCGTCGGCGAAGTACATCTGTTCGAGCGTGAGCACGCCGTCGCGCACGCGCAGGCAGCCGAGGTGCTGGCGGTCGCGCATGACGAACTTCGCGATCCCGGCGAGGCCCGCGTCCTCCATCGCCTCGCGCAGCAGCACGTACGTGCGCTCGCCGCCGTCGTCGGGCGCGACGTAGTACGTGTGGCGGAAGAGGATGGAGTCGATCTGCTCGTACGGGACGAAGTCGCGGATGTCGATCGTCCGGTTGCCCTCCACCTTCGCGGCCTCGAAGTCCTCGTCCGTCATGATCACGTACTCGCCCTTCTCGTACTCGAAGGCGCGCACGATCTCCTCGTCCGGCACCGGTTTCCCCTCGGCCTTGCAGATCTTCTCGTAGCCGATCCGGCTGCCGTCCGGCTGGTGGATGTAGTTGAAATGGAGCGTGTGGTCGCGGATCGCGCCGTGCAGCCGCACGGGCACGGTGACGAGCCCGAACGAGATCGTGCCCGACCAGATCGCGCGTGGCGGCATGGGGTTCCTGTTCCCGCGCGGCGCGGGAGCGGAAACTCACCCCGGGCGTGTCGAGGCATGGCGTGAGAGGTCATGGCCCAATCCGCGGATTGCTGGAGTACGAGTCGACCTCCAAGCTTCATGGCGTGTCGGAACCATTGATCGAACGCCAGGAGGTCGTTGCTCTACTCTTCAACGTGAGCGACATTGCGATCACGCTCACGAGCATCGAGCGCTTCTTGACCGAGGACGAGGACGATGGCGAAGCGGAAGCTGACGAAAGCTGAACGCGACGAGATGAACGCCCGCCATGCGCGAGTGCTGGCAAATGCTCGGCGGACACGCGAATTGGCCGAGCGCGCTCAGGCAAAGCTGAACGGAAAGAACTCGGGCAGCTAGGCCGCACCGCGCCGGCCGGCGACCGGACGCGCTCGCCTGCGGAGCGTCCTGACGTCCGCCCCTGAGAGACTGCTACGCCTCGGCGGCGGTCGACGCGGTCGCGTACGGCGCGTCGCCGTTCAGCCCGGCGGCCGAGCGGAGCGCGGCGGCCTTGTCCGTGCGCTCCCAGGTGAAGTCCCGATCCTCGCGGCCGAAGTGGCCGTACGCGGCGGTCTTCGCGTAGATCGCACGGCGCAGATCGAGGTCGCGCAGGATCGCCGCGGGCCGCAGGTCGAAATGCTTCTTCACGAGCTCGTCGATCCGCGAGACCGGGATCGCCTCGGTGCCGAAGGTCTCGACGAGGATCGAGAGCGGGTGCGCGACGCCGATCGCGTATGCGACCTGGATCTGGCACCGCTCGGCGAGCCCGGCGGCGACGACGTTCTTCGCGACGTAGCGCGCGGCGTACGCGGCCGAGCGGTCGACCTTCGTCGGATCCTTCCCCGAGAAGGCGCCGCCGCCGTGGGGCGCCGCGCCGCCGTAGGTGTCGACGATGATCTTGCGGCCGGTGAGGCCGGTGTCGCCCATCGGGCCGCCGATCACGAACTTCCCCGTCGGGTTCACGTAGACGAAGTCGCGGTCGTGCTCGAGCCGCCGCTCGTCGTAGAGGTCGTGCGGGAGGATCGGCCGGATCACCTGGTCGAGGAGGTCGGGCTTCAGCAGTGTCTCGACGTCGAGCCCGTCCCGGTGCTGCGTCGAGATCAGGATCCGCTCGATCTCGACCGGCCGCCGGCGCCCGTGCTCGTCGGTCTCGTAGCGGATCGTCACCTGCGTCTTCCCGTCCGGGCGCAGGTAGGGCAGCAGCTCGGCGCGCCGCACCTCCGCCAGGCGCTTCGCGAGCCTGTGCGCGAGGACGATCGGCAGCGGCATCAGCGTGTCCGGGTCCTCGTTCGACGCATAGCCGAACATCATCCCCTGGTCGCCGGCGCCGACGCGGTCGAGCGGGTCGTCGTCGCCGTGCTGCATCTCGTACGACGCATCGACGCCCTGTGCGATGTCCGGCGACTGCTCGTCGATTGCGACGATCACGCCGCACGTCTCGGCGTCGAAGCCGAACTTCGCGCGCGTGTACCCGATCTCCGCGATCTTCTTCCGGACGAGCCGCGGGATGTCGATGTAGTGCTCGGTCGTGATCTCGCCGGCGACGACGACGAGGCCGGTCGTGATCAGCGTCTCGCAGGCGACGCGGCTGTCGGGATCCTGTGCAAGCGCGGCGTCGAGGATGACGTCCGAGATCTGGTCGGCGACCTTGTCCGGATGCCCCTCGGTGACGGATTCCGAGGTGAACTGGAAGGAGCGCGGGGCCATCGGCGGCGAAGGCTACAGGAGCGAAGGCGTCATTGGACCGCCCGTTCGTCTAGGCGCTATTTGATCTCGAGGAACGTCGTGAAGCTGCTCTCGGTCTCGCCGAGGGTGCCCCAGCCCAGGAAGGTCCGCAGCGGGCGGAGATTGTCCCGGACTTCCGGCGGGATCGACTCGCCGCCGAGCCGCATCAGGCTCTCGACGAGCGAGATCGAGTCCTTCACGTTGACGTAGAGGAAGCCGCTGGTCTCGTCGGGCATCGAGGCCGCCTCGACAGCCTCCTTGAACGTCGCGTCGCCGGAGAGCTTCGGGCCGCTTCCCTTCAGATCCTGGAAGGCCTGCTCCTGGTCGGTGACGATGAGCTTGCCGCCGTCGACGCCGTAGAAGATCGAGAACTCGCCGAAGTTGAGCTCCTTGGCCTGGACGGAGCCGATCGTGATCGGCTTCGGCTCGATCGGCGCGCCGGCGAGCGCGGCGATCTGGGCGACGAGCTTGTCGACCGCGGGCACCGCCTGCTCCGGCGAATCGGGCTGGGTGACGAGTGTGATCTCGGGCAGGATCGCGCCCGGCCGGACGTAGAGCGCGTTCTCGTGCGCGAGCAGCGGGCCCAGCTGCTCGAGCGCCGAGAGCAGCTGCTTCACCTCGGGAAGGTTCGCGCCGCCGCTCTGGCGGACACCCTGCTCGAAGGCCTTGCGGAAGTTCCCCTGCGCCGCGAAGTCCGAGCCGTTGAACGAGAGGAAGAGGAGCGCGCCCGCCGGCACCTGGTCGACGAGCGTGGCCTTGTACGGCTTGTAGGTCTGCTTGACGCCCGCGGTCTTGAACGTCCCGTCGAGCCTGACGCCGTTCGACTCGGCGACGAGCTCGGCGACGCCCGAAACGAGCTTGCCGTACTGCGCGAAACTCGTCGAGCTGTCCGGAAACGCGTTCTCCAGCGCAGCCGTCACCTTCGCGCCGTTCGCATACGCCTTCGCGAGCGCGGAATCGGACAGCTTGCCCATCGCGTCCTTGAAGGTCGGGTCGTCGGCGAGTTTCGCGCCGTCGACCTGCTGCTTGTAGAGGTCGATCTTCGCCTGGCTGTCCGAGACGACCGTCCAGTCGCCGACCTTCTCGTAGACGGCCTTGCTGTTCGGGTCGTTCGCGTTGCCCTTCTTGATCAGCGCGGCGAACTTCGCATCGTCGGCGGGCTGGAGGAGGCCGACGACGTCGTACTTCGGCTCGAAGTCGAGGACGGCGATGTCGACTTCCTTGCCGAGCGCGGGCTTGACTTCGGTCTCATAGTTCAGGCCGTTCTTCGTGAGCTCCTTCTGGATCGACTGGAGGAGCTGCGCGCGACCGGGAAACTTGCTCAGGAGCGCGTCGGCGGCCTTCCACTGGTCGGACGACGCGTCCGTGTCGATCGTGACGTAGACCGGGGCGCTCGCGGGGGTGACCGCCGCACCGGCAGAGAGGTCGCCGGAGCCGCTCGTGTTCGTCGTGCCGCCGCAGCCGGCGCCGACCAGGGCGAGCGCCGCCCCGAGACCTGCCAGCCCTGCCAACCGTCCGCGCATGTCACTCCTCCGTCGGCTGTCTGCCCATGAGCCTCGACATCAGTTCGGGGAGACTCTGCCCGGAAAGGACGGCACACACACCCTCGGTGATCGGCAGTTCCACGCCGAGCCGGTGCGAGAGGTCGCGGAGGACGGGCGCCGTCGTCAGTCCCTCGACCGTCTGGCCGATCTCGGCGGCGGCCTCGTCCGCGGTGCGGCCCTGGGCGATCAGCTCGCCTGCGTGGCGATTCCGCCCGTGCGGGCTCTCGCACGTGACGATGAGGTCGCCCATGCCGGCGAGGCCGGCGAACGTCTCCGGCCGCGCGCCGGCCGCTTCGCCCAATCGGGCCATCTCCGCCAGGCCGCGCGTGATCAGCGCGGCCTTTGCGTTGTCGCCGAGGCCGAGTCCGTCGACGCCCCCCGCCGCGAGCGCGATCACGTTCTTCGCAGCCGCGCAGAGCTCGACGCCGACGACGTCCGCGTTGACGTAGACGCGGAACGCCATGCTGTTGATCGCGTGCTGCAGCTGCCCGGCGAGGAAGCCGTCCTCGCTCGCGACTACGGCGGCCGTCGGGAGTCCGCGGACGATCTCGTCGGCGATGTTCGGTCCCGAGAGGACGGCAACCGGGCGGTCGCCGACGTGGAGCGAAAGCCGGTCGCCGGTCGCCGGGTCGAGGCCCTTCGTCAGGCTGAGGACGGGCGCGTCGCCCGGGAGCGCTGCTGCAACTTCCGCGAACGCCTTGCTCGGGACCGCGAGGACGTTCACGTCTTCGCCGGCGGGAAGCGCGTCGGTCGTCACCGCGTCGACGCCGCGCAGGTCGACCGTGCGCGCATAGCGCGGATTTCGGCCGGTCGCGCGAATCGCCTCCACCTGCTCGGGATCCCGCGCGGCGAGCGTGACCTCGTGGCCGCGCTCGAGCAGGATCCCCGCGAACGCCGTTCCCCACGATCCCGCACCGACGATGGTGAACTTCATGTGCTGCGGACGAAGTCGATCGTGACGGGGACGCCCTCGAGGCCGAGCCGCTCGCGCAGCTGGTTCTCGACCCAGTACCCGTAGTCGCGCGTCACGAGGCCGGGGTCGTTGACCGAGATCCGGAAGCGCGGCGGCCTTGTCGTCACCTGCGTCCCGTAGAGCAGGTTGAGGCGCCTGTCGCCCTTCGACGGCGGCTGCCGTGCCTCGCGCAGCTCCTTGAGGATGCGGTTCAGCTCCGCGGTCGAGACGCGTGCGGTGTGCTTGTCGTAGAGCTCGGCGACCTTGTCGAGCAACCGGCCGAGCCCGCGACCGGTCTTCGCCGAGACGGCGACGAACGGCGGCCGCTGGCGGAGCCGGCGCGTGAGGTGGCCGCGCACGTCTTCGACGGTCATCGTCGAAACGTCCCACTTCGAGAGGACGACGAGCGTCGAGGACTGCGTCTTTCTGGCGATGTCGGCGACGGCGAGATCCTGCTCGACGATCCCCTCGGACGAGTCGATCAGGACGAGCGCGACGTCGGCGCGCTCGGCGGCCTCGAGCGCGCGCAGCTCCGAGTAGTACTCGATCCCCTGCCGGTGCTTTCGCTTGCGACGCAGGCCGGCGGTATCGACGAGGACGAACGTACGGCCTCCGTGCTCCAGCACGGTGTCGATCGCGTCGCGCGTGGTGCCGGGGACCTCGGAGACGATCACGCGCTCGCGGCCGAGCAAGGCGTTGACGAGGCTCGACTTGCCGACGTTCGGGCGGCCGAGGATCGCGACCCGGATCGCGTCTGCGCCAATCTCCGTCCTGCCGCCTCCCGGCAGCCGCTCGACGACGTCATCGAGGAGGTCGCCGGTGCCGTGGCCGTGCATCCCGGAGATCGGCGCCGGCTCGCCGAGCCCGAGCCGGTGGAACTCGAGCGCGAGCGGCTCCTGCGACGGGTCGTCGATCTTGTTCGCGACGACGACCACCGGCTTGCGGGACTCGCGGAGGATCTGCGCGATCTCCTCGTCGCTCTGTGTGATTCCCTGACGCGCGTCGACGACGAACAGCACGAGGTCGGCCTCCTCGACCGCCTCGGCGATCGAGCGGGTGATCGGCCTCGTGTCGGCGATGTCGACGCCGCCCGTGTCGATCAGCAGGAAGCGCTTCCCGTTCCAGTCGGTGACGAGCTCCTTGCGGTCGCGCGTGACCCCGGGACTCTCGTGCACGACCGCGGCGCGCGACTGCGTCAGCCGGTTGACGAGCGTCGACTTGCCGACGTTCGGAAAGCCGACGACTGCGACGGTTCCGGCCAGCTGCTCCTCGGTGCTCACGCCGGTGGTGTAGCAACGACCGGCCGCCCCACCTCGTGCAGATCGCGCAGCCAGGCCCACTGCCGGTGGAGCTCGCGCTCGATCTCCTTCGACGCCTCGCGGTAGCCCTTGCCGTTCCGCGGCAGCCCTTCGAAGCGCATCGGCTCGCCGTACGAGATCGAGACCGGCGCGAAGTTCCCGATCTTCCACGTCTGCGAACCGTGGATCGCGGCCACGACGACGGGCACGTCCTCCTGCAGCGCGGCCATCGCCGCCCCCGGCTGCACCGGCCCGGGCTCGCCGCTTCGCTGGCGCGTCCCCTCGGCGAAGATCCCGAGTACCCGGCCGTCGCGGACGACCTCGCGCATCATGCGGACGGCCTCGCGGTCCGACTCGCCGCGGCGCACCGAGAACGTCCCGAAGGCGCGGATCAGCTCGCCGAGCCCGGGGACGACGTGCGCCTCGACCTTCGCCATGTAGTAGATCGTCCGCGGCGACGCGACGCCGAATGCAGCGGGGTCGAGCCAGTGGAAGTGGTTCATCGCGAGCACCACACCGCCGTACGCGGGCACGCGCTCGCGGCCGTAGACACGCAGCGGCGCGAAGATCCGGACGGCGGTGCCGATCGTCAGCCGGCCGATCGCCCAGACGACGTCGACGCCGTTCACGCCTGGGAACCGCTTGCGGTTCCCATTTGCTGTGTGCGTATGGCCCGGACCATCTCCTGTATCCGGTCGACGACGTCCTCCACCTGGAGGTGGGTCGTGTCGATCTGCTCGGCGTCCGCGGCGGGCTGCATCCGCTCGGCGTCGCTCTGGTCGCGGACCTTCAGGTCGGTCGCCAACGCGTCGGTGCCGATCCCCGGCCGCTCGGCGCTCCGTCGCCGAGCACGCTCGTCGCGGTCGGCGAGGAGGTACACCTTCACTTCCGCGTTCGGCGCGACGACGGTGCCGATGTCGCGTCCCTCGATCACGACGTCGCCGCGCTGCCCGAGCTCTCGCTGCCGCTCCCGCATCACCTCGCGCACCTCGTGGTGTCGCGCGACGACGGGGACCATCCGGTCGATGCGCGTCTCGCGGATCGTGGCGGTGACGTCGGTGCCGGCGATCAGCACGCGGCCGGCCTTGTCGAAGGTGACCGGCTCGGCACGTGCGAGCACCGCGAGCTTCTCGCCTTCGCCGAGCGGGACGCCGCGCTGCATCGCGAGCCACGTCAGCGCGCGGTACATCGCACCGGTGTCGAGGTAGCGGAAGCCGAGCCGCTCGGCGAGCCGCCGCGCGACCGTGCTCTTGCCGGCCCCGGCGGGCCCGTCTATCGCGACGATCATCGTCTCGCCACCGATTCGAGGAGGTCGAAGAAGCCGGGGAAGCTTACCGAGACGGCTTCCGCGCCCCCGATCTCCACGGGCTCCCGGGACGCCAGTCCGGCGACCGCTCCGAGCATCGCGATCCGGTGGTCGCCGACGGCGTCCATGCGGCCGCCGCGGAGGCGCGCCGGAACGCCGGTGACCTCCCAGCCGTCGTCGCGGGGCTTGATCCGTGCGCCGAGCGCATGCAGCGCGTCGGCAACCGCGGCGATCCGGTCGGACTCCTTCACGCGCAGCTCCTCGGCGCCGCGGACGACGGTTGTCCCGCGCGCGTGCGCGGCGACGAGCGCGAGCAGCGGCAGCTCGTCGACCATCGCCGGCACCTCGTCGGCGCCGACGTCGGCGGCCGTCAGCGGCACGCTGCGGATCTCGAGGTCCGCGACGAGCTCGCCGCCCGCGCGCCGGCGGTTGAAGACCGTGATGTGCGCGCCCATCCGCTCGAGCACGTCGAGGAGGCCCGTGCGGCGCGGGTTGACGTTGACGTCGTGGATCGTCAGCTCCGAGCCGGGCAGCAGCGCGGCGGCGACGATCAGCGGCGCGGCGGACGAGAAGTCGCCGGGGACGAGCACTTCGCCGAGCCGCAGCGCGCTGGGCGGCTCGATCGTGACCGAGCCGGGCCGGCGGCGGACGGTGACGCCCGCGGCCTCGAGCATCAGCTCTGTGTGGTCGCGCGTCGGCTTCGGCTCGACGACCGTCGTCGGGCCCTCCGCGTTCAGCCCGGCGAGCAGGATCGCGGATTTCACCTGCGCGCTCGCGACCGGCAGCGTGTAGTCGATCCCGTGCAGGTCGCCCGTGCCCTCGACGATCACGGGCGCGTGACCGTCGGTCGTCTCGATGCGCGCGCCCATGCGGCTGAGCGGCTCGGCGACCCGGCCCATCGGCCGCAGGGTCAGCGACTCGTCGCCCGTGAGCTCGAAGCGTCCCTCCTGCCCGGCGACGATCCCGGTCAGCAGGCGGAGCAGTGTGCCGGCGTTGCCGGCGGCGACCGTCCCCGGCTGCAGGCCGCGCAGTCCGACACCGTGGACGACGAGCTCGTCGTCGGCGACGTCGTCGACCTGGACGCCGAGCGTGCGCACGGCGTCGATCGTCGACCGGGTGTCGGCCGAGCGGCCGAAGCCGAGCACGCGCGTCTCCCCCTCGCCGATCGCGCCGAGCAGGACGCCGCGGTGCGAGACCGACTTGTCGCCCGGCACGACCGCGTGGCCGACCAGCGCCGCCGCAGGGTCGACTTTCATGACTCGTCGAGCGGTGAGACATCGACGGCGTAGCCCTGGCTCTCGAGTAGGTCGGCCGCCCGCTGCGCCTGCTCCTCGCCGGCGATCATCAGGGTGAAGGCGCCGCCGCGCTCGGGCGAGTCGTGGCGAAGCTCGAAGTCCTCGATGTTGATCCGCTCCGCGCCGAGAGCCTGCGTGATCGCGGAGAGGACGCCGGGGCGGTCGGGGATGCGGACGAGCAGCCGGTGGATCTGCCCCGCCTCGCCGTACGCGCCGGTGAGCAGGCGCCGGCGGTTCTGGCCGGCCTCGCCGATCCAGCGGGCAACGAAGCCTGCGTCGCCGGCGTCGAGCGCCGCCTCGAGCTGCTCGACGCGTCGGCGGTGCTCGGCGAGCGCGTCGCGAACGGAGTCCGCGTTGTCGAGGAAGATGTCGACCCAGATGCGCGGGTTCGCGCCGCCGATCCGCGTCATGTCGCGCAGCCCGCCGCCGGCCGCCGCGAGCGGCTCGTGTCCCTCGACCCGGTTCGCGCCGACCTGGTTCAGCAGCAGGTTGGCGAGCGCGTGCGGGAGGTGCGAGGTGAGCGCGAGGATCCGGTCGTGCGCCTGCGGGTCGACGGCGACGGGGATCGCGCCGAGCGCCGAGACGAAGCCGTGCAGCGCGCGGTAGCGGTCGGCGTCGGTCGTCGGGGAGGGCGTCAGGAACCAGGTCGCTCCCTCGAACAATTCGGCGCGCGCGTGTGCAGGGCCGTGCGCCTCGGAGCCGGCGAGCGGGTGGCCGCCGACGAAGCGCACCGACGGCTCCGCACCCGCGATCCAGCCCTTGGTCGAGCCGACGTCGGTGACCGTGCAGCCGTCGCCGCTGTGGCGCAGCACTTCGACGACCTGTGCCGGGAGCTGCGCCACAGGCGCCGCGACGACGGCGAGCTCGGCGTCGGCGACCGCATCGGCGAGCGAGCCCGCGTCGCGGTCGATCGCCCCGCGCTCGGCCGCGCCGGCAAGCGCCGCCGGATCGGGATCCCAGCCGGAGACCTCAGCGCCGAGCGCGTGCTTGGCCGCGAGGCCGACGGACGAGCCGATCAACCCGGTGCCGACGAGAGCGAGCTTCATGCGCAAAGTAGAGCACGGCTTTGACCGTGTCCCTGCGTCACACGTCTGGGGTCAGGTCTTGCAACGACGCATCAATGCAAGACCTGACCCCGGACTTGGACTGTTGGGACAGGGCTAGACGCCGCGCATGAGTTCCGCCACGCGGAACGCGAGGTCGAGCGACTGGCGCGCGTTGAGCCGCGGATCGCAGAGCGTCGTGTACGCGGTGTCGAGCTGCTCCTCGAGCAGATTGTCGCCGCCGCCGAGGCACTCCGTGACGTCGTCGCCGGTGATCTCGAGGTGGACGCCGCCCGGCCACGTCCCCTCCGCGTGGTGGACGGCGAAGAAGCCCTCGATCTCGGCCATGATGTGGCGAAAGTCGCGCGTCTTGCGGCCGGTCTCGGTGAGGAACGTGTTGCCGTGCATCGGATCGCAGACCCACACAACCGGATGCTTCGCGTCGCGCACGGTTCGCACGAGCGGCGGCAGCAGCTCGAAGATCCGGTCGGCGCCGAGCCGCACGATCAGGGTCAGCCGGCCCGGGACTCGGTTCGGATTGAGGATCTCGCACAGCTCGAGAACCTGCGAGCCCTCGGCCCCCGGCCCCACCTTGACGCCGATCGGATTGTTGACGCCCGCGAGGTAGCGCACATGGGCGCCGTCGGGCTGCCGCGTCCGGTCGCCGGCCCAGACGAAGTGCGCGGAGCAGTCGTACCAGAGCCCGGTCAGCGAGTCGCGGCGCGTCAGCGCCTCCTCGTAGTCGAGCAGCAGCGCCTCGTGGCTCGTCCACACGTCGACCTGATGGAGGCCGACCGTGTGCATGTCGACGCCGACGGCCTGCATGAAGCTCAGCGCACGCTCGATCTCCGTCGCAAGCTGCTCGTACCTCCGGCCCTCCGGCGAGTTCGCGACGAACTCCTGGTTCCAGACGTGCACCTGGCGGAGATCGGCGAAGCCGCCCTTCGTGAACGCGCGAAGCAAGTTGAGGGTCGCAGTCGCCTGGTGATAGGCCTGGAGCATCCGCGCCGGATCGGCGACGCGCGCGGCCTCGGTCGGCTCGTCGCCGTGGACGATGTGACCCCGAAACGACGGGAGTTCGACGCCGTCGACCGTCTCGGTCGGCTGGGAGCGCGGCTTCGTGAACTGACCCGCCATCCGGCCGACCTTCACGACCGGCAGGCTCGCCGCGTACGTCAGCGCGGCCGCCATCTGCAGGATCACCTTCAGCTTCTCCCGGATGTTGATCGCCGTGAGGTCGTGGAACGACTCCGCGCAGTCACCCGCCTGGAGCAGGAACGCGCGGCCCTCGGCGACCGCGGCGAGCCGGTCGAGCAGGCTGCGCGCCTCGCCCGCGAAGACGAGCGGCGGCAGCCGCGTGAGCTCGGCGCGGACCTGGTCGACCTGCGCGGGGTCCGGCCACTCCGGCTGCTGGAGCGCGGTGTGCTCGCGCCAGTCCGAGGGCGTCCAGGCCGGACTCGAGGACGAGGTCGCCATCGGCTCAGTGTAGATGTCGGCAGAATCCGTTCAGCCATGCGGATCTTCTCCGGCATCCAGCCCACGGGCGCGAAGCACCTCGGCAACTACAGCGGCGGCTTCCGCCAGTACGCCTCCACCCAGGAGGAGGGCGAGGCCTTCTTCTGCATCGTCGACCTGCACTCGATCACGGTCGACTTCGATCCCGAGACGCTGCGCAGGTCGACTCTCGACCTGGCCGCGATGCTGTTCGCCACGGGAATCGACCCGCAACGCTCGACGGTCTTCGTCCAGAGCCACGTCCCAGCGAATCCGTACGGCGCCTGGCTGCTCTCTTCGGTCGCGAGCTATGGGCAGCTGCAGCGGATGACGCAGTTCAAGGAGAAGGCCGAACGCCGCGAGTTCGTCTCGGCCGGGCTCTTCACGTACCCGGTCTTGATGGCCGCAGACGTCCTGCTCTACAACGCCGACCTCGTCCCGGTCGGAGACGACCAGCGCCAGCACATCGAGCTGATGCGCGACCTCGCGCAGCGGTTCAACGCGCGGTTCGGCGAGACGCTCGTCGTACCCGAGGGCCGCTTCCCGGCGGAGGGCGCGCGGATCATGGACCTGCAGGAGCCGCAGATGAAGATGTCGACCACCGGCGGCACGCCTCAGGGGACGGTGCTGCTGCTCGACCCGCCCGAGGTCATCCGCAAGAAGCTGAAGTCGGCGGTGACCGACTCCGGCCGGGAGGTGCGGCACGACCCGGAGGAGAAGCCGGGCGTCTCGAACCTGATCGAGATTCTGTCGGTCGCCACGGGCGACTCGTTCGCCGACATCGAGGCGCGCTACGACGCGCAGGGCTACGGGCCGTTCAAGAAGGACGTCGGCGAAGCGGTCGTCGCGCTGCTCGACCCGATCCGGCAGCGCTACGACGAGCTGCGCGCCGACGAGCCCGAGCTGCGCCGGCTGCTCGCGATCGGCGCCGAGAAAGCCCGTGCGACGGCACAGCCGACACTCGAATCGATGATCGAGAAGATGGGCTTCGTGCAGCCGCAAGGGGTTGTAGACACCGCTCCGTCACCGTAGATTCACCACGCCGGTGCCCAAGGCGTCGGCCGGCTAGCGAGGCTTTCTGCGGCCGCCTTACGGCGGAGTCTCGAAGAACGGACCGAAGAGGGAGTCACAGAATGCTGAAGAGATGGAAGCTCGGTGGGCTCGCCATGCTCGTCGCCGTCGTGGCGGCGGGCGTGGGCACGCAGGTCGCCGGCGCACGCACGTCGGACAGGTCGCAAACTGCCGCCGCCGGCTGTCAGTTCGCAAACGGCATCAAGCACGTCGTCTACCTGCAGTTCGACAACACCCACTACACGCGCGACAACCCGAGCATTGCGTCCGACCTCGAGCAGATGCCGCACCTGCTGAACTTCCTGCAGTCGAGCGGCACGCTGTTCACGAACGACCACACGATCCTGATCTCGCACACCGCGGGCGGGATCCTGTCGACGCAGACAGGTCTCTATCCCGACCGGCACGGCGTCGGTGTGTCGAACAGCTACTTCTACTTCCCGCCGAGCAAGGTGCCGGCGTTCAGCACCGCCTTCAAGTACTGGACCGACCTCGTCGACGACACGACCGGCGCGAACGATCCGCTGGCGAACATGGTCACCGACGGGCAGAAGACGACGCCTGCGCCGTGGGTTCCGTTCACCCGGGAGGGCTGCGACTTCGGCGCGATCTCGCTGGCGAACATCGAGCTCGAGAACACGGGCACCGGGCCGTTCGGCGACATGTCGGAGGCGTTCGGCACCGGCTCGCCTGAGTGGAACGACGCGGTCGCCTCCAACGCGGCTCCGTCGGGAACGGCCGCCCGCGCGCGGGCGCTCACCGATTACGTCGGGATCGCCGTCCACTGCGCTCAGGGCGGGGGCATCTGCGCGGGCAATGCGACGAACGTCGCCAATTCTCGCGCGGACAAGCTTCCGGACGAGCCCGGCGGGTACCTCGGCTACCTCGCCCTCTACGGCGCGAAGTACGTCAATCCGGCGGTCTGCGCTCCGAGGCCCTCGGGCTGCACGTCGGTCGACGCCCAGCCGACGCCCGCGGTGAAGAGCACCGCCGGCGATCCCGTCACCGACCCGTTCGGACGGCCGGGCTTCCCCGGCTTCGACGGGGCGCTGGCGAAGAACACCCTGGGCTACCTGGCCCAGATGCAGGAGGCCGGCATTCCGGTCACGTGGGGCTACATCTCGGATGCCCACGACAACCACACGTCGGCGTTCCCGGCTCCGTTCAACCCGAACTACCCGCGCGCGTCGGGCCCCGGCGAGAGCGACTACGTGACGCAGCTGAAGGCCTACGACGACGCCTTCGCGGCGTTCTTCGACCGGCTGAAGGCGGACGGCATCGACCAGAGCAACACGCTCTTCATGGTCACGGTCGACGAGGGTGACCACTACGCCGGCGGGATCGGGATCCCGCAGCCGGACGGCACGCTCGGGTACGAGCACACGAACTGCTCGTGGACGACGACGCCGGCCTGCCCGTCGAACCAGATCGGCGAGGTCAACATGAACATCAGCCCGCGGATCCCGAATCCGAAGCTGCCGGCGACCTCGCCGTCGTTCGTCGTGCACAGCGACTCGGCGCCGACGTTCTACGTGAACGGCCAGCCGGATCGGAGCGACCCGGCCCTCCGCAAGCTGGAGCGTGACGTCGCCGGGTTGAACGCGATCGACCCGTACGTCGGCTCCACCGCGACGCCTGTCTTCGTGGCCATGGCCGACGCCGTCGAGGAGAAGACGCTGCACTTCGTGAACAGCGACCCGGCCCGGACGCCGTCGTTCACCGCGTTCGGCAATCCGGACTACTTCATCACCGCGTCCAATCCGACGATGAGCAACCCGTCCGGCAACCCGTCGTGCGGCAGCAATCCGTGCATCGACTACCACTTCGCGTGGAGCCACGGCGACATCCAGCCGGAGATCGCCACGACGTGGATGGGCCTCGTCGGCCCGGGCGTGCAGAGCGGCAACGTCGACACGTCGACGTGGACCGACCACACGAACGTCCGCCCGACCATGCTCTCGATCCTCGGCCTCACGGACGACTACCTCCACGACGGGCACGTCCTGCTCCAGGCGCTCGACAAGCAAGCGATCCCGAAGGCCCTGGACGAACACCGCAAGACGACGAGCGAGCTCGGCGCGATCTACGAGCAGCTGAACTCGCCGTTCGGTTCGTTCGGAATGGACACGCTGACGGCCTCGACCGGGGCGGTCAAGAGCACGGACGAGAGCGTCTACAACTCGATCGAGAGCTCGATCCAGGACTTGACGACGAAGCGCGACGCGCTCGCGTTCCAGATCAAGTCCGCGCTGGACGGCGCGGCGTTCGACGGCCAGCAGATCAAGGAGCAGCAGGCGAAGGACTGGATCGACCAGGCCCAGGCCCTGATCGGCCAGGCCCACGCCCTCGCGGCAGGTTCCTGAGCCCTTCGAGCGCCAGGCCCGCGTAGCGGCTGCGATGGAGGCGCGTGACCGGATGGCCGACCGCTTCGAGCATGCGCTTCACTTGGTGCTTGCGTCCTTCGTGCAACATCAGCTCGACGCGGCTCGGGCCGAGCAGGCCCGCTTCGGCGGGAGCCGTGCGACCGTCGTCGAGGTCGACGCCCTCACACAGCAGCTGCAACGCCTCTTCCGTCGGTCGCCCCTCGACGTCCGCCTCGTAGACCTTCTCGACGCCGTAGCGGGGATGGGCGAGCCGGTGCGCGAGCTCGCCGTCGTTCGTCAGCAGCAGCGCGCCGGTCGTGTCAGCATCCAGCCGGCCGACCGGGACGACGGGAGACTCGTGGGCGACGAGATCGACGACGGTGGGGCGGCCCTGCGGGTCGCGCGCGGTCGTGACGACGCCGGCCGGCTTGTGGAGGAGCAGATACGCGAGCCGCTGCTTCGCGACCGGCTTCCCGTCGACTTCGACCCGGTCGTCCGCGCCGACGAACGTGTTCAGCTGGCCGGGCTCGCCGTTGACCGTGACGCGTCCGGCCTTGATCAGCTCGTCGCTCTTCCGGCGGGAGGCGACGCCGGCGCGGGCGAGATAGGCGTTGAGGCGCACACATGGGAGTATTCGGGTTCGTGCCGCACTACATCTCGTTGATGAACTGGACCTCGCCGGGGATCAGCGGCCTGCCCGCGTGGCGGGAGCGCGTCGACCAGGGCGAGCGCGAGATCGAGGAGGCGGGCGGGAAGCTCGTCGGCGTCTACGTCACGCTCGGCCAGTACGACGTCGTCGAGATCTTCGAGGCGCCCGACGACACGACCGCGGCCGAGATCCTGTTGCGGCTCGCGCGTTTCGCCGGGGCCGAGCACACCGAGACGCTGCGCGCGTTCACCCGCGACGAGGCCGAGGCGATCATCCGCCGCCTGTGAGCCAAGGGCGGCACGCGCGCTCACGGTACTTCGTGACCGCGGAGATGCCGCGGCTGCTGCTGGAGCGGGCGCGGACGGAGCCGCCGCGGGTTCTCGCCGACCTCGGCGCGGGCGAGGGCGCGACCCTCTACGCGCTCGAGCGGGCCGGGCTCGTCGGCGAGAAGATCTATGCCGTCGACCTCTCGCGGTCGTCGCTCGCGCTGGCGGAAGGGCTGTCGCGGAAGGTCGTGCCGATCCTCAGCGACGTTGCGCGCGTGGACGAGATCCCGTCTGGGTCGGTCGACGCGGTGACGTCGTCGCAGGTGATCGAGCATCTGCCGGACGACCGGGCCCTCGCGCGGGAGATCGCGAGGCTGTTGCGACCCGGCGGCTGGTTCTACGTTTCGACGCTGCTGCGCGGCCCACGGGCGTGGTGGTTCCGCCGCGGCCCGCTCGGGTGGCAGGTCGATCCGACGCACGTGCGCGAGTACTCGACAGAGGAGGCGTTCGCCGAGGCGCTGTCGCACCCGGACCTCGAGCTGGAGGCGATCGAGTCGCGGCCGCTCCGGTTTCCAGTGGCGGACCCGGCGCTGCGGCTCGCGGCGGCGGCCCACCTCGTGGCGCCCGAGAAGCTGACGACGGTGTACGAGCGCAGCCGCACGGCGGCGAAGCTGCGTGACGCGTTGCAAGTGCGCGTCCCCGGCTACGACTGGGTCGACGCCGTCGGCCGGAAGGTCGCGGCGGCCTAGTCGCGCCGCCGGGCGGCCTGAACGACTTTGCGTGCCCGGGTGGCGTGGCGATCGAGCCAGTACGTCGCGATCCAACTCCGGACTCGAGGTAGCCCGGGGAACTCCGACTTCGGGCGACGGCGCGTGCGCTTCAGCGGGCGGGACTCATCTTCGAGAATCTCGACAGCGGCAAGCGCCAGCGCCTTGGCGATCAGCATGCTTTCGCCCGCACGATTTGCCGGTCCGTACATGAGGTGGTGGTCGGCGCGCTCGCCGATCTCGTTCATCGTTCGATCGGGCAGGGTCAAGACGCGCTTCCACAGCTCGTCCTCGCCGTAGCGCCAGAGGTCGACCGCGAGAGATGACCGCTCCGCCCAGACCATCTCAGCGCCTTTACCCCAAGCGGTGCTCGAGTAGCCGTAGGACCAGACCACACCGGCCCGGTCCGAGCCGCCGGGCTCATCCCCCCTTGGGGGCGCGAAGGGCCCCTGCAGACACGGTACGCGAGTCGGGCGTACGGGTGTGTGCCGACTCTGTGCCGAAAGTGCGACGCGCGCTACGCCGGTCGCTTCTCGGCGATCTCGTGCAGGCGCTCGCGGATCGTGTCCACGTCGCCGCCGAGGTCGTCGAGGCGCGGCAGCTGCGAGAGGCTCTCGAGGCCGAAGACGCGCTCGAACAGCGGCGTCGTCTTGTAGCGAATCGCCCCGCCGGCGCCGTCGTCCCGCCCCGCCTCGGCGATCAGGCCTCGCTCGACGAGACCCGCGACCGCCGAATCGGCCGCGACACCGCGGATCCGCGCGATGTCCGGCCGCGTGCACGGGCCGAGGTACGCAACGATCGCGAGCGTCTCGAGCGCCGCGTGCGAGAGGCCCCGCTGCACCGGCTTCTCGAAGAGCCGCCCGCAGGCCTCGCCCGCCTCTCGCGCGGCGCGGAACGCCCAGCCGCCTGCGACCTTCTCCAGCACGATCCCGCTGCGGCCCTCGCGGTACCGGTCCGAGAGCAGCGACAGAGCGGTCTGGATGCGCTCGGGGTCGTCCTGCGTCGCCTCGGCGAGCTCCTCGACCGCGAGTGGCGCCGCCGCGACGACGAGCAGCGCCTCGACCGTGCGGGCGAGCTGGTCGACCGGATTCGTCGAGATCAGGCGGAGCGGACGGTCCACGAGTTGTCCCTTTCGACGTCGGTGCGGGAAATCCTGATCGGCGCGAACGGCGCCGCCTGCTCGATCGCGATCTCGCCGTTGCGGCGCAGGTCGAGCAGCGCCAGGAACGCGACCGCCTGCTCGACGCGCGAGAGGCCGGCGAGCTCTTGGTCGAAGTCGATGCGGCTGCGGCGCCGCAGCAGCGCGCGGAAACGCTCCACGAACTGCGTCACCGGCGGGAACTGGAGCGCCATGTGCGCGAGCGACGGCGTCGGCGGCTCGGCGGCGAGCAGGCGGATCACCTCCGCCAGCTGCGCCGGATCCTGGTCGGCGAGCCGCCGCTCGGGCTTCGGCGCGAGCGGCGCCGGGCCAAGGCGGAAGTAGCGGTCGCCCTCGCTCGCGAGCCGGTCGGCGAGCCAGGCCGCCGCCTCCTTCATCCGCCGGTACTCGGCCAGGCGGCGGGCAAGCTCCTCCGCTGCCTCCTCCGGCTCGAGCTCGGCGAGCTCCGCCTCCTCCTCCGGGAAGAGGCCGCGCGCCTTCAGCTCGAGCAGCGCCGCAACGAGCACGAGGAACTCCCCACAGGCGTCGAGGTCGAGCCGCTCACGCTCGGCGAGCCGCTCGACGAAGGCGACCACAATCCCGGCGACGTCGATCTCCGAGAGGTCGAGCTCGTCCTTCAGGACGAGCGTCAGGAGCAGGTCGAATGGGCCCTCGAAGGCGTCGAGATCCAGCTCGAGCTCGCGCACGATCATGTGGCGCAAACGCTACCGGCGCCGGCGGACGGCCGTCGGCTCAGCGCCGGCCGCGGCGGCGCGGGATCGCCATCGCCGGGGCCTTCGGAACGGGCTGGGGCTTGGTCCGGCGCGCCCGAACAGGCCGCGCCTCCCCGGGCTCCCGGCCGCGCAAGAACTGCCACCAGATGAAGAATGCCGTCGACGCGATGAAGCACACGAGCGAGACCCAGAAGTTGAGCCGCTGCCCCCAGAGATGGCTCGACGGGTCGATCCGCAGCGTCTCCTCGTACGTGCGGAACGCCGTGTACCAGGACACGTACAACGCGAACAGCCCCGGCCGCCGGATCTTGAAGCGCCGGTCGACCCAGAGCAGCACCGCCACGCCGAGGATGTCCCAGATGAACTCGTAGAGGAAGGTCGGGTGGTACAGGTGCGACGCGTCCTTGCCGTGGATCTCCAGCGCCCACGGCAGGTCGGTGTGCTTGCCGTAGAGCTCCTGGTTCCACCAGTTGCCCCAGCGGCCGATCCCCTGCGCGAGGAGCAGCCCGGGCGCGACCGCGTCCATCATCAGCCGGACGCTGTTCCCGGACCGCCGCACGACGATCGCGCCGACGACGACCCCGAGCGCGATCCCACCCCAGACGCCGAGCCCCCCCTTCCACACCTCGAAGATCCCCTTCCACTTCGGGTCGGGCACCTCGCTCCAGCTCGTGATGTCGTGGTAAAGGCGCGCGCCGACGATCCCGAAGCCGACGCCCCAGACGGCGACGCGGAAGATCAGATCCCAGTCGCCGCCCATCCGCACCCAGCGGATCCCGGTCAGCCAGACGCACGCGACGATGCCGAGCAGCAGCATCAACCCGTACATGTGGATCGTCAGCGGGCCGAGATGGACGATCCCGCTCGACGGCGAAGGGATGCTTGCGATCAAATTCATGTGCCTCAGACTCTCGCGTTCCTGGGACGCCGCTGGGGGCGGGAGCCATCGCCGCGCGGCGTGCGGACAGTACATCGGGTACGGCCGTGCGCCGCGCGGCCTCGGATCGTGCCGCCAGCGGCGTCAGGCGTCGGCGGGCCCGCGCCGCGCGCGGGAACGTCGACGCCGGCCAGGGACGCGAGAGCGAGTACGGCGGCGAGCAGGGGCATATCTTGCCCACCGCCCGCCGCCGGGTGTGGTCCTAGAGGAGGATCTCGGCTGCGAGCGCGGGCGGGCAGCCCCGCTCGATCAACCCGACGGCGACGTGCAAGTCGACGTCGGGCCGCAGCGAGAGGATGTGAGCCGTGTCGGGTGCGTAGCCTGCGCGCTCGAGCTCGTCGGCGCGCCACCGCTCGACCCGATCGGTCTCGGTCTCCTCGACCATTTCAACTTCTACCGCCGCCATCTCACCCGTTAATTCGGTGCGAGGGGCCTTCCGGATGTCCCCATAGAGGGGGATCTCATCGGATCGTGCTTGCGAATCGGATCGCGGCGTTTTTCGCCAAGTGCTTCCCCTCGAGGCGGAGCGTGATTCCGCCGTGCACCCAGAGCAGGACGTTGCCGGCGATCCGGGCCGGCGCGCCCGGGCCGAAGAAGACGTGTCCGCCGGGCACCCAGAGGCCTGGATCGCCGCCGACGTCGACCCACTCGACGCCCGATCCGATTCCGGCGACCTTCTTGAGGATCCCGGGCCCGTTCTCGTTCCCGACGTGGAGCTCGGTCAGCAGCACGGGCTCCGGCGCGGCGAGCAGCATCGAGACCGTATGCGCGAACTCGTGGACCGGCGGCCGGCCGGCGTGCGGCGGCAGCAGGATCCGGAAGCCGAGGTCGCGCTCGGCCTGCTCGAGGCTGACCGGGTTCGCCAGGTCGGCTCCGAGGTCCCGCTCCTGCGCCGGCGGCAGCCGGTCGACGAGCTCGACCGTCGCGCCCCGCAGGTGGAAGAAGCGCAGGATCGCCGTGCGGGCGCTCGGCACTGCGAATGCCACCGCCAGCGCCAGCAACAGCACGGCAACGACGAGCACGAGCGCGCGACGGCCTTCGACGAACCGCCGGCGGCGGCGCGGGTCCAGCTGCAGCCGCAGCTCGGGCGTCGGCGGCCATGCGACCTCGGCGGCCAGGGCCTCGAGGTCGCGCTCGAGCTCAGGCACGTTCATACGTCTCCTTCAACCGGTCGAGAGCGCGCGCGGTGCGCGACTTGACGGTTCCGCGCTTCACGTCGAGCGTCGCGGCGGTCTCCTCTTCGGAGAGTCCGAGCAGGAAGCGGCAGGAGAGGACGAGCCGCGCGTCGTCGGGAAGCCCGTCGAGGGCCTCGAGGAGGCGCTGCCGCTCGGCCGCGTCGACGACGGCGTGCTCCGGGGACGGAGCCGTCGCCCCCGGGAGCGCGGCGCGCTCTGCCCGCAGCGCGAGCTGCGCGCGCCGGCCCGCCGACCGGCGCCGGTTGCGTGCCTCGTTTGCGACGATCTGCAGCAGCCACGGACGCACGGGCAGCTCCGGCTTGAAGCGGCCGAACGCGCGCCAGGCCTTGATGAACCCCTCCTGCGCGGCGTCCTCCGCTTCGGCGGCATTGCCGGTGACGAGGTAAGCGACCCTGAACGCGATCTGTTGATGCGTACGCACGATCTCCTCATAGGCGCGCGCGTCCCCACGCTGCGCACGCAGCACGAGCTCGCGCTCTTCGAGTGGACGGCCCTCCACTGCGGCTACTACACCGCACCGCGAGGCGCGGTTCCAGCGCCGGATCAGACGTCCGGTGGCGTGGCCCCGGCGAGCCACGCGAACAGCTGGACCGTCGCCGCGTGCGTATAGAGCGTTCCCTGCGGCGAGGCCCAGTCACCGTTCCACTTCCTCGACCAGAGCCCGTCGTCGTCGCGCGCGTTGTCGCGCGCCGCCCGCGCGTTCGCATACACGACGGCGTACCAGCGCGGGTTGCGATCCTTCGCGTAGAGGTCGAGCAGGCCGCGCAGGTAGATCACGTCCGTCTCGGGAGCCCAGTCGGCCAGGATCGGAAACTGCTCGAGCGACGCCTCGGCCAGCTGCTGCGCGCGGGTGCAGTACCGCGTCTGCTTGGTCGAGGTGCAGAGGCTGACTTGCGCGGAGATCATCATCCCCTCGACGTAGTCCATCACCGTATCGTCGGCCGCGTTGCGGCCGTAGAGGTTGCCTTGCCGAGGGTTGAGGGTGTGCGCCTCCGCCCACGCGATGTACTTCTTCGCGATCGCGAGATACTTCGACGTCCGCGTGGCCGCGTAGAGCTTCGCCGCGATGAGCGTTCCCGCGGCGAGCGACTCGGATGTCTTCTTCTCGCGACCGAAGTCCCACCAGATCCCGCCGCCGCCCTTCGCGTCCCAGCCGTAGCGGTCGATGAATGTCAGCCCCCTCGTCGCGTCCTTCAGCCAGCGGGTGTTCTTCGTCGCGGCGTAGGCGTCCATGTACGCGATTCCCCACCAGCCGTTGTCGTCGAAGTACGGGTTGCCGGTGTACCGGGCGTTGTACGAGGAGGAATACGCACCGACGCCCCCGCCTGCCGTCGGATCCCAGTACTTCTCCGCCCTGGCGGCGAAGTCGTTCAGCGCCGCCTTGTTCGCCGGCGTGGGAGTGGCGAGCGCGGCGGCCGCCTTCGCCTCGAAGAGCGGGAACGTCCACCACAGGTAGGCGACCGGCTCGGGCCCACCTCCGTCGGGCCGGGCGGCGTAGAAGCCGAGCTGCGGCTTCCACCAGAGTTCGTCGGCCAGCTCTAGGCCGTCGGCCGTGAGGGCGCCGAAGGCCGCCTGGTCGGCGAGCAGCAGCTCGCGCGAGGGAAGCGGCGGCGGCTTGGCGGCAACTGCAGCGCTCGCCGCAATGAGCGCAATCACCGTGGCCGCGAGACCGGGGAGGGCTCGCCTGCCCACCGCGGCGACGCTAATCGTGGCGTCTAAGACCGAGCTTAAGCGGTTGTAAGGAATTCCTTAGGACGCGGAAGAAAGACGTGTCCTGGAGTGTTATGGGTGTATGCGTCGATTTCGACAGACCGCAGCCGTCCTGACCGTCGCGGGATGCGTCGGCGCGAGCGCCGGTCTGAGCCAGGGCGCGGCGAACAGGGTCTGCCAGGCGACGCGCGGCCTCCAGGATTCAGCCTGCACGCCGGGCGCCGTCTTCTCGGGCGTGACCGCGAAGCAGGTGTGCCGCCCCGGCTACTCGAGCTCGGTGCGGAGCGTGCCGGACAGGGTGAAGCGCGCCGTCTTCACCGAGTACGGCATCGCCGGCAGCCACCACGGCGGCGCGTACGAGGTCGACCATCTGATCAGCCTCGAGCTGGGCGGCTCGAACGCGATCGAGAACCTCTGGCCGGAGGCGGCGTCGCCGAAGCCCGGCTTTCACGAGAAGGACAAGCTCGAGAACGCCCTCCACCGGCTGGTGTGCAACGGGACGATCTCGCTGCGCACGGCGCAGCTGCGGATCCGGCACGATTGGCTGCGCGTGTTCCGCACGCTTCGGTAGCCTCACTGCGTGGCCCGGCTGCTCGGGATCAACCACGTCGCGCTCGAGGTCGACGACATCGACGAGGCGCTCGCCTGGTACGGGCAGTTCTTCGAGTTCGAGCTGCGCGGCCGCAGCGCAGGGCAGGCGTTCGTGGACATGGGCGACCAGTTCCTCGCCCTCGCGACGCCGCGCCGCCAGCCGCCGGACGCAGCGCGCCACTTCGGCCTTGTCGTCGACGACAAGGAGGCCGTCCGCGCGGCACTGACCGAAGCTGGCGTTGCCGTGAAGCCGGGGAGGCGGCTCGACTTCCACGACCCGTGGGGCAACCAGATCGAGGTCGTCGGCTATCGCGACATCCAGTTCACGAAGGCGCCGGAGATCCTGCGCGGGATGGGCCTCGACGGGCTGGAGAAGACCGACGCGGCGCGCGAGGAGCTGCGCGCGAAGGGGCTCGCGGGCTAGTCGCGCGATCGTCGAGGGCCGGCCCGTGAGAGCCGACCCTCGGCTTCGAGTGCTAGCGGTTGTCGCGATTGAGCAGGTCTTCGGCGCCGGCGTACTTCGTGCCCGACTTGGCGAGCCCGCGGCTGAGCATGTAGCCGATCGAGACCGCCGCTACGAGCGTCCAGGCGCGGACGTCGTTGAGCGAGTCGGACACGGCCGAGGCGATCAGGATCGCCGCGATGACGCCGAGCATCGCCCAGAACTCGGTCGTCTTGAGCGAGAGCTTCGTCTCGTCGGGAGTCCGGCGAGTCATGCTGGACGGCGCAGTCGCACGCGGCCGCTCAGCGGTGTCGGATGCTGCCATGTGGTTCTCCTCCGGTCGTATGGGCGAGGGCTCAGACCAGCCCTCTCTGTGCCGAGGCCGTTTGTGTCCTGCTTTTGGCTAGCTAAACATCGCGCCTAGAGCGACCGGCCGAACGCGAGGATGTAGCCGTCCGGGTCCCGGACGCGGAAGTCGTACATCCCGTAGCCCTGCTCCACCGGCGGGCCGAGCAGATCCGCGCCGCGCTCGGCGAGCTCGGCGCGCGTCGCGCTCCGCGTAGGCGTGGTGCTCGGGCAGCGTCTCGTACTGCGCGACGTCGCAGCCCAGCCTGTCCCGGTAGTACGCGGTCGCGCGCGCCACGTCCTCGACGAGGAGGACCGTGGCGTGCGAGCCGATCCTCACGCGACGGCGGCTTCCCCGAGGAGCTGCCTCGCCTCGGCGAAGAAGTCCGAGATCGGCTCCACCCTCGGCCCGAGGGTGAGGTTGCGCCAGCCGTCGGTCATCTGCAGGTCGACGAGCACCGGCGACTCGCCCGGGTAGCGCCGCACGAGGTCGCCGAGCTCGCGGATCAGGCCGGCCTGCGCGATCCGCGCGTCGACCTTCAGCCGCACCTCTTTCTTCTCGGGCGTGGCCTCGAACGCGGACACCTCGATCGCGATCAGCTTCGTCTCCCCCGCCTGCTTGTGGTCGATCCGGCCCTTGACGATCAGGATCCGGTCGGGGACCAGTAACTCGCGCGCGTGTGCGTAGACCGAGTTGAACGCGATCACCTCGGCGTCGCCGGTGACGTCCTCGAGCGTTGCGAAGACCATCGGCTCGCCTTTCTTCGTCGTCATCTGCTTCAGCCCCGCGACGATCCCGCCCACGGTGACGACCTCGCCGTCACGGCGCCGCTCGAGCTCCGCGAGCGTGCAGTCGGACCTGCGCCGCAGCTGCTCGCGCATCGCCGCGAGCGGATGCTCGGAGACGTAGAGCCCGAGCGTCTCCTTCTCGAGCTTCAGCAGCTCGCCCTTCTCGTACTCCCCCGGCGGGATCGTCGGATGGTGCCGGGGCTTGTCGTCGGACGGCTCCCCGAGGTCGAAGATCGAGCCCTGGCCCGCCAGCCGGTCGGCCTGGTGCTTCTGGCCCCAGGCGAGCGCCTGCTCGAGGCAGTGGACCATGCCCATGCGCGGGGCGTGGTCGAGCCCGTCCAGCGCGCCGCACTTGACGAGTGACTCGAGCGCGCGCTTGTTCACGAGTTGGGCGTCGCAGCGCTCGGTGAAGTCCCAGATGGACGTGAACGGCCCGCCCTCGTCGCGCGCGCGGACGATCGCGAGCGCCGCCGACTCGCCGACGTTCTTCACCGCGTTCAGACCGAAGCGGATCTTCCCCTCGACGACCGCGAAGTCGAGCTGCGAGTGGTTAACGTCCGGCGGCAGCACCTCGATCCCGAGCACGTCGCACGCGTTGACGTAGAACGGGACGCGGTCCTTCGTGTTCATCTCGGAGGAAATCAGCGCCGCCATGTACTCGCGCGCGTGATTCGCCCGCATGTACGCGGTGCGGTATGCGATCAGCGCGTAGCAGGCGGCGTGGGACTAGTTGAACGAGTAGTCCTGCGCCTGCTCCATGTCGGCCCACAGCTGCTGCGCGTGACGCCGTGCTCGGCGCAGCCCTCGAGGAACTTGCTCTTCAGTGAGGCCATAAGCTTGTGGTCCTTCTTGCCGATCGCCTTGCGGAGATCATCGGCTTCGGCCGGGGAGAAGCCCGCGAGCTGCTTGGCGATCTCCATGTAGGTCTCTTGGTAAATGCAAATGCCGTACGTCCCGCTCGTCAGCGGCTTCAGCCGCTCGTCCAGGTAGGTGACTGGCTCCGTGCCGGCCTTGCGGCGCGCGTAGACCGGGATGTACGCCATCGGGCCCGGCCGGTAGAGCGCGACGAGCGCGATCAGGTCCTCGAACACCGTCGGCTTCACCTGCCGCAGCGCCTCGCGCATCCCCGATGACTCGAACTGGAAGACCCCGGTCGCCTCACCGCGCGCGAGCATCTCGTACGTCTTCCGGTCGTCGAGCGGGATCTTCGTCACGTCGAAGCCGCCGCCGACGAGCCCTCGACGTCGCCCATCTTGAACTGCGTCACGAGCTCCTGGTCGCTGCCCTTCTGCTGCAGCGGGACGAGATTCGTCAGCGGCTCGGCGCCGATCACGACTCCTGCGGCGTGGATCGAGTCCTGGCGGACGAGCCCCTCGAGCGGCTTCGCGAGGTCGACGATCTCGCGCGCGATCGGATCCGTGTCGTACTGCTGTTTCAGCTCCTGCCCGGGCTTCAAGCACGCGTCGAGGCTCTGCCCCGGGCCTTCCGGGATCAGCTTCGCGATCTTGTCGACGACGCCGTACGGCACCTCGAGCACACGGCCCGCGTCGCGCACCGCCGCGCGCGCGGCCATCGTCCCGAAGGTGATGATCTGCGCGACCCGGTCGCGGCCGTACTTCTCGGTCACGTAGTTGATGACGCGCTCGCGGCCGTCGACGGCGAAGTCGATGTCGATGTCCGGCATCGACTTGCGCCCCGGGTTGAGGAAGCGCTCGAACAGCAGGTCGTACTTGATCGGGTCGATGTCGGTGATCTCGAGCGAGTACGCGACGAGCGAGCCGGCGGCGCTGCCGCGGCCCGGCCCGACCTGGATGTGGTTCCGCTTCGCGAAGCCGATGAAGTCCCAAACGATCAGGAAGTAGTCGGCGAAGCCCATCTCCTTGATCGTCTTCAGCTCGAAGCGGAGGCGATCCTGGAGCTCGGGCGTCGACTTGCCGTAGCGGCGCTCGAGACCGCGCTCACAGAGCTCGACGAGGTAGTCGAACGCGTCGCGGCCGTCGGGCACAGGGAAGTGCGGCAGGCGGATCACTCCGAGCTCGATCGAGACGTTGCAGCGCTCCGCGACCTCGAGCGTGCGGCGGACCGCATCCTCGTTGCCGGGGAAGTCGGCGGCCATCTCCTGCGGCGACTTGAAGTAGAAGTGGTCGGTGTCGAACTTCCAGTGGTTCGGGTTGCGCAACGAGTCGCCCGACTGGATGCACAGCAGCGCCTCGTGCGCGCGTGCGTCCTCGTGCCGGAGGTAGTGCACGTCCCCGGTCGCGACGGTCGGGACGCCGCGCGCGTGGGCGAGCGCCGTGAGCTGCGGGAGGATCCGCTGCTGGAGCTCGAGGTGCGCGTTTTGGAGCTCGACGTAGACCGAGTCGCGGCCGAAGATCTGCGCGAGCCGGTCGAGCTCGGCCTCGGCGTCGGCGGAGCGGTTCTCCTCGAGCGCCTTGCAGACGCGGCCGGAGAGGCAGCCGGAGAGCGCGACGAGCCCGGAGGAGTGCTGCTCGAGCAGCTCCCAGTCGACGCGCGGCTTGTAGTAGTAGCCCTCGAGGTAGCCGAGCGAGGAAAGTTGGATCAGGTTGGCGTAGCCGGCGTTGTCCTCGGCGAGGAGGGTGAGGTGCGCGTAGCCCTTTTGGAGCGCGCGGCGGTCGTCCGCGACGTAGACCTCGCAGCCGAGCAGCGGCTTGATGCCTTGCTTGGCGGTCTCCTTGTAGAGGTCGATGGCGCCGGCGAGGGAGCCGTGGTCGGTGAGCGCCACCGCTGGCATCTCGAACTCGGCGGCGCGGGCGGCAAGCGCGGGGATGCGGCAAGCCCCGTCGAGGATCGAGTACTCGGAGTGGACGTGGAGGTGGACGAACGGCGCTTCGGGCACGGGAAGGTCATTGTAGAAATGCCTCAGGACCGCATGATCGGGCGGCCTGAGATCCGGGGATCGACCAGCGCTGCCGTACGACGAGTCGCGTTGACGCTCCCGGATTAGAAGCCGATCAGGCCGGGACGTTCACGACCTGCTGGATCATCCCGCCGTCCATGACGTAGCTCGATCCGGTCACGTAAGCGGCCTCGTTGGAGACGAGCCAGGAGACGAGCGCCGCGACCTCCTCTGGCTTCCCCGGCCGGCCGAGCGGCACCTCGGGGTTGAGGCTCTCGGCGTCCTTTTCGTTGCGCGGGGTCGCGATCACGCCGGGCGCGACGGCGTTGACGCGGATGTTGTGCGCGGCGAGCTCGAGCGCCGCGGAGCGGGTGAGCATCCCGAGCGCCGCCTTGGCGGATGCGTAGACCGCGAAGTCGGGCCGCGGGATGTGCTCGTGAACGGAGGTGATGTTGACGATCGACCCTCCGCCGTTGTTCCGCATGTGCCCGGCGGCGAGCTGCGAGAGCAGGAGCGCAGCCCGAACGTCGACGGCGAAGGTGAGGTCGAAGTCCTGGACGGTGAACTCGAAGAACGGCTTCGCTGTCGAGAGCCCGGCGTTGTTGACGAGCACGTCGATCCGCCCGAGTTCGTCGATCACGCCGTCGACGAGCTTCTGCGGCGTCGCCGGGTCGGAGAGGTTGCCGTAGACCCAGGCGACGTCGCCCTTGGCGCGGAGCTCGTCGAGCGGTCCCTTGTGCCGGTCGTCGTCGCCCTGGGTCGCGTAGCCGAGCGCGAACCCGTCGTCGAGCAGCCTGTGCGCAATGGCGAGACCGATGCCGGTGTTCGCGCCGGTGACGAGAGCGACCTTCATTCCGACGCGTGCTCTACCACACCGTTCGCTGGGGGTCGAACGCCCGGAGACGCTCGTCGCGCGTTACGAGCTGCGCATCCTCCGCGCGTGCCGTTGCGTAGATCACGCGGTCGAACGGATCGGCCGCGAAGCGAAGCTGCGCCGCGTCGACGGCGATTTCGGCCGTCAGCGGCAGAGGGTCCACGCCGCTGCGTGCTAGGGCCTCCCGGATCCACGTGCGCACCGGGGCGTCGAGCTCGATGCGCCGCCTTTCGGCGAGGTCGGCGAGCTCGAAGACCGTGAAGGTCGACACCCCGATCCGGTCGGCCCGCTCGATCGCCCGCGCAGCCCGCCGCGAGAGCCTGCGCGGCACGACCTGCCACCAGAGCCAGACATGGGTGTCGAGGACGATCACTCCGGCCAGTCGGGCTCCCAGTCCTCGTAGAGCGGCTTGATCAGCTCCTCGTCGGAGACGAGGAACTTGACCGTGCCGATCAGGCTGCGCGGCTCCTCGGCCGGCACGACCTTCGCGACAGGCTTGCCGCGCTTGGTGACGACGAGCGGCTGTCGCGTCTCCGCGACCTCGTCCAGCAGCGCTAGGCACTGCGCCTTGAACTGACTCGCCGGGATCGACCGCTCGGCCATGTGACCAGTATACGTGGTCACCTTAGCGGAGCGGCCTTCCTCCTTCGGGGTGCGAGCAGCTCGTCGAGGATCTCGTCGTGCAGCTCGCGGTCGAGCCGGCGCTGCCATTTCGGGCGGCCGCGGTAGATGCAGTCCTCGAGACGCGGCTCGGGGTGACCGATCTCGGTCCGGACCCGCTCGATCAGCTCGGACGCATTGTCGAAGGTCTCGGGCCAGGGCTCGTCGACCTTGGCGCAGAGCGCGGCGGCGAGCGCGTAAATCTGGCGGATCGTAGGTCGGCGCACTCAGTTCCAGGCAGCGTCGAGCCGCGCGACCAGACCATCGATCGCCGCGAGCCACACGTCGTCGGCCGGATCGTCGAGAAGCTCGAGCAGAGCGGCTGAGGTCGCAGGGAGCGACGACGCGCCGAGCATTGCAATCCGCCGAAGCCATCCGTGGACCGCGGCGCGGCGCCCTTCCGTGGCGAGCACGAGCGCCGGCGACGTTCGCTGCACGCCTGCCGCGACCACGGCGGCGCGCACGTCCGTGTCCGGAAGCGCCGCCGCGTGGCCGGCAATGCGCGCAACCGCGAGAACCCTCGCTCGCCGTTCCGCCGCAGGTGCGCGTTCGAGACTTTCCTCGACGCAGAGCAGGCAGCACAGCGGCCGCTGCCTCTCGCCGGCCAGCTGGTCGGCGGCCTGGTCGACGACGGCCCGGGCAAGGCGGCTGTCGCGCGGCCCGCGGTCGAGGTCCGCGCGCGCGGCGCCGAGACGGCGGCGGACGCGCACCCACCGCTCGGCCGCTGCGTCGAGTCCGAGCTCGATGTCCTCGCGAAGCTCCCGCGTCCAGAGCGTCTCGACGATCGGTGTCGCGATGCAGGAGCGTTCCTTGTCGTCGAGCCAGACGAGCGAAGCGTCCGCGAGCGGCGCGAGCAATGGGATGTCGTCGCCCTCGAACTGGAGCGAGATTGCAAGCGCGAGATCGCGCGCAGTCGAGTCGTCGAGCATGCAGCGAGCTTGACACGGCGATCACGGGTCGTCTGTGGCAAAACTGCGTCGATCTCTCCACAGGCGAGCTGGGGATTACGCCGTCGCGTAGATCCGATCGAGCGAGTCGGAAAGGAGCGCGGCCGCGAGCCGCTGACGGAGAGCGTCGAGCTGGTCGCACGCGGCCAGCACGCTCGAGGAAGCGACCGGAAAGTCGGGGTCGGGCAGCGACTCGCGCACTCGCGCCACGAGGACGTCGAGCCGCTCGTCGTGCCACGCCGTCCACCGGTTTCGCAGCTCGAGGTCGAGCACCTCGGTCCACCGCCGCTCGTACTCCCCGTCGTCCAGCTCGTCCGGTATTGCGTCGAGCGCCTCGGCCGTCTCGCCGCTTTCGATCACGCTCCAGACGTCCGTCGCACGGATCGACGACGCGAGCGCGACGATCGGGTCTACCTCCTCGTCTCCGTCTTCGAGCAGCGGAAATGCCTCGTCCCAGGGCCGGAGCCGCTCGGCGACACCCGCGACGACGGCGCCCTTGAGCACGATCTCTGCGGCGAGCGCGTCGTTCCCGAAGTCGGCTAACACGCCTTCCCAGACACGGGGATGCTCACTCGCGAAGCCGGCGAGAATCCGCTCCCGCTCCGGCGGGTCGAGCGCCGACAGTCCCTGCTCGATCGCCTCGTCGGTCGGCTCGTCCGGAGCCGCCCGCGCCCAGGCGTCGAATTCCTCCGTGCGGGGCCGGTAGCGCGGGAAGTTGAGCGCGAGCTCGAAGAGCTCTTCTGCCGTCTCCACGCGGAGTCGGGCCAGATCGCGGAGCGCGTCGACGCCGCAGCAACGCTTGACCTTGCGGCCGGAGCCGCACGGGCAAGTGTCGTTGCGCCCGAGCTTCACGTCGGCGTGACCCTACGCCCGCGTCCGGACGGCGTCACGTATTGAAAGTCGTCATTTCCGATCCGCCCGGAGCGCCGCCGTACGAACGCCTGAGAGCAGACGGAACGCGCGTCACGATCCGAGGCCACGAGCTCGTCGTCGCGTCGCTGGATCATCTGATCGCGATGAAGGAAGCCGCCGGCCGAACGAGGGACAAGCTGATGGCCGATTGAGTACCGCACACTCTCCGACAAGTTGCGAGCGCCGCCAGCGTCGTGATGCCTGCCGGCTGAGTCACGCAGCCTCCTCCACGAATCGGCAGAGCGCATTCACCATCCGCATCTGCTCGATCGTGCGGCAGTGGATCTCCAGCAGCTTCGGGCTCGCGACAAGCACGGCGAGCGACTGCGCACGCGAGATCGCCACGTTCAGGCGGTTGCGCGAGAACAGGAACTCGAGGTTACGCGGCAGGTCCTCGCCGCTCGAAGTCGCCATTGAGAAGAAGACGACGGGCGCCTCCTGGCCCTGGAACTTGTCCACTGTGCCGATCCGCGCGTTCGGGCCGAGCCGCCGCCGCAGGCACCGCACTTGGGCGTTGTACGGCGTGACGACGAGCACGTCGTTCCAGCCGAGTCGACGCTCCCGTCCGTCGCAGTCCGTGAACGTCCCGCCGATCAATCGCTCGAGCTCGGCCGCGATCCGGTCGGCCTCCTCGACCGATGAGCCTCGGTTCCCCTCGTGCACTACCGGAAGCCAGCGAAGACCCGTTCCGGACAGGCCCGGCGAGTCGATCCGCTGCCGCTCGCACGCGAGGACCGAGTGGAGCCGCCCCTCGTACGAGGTCTCGGAGATGAAGCGGCACACATCCGGGCGCATCCGCCACGTGCGCGAGAGGAAAAGCCCGCGGTCGGGCGGAACGGTGTCCTCGTCGCCGAGCAGATGCTCGAGTACCGACGCCGAGGCGCCGTCCCGATGAATCCCCTGTGACACCTGGCCGAGCTGCTGCGGATCGCCGAGCAGGACGACGTTGCGCGCGCAGGTCCCGAGCGCGAGCGCGTCCGCGAGCGACGCCTGACCCGCTTCGTCGATGAACAGCGTGTCGACGACGCCTTCCATGTCGTCCCGCCCGAAGAGCCAGGCGGTGCCGGCGAGCAGCAATACGTCTTCGTCCGGCTCGGAGAAATGCGCCTGGTTCCCCGAGGTCGTCACGAACGGCCTGTCGTACGCGTCGCCCTTCTTCAGCCCGCGGAACGTGAACCGCTCCTCGCGCGCGGCCGTCTCGATCTCGGCGACGAGGTTGTGGATCGCCTTATGACTCGTCGGCGTTACGCCGACGCGCCGGCCGAGACGCATCAGCCGGACGATCAGCTGCGCGCCGGCGTAGGTCTTGCCGGCTCCGGGCGTGGCCAGCCCGGCCTATCTCGAATAGACGCCCGCAGCCGCATTGTCTCAGGGCGGCGGCGGCGGCGAAAGCGGACGCCAAATCCGATTTATCTGATAGGCTCGAGTCAGTGCCTCGCCTCTCCGCCACCGATGCGGCGCGCTCCTTCTCCGAGCTCCTCAACCGCGTGCTCGACGGCGAGGAGATCGAGATCACGCGCGCCGGTGCGCCCGTGGCCGTGATCGGGCCGCCCCGCGCACGCTTCCTCTCGGCGGATCGGTTCCGGGAGCTGGTCGCATCGGCGCCGCGCGTCGACGACGAGTTCGCGGTCGACCTGGCTGCGATCCGGCGCGAGGTCGAGGCGCCCAGAGAGCCCTGGCCGTCCTGATCGACACCGACGTGCTCGTTGCGCCCGAGCGGGGCGACGAGGGTGCAGGCAGGAGCGCGGGCGACGAGCCGCGCGCGATCAGCGTCATCACCGTGAGCGAGCTCCTGCACGGCGTCCACCGGGCGACCGGCGCACGGCGGACACAGCGGCGTGCGTTCGTCGAGCATCTGCTCGCAGGCATCGAGGCGATCCCGATCACGCAACCGGTCGCGCGTGTTCACGCGGAGATCTGGGCCGAGCTCTCCGCCGCCGGTCGCGTGCTCGGGAACCACGACCTCTGGATCGCGGCAACCGCTCTCACGTACGGACTCGGGCTCGTCACCGGCAGCGCGCGAGATTTCGAACGCGTGCCCGGCCTGCGCCTGCTCGCGGTCTAGACACGGAACGCCATCAGGATCGCGTCCACGTCCTCGCCGGCTCGTTGGTAGTGGCCCTTTCTGAAGCCTTCTCGTTCGAAGCCGAATTTTTCGTACAGCTTGATCGCTGGTTCGTTCCACGGGAAGACATGCAGCTCTAGCTTTCGGACGCCGTTGGCTCGCGCCCAGCCGGCTGCTGTGTCCAGTAACGCCGTCCCGATGCCTTGGCCTCGGTTGGGTTTCGCGACCATCAGGCCTAGGTCTGCTACATGCGACGATGCTGGATGCGTGTCTCTCGCCAGCGACAGGCGCGCTACCAGCTTCCCGTCTTCTGCTTCCGCTACGAAGACTGCGGCATGCGGATAGCGGCGTAGGGCTTTCAGGTAGCGGCGCTCGTCGGCTGGGCTTCGCCACTCGCCGTCTGTTGAGATCAGCCAGCCTTCCGGTTCGCTGCTTACTTCGTCCGCGAGTGCTGTCAGCGCTTCTGCGTCGCCCGGTTTTGCTCGGCGGATTCGGACGCTGATGGCTCTACGCTCCGCTTCCATGGAGTTTCTCCCCGTGGAGCGCTTCGGACGCTTGTCCCGTGAGGACTGAGGTGAGACGGCGCCCGCGGGGGTGGCTCCGGGAGGCCCGACGCCCACGAGGGTGTCGTCCCGCGAGGACTGGTCCATCAGCACGGCGCCGCGTTTCCAGCCTGTTGTTGCTCTTTTTCGATTGAGAGGGGGCTGCGTGCTCGCCGTCGGGATCGATTGGTCGGAGGAGTTCCACCCGGTCGCGCTGGGGCGGCCGGGAGAGGGCGTGTTCGACGTGCGCCGGGTCGAGCACTCGCCGAAGGCGGTCGACGCCCTCGTTGAGCGGATCGCGGTGCTCGAGCCTGAGGCGGCCGAGGTCAGGGTGGTGCTCGAGATGCGGCACGGGCTGCTGGTCGAGCGGCTCTTGGACGCCGGCTACGTCGTCGTGCCGGTCAACCCGGATCTCGTCGCCCGCCGGCGTGGGCCGGCGCGCAAGAAGGACGACACCGAGGACGCGCGGATCGCCTGCCTGCTCGCGCTGGATCGCTTCGAGCGGCTGCGGCCAGTGATCCCCCACGGCGAGATCGCCGGCGAGCTCCGGGCAATCGCGCGAGACGACGAGCGAGCCGCGAGGGACGAGCGGCGGCTGCTGAACCGGCTGCGCCAAGAGCTGATCGCGACCTTTCCGGCTGCGCTCGAAATCGCCGGTGCCGATCTCGGCGCGCCAAGCTTCCTGCGTCTGCTCGAGCGTTGGCCGAGCGCTGAGGCGCTGCTGACCGCATCGCGCGACGAGCTGGTCGCGTTCGCCCGCGAGTCCCGCCACGGCTGGCCGGAGCGCTTCGCCGACAAAGTCGTCCAAGCGCTCGCAGCCGACCAGTTCCAGCCGCGGGCCTACCTCGTCCGCGCCAAGGCCGACACGATCCGGCTCAGCGCGTCCCAGCTGCTCGCAATCGGCAAGCAGCGCAGAAGCTGGGAGCGGCGGATGGGTGAGCTGCTGCTCGGCGCGCCCCACCGGGGCAGAGCCAAGCAGCCGCGCGAGGACGAGCGGGGACAGAGCTTCCCTGGCGGCGAGGTCTACCTGAGCTTTCCTGGCCTCGGTGACCGCCTCGCCGCCAGGGTCGCCGGCGAGATCGGCGACCATCCCCACCAATTCGAGTCGCCGAACGCGCTCCAATGCTACGCCGGCAAAGCGCCCGTCACCCGCCGCTCCGGCAAAAGCGAGTTCGTCGTCAGCTGCCGGCTCGCCTACAACCGCCACCTCGGCGACACCGTCCAGCAATGGGCCTTCTGCAGCCTGCGCACCTCGCCCTGGGCACGCGAGTTCTACAACCAGAGACGAGCGACCGGCAAAGGCCACAACGCAGCGCTCCGCGCGCTCGCCAACCGCTGGCTCGAAGTGCTCTGGCACTGCCTGCAAAAGGACGTCGCCTACGACGAAGCCGTCCACACCGCCAACCGCAACCGCGCCCTCCAACAGCTCGCACAAGCCGCCTGACCACACCGAGGTTGACAGAGGGTGTCTCATTCGACTACGACTCCCGCGCCGCCTCGGCGGGGGTCGCCGGCTGCTGCCAGCGCCCCGTCTTCGGCGACTTCTACTGCTGCGACTCCGCCAAAGAACAGGTTTCGGCGGCGCCACTTCACGAGCTCCCAGCCCATTTGCTCCAGGCGCGCGACCTCGCCCGGCTCGACGCCGCCTTCGACATGCAGCACTTCTTCTTCCAGATGGACCCTCGGCGCTTCGATCGCTTCCTCCACTCCCAGGCCATGGCCCACCACGTTCACGACGATTTGCATGATCGCTCCGCGCAACCGCGCTGAGCCTGCACTGCCTACGACTAGGCGCGGTTGGCCCTCTCGCAGCACCACCGACGGGGCCATCATCGACGTCAGGCGCGAGCCGGCTTTCGACGGGCCCGCTAGGTCGTACTCGCCCAGCATGTTGTTCAGGTGGATGCCCGTGCCCGGCACCACTACTCCCGAGCCTGAGCCCAGCGACGACGACAGGCTTGCTGCATCGCCGTTGCCGTCCACCACCGAGATGTGTGTCGTTCCGGACAGCAGCCGCTTTGCCAGGCCGCCGCGGTACAGCGCCGACACGAACGCTCCGCCTCGCAGCTCGGTTTGCGCTCGCATCGCCTCCGCGACCGCGGCCATCGCCTCCGCCGAGCCGGGGCTCCCGTTGCGGGGCTCCAGCGCCCGCAGGCCGTACGCGATCAACACGCCGCCCGACGACGGCGGCGGATTCGAGCGGAACTCGTGGCCCCGGTACTCCGCGGTGACCGGGCGGCGGCGGACGACTCGGTACTCCGAGAGATCGCGCCGCGTGATCAGGCCGCCGTTCGCCTTCACGTGCGCGACCAGCGCCTTCCCGGTCTCGCCGCCGTAGAGCTCCTTCGCGCCGCGCTTGCCGATTCGCTCCAGCGTGCGGGCCAGATCGGTCAAGACCAACCGATCGCCCGCGACAAGCCGCCCCTCGCCGCCGTACATCTCGCGGCTCTCCGGCGAGTGCCTCAGGATCAGATCGAGAATCGCGTGCAGGTACGCCTGCGGCCGCGTCAGCTCCACCCCACCCCGCGCCAGCTCGACGGCCGGCCCCACCAGCTCCGCCCACGGCAGCGAGCCGTGCGCCCGGTGCGCCGTCTCGAGCCCCAAAGCCGTCCCCGGCACTGAAGACCTGGGAGCTGTCCGCCTCGAAGACGACGTCGATCTCCTCCATCGGCGCCGCCGCGCCCTGCGCCCCCGCGCCGGGCACGGCCACGAAGAAGTCGTACAGACGCGACCGGCAGTCGGCGCCGCTGTGGACGAGCATGAAGCCGCCGCCGCCCGGACCGGTCAGGGGCGATTCGGCCACCCACGAGACGAACGCGGCCGCCACGCAGGCGTCCACGGCGTTCCCGCCCGCCTCCAGCACCCGAGCGCCGGCGGCCGCGGTCAGCC
>VAWW01000009.1 GCA_005884575.1 Actinomycetota bacterium
AGCTGAAGTTCAATGAGGATGCGCGGCGCGCTCTCGAGCGTGGCGTGAACACGCTCGCGGATGCGGTCAAGGTGACGCTTGGCCCGAAGGGGCGGTATGTCGTGCTCGACAAGAAGTTCGGCGCGCCGACGATCACGAATGACGGCGTCACGATCGCACGCGAGATCGAGGTCGAGGACGTGTTCGAGAACCAGGGCGCGCAGCTTGTGCGTGAGGTCGCCACCGCGACGAACGACGTCGCCGGTGACGGCACGACGACGGCGACTGTGCTCGCCCAGGCGATCGTCCGCGAGGGCCTGAAGAATGTCGCCGCGGGCGCCAACCCGATGGGCCTCAAGCGGGGCATCGAGTCGGCCGTCGACGCCGTGGTCGAGGATCTCAAGAAGCAGTCGGTGGAGATCAACGGCAAGGAAGACATCGCCCGCGTGGCGACGATTTCGTCGCGTGAGCGCGAGATCGGCGACGTGATCGCCGACGCGATCGAGAAGGTCGGCAAGGACGGCGTCGTGAATGTCGAGGAGGGTCAGACGTTCGGCCTCGAGCTCGAGTTCACCGAGGGTATGCAGTTCGACAAGGGCTACCTGTCGCCGTACATGATCACCGACGCCGAGCGGATGGAGGCCGTGCTCGACGATCCGTTCATCCTGGTCGCAAACCAGAAGGTCGGAGCCGTCAAGGACCTGCTGCCGGTGCTCGAGCAGGTGATCCAGGCCGGTCGTCCGCTTTTGATCGTGGCGGAGGACGTCGAGGGCGAGGCGCTCGCGACGATCGTCGTCAACAAGCTGCGCGGCACGTTCACCGCCGTCGCTGTCAAGGCGCCGGGCTTCGGTGACCGCCGCAAGCGGATGCTCGAGGACATCGCGATCCTGACCGGCGCCGAGGTGATCACCGAGGAGATGGGCCTCAAGCTCGAGAACACGAAGCTCTCGCAGCTCGGCAAGGCCCGCCGCGTCGTGATCGACAAGGACACGACGACGATCATCGACGGTGCCGGCGATCCCGAGGGGATCAAGTCGCGGATCAAGCAGCTGAAGTCCGAGATCGAGAACACCGACTCCGACTTCGACCGCGAGAAGCTGCAGGAGCGGCTGGCCAAGCTGGCCGGCGGCGTTGCGGTCGTCAAGGTCGGCGCTGCGACCGAGACCGAGATGAAGGAGAAGAAGCACCGCGTCGAGGACGCGCTGCAGGCAACCCGTGCGGCCCTCGAGGAGGGCATCGTGCCGGGCGGCGGCGTCGCCCTGCTCAACGCGGTCGAGGCGATCAAGCTCGACGGCCTCGAGGGCGACGAGCGGACCGGTGCGTCGATCATCGTCCGGGCGCTCGAGGAGCCGCTCCGCCAGCTCGCGCAGAACGCGGGCCTGGAGGGCTCGGTCGTGATCAACCAGGTCCGCACGGCCGCGAAGGGCCAGGGCCTGAACGTCGAGACCGGCGAGGTCGAGGACCTGGTCAAGGCCGGGATCATCGACCCGACCATGGTCACCCGCTCGGCGCTGCAGAACGCCGCCTCGATCGCGAAGAACATCCTCACCACCGAGGCGATCGTCGCCGAGGCGCCCGAGAAGGCCGGCGCCGGTGTCGGCGGCGGCATGCCGGACATGGGCGGGATGATGTAGTCGGCTCCGAACGAAAGCTGCCGCTTTCGGTCGGGGTCTAGGTACGCAGCGAAGGGGCCGGCCAAGCCGGCCCCTTCGCTGTTCATGGAGGGGTGCTCGGCGGCTGGCCCTGCTGCGCGGGTCGGGGTGCGAAAGGCGTGCATCCCGCCCCGCGTGTGTTCGGGGCGCCGTCTAAGAGCAGAGAGCGCTCTTAGCCGTCGCCCAAGGCATGGTGGTTTTGGCGTAGCCGCGAACTCACGCGCCTGCGGATGCACGTTTCTTGCACCCGCGGGCGCGCCACGCTTCGGCGACCCTCGGCAACAGGCACGCGCAACCCTCAGCCGGCGGAGGCGCGACCGCGCTCGCGCCGGAGCCACGCCCAACAACCCGCCAGGCGCAGGAGGGGGTCCCGGGGAACCTCGGTTCCCCCGGCAAAAAGAAACGGCACCTGGGGGAGGCGCCGTTTCGAGGGGGTGGGGAGGTGGGTCGCTCCCTCTATCGGCGAAATTGCGACCCACCTTTAGCCCCAGTTTTCGTTACGGGGTCTGGCCTCCGTAGATGTTCTGGTCGAGGCCGCCGTCCCTCGGGCACGTGTCGCTCGTCCAGGCGCTGCTGGCCGTCATCGTGCGGCACTGGAAGACGTCCGCGGCGTCGTTGCTCCCGGTCTCCGTTTCGCGCTGGTCGTCGCCGGCCTTCGTGTCGCGCCAGTCCGTCCAGACGCCGTACGAGAAGTCGCCGACCGAGCTGATCCAGAGGTAGTCGCCGGCGAACGGGATCGTCCGGACGGCGAATTGCTCGTAGTTACCGTTCGACGTCACGTCCGTGACGCGTACGGCGGTGCTCCACGTCGCTCCCGCGTTCTGAGAGCTCGTCGCGAAGATGTCGAGCGCGGCCACCGTCGAGCCGTCGGCGCAGTTGCCGACCGGACGCATCGGGCTGTAGCACGAGTCGAGACGCGTGTCCCACCACAGCGCGTGCAGCTTGCCCCCGCTGGCGGAGATGTCCGGGAAGAGCTGGAGCCCCGCCGGCTGGTTGTCGAGCACGATCGGCGTCGTGTGCGTCCCCGACGCGCCGTCGAAGCGCGTGAAGTAGATCGCCGACTGGCTTCCGGTGCCCGGCTCGATGGAGCCGTACGTGGTTCCCGTCGGGACCTCCGTCCCCGGCTTCGTCGGGTCATAGACGATGTAGATCCACTCGTGGGCCTTGTCCGACTGATCGGCAGTAGAGCGCGGCTGCGTGTCCTTGCGGAAGAACGTGTAGCCGGACTTGCAGGCACTGTCGAAGTCGCCGCAATCGCCCACGGTCGAGCCGGGTTTGGCCGCTTCGTCCTCCGGCGAGGGCGGATCGTCGCGTCCGGTCTGCGCAGGCGTCGGCTGCGGCCCGGCGATGTCCTGTGCGTCGTACTGGATGAAGCCGAGGATCGACTGCGGCCGCGTGAACGACTTGCCGCAGTCGGTCGACTTCACGTACTGCACCGCGTTGTCCGCGTGCCCCTGCGTCGATGCGTACTGGCGGTAGGTCACGTAGACGTTGCCGTTGCCGGTCACACTGATGTCCGGGAACTGCACGTCCTTGACGCTCGGTGTGAGGTTGAGCGGATTCGAGAAGGTGACGCCGTGGTCGGTCGACCGGCTGAAGTAGATGTTGTTGGTTCCGCTTCCGGTGAAGCGCGACCACGAGAAATAGACGTTGCCGTCGCAGCGGCCGAGCGTCCGGTCGGCCTCGATCGCAGTCTTGTCGTTGAACTTGCCGAGCAGGTTCGGCGCTGAAGAGCCGCGCGCGATCACTGTCGTTCCGTAGTACTCCTTCCCGTCGTTGATGGTCGGGCCGGCTTCGCCTCCCGAATTGCGGAAGCGGGCCACGAACACGTCGCCAATCGTCTTCTTTGTGCCGGCCGGATCGTCGGAGGTCTCGGAGCCGAAGAACGCGCGGCCGTGGGCGTCCCACGCGATGACCGGGTCGCCCGAGCTCGCTGTCCGCGCCTGCGAGAGCGCCGCGTACGGGGACTTGTCGCCCGGATAGCCCGGCACCAGCGAGCTGACGAAGCTCTGGCCCGCGTCCTGCGAGCGGTAGTAGCCGAGCCAGATCGGCCCGGCGGGAATCGGCGCGCCGTTCGCATCGACGCCGTTGTTATAGGTACCGCAATAGTCGTTCGAGCTGCCGAGGATCACTTGCGTGTTGCGCGGGTCGATCTCCACGGCCGGCTCGTTCTGGCGGCCGAATGACCGCGTGCACTCGGTCAGCGTCGCGTCGGTATACGGGACGCCGGTGTTCATGGTGTAAACGCTCACGTAGCCTGCGCCGCCGCACGTTCCGGCGCAGTCGTTCGAGAGCCGCACGTTGGTGCCCGGCGCGGCTCCTGCAAAGCCGACGACGAGCAGCGCGGCGCCTACGACGAACGCCGCCACGGACTTCCTCATCTCGCTCCTCCCCTTCCCGTGTGGAACTGGCTGGGGCGTTTTACGGTTCCCGGAGGGTAAAAGTCAAGCCGGGTCAGAAGCCGTAACGCTCTTCCTTCCTGTAATCCGCCTCGTTGTGGTAGCCGTAGCGCTCCCAGAAGCCCGGCTGATCCGTCGTCCGCAGCTCGAGCGCGCGCAGCCACTTGGCGCTCTTCCAGAAGTACTTGCTCGGGACGACGAGCCGCAGCGGCCAGCCGTGTTCGGGCGTCAACTCCTCTCCGCCGGCCGCCCACGCGACGAGCGCGTTCTCGTCGTCGAGCGCCGCGAGCGGGACGTTCGACGTGAAGCCTTGCTCCGCATGCGCGAGCACATAGCGCGCGCCCGGCTTCGGCTTCACGAGCTCGGCGAGGTCTCGCCAGTGGACGCCGGTGAAGCTCGTGTCGAAGCGGCTCCAGCGCGTCACGCAGTGGATGTCGATCGTGACCTCCGTCTGCGGCAACTGCTTCAGCTCGTCCAGCGTCAGCCGCAGCGGCTCCTCGACCTCGCCCTTGACCTTGAAGTCCCAGGTCGCGAGGTCGACGTCAGGCACCTCCCCTGCGTGCAGGACGGGCCACTTCTCGGTCAGGTACTGACCGGGCGGCAGGCGCGCGGGGTCGTAGCCGGCGTCGATCACCTTCTGCTCGGCCTTCGAACGGAAGAGTGGCATCGATTTCTAGACTAATGAGCGTGGAGATCGCGACGCGAGAGCGGGCGTACGTGCGGGTGGCAGGGCCCGACGCCGAGGACTACCTGCAACGCATGGTCTCGAACGACGTCGAGGCGCTGGCGGAGGGAGAGTCCTGTGCGGCGCTGCTGCTGACGCCGAAGGCACGCGTGATCGCCCCCGTCGTGGTGCTGCGGCGCGGGCCGGAGGACTTCCTGCTCCTGACCGAGCCGGATCTCGGCGAGCCGCTGCGCGCGCACCTCGCCCGCATGCGGATGCGCGCGCGCTGCGAGATCGAGCCGGAGAAGCATACGTCGGCGCTCGTCTTCGGCGGCGAGGGCGGGATTCCGACGCATGAGTTCGGCGACCCCGCGGTGGAGCTGATCGACGCCGACCTGGAGCCGACGCTCGACGCGGCCGAGCTCGAACGCCTCCGCATCGAGGCGGGAACGCCTGCGTGGGGCAAGGAGATCGACGAGCGAGTGCTGCCGGCCGAGGCCGGGCTGACAGCGACGCACGTCAGCTTCACGAAGGGCTGCTATCCCGGACAGGAGCCGGTCGCGCGGCTGCACCATCGCGGCAAGGCGAACCGGACGCTGCGCGTGCTCGAGGTCGAAGCCCCCGAGCCGCCGCCGTACGACGCCGAGCTGACGTGGAAGGGCAAGCCGGTCGGCCGCGTCACGAGCGTCGCGCGGCGCCCCGACGGCGCGCTCGTCGGACTCGCGTACGTGCGCGTCGAAGTCCCCGAAGAGGCGATCCTTTCAGTCGAACCGGCCGGATCTGCCCGCGGCTACACTGTCTCCCCTGCGCGCCCGTAGCTCAGGGGATAGAGCGCTGCCCTGCGGAGGCAGAGGTCGCATGTTCGAATCATGCCGGGCGCATACCAGTGTGAGCCGGCGCTAGTGGGCTCGGCCCGTGGAGTTCCGCCACGTTCTCAGCCGCCGCCGGATGGTGCGGAACAATGCGCCCAAGCATGTCGACGACGGCGCCGCGCTCATGCTGATCCTCCTCGCGGCGACAGACGAAGGCCTCGCAGCCGGTGTCTACGGATTCGGTGTCGAGGACCAGGAGCAGGTGCGCGAGCTCCTGGGCATTCCGTCGGACGTCGCGGTGCTCGCCGGGATCACGATCGGTGTCCAGGCCGACGATTCCGGCTGGAGCGCGCTCGCGGGCCGGCGCCCGCGCCCGCGCCGGCCGCTCGACGAGCTCGTTCGCTGGGAGCGCTGGGGCTCGTAGCCGGGAAGAGAAGCACGCGGAAAATCGTCTAGCTCTCCAGACGAGCGCGACACGCGCCGCCGTCAAGGACGATGACCGCCGCCGACACACGACCGACACGGGCCTCCGATTCGCTCGAGCGAGAGAAGTGGGAAGCCGAGCGCGCGTTCCGCGAGCGCGAGATCGCGATCAAGGAACGGGAACAGGAGAAGCAGGAGGCCGACCTGGCGCTTGCCCAGAAGGAGCGCGCCGCATCTCGCTGGAAGAATCCGCTCGTGGTCGCCATCCTCGCGGCGGCAGTTGCAGCGATGGGCAACGCACTCGTTGCGTACCTCAACGGTGCATCGCAAACGAAGCTCGAACGACAGAAATCCGAACAGGCGCGCATCCTCGAGATGATCAAGACGGGCAGTCCGGACAAGGCGGCCGAGAACTTGCGGTTCCTGGTGGACGCCGGACTCATCCGTGATGCGGGCATCCGCCGGGACCTGACCGCCTTTCTCGACAGGCGAAAACCCGGTAGTGGTCCGGCACTGCCATCTGCCTTCGCCGCGGCAAAGCTCGTCTCGAGGTTCGAAGGGATAAGCCTGACGCCGTACAAGGACCCCTTCGGTGTGACGGTCATCGGCGCCGAGCACGTCCTTACGCAAAACGAGCTTCGGTCGGGCAAGGTGGTCATCGGCGGGAGGAGTGTGGACTTCCGATCGGGGATAACTCGGCAACAAGCGGACGAGCTGCTGCAACAAGACCTCGATCCGGTACGGAAGAAGATCGACAAGCTCGTGACGGTGAAGCTCACCATGAATCAGAAGGCTGCCCTGACTTCGTTCGTCTACAACGTGGGCTCGGCAGGTCTTCAGGGGAGCAACCTGCTGAAAAAGCTCAACGCCGGCAAGTACGGCGAGGTTCCCGCCGAAATGATGAAGTGGGTACAGGCAGGTGGAAGGAAACTTCCCGTTCTGGTCGAGCGAAGACGCAGTGAGGTCGCGCTCTGGAACAAGCAGTGATGCTGGATCGGCACGGTTTCGTCGCAATTCCGTGCGCGCCGGCCCCGTAGCGTCATGCTGTGCGTTCACTCCCGCTGCTCCTCGGCGCCGCGGCGTTCGTCCTCGTCCTGCTCGTTGCGCTGCCGCGCTGCGCGCGACGCCCGGCGGAGCCGGCGGTCCGCGCGAGCTGGACGCTGACGCCCGGCGTCCTCAACCCCGATGTCACGCAGTGGACGATCCGCTCGACGATCTGCGTCCGCGGCTGGACCCGGACGGTTCGCCCGCCGAGCGACTACACCTCGCACCTCAAGCTCGAGCAGATGCGCGCGTACGGGCTCGGCGGCAGCCCGCGCGACTTCCAGGAGGACCACCTGATCAGCCTCGAGCTCGGCGGCCATCCGACCGACCCGCGCAACCTCTGGCCTGAGCCGTATCCACGGGCCGCCGACGTCGACGCGATCGAGAACGAGCTCAACGACGCGGTCTGCTCCGGACGGATGTCGCTCGACGCGGCGCAGCGCAAGGAATCCGCCCTCAAGCACGAAAAGGGATAAGGCTGGGCCGGGCGAACCCCGGAGCGTGCCCGACATCCCCGACACGATCGTCGTCAGGCGGCACCGCGACCTCGTCGGTCGCCGCCACGAGATCTGGGTCCGGCGCGGGCTGCTCGCCCTCGTCGGCGCCGTGCTCGCGCTCGGGCTCGCGGACGTCTTCGGGCAGAGCCCGACGACGGACAAGGCGGAGGCGGACGCCGCGACGCTGAAGATCGTCGCGCCGGCGAGCATTCGCGGCGGGCTCATGTACCAGTGCCGTTTCGACGTCCACGCGAACCGCGAGCTGAAGAAGGCGACGCTTGTGCTCGACAAGGGATGGCTGCAGGGGCTGACGATCAACACGATCGAGCCGTCGCCGCTCGGCGAGGGGAGCCGCAACGGCAGCCTCGTCCTCGAGCTCGGGCACATCCCTGCCGGCGACGTCTACTCGCTCTACATCCAGTACCAGGTGAACCCGACCACGGTCGGCCGCCGCAGCCAGGTCGCCGAGCTCGCGGACAACGGCAAGACGATCTTCCGCATCCACCGCAAGCTGACCGTCTTCCCCTAGCCCATGGACATCGTCCTCCGCGCAACGTTCGCCTTTGCGTTCATCGTCTTCCTGACGCGCATCGCCGGCCGGAAGGAGCTCAGCTCGCTCGAGCCGATCGACCTGATCCTCCTCGTCGTCATGGGCGACCTGATCCAGCAGGGTGTGACGCAGAGCGACTACTCCGTGACGGGCCTCGTACTCGCCGTCGGCACGTTTGGGGTCCTTCAGGCGACGACCTCGTGGGCCGCGTTTCGCTTCGGCCCGTTTCGCAAGCTCGTCGACGGCGAGCCGATCGTCGTGATGCAGGACGGGAAGGTTCTCGAGGCGAACCTGCGGCGCGAGCGAATCAGCCTCGAGGATCTCGCGGAGGAGATGCGCGGCCAGCAGCTCGCGTCGTTCGACGACGTCGCGTGGGCGGTGCTGGAGTCGAACGGCAAGATCAGCTTCATCCCGAAGACGCGCTGATGACGCTCCATCTGAGCGAGGAGGACGTCGGCGCGCTCTTCTCGCCGGCGGACGCAGTCGCGGCGATCGAGGCCTGCTTCGAGCGGATGGCGCACGGCACGGTCGAGAACCGCCCGCGCTACCGGCTCGGCCTCGAGGAGGGAACGCTCGCGGTGATTGCCGCCGCGGATCTCGAGCTCGGCTTCGCGGGATCGACGGCGTACGCGGCGTTCCGCAGCGGCGTCCGCTACGCGGTGCTGCTGTTCCGCGCCGACCGGCCGGAGCTCGCTGCAGTGATCGACGCCGACACGCTCGGCCGGCTGCGCACCGGTGCGGCGAGCGGTGTGGCGGCGAAGTATCTCGCGCGCTCGGGAGCGACGACGCTCGGCATCATCGGCTGCGGACGGCAGGCGGACTCGCAGGTCGAGTGCATCCGCGCGGCCGTGCCGACGATCGCCCAGGTCGTCGCGTTCTGCCGCACGCCCGAGAGCCTGCACGAATTCTGCGCGCGCACCGGCGCCGAGGCCGGTGAGAGCCATCGCGACCCGGCCGCGCAGGAGATCGTCGTCACCGCGACGACGTCGCCGGACCCGGTGCTTCGCGGCGAGTGGCTGAACCCGGGCGCGCTCGTCTGCGCGATTGGCGCGAACGACGGCAAGCGGCGCGAGCTCGACAACGTCGTCCTCGAGCGCGCGACGTTCGTCTGCTGCGACTCGGTCGAGGACGCGAAGCTCGAGTCGGCCGATCTGATCGAGCCCGTGGAGGCCGGCGTGCTCGACTGGCTCGAGGTCTACGAACTGCAGGACGTCGTCGCCGGCGAGGTGCCGGGCCGGGAGTCCGACGACGACATCGTCGTCTTCAAGTCGAACGGCCTCGCCGCGTGGGACGTCGCCGCAGGCGCCGCCGTGCTCGAGCGGGCGCGCGCCGCCGGCCGCGGCACGGACCTCTAGCGGGAGGACAGCGGCAGGCTGAGTCGAGCCGCCTCGACCGTGTCGTCGCCGACGGCCTGGATCAGCTCCGGCCGGTCGAGCAGGCGGCTCTGCTGCTGCGGCGTGAGGCGGTTCTGGACGTAGCGGTCGCGCATGATCTCGCCGAGCGGCCGCCCGCGCTGGTGCTCGCGGATCAGGTACGCGAGCACGCGCTCCTCCGCCGACGAGCGGGCGAACAGGAAGGAAAACGGGTTGCTGAGGAACCCCTTGAGGCGCGGCACCGGGGCGATTGTATCCTTGTCCGGTGCGGGCACGAGCCAGCGCAGGCCGCTTCGCCGAGCGGGAGTTGCAGGGATTCGACGACGCCGGCGCCTCGGAGCGCGTCGTCGTCTGGATCGAGCGGAAGTCGGGCGCCGTCTGGGCCGTGGGCCGCGCCGTCAACCCGCAGCACCGGCCGACAGACGAGCCGAGGAAGGACGACTACATCTTCGAGGGCTACGAGCTCGAGGACGCGCTGCAGGCGGCGAACGAGTGCCTCGAGGACGATCTCGAGGTCTCGGAGCGGGACGGCCGGTCGCAGCGGATCAGGCCGTTTACACGCGAGGAACTGTTGAAGCCGCTCGAACGGTGGTTCTTCAACCGCTGAGAGCCGTCGCGCTGGCGGCCGTGAGCTACTGCACGAACTCGACGCGGACGGGCTCGTCGTACGCGCCGACCCGCTCCGCGCGGCTGAGCAGCTCCTGCACGGCCTGCCGTCCCTCGTCGCCGTAGTCGCACGTCAGCTCGTTGACGTACATCGCGACGAAGCGGTCGGCGAGCTCCGCGTCGACGTCGTGGCCGAAGCGCATCGCGTACTCCATCGCCTCGCGCCGGTGCTCCAGGCCCGCCTCGATCGACGCGCGCAGCACCTCCGAGAGCGAGGCGAGCGTGTCCGCGCCGAGATCGCGCCGCGCGACGTTGACGCCGAGCGGCAGCGGCAGACCCGTCTCGAGCAGCCACCACTCGCCGAGATCGACCGACTTCTTCAGCCCGCTCGCCTCGTACGTCAGCTGTCCCTCGTGGATCAGCAGCCCGGCCTCGGCGCGGCCCGACGTCACCTCGTCGACGATCTGGTCGAAGGGAAGCGGCCGGCAGTCGAACTCGCCGCCGAGATACATCTTCAGCACGAGGAACGCGGTCGTGTTGCGTCCGGGGATGACGATCTCGCGCTCGCGCAGCTCATCGCGCGTGAACGGCCGCGCCCCCACGACGACCGGCCCGTAACCGGAGCCCATGCTCGCGCCGTGCGGCAGCAGCATGTAGCGGTCCTGCACGAGCGGGTACGTCGCGAGCGAGATCGCCGTCACCTCGAGCCGTCCCTCGAGCGCCAACTCGTTGAGCGTCTGGATGTCTTCGATCGCCGGCTCGAACTCGAAGCCGCGCGTGTCGACGATCCCGGAGGCCAGGCCCCACCACATGAACGCGTCGTCCGGGTCGGCGCTATGTCCCAGATGGATCAACAAGCGGCGCAGGGTACAGCCCTATGCTGTTCCCGTGGCGAAGGAACCTCTCAGCGAGGCGATCCAGCATTACCTACGGGCGATCTACAACCTCGGACAGGAGCAGGACCGCGTTTCGGTGACTGCACTCGCGAAGGCGCAGAGCGTGTCGCCCGCATCCGCCAGCGCGATGGTCAAGAAGCTGGCCGCGCTCGACCTGGCGGAGCATGCGCCGTACAGGGGCATCTCGCTCACCCCCGCCGGCGAGCAGGTCGCGCTCGAGGTGATCCGGCACCACCGGCTGCTCGAGCTCTACCTCGCGGAGACGCTCGGCCTCGACGTCGAGGCCGTCCACGAGGAGGCGGACCGGCTCGAGCACGCGATCTCGGAGGAGCTCGAGGAGCGGATCGACCGGGCACTCGGATACCCCACGCACGATCCCCACGGGGATCCGAACCCCGACAAGAACCTCGAGTGGCCGGCTACGTCCTAATCGGTCGGGGGGCGCAGGTAGATCACGCCCTCGTGCTTGACGGGCACGAACGGCGAGCCGATCTTCATCACCACGTCCTCGACGTAGTGGTAGAGCTCGTCGGCATGGCCCGTCGCGTCGTCGGCGTAGGGCACGTCGATGCCGACCTCCCCGCGAGGGCGCGGATCGAGGCCGTGCTCGACGAGCTCCTCCATCAGCCGATCGCGGTCCGGAATCCGTGCCGCCTCGACCTGGACCTTGCTCGCCATCGCCGCCGCCTCCTCCGTGGACATCGGATCCGAGAATACCCGATTCGGCCCCGGAAGCAAACGTTCCTGCGGGTCTTGGATCCAATCGGCCGTCGCCTCGAGCCGTAGCGCAGCACGCCCACCCCAGAGTCCGCGGCGGCATCGCCGCCCGCGTCGCCAGCCTGCTGTTCGGGCTCGCGATCTTCGGGCTCGCGATTGTGCTGATCCTCGAGTCGAAGCTCGGGCTCTCCCCCTGGGACGTCCTCAACCAGGGGATCGCGAAGCACTCGCCGCTCTCGTTCGGCGTGGCGAACATCGCCGTCGGGCTGACCGTACTGCTGCTCGCGTGGTCGCTCGGCGGGCCGCCGGGGTGGGGGACGCTTGCGAACGCGGTGCTCGTCGGTGCGACCATCCAGGGCCTCCTCTCGATCTCTGCGATCACCGACCTCGCGGACCAGCCGGTCGGCGTGCGGATCGCGCTGCTCGTCGCCGGAGTCGCGTTGATCGGGCCGGCGAGCGCGTTCTACATCGGCGCCGATCTCGGCGCGGGGCCACGCGACACGCTGATGCTCGTCGGCGCCCGGCGGACGCGGAAGCGCGTCGGTCTCGTGCGAGCGGCCCTCGAGCTCTGCGCGCTCGCGGTGGGGATCGTGCTCGGCGGGACGTTCGGCGTCGGCACGATCGTGTTCGCACTCGGCGTCGGCCCGATCATCGAAGCCGCCTTCTGGCTGCTCGCGCGCTCGCCGCTTGCCGCCGCGGTTCCCGCGTCTGCGCCGGTTATCGTCGGCGAATGAAGATCGGCCGTCCGAAGTTCCATTCCGGCTACGGAATCGCACAGGGCGGGGACGGTCTGCTGCCCTGGGAGTGGGTGGAGGAGCGCCTCGCGTCGGCACGCAACTACTGGCTCGTGACGAGCTCGGGCGACGGCCCGCCGCAGGCGGCGCCGATCTGGGGCCTGTGGGTCGACGGCGCGTTCGTCTTCGGCACGAATCCGCACTCGGCGAAGGGGCGGAACCTCGCGCGCGACCCGCGCGTCGTCGTGCATCTCGAGAGCGGCGACGAGGTCGTGATGCTGCACGGACGCGTCGAGCCGCTCGCCGAGGATTTGTTCGCCCGCGTGGGCGAGGAGTACGAGCAGAAGTACGCGACGAACGTCGTTCCGACCGACGGCTGGCACTCCCTGCGCCCGAGCTACGCGCACGCGTGGACGGAAACCGGCTTCCCGGGCGACGCTACGCGCTTCGACCTCTGACCCGCCGGTTACGATCGCGGGGTGGCTGACGAACGCGAGGTCATGACGTGGGGTGAGCTCGGGTCCGGCGCGCGCTACCTCGCCGAGGCGATCCACGCTGACGGCTGGCGCCCCGACCTGATGCTCGGAATCGCCCGGGGCGGCCTGCTCGTTGCGGGCGCGCTGTCCTACGCGCTCGACGTCAAGAACACGTACACGATGAACGTCGAGTTCTACACCGGCATCGACGAGCGGCTCGACGTGCCGATGATCCTGCCGCCCGTCCCCGATCTCGTCGACCTCGGCGAGGCCCGGATGCTGATCGTCGACGACGTCGCCGATACGGGCTCGACGCTCGCCCTCGTGAAGGACTTCTGCGTGGGCAAGGTGGCCGAGACTCGGGCGGCGGTGCTCTATCAAAAACCCCGCTCGAGCGTCTCCTGTGAGTACGTATGGAGGCACACGGATCTCTGGATCGACTTCCCGTGGAGCGTCCGGGAGCCGGTCGGCGCGACCCTGTAGAACCCGGCCGCGCGCTGTCCTATAGTCGGGCCTCATCCCGGTGAGCCCCCTGGAGAGGAGATCATGACCAAGAGGAAGCTTGCGCTCGCCGCGCCGCTCCTGACGCTGGCCGCGGTCGCCGTGGCCTTCGGAATCGGCGCTGGGAGCGGTTTGGCGCGGAGCGCCGGACACCGCGCGGTCTTCAAGGCCGCGTGGATCTACGTCGGCCCCCACAACGACGGGGGCTGGTCCCAGGCCCACGACGAGGGGCGCCTGATGGTGCAGAAGGCGCTCGGCAGCAAGGTCCAGACAACGTTCAAGGAGAACGTTCCCGAGGGTCCGCAGGTGGCCCAGGTGATCGAGAGCCTCATCCGCGACGGGAACAAGATCATCTTCGCGACATCGTTCGGCTTCCAGTCGGCGATGGCCGCGGCGGCGAAGAAGCATCCGGACGTCAAGTTCGAGATGGCCACGGGGACGATCCAGCTGCCGAACATGGCGGAGTACTTCGGCGCCGGCGAACAGGCGATCTATCTCGCCGGGATGGCCGCGGGCGCAGCGTCGACGAGCGGCAACATCGGCTACGTCGTCCCGTTCGCGATCCCCGAGGTGATCCGGCACACCAACGCGTTCGCGCTCGGTGCGCAGGCGGCGCACCCAGGCGCGAAGGTGAAGCTCGTGTGGATGAACGCCTGGTTCGACCCGGCGAAGGAGAAGAAGGCAGCCGAGAGCCTCCACACCGCGGGGTCCGACGTGCTCGGGCAGAACGTCGACAGCCCGGCTACCGGCCAGTACGCGGAGTCGGTCGGCGTGCCCTGGGTCGGCTACGACTCGAACGGGAAGAAGTTCGCGCCGAAGCAATGGCTGACAGCGGCGATCTACAACTGGGGCCCGTACTACCTCAAGCGCACGAAGGCCGCGATGGACGGGACCTGGAAGACCGGCTTCTACTACGGCACGCTGAAGGACGGGTTCATGCAACTCGCGCCGTACGGTCCGAAGGTCAGCGCGAAGACGAAGTCGATGATCGCGGCGAAGAAGGCGGCGATGATCAGCGGCAAGTTCGATCCGTTCCAGGGTCCGCTCTACGACCAGTCCGGGAAGCTGAAGGTGCCGAAGGGGAAGCGGCTGACGATCAAGGATCTCTACGCGATGAACTGGCTCGTCAAGGGAGTCGTCGGCAGCCCGAAGGGCTAGCGCTTGGGGCAGCAGACCCAGGCGGTCGACTTGAGTGAACGGAGGGGCGCCGGCGGCGCCCCTCCGGCCGTCTCGCTGCGGGGTATCACGAAGCGGTTCCCGGCGGTCCTCGCGAACGACGCCGTCGACTTCGAGGCGGCGCCCGGCGAGGTGCACGCGCTGCTGGGCGAGAACGGCGCCGGCAAGTCCACGCTCTCGAACATCCTCACCGGCCTCTACCGTCCCGACGAGGGCGAGATCTGGCTGTACGGCGAGCGCGTCGACTTCCACTCGCCCCGCGACGCAATCGACGCGGGCGTCGCGATGGTGCACCAGCATTTCCGGCTTGTCGTCCCGTTCACGGTCGCGGAGAACGTCGTGCTCGGCGACCACCGGCGCGAGGGGAGCTCGTTCCTCGTCCACCAGCGTGCGATCGAGCGGCGCGTCGGCGAGCTGTCGAAGCGCTACGGGATGCACGTCGATCCGCGGGCGCGGATCTGGCAGCTCTCGCTCGGGGAGCAGCAGCGCGTCGAGATCCTGAAGGCGCTCTACCACGAGGCGAAGATCCTCATCCTCGACGAGCCGACCGCGGTGCTGACGCCGCAGGAGTCGGAGGTGCTGTTCGCGACGCTGCGGTCGATGGCGGCCGAGGGGCGAACGGTGATCTTCATCTCCCACAAGCTGCACGAGGTCAAGGCCGTCGCCGACCGGGTGACGGTGTTGCGCGGCGGCAAGGCGATCGCGACGACGACGATGGCCGATGCGACGCCGCGGTCGCTCGCCGCACTGATGGTCGGGCGCGAGGTCGACATCACCCGGCGGCGCGAGCACGGCGGCGAGATCGGGGCCGCTGCGCTGGAGCTCGACGAGCTGCGCGCGGTCGGCGATCGCGGCGGCGAGGCGCTGAAGGGCGTCGCGCTGTCGGTCCGCACCGGCGAGATCGTCGCCGTCGCAGGCGTCGCGGGGAACGGGCAGCGCGAGCTCGCGGAGACGGTGACCGGGATGCGTCCGATGACCGGCGGCGAGGTGCGCGTGCACGGGCGTCCACTGCGCGGCGGCGACGCGCGCGAGGCGATCGGCGCCGGGATCGCGCATGTGCCCGAGGACCGGCTCGGGACCGGCGTCGCACCGAGCCTGAGCATCGGCTCGAACGTCGTGCTCAAGTCGTACCGCCGCTATCCGATTGCCCGCGGTCCGCTACTGCGGCTGCGCGCGATCCGCGATCACGCGGCGGATCTGATCAAGCGCTACGACGTGCGCACGTCCGGGCCGAATGCGCCGGCCCGGCAACTCTCGGGCGGCAACCTGCAGAAAGTGGTGCTCGCGCGCGAGTTCTCCGGCAACCCCCGCGTGCTCGTGGTCGCGGCGCCGACGCGCGGCCTTGACGTCGCGGCGATCGAGACCGTGCACGCCTACCTGCGCGATGCGGCTGCCGCCGGAGTCGCCGTGCTGCTGATCAGCGAGGATCTCGACGAGATCCTCGCGCTCGCCGACCGCGTCGCGGTGATGTTCGACGGCGAGATCGTTGGCGAGGTCGACGCCGAGACGGCGACGGTCGAGGAGATCGGCCTGCTCATGGCCGGCGTCCGGGAACGGACGCCTTGATCCGGATCGAGCGGCGGCTCGAGCAGCCGGGCTGGCTCAACGTCGCCGTTCCGGTCGGGTCGCTCGTTCTTGCGTTCGGGCTCTCCGCGCTCGTGCTCGTCGCCACCGGACACGACCCGCTGCAGACGTTCCGCCGGCTGATCCACGCCGCGTTCGGCGGGCAGGCGCAGCTGACCGAGACCGTGGTGTCCGCGACGCCGCTCGCGTTCACCGGTCTCTGCGCCGCAGTCGCGTTCCGGATGCAGCTGTTCAACATCGGCGGCGAGGGGCAGCTCTACATGGGCGCGATCGCCGCCGCCGCGGCCGCGCTGCTCCTACACAGCCTGCCGATGGCGATCGTGATCGCGGCGATGGTGCTCGCCGGCGCCGCGGGCGGGGGGCTCTACGCGCTCGTCCCAGGCTTCCTGCGGGCATTCCTGAAGACGAACGAGATCATCACGTCGCTGATGCTCAACTACGCCGCGGCCCTGATCCTCAACTACCTGATCTTCGACAGCCAGTCGTACTGGCGCGACACGACGACGGCCGAGGCGAAGGTCTTCCCGCAGGGCAAGATGCTGCCCGACTCCGCGGCGTGGCCGTCGTGGACGCTGCACGGGCTCGGGCTGCCGCTCGGCTTCCTGCTCGCGATCGGCCTCGCCGCGACCCTGTGGTTCCTCTTCTCGCGCACGCGCTTCGGCTTCGAGGTGAAGGTGATCGGCGACTCGCCGCGTGCCGCGACGTACGCAGGGATGCGGACGCGCCGGAAGATCCTGGCGGTGATGGCGCTCTCCGGCGCCGTCGCCGGCGTCGGCGGCGCGAGCCAGGACGGCGACTTCCGCCACCTGCTCGACCCCCGCGGGCTGCAGCAGGCCGGTTACGGCTACGCGGGGATCGTGATCGCGGCCCTGGCCCGGTACAACCCGTTCGCCGTCGTGCTCATCGCGTTCCTGCTCGGCGGCGTGCAGAACGCGGGCTTCACGCTGCAGGGCGCCGACTTCCCGTCAGGCCTCGTCGGCGTCATGCAGGGGCTGATCCTCTTCTCCGCGCTCGGCTGCGAGCTCCTCGTGCGCTACCGGATCCGCCTCGCGTCGCGGGCGCGGCGGCCGGTGCCGGAGGCGGCGACGTGAACAACTCGATCCTCGTCGTCGTGCTCGCCTCGGCCGTGCTCTACGGGACGCCGCTGCTCTTCGCCGCGCTCGGCGAGCTGCTCGCGGAGCGCTCCGGCGTCCTGAACCTCGGCGTCGAGGGGATGATGCTCGTCGGCGCCGTGATGGGCTTCTGGGCGGTGCAGCGAACGAGCTCGCTTGCGCTCGCGCTGGTCGTCGCCGCGATTGCAGGCGGTGCGATGGCGCTGATCCACGCGTTCCTGGTCGTCACGTTGCGCGCGAACCAGATCGTGTCGGGCCTGGCGTTGACGATCTTCGCCGGCGCGGCGGGCCTCTCGTCGTACCTCGGCAACGACCTCAACCTCGCCGACCAGCCGGCCAAGCGGATCTTCCACTCCGTGTTGCCGAAGTCGCTGCGCGACCTGCCCGTGATCGGCCCGATCCTCTTCAACCAGTCGCTGCTCGTCTACGGGTCGTGGGTCGTGGTGATCGTCGTCGTGCTCTACCTCCGGCGGACGCGCCCCGGACTGAACGTCCGTGCCGTCGGCGAGTCGCCCGCGGCCGCGGACGCGATGGGGATCAACGTCACGGTCTACCGTTACGTCCACACGGTCGTCGGCGGCGCGCTCGCCGGCATCGGCGGCGCCTGCTTCAGCCTCTCGATTACGCCGCAATGGGTCGACGGGCTGACGTCGGGTGCGGGCTGGATCGCGATCGCGCTCGTCATCTTCGCGTTCTGGCGCCCGGGTTTGGTGCTCATCGGCGCCTACTTCTTCGGCGCGTTCTCGGCGTTGCCGTACACGCTGCAGGCGCACGGCGTCACGATCGCGCCCGAGCTCCTGCAGTCGCTGCCGTACGTGATGACGGTGCTCGCGCTCGTGCTCGTCTCGTCGGCGGGCGCGAAGCGGCGGCTCGGCGCGCCGGCCGCGCTCGGCCTGCCCTACGTCCGCGAAGAACGCTGACGTCTCATCAGCCACGTCCGGTGCATGGCACCGGACAGGACTGGGTTGGCCATGACACGTGTGGCGAAACCGGCGTGATTGAGGACAAAGACGTGCCTACGTCTCGCGAAACGAGATCGGCTGCGCGCCTTCCCAGAGAGTGAGCTTCCCGAGCCTCGGCAGCTGTTCGGCGCCCTCGACGATCGTCGCGAAGTGGTTCGCGGCCAGCTGGCCCGCCTTGCTCGCGAAGTTGCAGTAGCCGTACGGAAAGAGCAGCTCCGTCTCGCTGACGCCGCCCGGATAGAGCGCGAGCTCGCCGGGATGCGGATAGCTCGTCGCATTCTCCGGGCCGATGCCGAGGTCGCGGTCGCCCCACGGGATCCAGTTCGCCTCGCCGCTCCAGCGGCAGTGGATGATCTTGTCCTCGAACGGCAGGATTGCGCGGAACGCCGCAACCGTCTGCGGCGCCGCATCCTCTTCGAAGCGCGCGACGAAGCGGAAGCCGGCTGCGACGATCTCGAGCATGGCGCGTGACCCTACCGCGACGCGAGCCAGCGCGCGAGGAGATCCCGCTCGCCCTGCGTCATGTGCGTCGCGTTCCCGAGCGGCATCGCGTGGCTGTCGACGGCCTGCTCCTTGATCCGCTCAGCCTGCTGCTCGATCTCGGCGCGCGTGTCGAAGCGGACCCCGGCCGGCGCCGACGAGAAGCCCGGCTCGGTCGGGTGCTGCGAGTGGCACGGGACGCAGCGCTGCTCGATCACGCGCTGCACCTGTGCAAACGAAACCGCCGCACCCGTAGTTTGTGGCTTAGAGCCACTAGGTCGGATTGCGACTGCGACGACCACGAAGCCGACGGCAGCGGAAGCCAGGATCCACCACGCATTGCGGCCGACGTGTCGCAGGTTGAAGTAGTGCCGCACCCAGGCGCCGAGCGCCATGATCGCGACGAGGATCAGCCAGCTGTACGAGTGCCCGTACGTGAACGGGGAGTGGTTCGAGAGCATCGCGAAGACGACGGGCAGCGTCAGGTAGTTGTTGTGCACCGACCGCGTCTTGCCGCGGAGGTTGTGCTTCGGATCCGGCTCCTCGCCCCGCTGCTTCGCGCGGACGAGCTCCCAGTGCGCGGGGATGATCACGAAGAAGACGTTGCCGACCATCATCGTCCCGATCATCGCTCCGACCTCGACGTACGCCGCGCGCGGCGCGAGCAGCTCGGACATCACCCACGCCGACAGCACGATGAAGCCGAAGACGGCCGCGGCGAGGAGACGCTCTTCTCGGATGACCCGGCAGAGTCCGTCGTAGACGACCCAAGCGACCACGAGCCCGCCGACGCTGATCGCGACTGCCGCCCACGTGGAGAGGTTGCGCACGGACGGATCGACGAGATACGTCGACGCGTGCACGTAGTAGACGACGATGAACAGCGCGACGCCGGAGAGCCATGTCGTGTACGCCTCCCACTTGAACCAGTGCAGCGGCGACGGGAGCTTCTCCGGCGCGACAAGAAACTTCTCGACCCGGTAGAAGCCGCCGCCGTGGACCTCCCACGACTCGCCGCCGACGCCGCGGTCGCGGTCGCGCTCCTCGGCCGGCGGGCGCAGGTGGTTGTCGAGCGCGATGAAGTAGAACGACGCGCCGATCCACGCGATCGCCGCGACGACGTGCAGCCAGCGGAAGAGGAGGTTGCCCCAGTCCCAGACGTAGTTCACGGCGCGCGCCGCCAGCGGTCTTGCGCGATCGAGACGAGCTCCTGCAGCGCCGTCTCGAGCTCCTCCTCGCGACCGCGCTCGATCCGTTCGCGCAGGATCGGCAGGATCTCGGACTTCGGCCGGCGGTTGACGAAGACGACGAAGCGGAAGCCGAACTTCTCCTCGTAGGCGCGGTTCAGCTCGGCGAGCTCAGCGAGCACGTCCGGATCGTCGTCCGCACCCTGCTCCGTCGCCGAGCGGGCGGACAGCTTCGACGCGCCGATCGCCGGGTGCGCGTCGAGCACCTCCTTCTTCTCCTCGTCCGTCAGCGTCCGCGCGAGCTCGTGCGCCCTGCCGAGCGGATCCTCCACCTGCGCGAGCCGCTCGACGAAGCGCGTGCGGCCCTCGAACAGCTCGGCCAGCTCGTCGGCCGTCAGCTGCCGCGGTAGGTCGCGCACGCGTAGGACGAGACGAGCAGCGGGACGTGGTAGTGACCGTCGCCGAGTTCGACCTCGAGCTCGACCCGCCGGAAGAACGGCGACGGAGGATGGAAGACGATTCGGTATGTGCCGGGCGCGCCGTCGGCGAGCTCCCTGATCCTGCCGTCGCCGTCGGTCTCGCCCGAGCCGACGAGCTCGTCGCCTCGGTAGAGCTCGACGCGGACGCCCGCCGCCGGGCGGCCCCGTTCCGTGTCGAGTACGTGCGTGGAGATGGTCATAGGCGCGGCTCCGCGACGGTGATCCGCGTTCGCATCGCGGGCAGCACGTGATCGCGCACCGCGGTCACGAACTCGGCCGCGACACGATCCGTCGGACGATCGGGGGAGACGCGCCAGATCGCATCCTCGCCCCGGCCGGCCAGGGCTCCGATGCGCGTCTGCCACGCATACGTTCCGTAGTACGTGTTCGCGCTCGGCCGCGCCGGCAGATGCGGCCTCTCGGCGCGCTGTGCCTCCCAGACGTCGCGTCCGACGACTGTGACGTTGGCGGTGAAGTCGACGCGGTCGCGGTCGCTCCAGGTGAACTTCTGGAGGCCCAGCAGCGCCCAGTGCGTCTCGCTGGGCAGCGTGAAGCGCTGCCCGGAGCCCTTGAAGCCGAGCTCGCGCAGCGCCGGTGCGATCTCGTCCTTGACCATCATCGTGAACGCCTCCTGCGCGGTCATTGCGTCAGCCTCGCAGCCTGTTTGCGCTGCTCGCGGCCGATCTCCTGCTCGTCGGCGTTGACGAGGAGTCCGTCGCGCACGACGTTCTTGCCGCCGACGATCAGCCGGTCGACGCGGTGCGGCGCCGAGAGGACGAGCCCCGCAACCGGATCGGCCTCGGCGCCCGCGAGTTCCAGCACGCCCTCGGTGCGCCAGATCGCGAGGTCGGCGCGCTTGCCCGGCTCGAGCGAGCCGATGTCGTCGCGGCCGAGCACCGCGGCGCCGCCGCGCGTGCCGTGCCGCAGCGCGTCGCGCACGGTCATCGCCTCGGGGCCGCACCGGGCGCGGGCGAAGAGCAGCGCCTGCTTGACCTCGAAGAACATGTCGCTGCGCTCGTTCGACGCGGAGCCGTCGACGCCGAGCCCGACGTCGACGCCGGCGGCCTTGAGCTCCGGGACGCGCGCAATCCCGGCGCCGAGCCGGCCGTTCGAGGTCGGACAGTGCGCGACGCCTGTTCCCGTCGCCCTGAACTTCGCGATGTCGCCGTCGGTGAGGTGGACGCAGTGCGCGCACCACACGTCACGGTCGAGCCAGCCGAGCTGCTCGAGGTACTCGGCGGGCGTGCAGCCGTAGAGGTCGCCGCAGTAGACCTCCTCCTCGACCGTCTCGGCGAGGTGCGTGTGCAGCCTCAGGCCCAGGCGCCGCGCGAGCGCGGCCGACTCTTCCATCAGCCGCTTCGTGACGGTGAACGGCGAGCACGGCGCGACGGCGATCTGCACCCAGCCGTCCTCGTCCTGCAGCGCGGCCAGGCGCTCGGTGTCCACGAGTACCGCGTCGACGTCCTCGACGAGGGAGTCCGGCGGCAGCCCGCCGTCCGACTCGCCGAGGTCCATCGACCCGCGCGACGCGACGATCCGCACGCCGAGCTCGCGCGCCGCCGCGACCTCCGCCTCGACGAGCTCCGGGACTCCCCGCGGAAAGACGTAGTGGTGATCGAACACCGTGGAACAGCCGGAGAGCGCGAGCTCGGCTAACCCGGTGCGCGCGGCCGCGTGCTCCATCTCGGCGTCGATCCCGGCCCAGACCGGATACAGCTCCTTGAGCCACTCGAAGAGGATCTTGTCGGCGGCACGGCCGCGCGTGAGCGTCTGGTAGAGGTGATGGTGCGTATTGACGAGGCCGGGCGTGACGACCGCACCGCCGAGATCCTCGCCGCGCTCGGGCGGGACGCTGCCGCCGATCTCCGCGATCCGCCCGTCCTCGATCCGCAACCAGCCCGACTCCTGCTCGGTGCCTGCGTCGTCCATCGTGACGATCCAGGCGTTGGAGAGGATCATCCGGCTTCCAGCGGCACGAGCTCGAAGCGGTCGACGTCGACGAGACCCTTGTCGGTCAGCTTCAGGCTCGGGATCACCGAGAGCGCGAGGAACGCGAGCGTCAGGAACGGCGTCGCGCCCGACCAGCCGAGCGCGCGCGCCGCGTCGTTGCACGCAAGGCTCCGCTCGATCACCTCCGCGAGCGGCATGTCCGCGAGCAGCCCGGCGACGACGAGCGGCAGCTCGGCCGTGACGGTGCCGCCGTCGACGGCGACGATCCCGCCGCCGATCTCCGCGAGCCGCTCGACGGCCTGTGCCATGTCCGCGTCGTCGACGCCGACGACGACGATGTTGTGGGCGTCGTGAGCGACCGACGACGCGAGCGCGCCGCGCTTCAGGCCGCTGCCACGGACGAGCCCACGGCCGATCCGGCCGGTGCCGAGGTGCCGCTCGACGACGGCGATCTTCACGAGGTCGCGGGCCGGATCCGCGACGACCTCGCCGTCGGCGAGCTTCGGCTCGACCGTTAGGTTCTCCGTCACCACCTGGTCCTCGACGAGGCCGATCGCGCGCGCTGCGTCGCCGCCGTTCCACGGGATGCGGAAGTCGTCGGCGCCGACGTTGCGGATGCGCACGGAGTGCTTGACCCACTCCGGCACCACGGGTCGCGGGATCTCGCCGAGCCGTCGGCCCGCCTTGAGCACGAGCTCCGGCTCGAACCGCTCGAGATCGGGGAGCACGAGGATGTCGGCCTGGTACCCGGGCGCGATCGCGCCGAGATGCCAGAGCCGGTGCCACTGCGCCGGGTTGTACGAGGCGAGCACGACGGCGTCCTCGGGCGCGACGCCCTCGGCGACCGCGACGCGGACCATCTCGTTGATGTGGCCGTTGTCCGCGATGTCCTCGGGGTCGCGGTCGTCGGTGCAGAAGGCGATGCGGCTCGTCCCGAACTCGTGCACGAGCGGCAGCAGCGCGCGCAGGTTCCGCGCCATCGACGCCTCGCGCATCAGCAGCCACATCCCGGCCCGGAGCCGCTCGCGGCCCTCCTCGACGGTGAGCGCCTCGTGGTCGGAGCGGATCCCCGACGCAACGTACGCGTTCAGCTCCTTGCCGAGCAACCCGGGGGCGTGGCCGTCGACGTGCTTCGAGCCTGCGAGCGCGATCTTCTCCAGCTCGGCGGGGTCGCCGGCGACGACGCCGGGGAAGTTCATCATCTCGGCGACGCCGAGCACGCGCCGCCGCCGGAGGAGACTCTCGAGGTCGCCGCGGGTCAGCGGCCGGTACGGCGACTCGAAGTGCGAGGCCGGAATGCACGACGAGGCCATGAAGTAGAAGTCGAGCTGCAGGCCTTCACACGCGTCGAGCAGCCAGTGGACGCCGTCGGTGCCGAGCACGTTCGCGAGCTCGTGCGGATCGAAGACGACGGCCGTCGTCCCGAGCGGCAGGACGAGCCGCGCGAACTCGTCGGGAAGCAGCTTCGTGCTCTCGAGGTGCATGTGCGCGTCGATGAAGCCGGGGACGATCCACCGGCCGGAGGCGTTCACCACCTCGCGGCCGTCGTACTCCCCCAGGCCGGCGATCCACCCGTCTGCGACAGCGACGTCGGTTTCCAGCCACTCGCGCGTGAACACCGAGAGCACGCGGCCGCCGCGGAGGACGAGGTCGGCGGGCTCGTCCCCGCGCGCCACGGCAATGCGGCGTGCAAGGGGTGATTCCATTGACGGAGAACCGTACAGTTCCGGCCGTGGACGTCCTAACGCCCAGCACGCTCGACGAGGCGCTCCGGCTCAAGGCGGAGGTGCCCGCGGCGCGCCCGATCCAGGGCGGGACCGACGTGATGGTCGAGCTGAACTTCGACCGCGCGCGGCCGCCGGCGCTGCTGAACCTGAACGAGGTGCGGGAACTGCGCGGCTGGTCGCGCGAGAACGGGACGCTCCGGCTCGGCTCCGGGCTGACGTATACCGAGGCGATGGCCGGGCCGCTCGCGGAGGCTTTTCCCGCGCTCGCGGAGGCGTCGCGGACCGTCGGCTCGCCCCAGATCCGGAACCGCGGCACGATCGGCGGCAACCTCGGCACGGCCTCGCCGGCGGGGGACGCGCTGCCGCCGCTGCTCGTTCGGGGCGCCGAGGTCGAGCTCGCGTCGGTGCGCGGGGCGCGCACGCTGCTGCTGACGGAGTTCCTCGTCGGCCCGAAGCGCAACGCGCTCGAGCCGGACGAGCTCGTGACCGCCGTGCGGGTGCCCGCCGGTCCGGGTTCGGAGACGTTCATGAAGGTCGGTCCGCGGAACGCGATGGTGATCGCGGTCGTGTCGCTCGCGCTCCGCGTCGACGGCGACGAGCTGCTCGCGTCGTACGGATCGGCGGGGCCCGTCACCGGGCTCGTGCGGGCGCCGCTCTCCGAGCGCGCCGGCTTTCCCGAGCAGGTCGCGGCGGCCGCCAGCCCGATCGACGACGTCCGCGGCACCTCCGCGTACCGCCGTCACGCCCTTCGCGTCCTGACGACGCGCGCGCTCGACCGGTGCCTCGCGTGAAGATCGCGATGACGATCAACGGCGTGCCGCGCGAGGCCGATGTCTGGCCCGGCGAGAGCCTCCTGTTCGCGCTGCGCGAGCGGTTGGGCCTGCCCGGCTCGAAGAATGCGTGCGAGCAGGGCGAGTGCGGGTCGTGCTCGATCCTGATGGACGGGACGCTCGTCTGTGCGTGCCTCGTCCTCGCCGCGCAGGCCGACGGTCACGACCTCGTCACCGTCGAGGGGCTCGGCGAGAACGGCTCCCTCCATCCCGTGCAGGAAGCGTTCGTCGAGGCGGGCGCCGTGCAGTGCGGCTTCTGCACGCCCGGTCTCGTCGTTGCTGTCGCGGATCTGCTCCGACGCGATCCGACTCCCTCCGACGACGCGATCCGCGAGGCGCTGTCGGGCAATCTCTGCCGGTGCACGGGCTACGCGAAGATCTTCGACGCCGTGCGGATCGCCGCGACCCGGGCATGAGCGCACCCGCGCGGCAGCTCGAGCTCGGGCGGATCGGCGAGATCGTCCGCCGGCCCGACGGGATCCCGAAGACAACCGGGGAGTTCGCGTACGCGAGCGATCTGCAGGCGGCCGGAATGCTCTGGGGGCACACGGTGCGGAGTCCGTACGCACATGCACGCGTGCTTTCGGTCGACATCGGCGAGGCCCTTCGCATGCCCGGCGTGCACGCAGTACTGACGCACGACGACGTCCCGGGCGAGAAGCTCTACGGCCTCGAGTTCCCCGACCAGCCGGTGCTCGCGGTGGACCGCGTGCGCTACTTCGGCGAGGCCGTCGCCCTCGTGGCCGCGGAGCATCCGGAGCAGGCGCGGCGGGCGGCGGAGAAGATCGTCGTCGAGTACGAGCCGCTCGAGCAGGTGCGCATCCACCTCGCAGGAGTCGGCGACGCGTTCGGCGGTCGCGAGGACCTCTCGATGCAGATCCACGGCGCGCTGCTCGCGCTGCACGCCAGCCGGCCGGTGAAGATGGTCTACAACCGCGAGGAATCCTTCATAGGCCACGTGCACCGCCATCCCGCGCGGATCTGGGCGGAGCACCGGGCGACACGCGAGGGCAAGCTCGTCGCCGTCCGCATGCGGATCCTGCTCGACGGCGGCGCGTACGCGTCGAGCTCGACGGCGGTCACGTCGAACGCGGCGTCGTTCGCGTGCGGACCGTATGACGTGCCGAACGCGCTGATCGAGTCGACATGCGTCTACACGAACAATCCGCCCTGCGGCGCGATGCGCGGATTCGGCGCCGTGCAGACGTGCTTCGCCGCCGAGGCGCAGATGGACAAGCTCGCCGCGGAGCTCGGGATCGATCCCGTGGAGTTGCGGCTGCGGAATGCGCTTGCGCCCGGACACGTCCTGCCGACCGGCCAGCGGATCGAGGGCTCGCTACCCGTCGCCGACGTGATCCGGCGCGCGGCAGAGCTCGAGCCTCCCCCGGCGGAGGAGCTCCCACGCGATCCGCTCCGGCTCCCCGGCGGTGCAGGGAACACGACGCGCGGCGAGGGGATCCGCCGCGGTGTGGGCTTCGCCGTCGGGTTCAAGAACCTCTGCTACTCGGAAGGCTTCGACGACTACTGCGCCGCGCGCGTCAAGCTCCTCGAGGACGGTTCCGCGGAGGTGCACTGCGCGGCCGCCGAAGTCGGCCAGGGCGTCGCCGGCGTGATCCTGCAGGTCGCGCGCACCGAACTCGGCATCGACGACGTGCGGCTCGCGCCGCACACGACGGCGACGGTCGACTCCGCCGGATCCGCGTCCGCGTCCCGGATGACGATGATGGCGTCGGGCGCGGTGCGCGACGCGTGTCGCGCCGCGCTCGAAGAGCGCGAGCTGCGCGGCGGAGAGGTCGACATCGAGCGGATCTACCGGCACCCGCGCACGAGCCCGCTCGACCCGCAGACCGGTCAGATCACGGGCGAGCGCGCGCACGTCGCGTTCGCCGCCTGCGCGATGCGCGTCGTGGCAGAGGTGGATCTCGAGCTCGGGCTGACGCGCGTCGTCTGGATCGGCGCGGCGCAGGACGTCGGCAAGGCACTCAACCCGCAGGCCGTCGAAGGCCAGATCGAGGGCGGCACTGCGCAGGGTCTCGGCCTCGCACTGATGGAGGAGATCCAGACCCGCGACGGCCTGATCACGAACGCGAGCTTCACCGACTACCTGATCCCGACGGCGCTCGACATGCCGCCGGTCGAGTCGGTGCTGATCGAGGATCCGGAGCCCGACGCCGCCTACGGCGCGAAGGGCGTCGGCGAGCCGCCGACGGTCGTCTCGACGGCCGCGATCCTCTCCGCGCTGCGCGACGCCACGGGTCTCGAGCTGAACCGGGTCCCGGTCCGGCCCGACGACGTCGTCGGCCTCTGATCAGAAGCCGCAGGTCCGAAGCGGACACGACCCGGGTCCTCCCCCGGACCAGGTCCCAGGGCGTGGGCCGCTGAGGCCGTATCCGACGGCGCGAAACCGCAGCCCGGCACGCCTCGCAGCGCCAAGCCATGTCCGACCGGGACCAGACCCGGGACCTGGACCGGGGGAGGTCCCGGGGCATGGCTCGGCGGGACAGGGGATCTGCAGTTGCAGCTCGCGCGCTCCGCGGCGACGGTTATGCGACGACGGTTCCGTCCTCGACCTCGCGGTCGGGGCGGAGCAAGACGACGCCGGCGCCGTGGGAGCGCGCGGCGACGACGTTCGCCTCGTCGCCGTGCACCGCGACGACGACCTGCAGGCCGACGAGCTCGTCGCGCTCGTAGGAGCCGCGCTCGATCGACGTCTCGCGCTCGCCGCGCGTTCCGAGGGTGACACGAAGGAGGTAGGACGGCGCCCGCGCGCCGGGATGGTCGTCCACGGCGACGATCCGGCCGACGACGAGGTCGCTCACGCGGTGAACACTAAGCGTCCGGCGGCACTTCGGGCTCGGGCGCGCGACGCGCCGCGCCCGCGCTCGCGACGACGACGAGCGCGATTGCGGCGATCTGGCGGCCACGCAGGTGCTCGCCGAGGAAGACGAGCCCCGCAAGTGCCGCGACGCCCGGCTCGAGGCTCATCAAGACGCCGAACACGTGCGTCGGCAGCCGTCGCATCGCTTCGATCTCGAGCGACCACGGGAGCGCGGACGAGAGGATGCCGACGGCTGCGCCCTCCGCGAGCAGCGCCGGGTCGAAGAAGTTGGAGCCGCCGGAGACGGCGCCCCAGGGAAGGGAGACGGCGCAGGCGACGGGCATCGCGATCGCGAGGCCGCTCGCACCGGGCCAGACGCGGCCCACCTTCGTGCCGAGCACGATGTAGACGGCCCAGAAGAAGCCGGCGACGGCAGCGAGACCGATCCCGAGAGGCTCGACCGAGCCGCCGCCGCGCGCGAGCAACGCGACGCCGGCACCCGCGAGGACGATCCACACGAGGTCGAGCCGCCGCCGCGACGTTGCGACCGCGAGGCCGAGCGGACCGAGGAACTCAACCGTCACCGCCACGCCGAGCGGAACCCGGTCGAGCGACTCCCAGAACGACAGGTTCATGCAGACGAGCACGACTCCGAGCAGCACGGCGAGGCGGAGGGAGCCGGGCGCGCGCCGGCGAACGCTCGGCCGCTGCAACAGCCAGAGCGCGGCGCCGCCGAACAACAGGCGCAGGAAGACGACTCCCGGCGGCCCGATCTCCCCGAACATCGACTTCGCCACGGCGGCGCCACCCTGCACCGAGACCGCGGCGCTCAGGACGAGCGCCGGCGCGGGAACGCGGCGCGGCACTACTTGCGGAGCGAGAGCGCGGCGCCGACGAAGAGCAGCCCGATGCCGAGCACGCGCGCCCAGCTGAGCGGGATCCGCTCCGAGCCGAACCACCCGAACCGGTCGATCGCCGCTCCCATTCCGAGCTGCCCCGCGATCAGGATTCCGACGGTCGCTGCGGTTCCGATCCGCGAGCCCGCGAACGTGACCGTCAGGACGATGAACAGGCCCATCACACCGCCGAGCCAGAGCCACGCGGGCTGACGCGCGACCGCCGCGTATCCGCCGAGGTTCTGGCGAACGGCGAGGAGGAGCAGGCCGGCGAGCACCGCCTGCAGAAGGCTCGCGAAGGCGAGCGCGCCGAAAATCCCGACACGTTCGCCGAGCCGCGCCATCACCGCGATCTGCACCGAGCCGGCGAGACCGGCGAAGATCGCCATGACGGCTGCCAGTCCGCTCACGCGGACGAGCCTAAGGCGCCGCTTGCGGCGCCGCCACCAGGACGCGCGGGCTGTGCCCGCGCGTCCGTCTGAAACGACCCATCGACCTGCTCGAATTGACTGCGAACGCCCTAACTTGGTGGCGCTACCGACTCGTCGCTCTGGAAGAGGCCGAACGGATTGCCCTCGGTGTCCTTCGAGCGCGAGAACCAGCCCACCGACGGAATCGGCTCCTTGTCCTCGGCTTCGCCGCCGTTCTGCCGCACCTTCTCGATCGACGCGTCGATGTCGTCGGTGTCGACGTACACGAGCGGGCCGCTGCCCGCGCCGTCGCCCGGATAGATCGCGGCGCCCGACTGCTCGTCGAGCCGCGCCATCCGGTAGTCGATCCCCGGCATGCCGCTGTCGCCGAACTGCCACCCGAAGACTTCGCGGTAGAACGCCGTCGCCCGGTCGGGGTCCGAGGCCTGGATCTCGATGTGCACGATCTTCCCCGCCATCCGCATCTCCTTTCGCTTAGGCTCACGCGAGCCTGCCACAGAGGGAGTTTGGATGATCCGCGTGTTCGTCGTCTATGAGCAAGAGCCGAATCCGGACCGTTACCAGCAGCATGTGGATCTCTGCCGCAAGGTCGCCGGTGCGGTCTTCCGCCACGGCCGCATCACGCGCACCCTCCTGGGTGAGCCGCTTGCCTACTACGCCGAGTTCGAGTTCGCGGACGAGGACGCCTTCCGGTCGGCCTCGCGGAGCGAGGAGTTCGCCGCGACGGCGGCGGATGCCCGGGATATGGGCGTGCCGCAGCGGATCTACGTCACCGAGATCGAGTGACCGAGCCTGACGCACCGCGACCGCTGTCGCCCGACGAGCTCGGCTTCGAACGGATTCGGTACGAGAAGGCGCCGCCGCGCGCGACGATCACGCTCAACCGTCCGGAGGTGCTGAACGCGTTCGACTTCCGGATGCTTCGAGAGCTCGCCCGCGCGTGCGAGGACGCCTCGTGGGACGACGAGATCCGCGTCGTCGTCGTGACCGGCGAGGGGCGCGCGTTTTGCGTCGGCGCCGACCTGCGGAGCTGGGGCGCGGAGCTGCTCGACAATCCGCGTGAGTACTGGAAGTGGTTCGGCGCGTTCAAGGAGATGCACGACCGGCTGCGGGAGATCGGCAAGCCGACGCTCGCCCGGGTCCAGGGCATCGCCGTCGGTGGCGGCAACGAGCTCCAGATGGCCTGCGACCTCGCCGTGATGGCCGACGACGCATTCATCCAACACGTCGGCCCGGAGCACGGGTCGGTGCCGGCCGGCGGCGCGACGCAGTGGCTGCCGATCATGGTCGGCGACCGTCGCGCGCGCGAGATCCTGATGCTCTGCGAGCAGATTCCGGCCCGGCAGGCGGCGGAGTGGGGGCTCGTCAACTGGTCGGTGTCGCGCGCGGAGCTCGACGCGAAGGTCGACGAGGTCGTCGAGAAGCTGGCGACGAAGCTGCCGCAGACGATGCGCTACACGAAGCAGCAGCTGAACTGGTGGCGTGACATCTCGTGGCACGAGACCATCGGCCACGCGCGCGACTGGCTCTCGCTCTCGATGCTGAACGACGAGGCGAAGGACGCCATCCGCGCGTTTCTCGAGCGTTGAGCCTCCACGTGACAAATGGCGAGAGCGCCGCCGGCACGCTTCGCCGGACCGGCCTCGGCGGCTCGGTGCTCGCCTGGAACGACGTCTTGCACGAGGGTCCTGTGCCGGCGCTGCCGGCCGATGAGCTACGCGAGGTCCGCGCGCGCTTCTTCAGCCAGGCCGGGTGGGGGAGCGCGCGCGAGATCCTCGACGACCTGGGGCAGCGCGACCGCCTGTTCGACGAAGCGCTCGCGGGCGACCACGTCGTGCTGTGGTTCGAGCACGACCTCTACGACCAGCTGCAACTGCTCCAGATCCTCGACCGCGTGACGGATCCGGCGCGGGTGGAGCTGATCAACATCGCGTCGTTCGACGGAAGGCCGGACTTCCGGGGTCTCGGCGAGCTGAGCGCGGGCGAGCTCGAGTCGCTCTGGCCGGCGCGCCGGCCGGTGACGGAGGAGGTCGTCCGGCTCGCCCGCGCGGCGTGGGACGTCGTCCGGTCGCCGACGCCGGCAGCGGTCGAGGAGCTTCTCGAGAGCGACACCTCCGCTCTCCCCTTCCTCGCGGCCGCGCTGCGGCGGCACCTCGAAGAGCTGCCCGACGTGCGGAGCGGGCTCTCGCGCAGCGAGCGCCAGGTGCTCGAGCTGCTCGTCGACCAGCCGCGGTCGCCGCTGCAGCTCTTCCTCGCCAGCCAGGATCGCGAAGAGGCGCCGTTCGCCGGCGACGCCTGGTTCTACCGGTGCGTCGCGGGGCTCGGAGCGCTGGTTGTTCGGCCCGGCAACGAGCTCGTCGTCACCGACACCGGGCGCGAAGTCCTCGCCGGCGAGGCGGACCGCGTCGAGCTGCTCGGGATCGACCGCTGGCTCGGCGGCGCGCACCTCCGCACCGGCCAGCACTGGCGCTGGGACGGTTCGCACGTCGTGAGAGGATCTGCGGCGTGACCGAGGAGCAACTCGTCCTCGTCGAGCGCGACGGCCGGGTCGGGGTCGTGTTGATGAACCGGCCGAAGCAGCTGAACGCGCTCTCGGACGAGCTGACGGCCGCAGTCGTCACCGCGCTCGAGGAGCTGGACGCCGACAGCGAGATCCGCTCGATCGTGCTCGGCGGCGGCGAGCGTGCGTTCGCGGCCGGCGCCGACATCCAGGAGCTCGCTGCCTCGACGCCGATCGCGCTCTCCGAAAGCCGGCACATCGAGCGTTGGGACGCGATCCGCAACCTGCGCACGCCGCTCGTCGCGGCCGTCTCCGGCTACTGCCTCGGCGGCGGCTGCGAGCTCGCGATGACGTGCGACCTGATCGTCGCCTCCGAGACGGCGCGGTTCGGCCAGCCGGAGATCAACCTCGGGATCCTCCCCGGCGCGGGCGGGACGCAGCGGCTCACGCGCGCGGTCGGCAAGGCGATCGCGATGGACATGATCCTGACTGGCCGGCTGCTGTCCGCACGGGAGGCCCTGCAGCACGGACTCGTCGCCCGCGTCGTCGCCCGGGAGGCGTGGCTCGTCGAGGCGAAACGCGTCGCCGGCGAGATCGCGGCGAAGAGTCCGATCGGCGCGCGCCTGGCCGCCGATGCGATCGACCAGGCCTTCGAGGCGCCGCTCTCGGTCGGGCTCGCCTACGAGCGGCGCAACTTCGCGCTCGCGCGAGCGTCCGAGGACGCCGATGAGGGCCTGCGCGCGTTCGTCGAGAAACGCGCCCCGGACTACAAGGGCAGCTAGGCCTACGCTTCGAGCTCGGCGGGGACGAGCTCGAGGTCGACGACGTCCTCGTCGCGGGCGACGGTCAGCTTCACCGTCCGGCCGATCAGCTCGGTCACCATCAGGCGCTGGAGGTCGTCGACGCTCTCGACGGGACTTTCGGCGAGCGCGACGATCAGGTCGCCCGGGCGGAGACCGGCGAGTCCCGCGGGCGCGTCCTCGACAACCTGGACGACTTCGACACACTCGCGCCGGCCGAGCTGCCGTGCGAGCCGCGGGGGCAGGGGCCGCGCGCCGCCCCCGACCCCCAGATAGGCGCGCCGGAACCGGCCCTCGGTCATCAGCGCGGCGACGATCTTCCGTGTCGCGGCATTCACCGGTACGGCGAGGCCGAGCCCGACGCCCGCGACCGCGGTGTTGATGCCGACCACACGCCCGCGGCTGTCGCCGAGGGCTCCGCCGGAGTTGCCGGGGTTCAGCGCCGCGTCCGTTTGGATCACGTTGTCTACGATCCGTCCCTGCGAGCCGGAGCGGGTCGGAAGCGAGCGGCCGAGTGCCGAGACGACACCTGCGGTCACTGAGCTGCCGAAGCCGTGGGGGTTCCCGATCGCGACGACCAGCTGGCCGACTCGCAGGGTGTCCGCGTCTCCGAGCTCCGCCGGAACGAGCTCGCCCGAGGCTGCGCGAAGCACCGCGAGGTCGGAGAGCGGGTCGGAGCCGACTATCTCGAACTCGAGCTCGCGGCCGTCGGGGAACGAGGCGAGCCCCCGCCCGTCGGTGCGCGCCACGACGTGGGCCGAAGTGAGCAGGAAGCCGTCGCCGCTGATCACGACGCCGCTGCCGCCGCCGTCGAGGATCCGCCCGCCGCGGACCCGGCGCGAGACCCGCAGATTCGCGACCGACGGCGACAGGCGCTCGGCGACCGCGATCACGGCGCGCGAGTACGCGTCGAGCGGTTCCTCCTCCTCAGAGACAAGCCTGATCGTCGCCATCGAGGATCACGCTAGCGCCGGTGCCGCAGCCTGCGCAAAGGCGTTAAAGGTAGGCGCGAGTTAACTCGGGTCCCGACCCTCCCCCCTGCTCACGCCGAGCGTAACGCGATCCGGGACCTGCGACCACTGTCCGGGCGTGCCGAAAGTGTGACGATCCCTCCAGAGGTCGATAGGCTCCCGCGCGTGGCCGAGGTCGAGACCACGCGCGACGGCGCAGTCCTGATGATCACACTGAACCGGCCGGAGGTGCTGAACGCCTTCAACCGCGCGCTGCACGACGCGCTGGCCGCCGCTTTGAAGGACGCGCGGGACGCCGAGGTCCGCGCGGTCGTCATCACGGGCGCCGGCCGCGGCTTCTGCGCAGGCCAGGATCTCTCCGAGTTCGCGGGCGCGCCCGACATCGGCGCGACGCTCCGCGCGACCTATCACCCGAACGTCCTCGCGATCCGTGCGCTCGAGAAGCCCGTGATCGCATCGGTCAACGGCGCGTGCGCCGGCGCCGGCCTGTCGCTCGCGGCGGCGTGCGACATCCGCATCGCCGCCGACACCGCCGCCTTCGTGCCGGGCTTCGTCGGCATCGGCCTCGTCCCCGACTCGGGGGGCACGTACTTCATCCACCGCCTGCTCGGCGCGCCGCGCGCGTTCGAGTGGATGACCTCGAACCGCAAGCTGACCGCGGCCGAGGCGTATGCGTGGGGGCTCGTCTCCGAGGTCGTCGAGGCCGACGTGCTGGCCGCACGCGCCGCCGAGCTCGCCGGTGCCTATGCCGCCGCGCCGACGCGCGCGATCGGGATGACGAAGCGGCTGTTCGACCACGCCGACAACGCCACGCTCGAGGAGCAGCTCGAGCTCGAGGCGCAGCTGCAGGAGGTCGCGACGCAGACCGCCGACTTCGGGGAAGGCGTCGCCGCGTTCCGCGAGAAGCGGCCGCCGCGCTTCACCGGCTCCTAGCTACGAGCTCACGCAGCTGCTGAGACCGAGCTCCTTCGCCAGCCGGTCGCTGGCTGTGTTGTCCAGCGACGCGCGCTGCGTCGCCGTCTGCACGGCAGGGATCCGACGCGCCTTTGCCGCCGACGCGATCGCCTCGACGTCCTTCGCGATCCGCCGGTCGGTCGCGAGCCACTGGTCGACGGTGACCTCGTTGTCTTTCGGCGGCTTCAGCGCCTCGAGCTTCGCGAGCGCCTCCCGGTACTGGGCGAGCACGCGCCGCGCGTACGTCTCGATCTCGGTCACGCTTTGGGGTTTCGCGAGCTTCTTGACCTTCGCGTCGTAGCCCGCGCAGATCGTATTCGCGCGCTTCACGTACTCGCCGTGCGACAGGCGCGAGCTTCCGCAGGCCGCGAGCAGGGAGACCACCGCGAAGGTCGTAATCGTCACCGTCGCAACGCGCACGGAACCCTTTTACACTCCGCCCCGATGGATCATCCCGTCCAACTCGTCGTCGAGGACGACCTCGAGCGCAACCGCCTCACGGTCTTCTTCCGGCTGCTGCTCGCGATTCCCCATCTGATCTGGCTGACCCTCTGGAACGTCGCGGCGATCGTCGTAGGCATCGTCAACTGGGTTGCGACGCTCATCACCGGCCGCCCACCCACGGGACTCCACCGCTTCCTCGAGCGCTTCACGCGCTACCAGGTGCACGTCTACGCGTACCTGACCTTCGTCGCCGATCCATACCCGCCGTTCCTCGGCCAGGAGGGCTCGTACCCGGTCGATCTCCGGGTTCCGCCGCCTGCGGAGCAGAACCGGTGGACGGTGTTCTTCCGAGCGATCCTCTGGATCCCGGCCGGACTTCTCGGATACGTCCTCAATTACCTCTCCGAGCTGCTCGCGGTCTTCGCGTGGTTCGTCTGTCTCGCGCTCGGGCGGATGCCCGAGGGGATGCGCAACCTGCAGGCGTTCACCCTGCGCTACCACGCACAGGCGCAGGCGTACCTGTTCCTGCTGACCGACCGCTATCCGAGCCTGAACGTCGGGCTCACCTAGCGCGCAGCCTGTCGAGGATCTCGGCTTCCTCGGGGAAGCGCTGCTCCTCGTGCTTCGAGAAGAGGACGTCGCCGTCCGACAGCACCGTGAACTCGCCGGTGCTGCCGGGCTCGATCGTCGCCTCGACGCCGAGGGAGTCGCGAACTGCGGCCGCGAGACTCGCGGCCCGTTTCTCGTAGCCTCAGGAGGAGCAGTAGCGGATCAGCAGCGCCATGCCAAGAGCCTACCTTCCGATGTCAGGCGAGAGCTCCTCCCTCGATCGGGTGGTGGCGGTTTGGCCGTTCATCGGGCACTCTGGAGTCGTGAGGCGGGTCGCTCTTTCTCTTGCTGTGCTCGCGGCCGTTCTGTCTGCGGGCTCCGCGCCGGCCGCTACGGCGCCGTTCGCCAAGGAGAAGAGGGTCGCCGCGAAGCGTCTCTTCGCCTTCGTCTACCCCATGTCGTACGTGATCGACTACCGGATCACGGACTGCACGCGGGAGGGCGCGACGGTCACCTGCGGCTACAAGGTCGGCTTCTACAGCGGCGAGTCGTGCACGGGAACGATCTCCGTCGAGGCGGCGGGCCGCCGCCTCATCGCGAAGATCGGCGGGCCGCCCTGCATCGCACCCGCGGCGCCCGCGCCGACCGCGCCGTCGACTCCGACGACGCCCACCTCGCCGAGCCCGCCATCGGAGCCCGGCGGCTCTATCACGCCTACGCCCGCCCCGACCCCGACCCCGGCGTCGGCACGGTCCAGTGGCTCCTGAGCGTCTCCAGCGACGGGGCGACGTTAGTTCTCGGCGACGGCTCGCAGTGGCAGGTCGCGGCGGCAAGTCAGAGCACGCTCTCGACGTGGACGTTCAACGACGACGTGACCGTCCAGCTGGTCTCGGGCTCGACGTACACGCTGACGGACCCCGACGCCGGGGGTACTTCCGTCACGGCGACGTACCTCGGCACTTCGCCCTAGAGCCGTTTTCCCGCCGCCGCCGGGCGGGAAGAGAACGGAAATGGAGCGCGACGACACGCTGCTGCCGCTTACCGGCGCGGATACCGACTACGACCCGCTGGTCGAGCGAACGGTGCAGTCCCGCTTCGTGCTCATCGGCGAGGCATCCCACGGTACGCACGAGTTCTACCGCGAGCGCGCCGAGATCACGAAGCGGCTGATCGCCGAGCAGCGATTCACCGCAGTTGCCGTCGAGGGCGACTGGCCCGACGCCTACCGCGTCAACCGCTTCGTGCGCGGTGAGAGCGACGACGAGTTCGCGGAGGAGGCGCTCGAGGACTTCCGTCGATTCCCCTCCTGGATGTGGCGGAACACCGACGTCGTCGACTTCGTGACCTGGCTGCGCGAATGGAACGACGCGCTGCCCGCCGACGCGGCGAAGGTCGGCTTCTACGGACTCGATCTCTACAGCCTTCACACCTCGATCGAGGCGGTCGTCGAGTATCTCGACGAGGCCGATCCCGACGCGGCGGCGCGTGCGCGCGAACGGTACGCCTGCTTCGATCACTTCGGCCCCGACCCGCAGGTCTACGGTTACGAGGCAGGGATCGGCGGCGCCGAGTCCTGCGAGCGGCAGGTTGTCGAGCAGCTCGTCGAGCTCCGGAACAAGGCGGCCGAGCTCGCGAGCCGCGATGGCCGGATCGCCGTCGACGCCCACTTCTATGCCGAGCAGAATGCCCGGCTCGTCGCCGACGCCGAGCGGTACTACCGCTCCGTCTTCCGCGGCGGCGTCGAGAGCTGGAACCTCCGCGACACACACATGGCTGAGACGCTCGAAGCCCTGGCAGGGCACCTCGAGCGCACATCGGGCGCGGCGACCAAGGCCGTCGTCTGGGCGCACAACTCCCACGTCGGCGATGCGCGCGCGACTCAGCTCGGAGAGGCGGGAGAGCTCAACATCGGCCGGCTCGTCCGCGAGCGACACGGCCGCGACGCGTTCGTCGTCGGCTTCTCGACGTACACCGGCACCGTCACCGCGGCCTCCGACTGGGGCCGCCCGGCCGAGCGCAAGCACGTCCGTCGCGCCCTCGAGGGCAGCTGGGAGCAGCTCTTCCACGGAACGGGCCTCCCGCGGTTCCTGCTCGTGCCCGCGGGCCTGCGCGGACGGAGGCTCGAGCGCGCGATCGGTGTGATCTACCGGCCCGAGACCGAGCGGCTCTCGCACTATTTCGAGGCCCGGCTCGCCGATCAGTTCGACGCCCTAATCCATCTCGACGAGACGCGTGCCGTCGAGCCGCTGGAGCGCACGAGCGAGTGGGAGGTCGGCGAGCTCCCCGAGACCTATCCTTGGGCGGTGTGATGGAACTCGTCGCCGGAATCATCGTCCTCGCCATCGTCGTCGTGAGCGTCGTGGTCGTCTTCGGCGTCTTCGTCTGGGCCGCGAAGAAGGACGGCGAGGAGGACAAGGCGGTGCAACGGCAGCTCGGCATCCGGCGCCGGACGAGGCTCGGCCGGTGATCGAGGGTGCGTGAGGCGGCGGAGTCGCCGCCCCACGCACCGAGCGAGGACTAGCCGCCGTTCGAGTCGCCGTTGTCGTCTTCGCTGCCGGAGTCCCCTCCGCCGGTGACGCGCGGTGCCGCGATCACCTCGTAGAGGCGGTTGTCGCCGTGCTGCTCGGTGTAGAACCAGCGCCACCCCGCCGTGAAGAGGTGCGGCACCTTCGCACCGAGGATGCCGGTCGGCCTCGGGTCGCCGTCCGAGACGTGCACCCCGGTGAGTTCATTGTCGCTGTCGTTCTTGCCGAAGCCGCCGTTGCCCGAGTCGAGGGTCGCCGACGGGTCGCGGCCCTCCGCGAGCCAGCGGTCGGGCTGAGCCCCGGCGTAGTTGTCACGGCTGACGTCGAAGACGTAGCCCGAGTCGAGCGCGTTGCGCTGCGTGTGCAGCGTGTCTCCAGCGTCCTCGACGAACGTGATCCGGTTCTTGGATAGGAACGTGACGTTGTCGAAGCCGGAGTGGGCCATGTCGCCCTTGTAGAACATCGTCAGCTTGCCGGTGTCGGCCGACGGGCTGCTCTGGACGAGCTTCATGATCGAGCCCCAGCCGCCGGCGGTGTCGTTCTCCGGGCTGGTCGCGTTCGTATCGCCCGTCTCGTCGAAGAAGAATTCCCGGAAGCCGATGCCCGGACGGAAGTTGCCGTTCTCCGGCCGCTTGAAGGGCGTCGCATGCGCCGCCTTTGCGGCGAAGTTGGCGTTGAACGGCGTGGCCCCGTCGACGGCCGTGTCGTGGACCGTCACCCACCTCGTGTCGAACGACTTGCCGTACGTGTGGAGTGCGACCTCGTCAGGCGCCTGCAGCGCGGCTTGCGACTCGAACGTGATCGGCTGACCGGCGTCGTTCAAGACCTGCAGCGCTTGCAGCTTCCCGTGGTGGAGGTCGCCGCTGGCGGCCGGCACATACCGGTAGACGAAGCTGTTCGGCTGTCGCGCCGGGGTCCCCTGCTTGTTCGGTCCTCCGATGTCCTCGACGATCCAGAGGTTCGCCGCCGAGTCCTTCTGGACGCCCTCGTAGCCGCCCCGGCCGAGCGCGCCGGAGACGTCCTCGACCGTCGACGGGTAGGTCGCAGTGGCCGCGTACGTCGGGTTGCTCGTGCTCTCGGTGGTGAAGATCAGTCGCTGCGCCCAGGGGTCCCAGGTCGAGCCGTCGATCGTCGCCAGCGGCTGTCCGTTGCTGTCCTGTGTCGCCATCAGCGTCACGCGATGCAGATGGTCGGCATCGAGGTTGACGCGGGTGATGTAGCCCTGCTTCTTGCCCGCCACGGTCGCCGCGCCCTCGTGCCCCTGGAAGACGAAGTGGGAGCCGTAGTCGTAGCTGCCGTCCGGACCCGACGCGCCGCGGAGGACGAGGTACGTGTTCTTGTCGGGCTCCGTCTTCTGCGCCTCCGTCCACGTGGCGGGGTTCGGCGGCACCATCTGCGGCACCGCCGGGTTCTCGGCCGACGGCGTGTCGTTCTCGTAGCCGAAGTGCGTCACGATCCCGCTCGGGTTCTCGAGCGCCGTCGAGCCCTGCGCGACCATGAACTTGTCGAGCCCGCCGCCGAGAACCGACGCGGGCGCGTAGCCGGCGGCCTTCTGATTCGGATTCGGAACCGGAGTGAACTGCGGGCCGTCCGGTCCGGCTGCAACGCCGCTCGCCACGACGCCGATCGCCCCTGCGACGCCGGCGGCGAACGGCCACAAGATCTTCTTGCTCATGATTCCCCTTTCTCGGTGACGGCTACTTGCCGCGAACGATCCTCTTGGCCTCTGCACGTCGCGTGGGGGTCGCGGTGGTGACGCGGCGGTGAAGGAACGGTAACCGCCGGGCGCCCTAGATCGTCTTGAACTGCTCGAACGGCTGGCGGCAGCTCGTGCAGTAGCGCAGCGAGCGGCACGGCGTCGGGCCGAAGATGTTCTCGAGCTTCGTTTCCGTCGAGCCGCAGTACGGGCAGCGGAACGCATCCGTCTGCAACTGCACGAGCCGCGGCGCGGTCGCCTCGCGCGGCGCCGGCGGCGCGAACCCGGCGGCTCGCAGCTTCTCGCGGCCGACCGCGGTGATCCGGTCGGTTGACCACGAGTCGTCGAGGACGACTTCGATCTCCGGCTCCGCGCCGAGTTCCGCGATCTTCTCTTCGAGCGCGTGCTTCATCACCTCGAGCGCCGGGCAGCCGAGGAAGGTCGGCGTGAAGCGCACGTGCACCCGCTCGCCGACGTCGACCGACTGGATCACGCCGAGGTCGACGAGCGAGATCACCGGGATCTCCGGATCGGGGATCTCCGCGAGCGCGTCCCACACGGCTTCGGCGCTCACCATTGCGCACCCGTCGGCGCCGAGCGGCGCACCTCGGTCATCTCGTCCCACAGCTCGCGCAGCTCCTCGGTGTGCTGCCCTCGCGTCACCGGCTCGACCTCCGGCAAGTCGAACGGCAGCCGCCCGCGCACACGCTCCACGAGCTGCAGCCGGAGCTCGCCGTCGAGCACGCCGAGCGCATACGGCCACAGCTCGTCGATCGCCTCGCGCAGCCGCGTCGTTCCCTCCTCCGTCGCGAGCAGCCGGTCGATCCACATCTCGGCGTGCATGCGGTGGTAGGCCTCCTCGCGGTCGATCTTCGCTGCGAGCCCGGCGACCTCGGGATCGTCCGACGCCTTCAGCACCGCGAGCCGGATCTCGTCCGCGGTCTCGTAGAGCCAGTGCCGCGCGATCGTCCGCGCCCACTCGAGCCGCCGCAGCTCGACGAGCGGCGCGCAGCGGTACTCGTCCGGCGCGCGGTCGAACGCGAGTGCATCCGCGTCGCTGCCGAGCTCGCGCGCGGCGAGCTCGTAGAGCGCGCGCGCGTGACCGATCTCGTTCTGCGCGATCGACGAGAACGCGACGTCCTCCTCGAGCAGCGGCGCGATCCCGGTCCACTCGGAGTCGCGCCAGCCGAGGATCAGCTCGTCGTCGGCGAGCTCGAGCAGGACCTCAACGCGACTCCGCGCGTTCACGCGCCTCCTTCAGCCGCGCCTTGATCGAGTAGCCGTCCACGCGCCGGTACTTGAGGTCGAACTCGTCGGCCCAGCCTTCGACCACCGAGAGGTGCTCTCGCGGAACCAGCCACAGCGCTTCCGATTCGCCGCGGCGCCCGTACTGCTCTCGGCCGTAGATCTCCGCGAAGCGGAAATCCGGGGCCTCGACCGAGCCGGCGTGCTGGAACGGCTGCCCCTTCCGTTCCTGGCGGAAGACCTCCCAGATCACGCCGCTTCGGCGAGGACAACGGAGCGCACCCACGCCGTCTCGTCATGGTTCAGCCGCCGGAAGCCGAGCCGCTCCTGCGTCTTCGGCCCGTGGCCGGTGACGACGTGGCGCAGCTCGTCCCAGTCCGGCTCGGTGTACTCCCAGACGCCGTCGTCGCGCTTGCGCAGCGCGGGGTCGGGGATCGTCAGGCCGAGCTCGAGCATCTGCGGCACGTAGCCGTCGAGGAACTGCTGCCGCGCCTCCTCGTTGCCCTGGCTCTTGATCCGCCACTGGTACATCGGGTCGTCGTCCGCAGGGATCGGGTTGCCGTGGAACTGCATCAGCGGCGGCCACCAGCGGTTCAGCGCCTCCTGGACGAGCTCGAACTGCTCGGGCGTGCCGGTGACCATCGCGAGGATGACGTCGCGCCCGTGGAGGATGTGGAACGACTCCTCCCAGCAGATCTTCTTCATGATCCGCGCGTACGGTGCGTACGAGCACTTGAGTAGCGCCTTCTGCGAGATGATCGCGGCGGCGTCGACGAGCCACGCGATCACGCCGACGTCGCCCCACGTCTTCGTCGGGTAATGGAAGACGTTGTGGAACTTCGACTTGCCGCTGACGAGGTCGGCCAGGCACTGCTCGCGCGGCTTGCCGAGGTCCTCGACGACGCGGTAGATCAGCTGCGAGTGGCCGACCTCGTCCTGCACCTTCGCCGTCAGCGCGAGCTTCCGCTGGAGCGTCGGGGCGCGGAGGATCCACTCGCGCTCGGGCAGGACGCCCATCAGCTCGGAGTTGCCATGCATCTCGATGAACTTGACGAGCTTCGCCCGGTAGTCGTCCGGCATCCAGTCGCCCGTCTCGACCTGGCCGCCCGCCTGGACGTACTCGAGGAACTCCTGGTCGTCCATCGCACCCCTTCCGAACGATCGTTAGGGTTCAGTTTACTGTGTCCACGCGCCGCCAGGAGCTGACGCGTCAGGCTGCCCGGCTCTTCGCGGAGAAGGGCTACCACGGCACCTCGATCGGCGATCTCGCCCAGGCGATGGGCGTGCAAAAGGGCTCGCTGTACGCGCACATCGACTCGAAGGAGGACCTGCTCTGGGAGGTCGCGCGCGAGGGCGCGGCGGCCTTTCACGCGGCGCTCGACTCGGTGCCGGACGAGGGGCCGGCGATCGAGCGCGTGCGCGCAGCGCTGCGCGCGCACCTGCGCGTCGTCGCGGAGCAGCTCGACGTCGCGACGGTCTTCATCCGCGAGTGGCAATACCTCGACGGCGCGCGGCGCGACCAGTTCCTCGGCGAGCGGCGACGGTACGAGGAGCGGTTTCGCGCGCTCTTTCGCGAGGGTCGCGAGCGCGGCGAGCTGCGCACCGATCTCGACGATGCGACCGCGGCGCTCGTGGCGCTCTCCGCGGCGAACTGGGCGTACACGTGGCTGCGGCCCGGCGCGGAGACGGACGGGCTCGCCGATCGGTTCACCGCGCTCCTGCTCGACGGGATGCGCGGCTACGCCTCGCCGTGAAGCGCGCGGTCCTGATCGTCAATCCGTTCGCGTCGCAGGTGACGGAGGAGCGGATCGCTGCGGTCACGGCCGAACTCGCGCGCGTCGCCGAGGTCGAGACCATGTTGACGACGCATCCACGCCACGCCACCGAGCTCGCCGAGAACGCCTCGCGGACCGACGCCATCTTCGTATTCTCCGGCGACGGCGGCTTCAACGAAGCGGTGAACGGCATGGACGGGGACGTGCCGGTCGGGTTCATCCCGGGCGGCGGCACGAGCGTCCTGCCCCGCGCGCTGGGTCTGCCGCACGACCCCGTCACGGCCGCGGCACAGCTCGCCGACGCGCTCGCGTCCGGCCGCGTGCGGCGGATCTCGCTCGGCCGCGTCAACGGGCGCCGCTTCACCTTCAGCGCCGGGATCGGCTTCGACGCCGAAGCGGTGCGGCGCATGGATGCGCGCGGGCGCCGCGAGGACGGACGGCGGCCCGGCGACCTCGTCTTCGCGGCGACTCTCGTCCGGGTCGCGTTCGAACGGCGCGTGCGTTACGACCCCGTCCTCGAGATCTCGGGGCTCGGTCGGGCCGCGTTCGCCTTCGTGGCGAACGCTGATCCCTATACGTTCGCGAAGCGGATTCCGCTGCACGTCGCGCCGGAGGCGAACTTCGAGGGTGGGCTCGACGTTGTCGCGCCGGTGCGGGTTCGGCTGCACACGATTCCGCGCCTGCTCCGCTACGTCGTCACGGGTCGCGGACAGGAATCGGCGCCGGACGTCCTGTACGCGCACGACCGGGACCGCGTCGAGATCGCGTGCGACGCCCCGCTGCCGCTCCAGGCGGACGGAGAGGATCTCGGCGACGTGGAACGGGCCGTGTTCGAGGCCGAGCGCGGGGCGCTCCGCGTGCTCGTCTGATCTATTCCGAACTGGACTAGTCCGCTCCGGAATACTAGACTCGCCTGTATGCCCGCTCGCACCGCTGCGCCGCCCCGGACGCTGACGACGACGGAGGCCGCCGTCCTCGCGCTCCTTGCGATCGAGGGAGAGCAATCCGCGTACGACCTGCTGAAGCTCGTCGCCGGGGCGATCGGCTACGTCTGGGCGCCGGCGAAGAGTCAGCTCTATGCGCTCCTGCCGCGGCTCGCGAAGGACGGGCTCGCGTTGAGCCGCAGGGTGACGCAGTCCGACCGGCCGGACAAGCAGCTCTACCGGATCAGCTCCGACGGGCGGCGCGCGCTCAAGCGATGGCTCGGGACGATCGAGCCGGGCGCGGTTGAGCCGTTCTTCCTGCGACTGTTCGTCGGCGGGCTGACGTCGCGCACGCGCGCGGCCGAGCACGTGCGGCAGTTCCGGCGAGACACCGAGCAACGGCTGGCCGAGTTCCGGCGCATCGAGCCGACGAACACGCGCACCGGCCACGACGAGTTCCACTACTTCCTGCTGCGCCGTGCGATTGACCGCGCCGAGCAGGACCTGACATGGGCCGACTGGGTGCTCGCGGAGCTCTGCTAGCGGTCGCCGTCGCCGTGCTCGTCGCGGCCGCGCCCGCAGCCGCTGACGATCCACGGGCCGCGGACGTGCCGATGCTCGTCCAGGAATACGAGACGCGCCACCCGAACCTCTTCCACGGTGTCTCACGGGTGGCGTTCGAAGGCGCTGCCGACGACCTCCTGGCGCGCCTGCCGCGGCTCGACCGCGACGCCTTCCTCGTCGAGCTGATGCGGCTTGCGGCGCTCGCCGGCCCGCGCGAGGGCCACCAGGACTCGGCATCGCCGCCGGCTCCGACTCCGCGACCTTCACGCTGGAGTCGCCGAGCGGTACGCGCCGAGAGCGACCAGTCCTCTGCGCTCCGGACGCTCGACCGCGGCCGCGTCGTCTACCTCGCGTACAACGTCGTTCAGCGGTCGGTCAACGACCCGTGCCGAAGCTCCTTCGGTTTGCGCGGCAGCCGAAGGTGCGCCGGATCGTGGTCGACCTGCGCCTCCGGCATCGGGCGTGCGGTTGCACGTCGCGACCGGCTACGAGGAGTTCGGTCCGGGTGACGCGATCGAGCCGGACGTCCCGGTGGGCGTCTCGTGGGCGGAGTTCTTCGCCGGCCGCGATCCTGTGCTCGCCGCTGCGCTCGCACTCCCGTAGAGCGTCGCAAGCGGTGCCTTGAACGGTTCGGGGTCCGCACCCAGGGCATACCATTTCGGCGATGGCCCAGGTGCTGCCCGGCGAGCACGAGCTCCGCCGCGTGATCGACGAGGACCGCGAGGTCGAAGGGCTCGGCGAGGCGGATCTGCTCGAGCTCTACCGCTCGCTCATCCTGCTGCGGACGTACGACGAGCGCTCGCTCGTCTACCACCGCCAAGGCCGCATCGGCACGTATGCGATCTTCTGGAACCACGAGGCGGCGCAGGTCGGCTCGGCCCACGCGCTCGAGGACGACGACTGGATCTTCCCGAGCTACCGGGAGTCGGCGATCGGCCTGCTGCGCGGGCTGCCGCCGGCGACCGTCCTCTCGTGGTGGCGCGGGCATCCGGCCGGCTGGTGGAACCCGGCGGACTACAACGTCGCGTCGATCTGTGTCCCGATCGCGACGCACGTCCCGCATGCCGCGGGACTCGCGTGGGGGAAGAAGCTGAAGGGCGACGGCGCGGTCGCGATCGCGTACTTCGGCGACGGCGCGACATCGGAGGGCGCATTCCACGAGGGTGCGAACTTCGCCGCGGTGATGGGGGCGCCGCTCGTCCTCTTCTGCACGAACAACCAGTGGGCGATCTCGACGCCGCTGGAAGCGCAGACGAAGGCGGAGGCGCTCGTCGACAAGGCGGCCGGCTACGGGATGCCGGGGATCCGCGTCGACGGCGGCGACGTGCTCGCCGTGTACGAGGCGACGCGCGAGGCGGTCGCTCGTGCGCGTGACGGCGAGGGGCCGACGTTCATCGAAGCGGTCACGTACAGGGTGGCGCCGCACGCGACGGCGGACGATCCGCGTGCGTACATCGACCTCGCGCGCGTCGAGGAGGAGAAGCAGCGCGAGTGCGTCGGGCGCTACGACGCGTATCTCCGCCGCCTCGGCGTGCTCACGGACGAGCTTGCGCACGAGTTCAAGGAGGACGCCCTCGCGACGATGCGCGCGGCGATCGCGGCCGCGGAGGCCGAGCCGCCGGCCGGGCCGGAGGAGCTGTTCGAGCACGTGTACGTCGATCCGCCGACGTCGTTCGGCTCCGATCTCGCGGAGCTGCGGAGGATCCTCGATGCCTGAGCTCTATCTCGTCGAGGCGGTGAACGACGCGCTGCACTGCGAGCTCGCGCGCGACGAGTCGGTGATGGTGATGGGCGAGGACGTCGGCCGCGCCGGCGGAGTCTTCCGGGCCACCGCCGGTTTGCGCGAGCGTTTCGGCGCCGACCGCTGTGTCGACACGCCGCTGGCGGAAGCCGGGATCCTCGGGACCGCAGTCGGCTTGTGCATGGCCGGCTGGCGGCCCGTCTGCGAGATGCAATACGACGCCTTCTCCTATCCGTGCCTCGACCAGCTGATCAACCACGTCGGCCGTTACCGTTGGCGGACCCGCGGCGGCATGGAGTTCCCGCTCGTCGTGCGGATGCCGTACGGCGGCGGCGTGCGTGCTCCCGAGTTGCACGATGACTCGCCGGAGACGTTCTACGTGCACGTGCCGGGCGTGAAGGTCGCCGTTCCGTCGACGCCCGCGGACGCGAAGGGACTGCTGGCGGCAGCGATCCGCGATCCCGATCCGGTCGTCGTGCTCGAGCCGAAGCTCATTTACCGCACCGAGCGCGGCGAGGTGCCGGAGGGTGAGCATGTCGTGCCGCTCGGCCGCGCCCGGGTCGTCCGAGAGGGCGACGACCTGACGATCGTCGCGTACGGCGCGATGGTTCCGGTCGCCGAGCGCGCGGCCGACGCGATCGACGCGTCGGTGGAGGTGCTCGACCTGCGGACGCTGAAGCCGCTCGACGAGGAGGCGCTGCTCGCCTCCGCCGCGAAGACCGGCCGGGTCGTGCTCGTCCAGGAGGCGCCGCGCACCGTCGGCTACGCGGCCGAGCTGGCCGCGATCCTCGCCGAGAAGGCGATCCTCGACCTGCGTGGCCCGGTGCTGCGCGTTACCGGCTACGACGTCCCGTATCCGTACTGGCAGATCGAGGACGCGTACATGCCGTCCGTGGAGCGCGTCGTCGATGCCGCCCGGCGACTCCTCGCCTTCTGAGCGCCTGCGTCTGTGGCTCGAGGCGGCGCCCGACGGTTACTTCCTGCGCGACGCCGCGAGCGGCGAGCCGGTGCGCTGGAGCGACCCACGGCTGCGCGTCGTCCCTGTCGCGGGCGCGTCGTACCGGATGGAGGCGCTGCAGGACGATGCGTTCGCGCCCGGGCGGCGGCTCGCACTCGTGCCGGAGCCGGACAACGAGCACGATCCGAACGCGATCGGGATCTGGGACGCCGATCGGCGCGTGCAGGCCGGCTACGTGCCGGCTGAGGTCGCGCCGGAGCTGCGCGGCGACGAGCAGGCGGTTGCGCTGCGCGAGTTCCGCGACGCCTCGCAGCGCGTCGGCCTGCGCGTGCTGATCGCGCCGGCGGATGCGTGGATCCAGGAGCCGCGCCGATGATTCGCGAGGTGCCGCTCGAGCGGCGCACGGTGCACGGTCACTTCTCGCGCGACCTGGCGCCCGTGCTGTCGGTGGCGCCGGGCGACTCAGTCCGCTTCCAGGCGCTGAATGCGGGGTGGCGGTGGGAGGCCGAGCGCGAGTTCTTCGCCGACCGCGATCCCGAGCTCGACGCTGGCCACGCGCTCTCTGGGCCGGTCGAGGTGCGGGGCGCTCGCGCCGGCCAGACGCTCGCCGTCCGGATCGACGAGGTGCAGCCGCGCCCGTGGGGCGTGACCTTCGCGCACGACGCCGTGTTCCACTGGACGCTTGACGGGGAGCGCTGGGCCGACGACGAAGGCTTTGCGGTCGCGCTCGCGCCGTTTCTGGGAGTGATCGGCATGCCGCCGGCGGCGCCCGGCGTGCACTCGACGATCCCGCCGCGGCGCTCGGGCGGCAACATCGACTGCAGGCTGCTGGTCGCGGGGACGACGCTGTTCCTCCCGATCCCCGTCGACGGCGCTCTGCTGTCGGTCGGCGACGGCCACGGCGCGCAGGGCGACGGCGAGGTCTCGGGCACGGCGATCGAGTGCCCGCTCGAGCAGGCGCAGATCACGGTCGACGTCCGCACGGATCTCGATCTCCGCACGCCCGTGGCCCGCACGCGCGACGCCTGGGTCGCGCTTGGCTTCGACGAGGATCTCGACACGGCGGCCGAGGAGTGCATGGCCACGATGCTCGATCTGATGGAGCGCGAGCTCGGCCTCCGGCGGAGTCACGCACTGGCGCTCTCCAGCGTCGCGGTCGACCTGCACGTGACGCAGATCGTCAACGTCGCCAAGGGCGTGCACGCCGTCCTCCGCGACGACGCATTGCGACCCTGATGCCAAAGACGGGACGCGTCCCAGGCGGTCCCCTCTGGGCCAGCCCCTGGCATGGCCCGTCGGTATCGTCCGGCGCGGCCATGGCCTACGAGTTCAAGCTGCCCGATCTCGGTGAGGGGCTGACGGAGGGCGAGATCGCCCGCTGGCTCGTGGCCGAGGGGCAGGAGATCGGGGAGGACGATCCGCTTGTCGAGATCGCGACCGACAAGACGACCGTCGAGATTCCGTCGCCGGCGGCGGGGACGATCTCGAAGATCCTCGTCGCCGAGGGCGAGGTCGTCCCCGTCGGCACGGTGCTCGTCGTGATCGGCGGCGACGGCGCCGACCGCGTCGCCGCTCCCCCACCGGAGCGCGTCCGCGCGGCTGCGCAGCCGCTCGCGTCGGGCAGCGGCAAGATCCGTGCGACGCCCGTCGTCCGACGGATCGCGAATGAGCTCGGCGTCGATCTCGACTCGCTGACCGGCACCGGTCCGCAGGGCCGGGTCACCGAGGAGGACGTCCGCCGCGTGGCCGGCGGAGCAGCGGCGAGCCCGGCCCCATCCGAAGGCCGCCGCGAGCCGATCCGCGGCGTGCGCCGACGCATCGCCGAGCACCTGACGCGCGCGCACCGCGAGATCCCGGCCGTCACGTGGGTCGAGGAGTGCGACTTCACGGACGTCGACACGAAACTGCTGATCCCGCTCGTCCTCCGCGCCACAGCGCGCTCGCTGCAGGAGTTTCCCGAGCTGAACGCGCGGCTCGAGGGGGACGAGATCGTCTACCTTGACCGCTGCGACCTCGGCGTTGCCGTCCAGACGGACCAGGGCCTCGTCGTCCCGGTCGTTCGGAACTGCGCCGAGGCCAGCCTCGAGGAGCTCGACGCGGAGCTGAAGCGCCTTGCCGACGGGGCACGCGCCGGCACGCTGAAGCTCGAGGAGCTCCGCGGCTCGACCTTCAGCGTCACGAGCGCCGGGAAGCTCGGCGGCCTGCTGGTGACGCCGCTGATCAACCACCCCGAGGTCGGCATCCTCGGCATCCACCGGATCGCCGAGCGCCCCGTCGTGAGGGAGGGCGAGCTCGTCGCCCGGCGGATCGGCAACGTCTCCGTCACGTTCGACCACCGCGTCGTCGACGGAGCCCGGGCAGCCGAGTTCGGCCTCGCCGTGATCGGGCGGCTCGAGAGCGGGGAGTAGAGCTACGCCGCGGAGGCGACTTCGAGGTGCGGCTCGATCATGCGCTCGATCTTCGGCGCGCTCGCGCGGCCGGCGAGCCGGGCGACCACGCGCTTGTCCTTCACCAGGACGAGCGTCGGCACTTCCTCGATCGCAAACCGCTCGGCGAGCTCGGGCCGCTCCTCGACGTCGACGCGCTTCACGACCAGGCGCTCCCGTTCCTTGCGCGCGAGATGCGCGAGCAGGCTTTCCATCCGGCGCGCGGGCCCGGAGCGCTCGGAACAAAAGAAGACGAGCAGGGGCTTCACTTCGTCGGACACGGGGTCTTCCTCCTCTGACGGGGTGCTGGGCGGGGCGGAGGCTGATGGAGGTTTCCCTGGAAAACTCCTGGTCAAACCTCCCGGGTCTGATGCCGCCACCCGGGACTACACTGGACGGGAATGGGCGAGTGGTACTGGATCGGGCTCGCGGTCGGGCTCGGCGTCGGTTGCGGCATCCTGCTCGCCGGCTTCCTTGCCGTCTCGCGGGCCGGGCTGCTCGCGGCCGGCGCGCTCGCCGTCGCAGCCGGCGTCGGCATCGGCTTCCTGATCGAGAATTGGGACGAGGCGCTCGGCGGCGGCGCCGGGGGGGTCGTCGGCGTGGTCGTGACGGCGCAGGTCGTCCGCGGCGCGCTTCGGCGCGGCGGCACCCGCGGCGGAACGGGCCTGCTCGTCGCGCTCGCCGCGCTGCTCGCGGCCGGTGCGGCATTCATCCCGGGGATCGGCTACGCCGAGGCGCTCGCGCTCCCGGCTCTGGCCGCCCGGTTGCGGCGTCGCTCGCCCGAGCGCTACGCGGGACTGCGCACGCTCGCGCGCGACTGACCGGTGACCGCGTCGAAGAAGCTCGTCCTGATCGTGATCGACGGACTGACCCCCGGCGCGTTCGAGCGCGCGGTCGAGGAACGGACTGCTCCAGCGCTCGCCTTCCTCGCCGGCGAGGGCCGCTACGGGAGCGCGGTCTCCGTCTTTCCGTCCCTGACGCCCGTTTGCCTGTCGTCGATCGCGACCGGCGGCGGCCCCGGCGTGCACCACATCCCGCACCTGGTCTGGTACGACCGGCAAGAGCGGCGCCTCGTCGAGTACGGCTCCTCGTTCGCCGCGATCAAGGCGGCCGGATTCTCCCGCGCCGTCATCGACACGATTTTCTCGATGAACCAGAAGCATCTCTCGGCCGACGCGGCGACCGTGTACGAGTCCCTGGAGAACGCGGGACTCGTTGCGGGCGCGATCAACATCACGTGCTATCGCGGGAACACGAAGTACCTGCCCAAGCTGCCGTGGGTGACGAAGCCCGCCTACGGTCCGCAACGGTTCTTCTTCTACAGCCTGTTCGAGTCCGACCGGACGGGTGCCCCGCTCGCGGTGCGCAACCGCGCGGCCGGCTCGGTCGACACGTACGCGGCCGCGGTCGGACGCTGGCTCGTGACGCGCGACGGATTCGACTTCCTCGCGTACTACCTCTCGGACTACGACTACGCATCGCACGCGTACGGCCCCGACGCCGCGGATGAGGCGCTCGGCCGCGTCGACGAGGCCGTCTCTGCACTGATGGCTGCCGCGGGCGGACCGGACGAGTTCCTCGAGCGCTACGCGGTCGTGCTCTGCTCCGACCACGGACAGACCGCAGTCGGCCGCGCGGCGCGGCTGCAGGAGTCCTACGCCCGCCTCGGCGGCGACGTGCTCGTCACCGCCTCGAACCGCGCTGGGATGGTCTACCGGCTACCGGGCTGCCGTGCCGATGCGGCAGAGCTCGCCGAGCTCGTCGACGGCGAGCCGTCGGTGGAGGTGACGTTGCGCCGCGAGGGTGCCGACGCAGTCGCGCGCCGCGACGGCGAGGAGCTTCGATTTGCGCCGGGCGCCGCGGGCTGGAACACGAGCGGCGACGCGTCGATCCTCGACCATCCGGACGCGCTCGCGAGGGCGTGGTCGGCGCTCGAGAATCCGAATGCGGGCGAGCTGCTCGTCTCTGCAGCGGCCGGCTACGAGTTCGCGGACCTCGCCGGCCGCCATCATGCCGGCGGCGGCAGCCACGGCTCGTTGCTCGAAGGGGATTCGGTGGTGCCGATGCTGACCGTCGGCGTCGACCGGGGAGCACTTCGGCGTCGAGCCTCCCGAGTATGCGCGGCCGCTCGCATATGCCGCCTGAGTCTGCGCGCGGCCGGATGGTCGAGCGCCAGCTGCGCCGTCGCGGCGTGCAGGACGAGCGGGTGCTCGACGCGATGTCCCTCGTCCCGCGCGAGCTCTTCCTTCCCTCCGACCTCCGCGCGAAGGCCTACGACGACGCGGCGCTCCCGATCGGCCACGGGCAGACGATCTCGCAGCCCTACATGGTCGCGCGGATCTGCGAGGAGCTCGGCCCGGTCGCCGGCCGGCGGGTGCTCGACGTCGGCGCGGGCTCCGGGTACCAGGCCGCTGTCCTCGCCGAGCTCGATGCCGAGGTGTACACGATCGAGCGTCTCCCTGAGCTCGCGGAGCAGGCGCGGCGGAACCTCGCTGCCGCCGGCTACGCCGATCGCGTCGACGTCCACGTCGGCGACGGCACTCGCGGGCTGCCCGAGCACGCGCCGTTTGCCGCGATCGCGGTGGCCGCCGCAGCGCCCGAGCTGCCGCCGTCCCTCTACGACCAGCTCGAGGAGAACGGCCGCCTCGTCGTCCCGGTCGGCACGCGGAGCGAGCAGCGGCTCGAGGTCGTCGTGCGCAGTCCGGAGGGCCCGGCGGTGGTGCGATCGGTCCCGTGCCGCTTCGTGCCCCTGGTCGGCGAGGAAGGGTTTTAGTGGCCCTCAAGGGCCACTAGTTTCGCGCCGTGGCCGCGGGAGAGAAACAGCCGGCGATGGGGGCGCTCTCGGCCGAGCGGATGCTGCACTTGCCGGTTCACCTCCACGGAATCCTGCTCGGCCGGTCCGTGGACCTGCTGCTCGATCCCGCGGAGTGGCGGGCGGTCGGCTTCGACGTCGTCTGCGGTGACGGGGCGTCGCGCTTCCTGCCGTTCACGACGACAACGATCCGGGACGACGACATCGTCGTCGACTCGGCGCTGATGCTGCTCGAGGACGTGGACTTCTACCGGACGCGTGCGCGAAGCCTCCGGGCGCTGATCGGCTCTCCGACCGACGTGGACGGTGTCGCCGCGGGCAGGCTGCGCGACCTCGAGCTCGCGACGGACGGAACCGCCGTGAAGCTCCTCCTCGAGCGGGACGGCGCCGAATACCGTGTGGAGCCTGGAAGGGCCCGTGTCGTCGTCACCACCCGCCGCGATGCAGCATAGGTAACCTCGAAGCGGTGACTCGTTCGGACGCCGCCGTGATCACCGGACGTGTGCGCTCCCGAGCGAGCCTCGCGCTGCGGCAGCGCGGCAACTGGATCCAGCTCGCGAAGTTCTGCACCGTCGGCGCGTCGGGATATGTCGTCAATCTCGCGGTCTACTCGGTGCTGCTGAACTGGGCGGACCTCCATTATCGCGTCGCCGCGACGGGATCGTTCGTGGTCGCCGCGAGCTCGAACTACCTGCTGAATCGCTTCTGGACGTTCCACCACCAGCGCGGCCACTTCGGCATCCAAGGGTTGCGCTTCTTCACGGTCTCGGTGCTCGTGTACGGCGCGAACCTCGTGCTGCTGACGCTGCTCGTCGAGGCAGGGTTCGGCAAGATCGTCGCGCAGGCGCTCGCGATCGTGCTCGTCACGCCGCTGAACTTCGTCGGCAACAAGCTCTGGTCGTTCAGGCGCTAGGCGCCAAGCCCGCCGACCACGACCGCCTTCATCCGGCGGTGACCATGACTAGCCTTCGGCGCGATGTCGCGCCGCCCCCTCGTCGCCGTCCTGTGTGCGCTGGCATTCGCGCCCGCCGCGCTCGCCGCCACGCCCACGGCACCCGTTTACGACTTCAAGGGCCGGCTGATCCAGACGCCGTTCGCGCCCGTCCAGCCGGCGAGACACCTGACGAAGCAGCATGCGCTGCGCCTCTTCCTCGCCGACCGGAAGGTCAACGACTGGCTCGCCCGCTATCCGACGAAGGACCGCCTCGACGAGGCGAACTACCAGCCCGACCAGCACAGCTGGGAGATCAAGATCTGGTGGGGCAAGGCCGGCGAGATCGCGACCGGTCGCGTGGACGACGCGACCGGCCAGGTGCTCGAAGCGTGGACGGGACCGCAGGTTGCGTGGAAGATGGCGCGCGGCTATCACGGCGCGTTCGGTGGGGAGAAGATCAACGACCCTTGGATCTGGGGTGCGTTCTCCCTCGCCTTTCTCGTCGGCCTCGCCGACTTCCGGAGGCCGCTCTCGTGGCGCAATCTCGATCTCGTCGCGCTGCTCTCGTTCTCCGTGTCGCTGTGGTACTTCAACAAGGGCCGCGTGTTCACGAGCGTGCCGCTCGCGTATCCCCCGCTCGTGTACTTGACCGGACGCGGACTCTGGGTCGGGCTGCGCGGGCGCGGCACGCCCGGCCGCCCGCTCTGGCCGGCGTGGATCCTGCTCGCCGCGACCGTCTTCCTCGTGGGCTTCCGGATCGGCCTCAACGTCGAGGCGTCGAACGTGATCGACGTCGGCTATTCCGGCGTGATCGGAGCCGACCGGATCGCGCACGGCCAGTCGCCGTACGGCCATTTCCCGATCGAGGGGGACCTGAAGGCGTGCGGGCCAAAGGACGCCGCCGGCGAGATCCGCGACCGCATTCAGACGAACGGCCGCTGCGAGTCGGCGAATCCCCAGGGCGACACGTACGGCCCCGTCGCCTACGAGGCGTACCTGCCCGGCTACTGGATCCGAGGCTGGAGCGGCAAGTGGGACGATCTGCCGGCGGCGCACCTGACGTCTCTGCTCTGGGACGGGGTCTGTCTCGTCGGCCTGTTCTTCGTCGGCCGCCGGTTCGGGGGAATCGACCTCGCGGCCGCGCTGCCGTTCGCGTGGGCCGCGTATCCGTTCACGCAGTACGCGTCGAACTCGAACACGAACGACATGATCCTGCCCGCGTTCCTGATCTGGGGCTTCTGGCTGGTGAGTTCGCACTTCTGGCGCGGCGCATTCGGCGCGCTCGCCGGCTGGACGAAGTTCGGCGCGCTCGTCGTCGCCCCGCTGTGGCTCACATATCCGGACCGGCGGCCGAAGATCGGGTTCGTGCTCGGGTTCGCGGCCGCGACGCTCGCGGCGTTCTCGATCCTGCTCCTCGAGCCGAATCCGCTCCACGCGGCCCGTGTCTTCTGGGACAGGACGTTCGGATGGCAGCTCGGGCGCGCCTCGCCGTTCTCGCTTTGGGACTGGCGGCAATACCACGCCCGCGGCCTGCCGGATCTCCACCGCGTCCAGCAGGCGCTCGAGGCGCTGGTCCTCGCCGGCGCCGCCGCGTTCGCGTTCTTTCCCCGGCGGAAGTCGCCGCTCCAGCTCGCCGCGCTCACCGCCGTGCTGCTGCTCGGCTTCGAGCTCGTGCTGACGCACTGGTTCTACCTCTACATCCCCTGGTTCTTCGCGTTCTCGGCGCTGACGACGCTCGCTCCGCCCCCCGTGCGCGAACCCGAGCCGGTCGTGGAGCCGGAGCTGCCGGCGCTCGCGCCTACGGCGCATTGAATTGAGAGACCGCACCGCGCTGCTGGCGCTCGTCGCGTTCGTCGCGCTCGGGCTGCCTGACGGGATGCTCGGGCCGGCCTGGCCGGCGATTCGATCCGATCTCGGTCAGCCGCTCGCGGCGCTCGGCGAGCTGACGGCGCTGCTCAGCGCAGGCTTCGTCGTCTCGAGCCTCGTCAGCGCACGGCTGCAGCGCCGGCTCGGGCCAGGGACGTACGTCGCGCTGGGCGGAACCGGCAGTGCTGCTGCCCTCGCCCTCTTTGCGTCCTCGCAGTGGTGGGCTGGGCTGCTCGTCGCGTCGTTGTCGCTCGGCGTGTTCGGGGGTTGCGTGGACTCGGGGTTCAACGGTCACGTCGCCCTCAACCACGGCCCGCGCCTGATGAATGCGCTCCACGCGTGTTACGGCGCCGGCACGACGCTCGGCCCGCTCGTCGTTGCCGCCGCGCTTGCCTCCGGGTCCTGGCGCTGGGCGTGGGCGGTCGCGGCCGCGTTCGCGGGAACGGTGTCGGTCGCCCTCTGGGCCAGCCGCGACGCCTTTCCGGTGGCGCCGCCGGAGCGCTGGCGGGACATCGTGCCGTCCACGTCGACGAGGGCGGCGACCGTGTTGATGCTCGCGCTCTTCTTCCTGATCGTCGGGATCGAGGTGGGGATCGGCGCCTGGTCGGCCACGGTTCTGGAGCATCGCGGCATGAGCGACGGCCGCGCGGCGGTCTGGGTGGCGTCCTACTGGGCGTGCTTCACGGCGGGGCGGGTCGGCCTGGCGGCCGCCGGCCGCCGACTCTCACCGGAGGCGACCGTCCGTGGGGGCGCAGCGCTGGCGCTGCTCGGTCTCGTCGTCCTCGAGTGGAGTCCCGTCGGCCTGCCCGTCGCCGGTCTCGGGCTTGCGGGCCTCTTCCCGGCGCTCGTGACGCTGACGCCGTTCCGTCTGGGGGCGGACCGAGCCCGGGCCGCCATCGGGTACCAGTTCGCTGCGGGGACCGTCGGGGCGACTTCGATCGTCGGAGCCGCGGGCCTGACGGCGCAGTTCGTCGGCATCGGCGCGCTCGTTCCCTTCTTCGTCGCGGCCGCGGCGGTGCTCGTGGCGCTCGAGCTCGTCGCGGCCCGCGCTAGTGGCTCAGAGCCACAAAGTGGTCCGCCGCGACGCTAGGAGGGTTTGGCGAAATAGTGGCTGTGTCGCGCGGCGCTGTGCATCCGCGCTGCCGCGTCCTCAGTCGCCCCGATAGTCACCACTATCGGGGCTCCCTGCGTCCTTGCATCGCGGCGCCCATCGCACCCGCGGACGAGCACCATTCCGCCAAACCCTCCTAGTGGCTCAAAGCCACAAGCTCTACGGAAACGGAACGCGGACGGTCTCGATCGAGGTTGCGCGCCCGTCCTCGCTGCACTCGACGAGCGCGCCCTCGATCCGGACGCCGCCCTCGGCCGGGTAGAAGCGCACCGGCATCCCGGTCCGCATGCGGCGGATCGCGAGGTCGGCCTCGACGCCGATCACCGAGTCGTGCGGCCCGGTCATCCCCGCGTCCGTCAGCGCCGCGGTCCCGCCAGGCTGCACGCGCGCGTCGTTCGTCTGCACGTGCGTGTGCGTCCCGATCACGGCGGTCACGCGGCCGTCGAGCCACCGCGCCATTGCGACCTTCTCGCTCGTCGCCTCGGCATGGAAGTCGACGACGATCATCTGCGTCTTCGCACGTGCCTCGGCGACGATCGCGTCGATCTCCTCGAACGGGTTGATATGCGGGGCGAGGAAGAGCGAGCCGAGCACGTTGATCACCGCGACGCCGTCGACGATCGTGAGCCCGCGTCCGGGTGCGTGGCGCGACAGGTTCGCCGGCCGGATCACGCGCTCGCTCTTCTCGAGGTAGGCGCCCATCCCGTCGCGCCGCCACACGTGATTCCCGAGGGTGATCACGTCGGCTCCGGCGGCAAGCAGCTTGTCGGCGAGCTTCGGCGTGATCCCCGCGCCGTCGGCGACGTTCTCGCCGTTCAGGATGCAGAAGTTCGCGCCGAGCTCCGCGCGCAGACTGCGCAGCCGCTCCTCGACCGCACGACGACCGGCCGTGCCGAAGACGTCGGCGACGAACAGGATTTTCACCTCGCGTCCCTGGCCGCCGCCGGCTCCCGCTGGGCGAAGCCCGGCTTCGCCGGCGGCTGACGCCGCTGACGGCACGATGGCGTCCGGGGCCGTGCTACCTGCACTGTCCCCTCCGACCTCGCACCGCCAGCGGCGTCCCAGGAACGCGAGGTCAGTTCAGTGAGAGAGTCGCCGCCGGACGAACCTCGAGCGCGACGTGGTTGCCCGCGTCCTGCGTGTAGCGCGCCAGCGCCTGACGTTCGGCGCTCGAGAGGTCGACGACGTTGCCGAGCTTCGAGACGCCCGCGACGACGGCCGAGCCGACCGTCACCGACGGATCCGCGCGGAGATGCGTCAGCGAGACGACGTACGAGGGAGACGTCTGCGGCTGCAGGTCGATGCGCACCCCGTACTTCTTCCCGTTGACGACGAACGGCGTCACCCCGACGACTGTCCCGTCGACCGGCGCATAGACATCCGTCCCGGTCGCCGCACCGATGTCGACGGCGGAGTTCTCGGGGCCGCTGCCGCCGAGCTGGTACCACTTCGGGCCGCTCCCGCCTCCGCCGAAGACCTTGTGGACGATCCGCAGAACGGCGCCCTCGTTGCCCTGGTGCCCGACGGGGTTCAGCGAGACGGCGCCGTCGCCGGCCGCGTGGAAGCCGATCGCCGTCCATTTCGCGATCGGCAGCTGGAGCCGGAGCGTGTCGCGGACGGCGATGATCTGCGGCGCCGGCCGCGTCTGCATCGGCAGCTTGCCGATCACCGCGACGGTCTGGACCGCGCTGGACGAGCCCGACCCGAAGGCGGTGAGAAGGAGGCTGACGATCAGGATCACGCCGATCAGCGCGAGCCCTGCGAATCGTCGTGCCCGCCGCGCCGCCCGCTGTTGCTCGCGACGCGCACGGAGCCTGGTCCCGGAGGTACGGGGCGCCGGCATCCGGGGCACCGTACCGAACGATTCACCACCTTTCAACCCGCGGCGGGCCCGACTTTGTGACACGCGGGCGCCTTTTCCCTGCTCAGGAAGTTCGTGAAGATCGTGACGGTCGAGCGCCAGGGCCCCTTCCTCCCACGCCGTCCACTCCCAATCGGGGGGCCGAAGGGGGACGACGACCGCGATACGCTCTGAAGCGTGCCGCCCGCGCAGCCGAGGATCGAGATTCCGCGCTGGATCCAGCTCGTGGGACTGCCGCTCTTGCTGCTCCTGATCTGGGCCGTGGCGGGCGTGGTCCGTCACGCGCTCTTCCTCTTCATGGTCGCCGCGCTGATCGCGCTCCTGCTGAACCCGATCGTCCGCGGCCTGGGCCGGATCTGGATTCCTCGGGGCCTCGCGGTGGCGATCGTCTACCTCGCTTTCGCGGCTGCCGTGGCGCTCGCGATCCTGGCGATCGCGACCGTCGTCGTGAAGCAGACGCGAACCGCGACGCACAGGGTCGACCGTTACTTTACGGTCGACTCCGGACGGCTCCGGCAGACGGGCGCGGAGCAGGATCTGCACCACTTCCAGCACTGGCTCGACACGCATCACCTGCAGCGGATCAAGGTCGCGAAGCAGGGCGAGACGTTCCTGAACAACATCGGCACGCGCGACGTCGAGAAGTACACGACGAAGGTGCTGAACTGGGCCGAAGGCGCGGGGTTCGCCGTCGTCCAGCTGCTCTTCAGCGGCGTGCTGATCGTGGTGGTGTCGATCTACATGCTGCTCGACATGCACCGGCTGACGCACGCACTCGACAGGCGATTTCCACCACGTCCGGGAACGGACTCGCTCGTGGTGCGCGTCGAGCGCGCGTTGGCGAGCTACGTGCGCGGGCAGTTCCTGCTCTCGCTGATCATCGGCACGAGCGCGGGGCTCGGGATCTGGCTGCTCGGGATCACCGGCGCCGTTCCGGACGTCGACCAGTACGCGCTGCTCTTCGGAAGCTGGGTGGCGATTGCCGAGCTGATTCCCTACGTCGGCCCGTGGCTCGGCGCGGTGCCGCCGGTCGTCTACGCGCTCGTCACGCATCCGATCGGGGCGCTCTGGCTAACGCTGCTCTTCCTCGGCATCCACCAGATCGAGGGCCACGTCGTCGTGCCGAAGGTGATGGGGAACGCACTGCGCCTCCACCCGCTGCTCGTCATCTTCGGGCTGCTCGCAGGCGGCGAGATCTACGGCTTGCCCGGGGTGCTCGTCGCGCTGCCGCTCCTCGCCGCCGCCCGCGCGATCTGGGAGTTCTTCGGCGAGCGGGTACGGCTGGAGTCGTGGACCGACGCGGAGCCCGTCGTGCCGGTGGAGATCGTCGAGGCGCCGCCGGAGTCGCCGGCGAGCGCAGCGACCCCTTGACCCTGCTGCGTGCGCTCGGCGTCGCGCGCCGCTACGGAACGATCACAGCGCTGGCGCCGACCGATTTCGAGCTCGCGGAGGGGGAGAGCGTCGCGCTCGTCGGACCCAACGGGGCGGGCAAGTCGACGTTGCTCGCGATCCTCGCGGGCGCCCTCGAGCCGAGCGAGGGAACCGTCGAGCGCCGCGAGGGGCTACGCGTCGGTTGGGTGCCGCAGCAGCCGGCGCACTACGGACGCCTGACGGCGCGCGAGAACCTCGAGCTGTTCGCCCGGCTCGAGGGCGAGCGCCGTCCGCGCGCGGCCGCGGACCGGCTGCTCGAGCGGTTCGCGCTTCCGGACGACGGGCGCCCGAGCGCCGAGCTCTCCGTCGGCAATCGTCAGCGCCTGAACGTCGCCCTTTCCCTGCTCGGTTCGCCCGACGTCCTGCTCCTCGACGAGCCGACGGCCTCGCTCGACCCCGGGCAGCGGCGCAGGCTCTGGGAGAGGATCGCGGGCGGGACGATCTGCTTCGCGACGCAGAACCTCGACGAGGTCGAGCACTTCGCCGACCGCGTCGTCGTGTTGCGCGACGGCGAGGTCGTCTTCGCCGGCACGCCGCGCGAGTACGAGGAGTCGGAGCTCGAGGTGTTCCATTAACGCGACGTGGCTGATGCTTCGCAAGGACCTGCGGATCCTCCGCCGCTCGCCGATCCTGCTCGGGCTGCTCGTCTCGTACCCGGTGATCATTGCCCTCCTCGTCGGGCTCGTCGCCGGGTACGCGAACACGAAGCCGCGCGTCGGACTCGTCGACGAGGACAACCTGCCGCCGATCGTCGAGATCGCCGGACAGAAGTTCGGCGTCTCTAAGACGATCGCCGAAGTCGCACACAACGTGAAGCTCGTGCGGATGTCGAAGGACGATGCCGAGGGTCAGTTGCGCTCCGGGAAGATCGTCGGCGTCATCACGGTGCCGGCCGGGTTCATCGCCGACCTGCAGACGGCCGTGCGCAGCCCGAGCCTGATCGTCGAGACCGGGACCGGCGGCGTGACGCCGCGCGTCCAGCAGCAGATGCAGGCACTCGTCTACCAGCTCAACCGCAAGCTGCAGCGCGCGTTCATCGCGGCCAACCTGCGCTACGTCACGTTGATCCTGAACGGCGGCGACGGCAGCTTCCTCGGCCGGGGCATCCACGTGCTCGGTCTCGAAGGGACACAGAAGCTGCTCGCGTCGCTCCCGCCGTCGCAGCGCGTTGCGCGGATCCAGAAGTTCGTGCGCGTCGCGCGTCTCGCACTCGGCCAGACGGGCAACGCGCTGCAGGCGACGGCGAATCCCATCCGCCTCGAGCAGCGCACGAGCACGGGGCGAACGTGGGTGCTCTCCGCGCAGGTGCAGGCGTACGGGATCGCGCTGACGATCACGTTCCTCGCGCTGCTGCTCGCGGCGGGATCCTCGGCCGCTGAGCGCGACGAGAACGTGATCGGACGGCTCGGCCGCGGCCTTCTCTCGCACGGCCAGCTCGTCGCGGCGAAGGTGGCGCTCGCGTCGGCGGTCGCGCTCGCGCTCGGCGGTGCGATCGCGCTCGTCTTCGGGATCGTGATCGAGGCGGGCGGCGTCGTCGGCGGCGAGCCGTGGGAACGCTTCCCGCTGCTGCTCGCCGGGATCGCCCTTGCAGGCGCGGCCGTGGGCGCGATCGGCACGCTGATCGGGGCGCTTGCCCGGGAGGCCCGCACGGCGTCGCTCATCGCCGTGCTCGTCGTCCTGCCGGTCGTCTTCCTCGGGCTCGTGCCGCGCGAAGTCGTCGCCGCGGCGGGCTGGATCTCGGACGCGCTGCCGTTCGTCCACGCCGTCCGCTACTTCGGCTCGGCGCTCTACGACCCCAGCCCGTGGGCGACGCTCGGGCGGGAGACCGTGTGGCTGGTCGGCCTCTGCGCCGTTTTCTCGGGGCTCGCGCGGCTCGGCGTCCGCCGGCTCGCCGGCTGAACAGACGGCGCGGGGCGGATAACGGATCTGCGGCAACCCGCATCGCCCCGCGCCGCGGGGAAGGCGGCCGGATCTGAAATCGGCCGATCCGACCACCTCCGTGCGAGAGCGGAAGAAAGGACCCTTTGCCGTCAGTCCCACCTCCGCTCTCACCTCGCAATGTAGCCCCTTTTGCGCGGTCTTCGCGCTGGCCGAAAGGCGGGAAACAGGACGGAGTGGCCGGCAAAGCACCCACTCCGTCCCTCTTAGCAGACACCAAAACGGCCCCGAACCTGCGCTCTGTCGGCGACAGACAGGGGGCTAGACTCGGCGTATGAGCACGTTCCCGGTCACGCGGCTGCGCCGGCTGCGCCGCACGGGCGCGCTGCGCGCTTTCGCGCGTGAGACGCATCTCGACCTCGACCAGTTCGTGATGCCGCTCTTCGCGGGGCCGGACACGAAGGCGAATGCCGAGCTGCCCGCGCTCGGCCGCTTCTCCGTCGACGACCTCGTGCGCGAGACCGAGAGCCTCGTGGCCGCGGGGGTCACGGCGGTGATCCTCTTCGGCATCCCGCCGGAGAAGGACGAGGTCGCGAGCGGGGCGTACGACGACGACGGGATCGTCCAGCAGGCGTTGCGTGCGCTGCGTCCGCGCTTTCCGGAGCTCGTGCTGATGACCGATGTCTGCCTCTGCGAGTACACGTCGCACGGGCATTGCGGCGTCCTCAAAGAGGGCGCCGCAGGATCGCTGCACGGCGACGAGGTCGACAACGACGAGACGCTCGACCTGCTCGCGCGCACCGCGGTCAGTCACGTCGAGGCCGGCGCCGACGTCGTCGCGCCGAGCGACATGATGGACGGCCGCGTCGGCGCGATCCGCGACGCGCTTCCGCACACGCCGATCGTCGCGTACTCGGCGAAGTACGCGTCGGCGTTCTATGGGCCGTTCCGCGAGGCAGCCGAGTCGGCGCCCGCGTTTGGCGATCGCCGCGGCTACCAGATGGATCCGGCGAACGTGCGCGAAGCGCTGCGCGAGTGCGAGCAGGACGTCGCCGAGGGCGCGGACGTGCTGATGGTCAAGCCTGCGCTCCCGTACCTCGATGTCATCCGCGCGGTACGCGAGCGCTTCGACGTGCCGCTCGCCGCGTACAACGTCTCCGGCGAGTACGCGATGGTCAAGGCTGCGGCCCGCGGCGGTTGGATGGACGAGCGTGCGGCGGCGCTCGAGTCGCTGACGGCGATCCGCCGTGCGGGCGCCGACATCGTGATCTCGTACTGGACGAAGGAGCTGGCGTCCTGGTTGTAGGCGCGCGCAGCGAGCTCTTTCGCCGCGCGACGAGCCTGATCCCCGGCGGCGTCAACTCACCCGTCCGTGCGATGCGCGCGGTCGGACTCGACGAGCCGTTCTTTGTCCGGCGCGGCGAGGGCGCCTACCTCGAGGACGTCGACGGCAACCGCTATCTCGACTGGGTGCTCTCGTGGGGTCCGCTCCTCTTCGGCCACGCGGACGAGGAGACGGTCGAGGCGGTACGTGCCGCCGCGCTCGACGGAACGAGCTTCGGCGCGCCGACCGAGCGGGAGGTCGAGTTCGCGGCGGAGATCGCCGACGCGGTGCCGTCGATGGAGAAGGTGCGACTCGTCTCATCCGGCACCGAGGCGGCGATGAGCGCGGTGCGGCTCGCGCGCGGCGCGACGCGGCGCGACCGGATCATCAAGTTCGCGGGCTGCTACCACGGCCACGTCGACGCGCTGCTTGCGAGCGCCGGCTCCGGGCTCGCGACGCTCGGCATTCCGTCGACGCCCGGCGTCCCGACAGCCGTCACAGCCGACACGATCGTCGTCCCGTACAACGATGTCGATGCCGTCGCCGAGGCAGTCGCGCATTACGGGGAAGGGCTCGCCGCGATCATCGTCGAGCCGATCGCCGGGAACATGGGCGTCGTCCCGCCGGTGCCGGGGTTCCTCGAGGCGTTGCGGCAACTGACCGAGGCATCGGGGTCGCTGCTCATCTTCGACGAGGTGATCTCCGGTTTCCGCGTTGCGCGCGGCGGCGCGCAGGAGCTCTACGGCGTGACGCCGGACCTGACGATCCTCGGGAAGATCGTCGGCGGCGGCCTTCCACTCGCCGTGTTCGGCGGTCGCGCCGACGTGATGGACCAGCTCGCACCGGGTGGCCCGATCTATCAGGCGGGGACGCTGTCGGGCAATCCGCTTGCGACCGCGGCGGGACTGTCGGTGCTGCACCGGCTGCGCGACCCGCAGGTCTACGCCGAGCTCGAGCGCCGCGGAGCGCGGCTCGAAGAGGGGCTGGCGCCGTTCGGCCGCGTGCGGCGCGTGGGCGCGATGCTGACGCTGTTCATGACGCAGCAGGGCATCCGCAACTTCGACGACGTACAGCAGTGCGACACGGAGCGCTACGGCGCGCTCTTCCGCCACCTGCTCGCGCGCGGGATCTACGCCGCACCGTCGCAGTTCGAGGCGATGTTCGTCTCGCTCGCGCACGGCGACGAGGAGATCGACAGCACAATCGCGGCGGTAGCGAGCTTCGATGGCTGATCTCTGGGACGCGATTGTGCTAGAAGCTTCCGCGGAGAGCGAACTGTGGCGCGAGGCTCTGCTTCCTAGCGCGCAGCGCGAGCTGCGCGCAGTGTTCTCGCCGCTCGGCGAGGAGCGTTTCGCGCTCGGCCTCGAGACGATCTACGAGGGCTATCTGATCCACTACGGGACGCCGCGCCTGTTCGCTCCGGCGGATCCGGACACGGCGCTCCTGCTCGGCGACTACCTCTACGCGCACGGGCTCGTCCGCATCGCCGGCGCGGACGGCGTCGACTCAGTCGCCGATCTCGCCGAGCTGATCTCCCTGTCTGCGCAGGTTCGGGCCGAGGGTCGGGACGGGGACGGATCGCTGTGGGCGGCGACGGCGGCGTTGCTCGGCACGAAGCGACTCGACGAAGCGCGTGCGGCGCTACGGCTGCGCGGAGACGCAGGTGCGCTCGACGCCCTCGCACGGGAGACTGCGGGCTCCGAGGTCGTCGACCAGGCGCTTGCGACGCACCGGTCGCGGCTGCGCTAGAGTCGCGCCCGATGCACGTCCTCGCGAGCGCAGCCGCCGACGTTCGGGTGATCAAGGCGATGCTGATCGTCGGCCTGATCTTCATCGGCGTGATCGCACTCGGCGAGACGACGCACTGGCTGCTCAGCCGGCGTCGCGCGCGGCACTAGCAGCTGTCGGCGTCCGACACGCGGGCGCGCCGCGTCGCGTCGACGCAGCCGATGCGGGCGCCGGACGGCTTCGAGATCGCGAACCGGTCGTAGGTCGTCTTCCAGCTGATCCGCTCGCCGGGTCTCAGGAGCAGCGGCTTCGCGACCGTGTCGCACGGGCTGTCGCACAACCCGACGACGACCGAAGCGGTCGAGTCGTTCGTGATCCCGCGCCGGTCAGTGGTGTCCGCGAAGACGATGAGGAGGACGATTCCGGCGACGAGCGCCGCCGCGACGACGGCGCCGATCGCGATCCACGGAATGTCGCGCCTCGTCACGCCCGCGCGCATCTCGGGACGGCCCGGCTGGTCGAGCTCCGGATGCGGGTCCTCCCACGGCACTTTCGCCTCGGCGGCCCGCTTGCGGCTGAGGAAGCGCACGTTCTGCGCGCTCCCATAGAGCAGCCGCTCGTACGCCGGCTCGTCCTGCGCGTCTGCCAGGCGGTAACCGTCCTCGACGACCTTGCGAAGCTCGCGAACTCCGCCGAGGTCGCCCTCCTGGACGAAGTCCTTCCGTGCACGGTCGAGCAGGCGCAGCGCGCCGTGCACGTCGCCGCTCTCGAGAAGACGCCGGCCCTCGGCCAGCGCCTCCTCTGCACGCTTTCGTCTCGCCTCGCCCACGGCGGGCGAAGTCTCGCAGCTACCGGTGCGTAACCCGCTCGACGCGCACTACGCGGTCGAGCTTCCTGTCGACCGACGCGGTGTCGAAGCCGGCGCCGCCGTCCACGATGTCGCGGCGGCCGCCGATCGCGAAGATCGTGTCGTTCCCGCCGAGCCCGCAGATCACGTCGCGGCCGGGTGTGCCGACGAGCAGGTCGCGACCGGCGGTGCCCCAGATCGTGCAGCCCGCAGGTCGCGGCCCGAGTGGCTGCCAATCGGGCTCGCTGTCCTGCGTGAAGGACGACGTCATCCGCCGGAGGCCGGAGCCGTCCGTCCGCATCGTCCACACGTCGCGGTTGTCCTTGGCGCTGCGGTCGCTCGCGAAGATGATTCGCTTGCCGTCGGGCGACCATTGCGGCAGCGCGTCGAGCGCGGGATGGTTCGTCAGCCGCGTCTGGTTCGATCCGTCCGCGTTCATCGAGTAGATCTCGAAGTTGCCGTCGCGCTCCGACTCGAATGCGAGCTTGGAGCCGCTCGGCGACCACGACGCATCGGCGCCGCCCTGCGTCGTCAGCCGCGTCTGGTTCGATCCGTCCGCGTTCACCGAGTAGATGTCCTTCTGGCCGTCGCGGTCGCTCGTGAAGACGATTTGCCGTCCGTCGGGCGACCACGCGGGGTCGCCGTCGAAGGCGGTACTGGTGGTCAGGCGGGTCTCGTTCGAGCCGTCGAGACCGATCGTGAAGACGTCGACGTTGCCGTCGCGGTTGGACTCGAAGGCAAGCCGCCGGCCGTCCGGAGACCACGACGGGTCACCGTCGAACGCGCGGCTGAAGGTGATCTCCCGGATGCGGCTCCCGGCCGCGTCGACGACGTAGATGTCCGAGTCGCCGCGGATGACGGCCTGGAAGGCGATCAGGCTTCCGTCCGGCGACCATGCGGGCGCAGCTCCGGCCGCCGCGCCGTGGAGTCGGGCCTTCCCGGAGCCGTCCGGGTTCATGCTCACGAGGTACGAGCCGTCCTCGTAGAGAATCCGGCCGTTCGAGCCGGTGAAGCCGGCCGGCGCCGATCCGGCAACGCCGGCGGCGGCAAGCGCGCCGACGGCGGCCAGGTAAGACGATTGCGCGTGACACGGACCTCTCCTTCGACGTTGGTGATGATCAGCTCGGTTGGTCTGCCGTCAGTTCAGACGGTCGTGCGAGCGAGACCCGCGCGACCTGGACGCGGCACCGCAAGCGGTCCCTTTGCGTGCGTTGCCCGAGTGGCAGACGCTACGAAGGCGATGTCAGCGTCCCGTGTTGCGCGCGTAAGGCTTGGTGAGCCGGCTGTAAAGGATTGCCCGAACTAGACTGACCGCGTGGCCCCGCCCCGCGACCTGCGCGACTGGATCGCGCTCCTCGAGCGCGCGGACGAGCTCGTCCGAATCGACGCGGAGGTCGACCCCGATCTCGAGATCACGGAGATCGCCGACCGTACGGTGAAGGCCGGCGGTCCGGCGCTCTTGTTCGAGAACCCGAAGGGCTCGTCGCACCCGCTGCTGATCAACCAGTTCGGCACCGAGCGCCGCATGTGCCTCGCGCTCGGCGTCGACCGGCTCGACAATGTCGCGGATAGGCTCACCGACCTGATCGAGATGCAGCCGCCGCAGGGGCTCGTCGACAAGGTGCGCGGCCTCAAGAAGCTGAAGTCGATCGCCGACTCGCTGCCGAAGACAGTGTCGCGCGCGCCCGTGCAGGAGATCGTGCTCACCGGCGACGACGTCGACCTCGACGCGCTGCCGATCCAGCGCTGCTGGCCGGGCGACCCCGCCCCGTTCATCACGCTGCCCGCGGTGATCACGAAGGATCCGCACACCGGCGTCCGCAACGTCGGCATGTACCGCATGCAGAAGATCGACCGCCGCTCGACCTTCATGCACTGGCAGATCCACAAGGACGGGCGCGCCGACTACCTCGCGACGGACGGACAGATCGAGGTGGCCGTCGCGCTCGGCCTCGATCCGGTCACCGCGTACTCCGCGTCCGCGCCGCTGCCGAAGCACATCGACGAGCTGATGTTCGCCGGCTTCCTGCGGGGCGAGCCCGTCGAGCTCGTGCAGGCCCGCACCGTCGACCTCGAGGTGCCCGCGCACGCGGAGATCGTTCTCGAAGGGACGATTGCGAAGGACGAGCTCGGCCTCGAGGGTCCATTCGGCGAGCACACCGGCTACTACACCGCCGCCGAGCCTTTTCCGGTCTTCCGGCTCAGCGCGATCACGATGCGGCGAAACGCGATCTATCCGTCGATCGTCGTCGGCAAGCCGCCGCAGGAGGACGCGTGGCTCGGCAAGGCGACCGAGCGGATCTTCCTGCCGGCGATCAGGATGACCGTCCCGGAGATCGTCGACTACGACCTGCCGGTCGCCGGCGCATTCCACAACTGCGCCATCGTCTCGATCCGCAAGTCGTTCCCCGGCCACGCGCGCAAGGTGATGCACGCGATCTGGGGACTCGGGATGCTCAGCCTCACCAAGTCCGTCGTCGTCGTCGACGCGCACGTGGACGTCCACGACTATGAGCAGGTGTTCTTCTACGTCGGTGCGAACGTCGACCCCAAGCGCGACGTCGTCCTCGCCGAGGGCCCGCTGGACCACCTGGACCACGCGCCGGAGCGCCAGTTCGTCGGGGGCAAGCTCGGCATCGACGCGACGGCCAAGTGGCCCGAGGAGGGCGCACGGCCGTGGCCGGAGGAGATCGAGATGAGCCCGGAGGTGCGGGAGCTCGTCGACCGCCGCTGGGCGGAGTACGGCATCGACCTCGGAACTGCGGCAGGAAACGGCCGGATGGTGCAG
>VAWW01000010.1 GCA_005884575.1 Actinomycetota bacterium
GTGACCTGGGGAGGCGGACGCGAACGATCGGGCCATGTCCCGTGACCTGGACCGGGGCAGGTCCCGGGACATGGCCCGATCGTTCGCGTCCGCCTCCCCAGGTCCGTCCCCGGCTCGCAGTCACAACTGCTGCACCGAAGCGCGGCGCTGCTCCACTCAGCCACGTCCCGGGACCTGGACCGGGGTAGGTCCCGGGTCAGGTCCCGTTTGGCCACGGCCCGGGACGTGTCGCTAGGGTCGCCCGGATGAGCTTCCGGCCGCTCGCGGGGATCCGCGTCGTCGATCTCACCTCGTCGCTCGCCGGGCCGACCGCGACGGAGATTCTCGGCGCGCTCGGCGCGGACGTCGTCAAGGTCGAGCATCCGCAGCGCGGCGACGAGGCTCGTGCCTGGGGGCCGCGCTTCTGGGAGGGCGGCAGCGTGATGTTCTTCGCTGCGAACGCGTCGAAGCGCTCGCTCGCACTGGATGTCAAGGACGAGCGCGGCAAGGAGGTGCTGCTGCGGCTCGTCGACCGCGCCGACGTCTTCGTCCAATCGCTGCGCGCCGGCACCGCCGAGCGGCTCGGGCTCGGCACGGACGAGCTCCGCGCGCGGAACCCGCGCCTCGTCTACTGCTCGATCGGCGCCTTCGGCCGCCGAGGGCCGCTCGCCGGGCAGCCGGGCTACGACCCCTTGATGCAGGCGTTCGCCGGAATCGTCAGCCTCACCGGCGAGCCCGACCGGCCGGGCGTCCGCGTCGGCGCGTCGCTCGTCGACATCGGCACAGGCGTCTGGGCGGCGCTGGGAATCGTCGCCGCGCTGTACGAGCGCGCGCAGACGGGCGTCGGCCGCGAGGTCGACGTCGCGCTCTTCGAGACGGCGCTCTCGCTCGTCGGCTACCAGCTCACCGACGCACTGCGCACCGGCGTCGCGCCCGGGCGCTTCGGAACGGCGTTCCCGCTGATCGTCCCGTACGAAGTCTTCCCGACGCAGGACGGCGAGCTGATGATCTCCGCGGCGAACGACGGCCTGTTCGCGACGTTCGCCGAGCGGATCGGCCGGCCCGAGCTCGCCGGCGACCGGCGCTTCCGGACGAATCCCGACCGCATCGCGAACCGCGAGGAGCTCCTGCCGCTCGTCCGGGAGAAGCTCGCCGAGCGGCCGTCCGCGTACTGGCTCGAGCAGCTCGACGGTATTCCCGTCGCACCGGTGCAGGATCTCGCCGAGGTCGCCGCGCACGAGCAGACGCGCGCGACCGGGATCGTCCAGCAGCTCGACGGCATCGAGACGCTCGGCCTGCCGCTGCAGATCGACCGCGAGCGCGTCGGCCACGAGACCGCTCCTCCGACGCTGGGCCGCGACTCCGCTGAGATCCTCGCCGAGCTCGGCTACGCCGCGGAGGAGATCGCGGCACTCGCCGAGAGCGGCGTCACGATCTTGCCTCGCAGCTGAAGCGCGACGAGTCCGTGCGGGGCGAGACGCGACGGCGCCTCGGCGATCAGCCGGCGGTAGAGACCGAGCCCGTCGCCGTCGGCAAAGACGGCATCCTCGGGCTCGCCTGCGAGATCGGGATGGAGCGCTCGCTCGCGCCGCGGCAGGTACGGCAGGTTCGCGACGATCACGTCGACCCGCCCGGGCACGGGGTCGAGGAGGTCGCCGCGGCGGACGCGGACGCGGTCGCCGAGGCCGAGGCCGAGCGCGTTCCGGCGCGCGAGCGCCACCGCCTCGGAGCGGATGTCGGTCGCCCAGACGAGCGCCCGCGGCGCGGCCTCCGCGATCGCGAGCGCAACCGCGCCGGACCCCGTGCCGACGTCGACGACGACGGCCGGCTCGTCGCCGATGTGCGAGAGCGCACGCTCGACGAGTCCGAGGCTCGTCGCTCGCGGAACCATCACGCGGCCCGGCTCTGTCGCGAGCCGGAGCCCGCCGAACGGGACGGCGGTCACGCCGTCGCGGCGAGCGCGTCGCTGCGGATTCGCTCCTGCAGCTCTCCCTCACGCTCCTCGGACTGTCCGGTGAGGAGCGCGGCGTGCAGGTCGCCTCCGCGGTAGTAGCGCACGACCGCACGACCGTCCCGGAAGTCGCCTTCCAGCTCGATGTGGTCCGTCGCGGCCGAGTCGCCGAAGAACTTGTACGCGGTGCCGAAGAGCTCCGTGAAGAACGTCGAGACGCGATCGTAGGGCTCGTCGATGCCGGCGAGGATGCGGCCGAGCGCGCGGCCCTGGTAGTCGGCGTTCGACCAATGCTCGATGCGGCGCCGCCGCCCGAACACCGGGTCGACGAAGCTCGCGACGTCGCCGGCCGCGTAGACGCCGTCCGCGGACGAGCGGTACGAGCTGTCGACGACGACGCCGTTCTCGAGCTCGAGTCCGCAGCCCTCGAGCCAGCCGGTCGCCGGCGCGACACCGACGCCCACGACCGCGAGCTGAGCGGGGAGGGTCCGGCCGGACGCGGTGACGACGCTGCTCAGCGCGCCGTCGCCCGCGAATGCCGCGACGCCGTCCTCGAGGAGCATCTCGATGCCCTGCTCCCTATAGAGCTCGACGAGGTAATCGGAGAAGACGGGCGCGCCCAGGGTTGCGAACGGCGCCGGCGCCACGTCGACGATCGTTACCTCGAGTCCACGCGAGCGGAGCGACGCGGCCACCTCGAGTCCGATGAAGCCTGTGCCGATCACGACCGCCCGATCGGCGTTCGCCGCCGCCGCGCGGACGGCGAGCGAATCGTCCAGGGTCCGTAGCGTGAAGACGCCGGAGAGGTCCACTCCGGGAACCGGTAGGCGGCGAGGAAGTGCGCCGGTCGCGATCACGAGGCGCTCGAACGCGACCGCCTCGCCGCCCGCCAGCTCGACGCGGCGGTTGCGAAGGTCGAGTGCCCTCGCCGCCGTGTCGAGCCTCAGGTCGACGTCGAGCGCGCGGTAGTCGACGGCGGCCCGGACGAGCGCGTCCGCGGGTTCCGCCTCGCCGCGCAGAATGCGCTTCGTCAGCGGCGGCCGGTGGTACGGCGGATGCAGCTCGGCTCCGACGATGGCCACGGAACCGCCGCCGCCGGCCTCGCGGTAGCTCTCCACGACGCGGGCTCCGGCCAGTCCAGCACCGATCACGACGACGTCCATGGACTGAATATACAGTTGAAATGTATTTAGAGCAAGTCCCGCTGCAGCGCGATGAGAATCCGGCAGGAGGCATGGTCGAGCAAGCAGTCCCGCGTCTCGCACTCGACTCGTTCGACGGCGGCGCCCGCGAGCGCGTGCGCCGCCAGGCCCGCCCACATGCCGCGGTCGATCTCCGCCGCCTCGGGCCTCGTCCGGACGAGCGGGCGCAGCGGGCAGGTGGGCGTCGCGATCACTGCCCGGTCGTCCTCGACCTCGACCACCGACGCCTGGAATCCGAGGTCGCGGACTGCGCGGCACATCCGCTCGGCGGCCGTGCGGAGCGTCTTCGCCGGACGCAGCCGCGCGGCCCGCGCGAGCTCCGCGCCGAAGGCCGCGCCGACCTCCCGCAGGCGCTCGCGCGGAACGCCGTCGATCAGCAGCGCGACCAGCGTCTCGTACCGCCGCGCGGGAAATTCGATCGCGTCGAGCTCCGGTACGACCGCATACGTCTTCGCAGGCCGCCCGGCCCCGGGTCCGGTCCGCCCCGACCGCCGTTCGTACCCCGGCGCGAGCAGGCCGGCCTCGACGAGCCGCTCGAGCCGTGACCGTGCGACGTTTCGATGCACGTCGTGCGCCGCGGCGAGGTCGTCCGCGGTCACCGGACGCTCCTGCCCGCGCGCGAAGAGCAATGCCGCGCGGAGCTCGGGGTCGCCTGCTGCCTCGAGCGTGTCCATTTCTAAGCACATCGTACTAGGCGATAGAGGTGCGCTGTTAGGGTCGCCCGCATGATCGAGACCCCCGAGAAGATCGTCTGCGTCGGCCTCAACTACCGCGACCACGCGGAGGAGCAAGGCGTCGACCTGCCCGAGCGGCCGCTCCTCTTCGCCAAGTGGCCGAACACCTTGATCGCGGACGGTGACGCGATCCGGATCCCGGAGATCTCCAAGCAGGTCGACTACGAGGCCGAGCTCGGCGTCGTGATCGGCAGGCGCGCGCGCAAGGTCTCCGCCGGCGATGCGCTCGACCACGTGCGCGGCTACGTCGTCGCGAACGACGTCTCCGGCCGCGACCTCCAGTTCTCCGACGGGCAGTGGGTGCGCGGCAAGTCGCTTGACACCTTCCTGCCCGTCTCCGATCTCATCCCGGCGAGCGAGGTGCCGGATCCGCAGACGCTCGGCATCCGGGCGATCCTGAACGGCGAGACGATGCAGGACTCGAACACGTCGAACATGGTCTTCGGCGTCGCCGACATCGTCTCGTTCGTCTCCCAGGGGATCACGCTCGAGCCGGGCGACTTGATCATCACGGGCACGCCCGCCGGCGTCGGCGCGTTCCGCAAGCCGCAGGTCTGGCTGAAGCCGGGCGACGAGATCACGATCGAGATCGACGGGCTCGGCTCGATCACGAATCCCGTCGTCGCGGCGGATTGATCCGAACAGCATCGAGGGAGGAGAGCGAATGTCGTTCGCGCTCGTCGTGCAAGTAAAGGTCGCGGAGGGAAACGAGGCGCGGGTCGCTACGAGCAGTACCGCGACAAGGCCGCCTTCGAGGAGCACGGCAAGACGGAGCACTTTCAGCGACCCGGAGCGGGCGAGCTCGTCGGCCTGATGGAATCGCGCGAGCGGAACTTTTACGAAACGGTGTGAGGCGGGCGCCGCTCCTCGTCGCGCTGTTCCTCGCGGCGGTCGCGCTGCGGCCGCAGCTCGTCGGGATCGGGCCGCTGCTCCCGTCTATCCAGAAGGACCTCGGCGTCTCGCATGCGGTCGCCGGACTGCTCGGGACGATTCCCGTGCTCTGCATGGGGCTGTTCGCCCCGCCGGCGCCGTACCTCTCCGGGCGGATCGGCACGCGGAACGCGATCGCCGTCGCGCTGGCTCTGATCGGCGCGTTCGGGATCGCGCGGGCGCTCGTCCCGGGCGCGGCCGGCGTCGTGCTGCTGACCTTCCCGCTCGGAATCGGGATGGGACTCGCGGGCGCGATGCTGCCGGTCGCGGTGAAGGAGCGCTTCGCCGACCGGCCCGGGTTCGCGACAGGCGTGTACACGACCGGGATCACAATCGGTTCGGCGACCGCCGCGGCAGTCGCCGTGCCGCTGGCGCACGTCGCCGGCGGCTGGCGCACGCCGCTGCTCGTCTTCGGCTCGGTGTCCGCGGGGCTCGGCGTGCTCTGGCTGTGGCTGACGCGCACCTATCCGCCGCACGTGCGCGCCGAGGTCCGGCCGCTGCGCCTGCCTCTGCGGAATCCGCTGGCATGGCGTCTCGTCGCCGCGTTCTTCTTCATGTCGTTCGTCTTCTACGGACTGAACTCGTGGCTACCCGATGCGTACGTCGAGCGCGGCTGGAGCGAGAGCTCGGCCGGAGCGCTGATCGCCGTGCTGAACGCGGTGACGATCCCGTGCGGCTTCTTCATCGCCTGGGCCGCGGACCACTGGGGCACGCGGCGGCTCTGGCTCGGCGGCGCGGCGACCGTCCAGCTCGGCGGACTGCTCGGCGTCGTGCTCGCACCGGGCGCGGGCTGGTTGTGGGCCGTGCTGATCGGGACCGCGATAGGTCCGCTCTTCCCGCTGACGCTCACGCTGCCGCTCGATGCCGCGGAGCGCCCGGCGGAAGTCGCGGCGCTCGCAGGGATGATGCTCGGCCTCGGTTACACGCTCTCGGCGAGCGGGCCGCTGATTCTCGGCGCGGTGCGCGACCTCTCGGGCGGCTTCGACGCGGTGCTCTGGGTGCTCGTCGCCGCGGGCGCGGTGCTCGTCGTGCTGGACTCGTCGTTCAGCCCGGCGCGGCTCGCAGCCGGTCGATCGTCTGGCGAACCCCCGCTGCGAGCGGCGTCCAGCTGATCGGGCCGATTGCCTGCTCGAGCGGGCCGCCGTCGAACTCCTCCGGGAACGGCAGGATCGTCTCCTCGTCGACATCGATCGTCACGCCCGGCGCAGCGGCCTCGATCTCGCTGGCGGTGTCGACGATCGAGACGACCGGCCCGCCGAGGTGGAAGACGCGCGCGCCTTCGGTCGCAGCGCGGGCGGAGTCGATGAAGACCCGGGCGGCGTCCGGGGCGAACTGGAGCTGCGTTCGCCCGCCGAACGAGATCCGGTAGTGCTCCCCCTTCGCCGCGGCCGCCATCGCGAGCGTCGGCGAGGCGGTCAGACCGTGGTCGCGGCCGGGCCCGTAGACGATCCACGGGCGGATCCCGATCGACGGCACCTGCTCCTCGGCCCAGAAGATCCGCGCGAGCCCCTCGCACGCCTGCTTGTGGACGCCGTAAAAGGTCATCGGATGGCCGATGGCCTCGTTCGGAACCGGCTTCCCCTGGTAGTCGTCGCTGGAGTAGACGGCCGCCGAACTCGCATACGCCACCTGGATCCCGCGCGTCTTCGCCGCGTCGAGGACGTTGACCGTGCCGCCGATGTTCACCGCGGTGCCGTACGGTGGGTTCGGCTTGATCTGCGGCAGCAGCAGCGCGGCGAGGTGGATCACGTGCGTGATGCCGTGTTCGTCGAACATGCGGTTCAGCCCTTCGCCGTCGACGATGTCGCCCTGGACGAGCGGGATCGTCGCGTCCGTGGCGAGCCGCAGACGGCGATCGTCGGTGCCGTAGTCGAAGCCGACGACCTCGACGCCTTCCTCCGCGAGCAGCGCGCACGTCCACGCGCCGATGCACCCCAGCGCGCCCGTCACGAGGAATCTCTCGTCAGCCACCGGCGCGCGATCCTCTCACAGGAACTCGAGCAGGAGCTCGTTGATCCGCTGCGGCACGTCGAGCTGCAGCCAGTGGCTCGCGCCGTCGATCCGCTCGTACCGCCATCCGCCGGTGACGTGGTCGGCCGAGCGGAGCATCGGCTCCTCGGTGAGATAGTCGTCGCCGGTGCTCCAGAGGCCGAGCGTGGGCGCCGGGACGGACGGGAAGTCGCGCGGCGCTTCGAGCTCCCGGCCGGGCGTGATGTTCGCGCGGTACCAGTTCAGCGCCGCCGTCAGCGCGCCCGGCCGGGCGAGATCGGAGACGTAGCGGTCGACGTCGCCGTTGTCCCGGAGCCACGCGCGCGCGAGCTTCCAGTCGTTGCGACTGAGCAGCTGCTCGGCGACGCCCTCGAACTGGAAGAGCAGCATGTACCAGCTCTTCTCGCGTTGCTCGACCGTCGGGTCGCGCTGCGCGTTCGGGTGGCCGACGGACATGACGGCGAGCTTCTCGACGCGGTCCGGCGCGAGGGCGGCGACGACCCAGGCGAGACCCGCGCCGAAGTCGTGGCCTACGACCCCCACACGTTCGACGTCGAGCGCGTCGAGGATCGCGAGCATGTCCGCAAGGCTGTGGCGGATCCGGTACGTGTCGACTTCGGCCGGCTTCTCGGAGTCGCCGAACCCGCGGAGGTCGGGCGCGATCACGCGGAAGCCCGCGTCGACGAGCGCCGGGATCTGGTTGCGCCAGACGTGATGCGAGTCCGGAAAGCCGTGCAGGAGCAGCACCGCCGGCCCGCTGCCCTCGTCGAGGACGGCGAGCTCGACGCCGTCACCCTCGATCCGCCGGATCAAGCGTCGACGTAGACCGTGACGACGTCCGTGTAGAACTCGAGCGCGGCGCGTCCCTGCTCGTGCGGGCCGAAGCCGCTGTTCTTGATCCCGCCGAACGGCACGTGGATGTCGGCGCCGGCGGTCTGCGAGTTGACGTGAATCAGACCGGCCTGCGCCTCGTTCTGGAAGCGCGTTGCGGCGCCGAGTCCCGTCGTGAAGATCGCCGCGGAGAGCCCGAACTCGACGCCGTTCGCGCGCTCCATCGCCTCGTCCAGCGTGGCGAAGCGGTAGAGCGACGTGACCGGGCCGAAGACCTCCTCGCAGGAGAGGAACGCGTCGTCGCGCACGTTCTCGAAGACCGTCGGCGCGATCACGTACCCCTCGTCGTCGGCGCGCTCGCCGCCGGCGACGACCTGGCCGCCCTCGGACCTGCCGCGCTGGATCGCGTCCATGATCTCCTCGAACTGCTTCTCGTTGACGATCGGGCCGACCTCGATCTCGGGATCGCTCGGGTCGCCGACCTTGCCGCGCTCGATCCGCGCGAGCAGCTTCTCCTTGAACGTCTCGTAGACCTCGTCCTGGACGTAGATGCGGCGCGTCGCCGTGCACTTCTGGCCGGCCGACCAGAAGGCGCCCGCGTAGGCCGCCTCGGTCGCGCGGTCGAGATCCGCGTCCGCCATCACGATCAGCGGGTTGTGGCCGCCGAGCTCCAGTTGGACGCGTTTGCCGAGCTTCGTCGCCTCGTCCCGAACGGAATGACCGGTCGCGACGGAGCCGGTGAACGAGATCGCGCGGACGCGCCTGTCGCGAACGAGCGCCGCGCCGACGGTCGAGCCGCGGCCGGTCAGCACGTTCAGCACACCCGGGGGAAGCTCGGCCTCCGCGAACGCCTCTGCAATGTGCAGTCCGGTGAGCGGCGCCTCGTATGCGAGCTTCAGGACGACGGTGTTCCCGTGGATCAGCGCCGGCGCCAGCTTCCACACCGGGATCGCGATCGGGAAGTTCCAGGGCGTGATCAAGGCGATGACACCGACCGGCCGGCGGCAGGTCGAGACGTCGGAGCCGGTCGCGGCCTGCTCGAAGCGCTCGCCCACGGGGTAGTACGCCTGGCTCGCGGCGTAGCGAAGGATCTGCGCCGCGCGCGCAGTCTCCATCCGCGTCTCGCGCAGCGGCTTGCCCATCTCCGCCGTCATGTCGCGGGCGATCTGCTCGGCGCGCGCCTCGAGCGACGCCGCGGCCGCGCCGAGGTACGCCGCGCGCGTTGCGAGCGGGAGCGCAGCCCACTCGGGGAAGGCCCGCTCCGCGGCGGCGACGGCTGCGTCCGCATCCGCTTCGGTGGAGGAGGAGAACTCGCCGACGGACTCGGAGGGCCGCATCGGATTCGTCTTCGTGTACGTCTCGCCGGAGGCGGAAGGCACCCACTCGCCGCCGACGTAGTTCCGGCCGGCGGGGCGTGCGGGGGCGTCAACGAGCTCGGTCATGGTCACTCCTCGGTCGCGTCGGGCTCACGGTAGCGTCGATCAGGCGACGGTGTTCACGAGCGTGCCGATGCCGTCGATCGCGATCTCGACCGTGTGGCCGGGCTGGAGCGTGTAGTCGTCGGGCGGCACGAGACCGGTGCCGGTCAGGAGCACGGAGCCCGGCGGGATCGGGTTGTCGCGCACGGCCCAGGCGGCGAGCTCCCGCGGCGAGCGCTTCATCCGCGCCGTGGACGTCTCGCCGGCGAACAGCTCGTCGCCGCCAGCGTCGACAATTCGCATCCGGATCGGAAACGGCGCGTCCCAGTCGTCCGGGACGGCGAGCGCGGGCCCGATCGCGCACGCGCCCGCGAAGATCTTCGCCTGCGGGATGTAGAGCGGGTTCGCGCCCTCGATGTCGCGGCTCGAGACGTCGTTGCCGATCGTGACCGCCACGGGCTCGCCGCCGGCGCCGAGCACGAGCGCGAGCTCCGGCTCGGGGACCATCCAGCGGGAGTCGCTCCGGACGCGGATCGCGCCGCCCGGCCCGACCGTCCGCAGCATGTGCGCGTCCTTCATGAACAGCTCGGGCCGGTCGGCCTCGTAGACGAGGGAGTAGACGTCGCGCGCCTCCGTCTCGGCTTCCTCGAGCCGCGCGTCGCGGCTTCGCTCGTACGTGACGCCCGCGCACCAGATCTCGGGAGCTCGGATGGGCGGGCAAAGGTGCAGCTGGTCGAGATCCCAATGACCGGTGACCTCGCCCTCGCCGCGGATCGCCGCGAGCGGATCGTCGTGGTCGAGCAGCGCCACCACGTCCTCGCCCTCGACGCGGCCGACCCGGGTGCCGACGCCGTCGATCTCGGCGCGCACGAACCGGATCAATACGTCGCCCGCCCGCCCGAGATGTCGTACGTCGCGCCCGTCGAGAAGCTCATCTCTTCGCTCGCGAGCCAGCAGATCAGCGCGGCGACCTCGGCCGGCTCGCCGACGCGGCCGAGCGGGATGCGCGACGTCATGTAGTCGATGTGCTCCTGCGAGATCTGTTCGAGGATCGGCGTGTTGATCACCGCCGGCGCGATGCAGTTGACGAGGATCCCCGTCCCGGCGAGGTCCTTGCCGATCGCCTTCGTCAGGCCGATCACAGCGGCCTTCGAGGACGAGTACGCGGCCGCCATCGGATTGCCTTCCTTGCCGGCGATCGAGGCGACGTTGACAAGGCGTCCGTAGCCGTTCGCCTTCATCTTCGGGATCGCGGCGCGGTTGGCGTAGAAGACGCCGTTCAGGTTGATCGCATGGACGCGGGCCCACTCCTCGTCGGAGACCTCCTCGGTGTGCAGCGAGTCGCCGCCCACACCGGCCGCGCAGACGAGGACGTCCAGCCGCGGCAGCCGTTCGACAGCTGCGTTCAACTGCGCCGAGTCGCGGACGTCGTCGCCGTTCGCGAGGTCGAAGACGTGCACGTCGGCGCCGCCGGCGCGCAGCCGATCGACGGTCGCCGCGCCGATGCCGCTCGCGCCGCCGGTGACGAGCGCGACCCGGCCCTCGAAGTCGTAGCGGTTGGCCACAGGCGTTTTCTATACGGTTTTCGGACATGGGCTTCGACCCAACCGGCGACTATCCGCTCGGAGCCAGGCGGCCCGACCTCGTGCGGACGCCAGGCGGCCTCCAACTCCGGGAACTGGCCCTCGACAGCGCGCGGATCGATGCCGCCGAGCTGCGCGCGACGCCCGAGACGCTTCGGCTGCAGGCCGAGGTCGCCCGCGCGGCGGGCCGCGTCCAGCTGGCCGACAACCTGCTCCGCGCGGCGGAACTCGCGCCGCTGCCGGACGAAACGATCCTGGAGATCTACACGGCCCTGCGGCCGCGCCGGTCGACGGCGGCGGAGCTGGAGGCGTGGGCGGACCAGCTCGAGCGCTGGAACGCGCCGGCGACCGCCGCCTTCGTCCGCGGGGCGGTGGGGGTCTACGCCGAGCGGGGACTCCTTGCCGTCTGAGGAACGCTCCGCCCGGTTCGTCAGCCGGGAGCAGCGCGAGCTGCGGCGCGAACTGCTCATCGAACCGCTCGCCGAGCTCGGACTCGTCGCCATGGACGGGCCCGCCGACCCGCAGCCCTCGCTCGTCGTCGAGAAAGGCCGGGTCATCGAGCTCGACGGCCGCCGCGAGGACGAATGGGACGCGCTCGACCACTTCGTCGTCCGTTACGGACTCGATCTCGACGTCGCTCGGGAGGCCGCGGCCCTCGACGACGCGGAGATCGCGCGGCGCCTCGTCGACGTCGACGTCCCGCGCGCCGAGCTCGTCCGGCTCTCGCGCGGCCTGACCCCCGCGCGCCTCGCGCGCGTGATCTCGATGCTCGATCCCGTGGAGCTGATGTTCGCGCTCAAGAAGCTCCGAGCACGGCGCGCGCCGGCGAATCAGGCGCACGTCACGAACCTGAAGGAGAATCCGGCGCTGCTCGCCGCCGACGCAGCCGAAGCCGCCGCGCGCGGGTTCGCCGAGGTCGAGACGACCGTCGGCGTCTCGCGCTACGCGCCGCTGAACGCGATCGCGATCCTCGTCGGCTCGCAGACCGGGCGGCCGGGCGTGCTGACGCAGTGCGCGGTCGAGGAGCGGCTGAATCTCCGGCTCGCGATCCAGGGGCTCGTCACGTATGCGGAGACGCTCTCGGTCTACGGGACCGAGCCGGTGTTCGTCGACGGCGACGACACGCCCTGGTCGAAGGCGTTTCTCGCCTCGGCGTACGCCTCGCGCGGGATCAAGGTCCGCTTCACCTCCGGCGGCGGCTCCGAAGCCCTGATGGGCGAGTCGCAAGGCAAATCGATGCTCTATCTCGAGGCGCGGTGCCTCTCGCTCGTGCGCGCCGCGGGCTCGCAGGGCGTCCAGAACGGCTCGATCTCGTGCGTCGCGCTCGTGCTCGCCGTGCCCGGAGGCACGCGCGAGGTGCTGGCCGAGAACGTCCTCGCGGCGTGGCTCGGCCTCGAGGTCGCCTCGGGCAACGACGCCATCGCGAGCCATTCCGCGATCCGGAAGACCGCGAAGCTGATGGGCCAGTTCCTGCCCGGGACCGACTTCGTGACGAGCGGTTACTCGTCGATGCCCCGCTACGACAACATGTTCGGCGGCGGCAACTACGACGCCGACGACCTCGACGAGTGGCTGACGATTCAGCGCGACTGGCAGGTCGACGCGGGCATCGAGCCGGTCGGCGAGGAGGACGCGCTCGCGGTCCGCGAGCGGGCCGCCCGCGCGGTCCAGGCCGTCTTCGACGCGTTCGGCTTCCCGCCGATCACCGAGAACGAGGTGCGGCTCGCGACGACATGCCTCGACTCGCGTGATCTGCCGGACCGCGACCGCGCCGCAGACGTTCTCGCAGGCGACCGCGTGCTCGCCGAGCGGATCAGCGGGCTCGACGTCGCGCGCGCGCTCGAGGAGCGGGGCTTCCCGGAGACGGCGGCCGCGATCTTCGAGATGCAGCGTCAGCGGGTCGCCGCGGACTACCTGCAGACCTCGGCGATCATCGCGCCGGACGGCACCGTCGTCTCGGCCGTGAACGACGAGAACCGCTACAGCGGCCCGGGCACGGGCTACCGCCTCGAGGGCGAGCGCTGGCAGCGCCTCCAGCAGCTTCCGCACTCGATCGACGCACGCGTGCTCGGCGGCGCGGAGGGCATCCAGAACGCGGTCGAAGAGCTTCATGTTGCCAGTGTAGGCGACAGATCGGACGAGGTCGTGATCGCGGTCGGTCCGGCGTTCGGCGGGGCACTTGCGGAGACGATCAACGGGCTCTCGCACCGCGACGTGCTCGCCGAGCTCGTCGCCGGCGTGCGTGAGGGCGGTGCAGAGCCGCGCCTCGTCAAGATCCGTCGCAGCTCGGACGTCGCCTTCATCGGCCACGACGGCGCGCGTCTCAGCGGCTCGCGCATCGCGGTCGGGCTCCAGTCGAAGGGGACGACGCTCATCCACCGCGCCGATCTCGAGCCGCTCGACTGCCTAGAGCTCTTCGGGATGGCGCCGTCGCTGACGCTCCAGTCGTATCGCCAGATCGGCCGCAACGCCGCCGGCTACGCGCTCGGGCACCCGGTGGCGCCGGTGCCGACGGTGCTGGACAACTATGCGCGTGCGAAGCTGATCGTCCGGACGACTCTGCTACACGCGCGCGAGACTGCGGAGATCGACCGGCTGGCGCCGCCCGTCGAGCTGCGGCTGGCGGGCGTGCCCACGGCCGTCTGAACCGTGCGCAACCTGCGCATGGCGGAGCGGATCGAGCGCACGCCGGTCGACGGCGCCGTTCGCTTCGTCCTGGCAGGCGACTCGGGAGCCTGGGCGGACCCGACCGCCGACGGCATCTTCAGCGAGCTGCTGCGCCAGGTCGCCGAACTCGATCCTCCGCCCGCGTTCTTCGCGAACCTCGGCGACTTCGCCGGCCCCGGGACGCCCGAGCGTCACGAGCACTACCTCGGGCTCGTCGCCGGACTGCCGATACCCGACCTCTGCGTCGTGGGCAACCACGATCTCGACGATCCGGCCGGACTGGAGACGTTCGAGCGCATCCACGGCCCGGTGACTTCGAGTTCGCCTGCGGCGGGACTCGCTTCGTCGCGATCCGGGCGACGCCCGGCGAGGTCGGAACGATGGACATCGAGCCGCCGGTCGAGGGCCCCGCGACGAGGATCTCGCATTCCTCGACGAGGCCCTCCGCGAGGCGGACGAGCCGAACCGCGTCGTCCTGATGCACGCGCCGCCGCACGCGGACGGCCGCTTCGACGTGCATCCGGACTGGGGCTTCACCGAGCGCGAGCCCGAGTTTCTCGTCTGCACTGCCGGGCCCGGCCATCCGGAGGACCGGGGCGCACTGTTCCACGCCGTGGAGCTGGACATTTCCGCGGCCGGCGCGATCTCGGGACGGGTGATCCAGGCGTTCGACCGGACGGGCACGAGCTCGCGCCGGTTCGCCCTTGCGCAGGCACCCTCCGAGACGTAAGAGTGTCGCCTTCGTGGAGTGGACGACGCCGCAGCGGCACCTCCAGGGCCCGGCCGAGAGCGAGCGCCTCGCGCTCGGATCGCTGTCCGACGAAGAGCTCGAGGCGGAGCTGACGATCGCCGCGCTCGCCGGCGGCAGCTTCGAGCGCGGGAGGTACGACCGCCTCCTGCGTGAGCGCCGGCGCCGTGCATTCCTCGCGCGGACGCTGCCCGGCCTCTTCCGCGGCTAGGCTCTGACCATGAAGGGTGCCGACAAACCCAAGAAGCTGGCGAAGAAGAAGGCGCAGAAGACGCTCAAGGAACGGCGTGCCGAGAAGCGGGCCGGGACGTCGCGCGCCGAGCCGCTTCGCTGATTCCGGGAACCGCTCCGCTCGCTCCCGTGTAGGACCAGCCGCAGGCATGCGTGTGGCCGCTGCATCCGTCGCTCTCGCCCTCGGCGTCTCGGGCGCGACGGCTGCCAGGCGGGCCACAGAGCCCGCGCCGATGCGAGGTGCGCCTCTCAGCGGCAAGACGAACCTGCAGGTGCTCGTCGGCGACGCGCCGCCGTTCGTGCTCGATGTCGACAGCGGCAGGACGAGCTCGATTCGCTCGACACCGGACATGCGGCACGGCCTCGTTGGCGTTCGTGACCTCGGAGGCGACGGCGCCGTCATCGCGACCGGCGGCTTCAACCGCAAGATCTACATCCTGCGCGGAGCGAAGGCGCGGCCGCTCCTCCTCGGCGTCGCGCGCGCTTTCGCCGAGAGCGATGACGGGCAGTCGCTCTGGATCAACAGTGCCGTCACGAGCTCTAGCTGCGTCCTGCGCCAGGTCGGTCTCGACGGTCACCAGATCGGGGAGGAGCGTCCGCTCGCGTGCTCGGCGCAGATCGGGCCGGGAGGCGTGACGCCGCGACCCGGTGTCCTTGCCGCCGCGGGTGACAAGCTCGTCCTCGCCGGGCCCGACAAGAGCTTCACGTTGCTCGACTCCGCAACCGGCGCCCAGCGCCTCTACCCATGGCCGAGCAGGCTCTACGGCCTCGACGAGCCGAAAGTCGACAAGCAACGACGCTTCGTCGCGCTGGCCTTCGCCGATCCCGCCTGGGCCGGAGGCCCGGATCAAGCGACGGACGTGTGGACGCTCGACACGCAGACGGGCACGCTCGCGCAGGTGCCCGGAATGCCTGCCCTCGTCGACCTCAAGTTCACGAGCATGGAGTGGACACGCGATGGGCGGCTCGTCTGGCTCGCCCAGCGAAACGAGAAGACGCTCGTCGCCGTCTGGCGACCGGGGGAGCCGCGGCTGCAGGTGAGACGCGTGCGGATCCCCGAGCGCTCGAGCGGGACCGACGCCTTCGCGATCCTTCCCTAGCCCTGCGGCTCGCCGCCCACGCCCCAGTTTTTCGGGGAGACGCCTTCGACGAGAACCTGGATGTGCTCCTTCGCAGCGCCCGACGATTCTGCGAGTGCGTTCGTCATCGCCTCGATGATCTTCGGCACCGAATCCTCGGTCACACGCTTGTCGTAGAGCTTCACCTCGACTATCGGCACGGCACTAGCCTCCTTCGTCCCAGGGCTTGGCGTTGCGACCCCACCGGTGCGCATCGTGGCCCTCGACGATCACCCACGTGTGCTCCTTCAGGTCGGGCGCCTCGAGCACCTCGAGCAGGGTCTCGGTCATCCGGGCGATGATCTTCTCTTCGAGCTCTGGGTTCAACCGCCGCTCGAACAGCTCGACGCGGACGAGCGGCATCAGTGCTCCACGTGCTGCGAGCCGCCGTCGGGGCCGAGCACCAGGTCGAGGCTCTTGTCCGGGACGTGGTCGAGCGGCACGGGAGCGAGCGCCTCCATGAACGTGACGCCCCCTTCGGAGTGGAGCTTGTGGTGCAGGCCGCGGTTCACCACGGCGACGTCTCCGGGCTTCAGCGTCGCCGTCTCGTCCTCGATCGTCATCTCGACCTCGCCTTCGAGGATGAACATCACCTGCTCGGTGTCCTCGTGCGCATGCCACGGCACCTGCTTGCCGGGCTCGTAGTGGACGCGGCAGAGCAGCACCTGCTCGCCGCCGATCGCATGCAGGCGGACCCCGTCGACGAACTCGAATGCTTCCCGGCCGCCCCAGGTCCGGAACGGGCGGCTGTCAGGCATCGACGCCGAGGAAGCCTTCGCCGCCGTTCGACGAGACCGTCCGCACGGAGATGTGCTCGTCGAAGATGACGCGCTTACCGTCGCGGCGCGGCTCCCGCTTCGCCTCGAGCGCCTCGAGCACCCGCTCCGGCGTCGCCGGCATCTCGGTCACCCAGACGCCGACGGCATCGAAGATCGCGGTCGCGATCGCCGGCGGTTGCGCATTGTTCGCCATCTCGCCGATCGCCTTGGCGCCGAACGGCCCGTCCTCGGACGGGTTCTCGATGATCACGTTGTCGAGCTCCGGCAAATCGTGCAGGGCCGGGCCGAGATACGCGCCGAACTCGCCGCCGCGGTTCTCTGGAGACGGGTAGTACGGATAGCTGTTCTCCGTCAGCCCGAGGCCGAGGCCCATGATCGCGCCGCCCTCGATCTGGCCCTCGACGAGCGTCGGGTTGATGGCGCGGCCGACGTCGTACACCTGGACGAGCTTCTCGACGACGACCTCGCCGGTCTCGTCGTCGACGACGACGTCCGCGACGCACGCCGCGTAGGAGATCGCCGAGTGCGGCTCGATCTCGACCTGGCCCGTGGAGTCGTCCACGTCTGCGAACGGCTTCAGCGCCGTCGACGAGCCGCTGATCAGCTCGCCGTAGTTGTAGGTCGCCGCGCCGGCGACATCCGGGATGCCGATCTTCTTCTGCGGCGCGCCTTTGGCGATCACCTCGCCGTTTTCGATCTCGAGGTCGCTCGGGTCGATCTCGAGCTCCTTCGAGGCGATGTCGATGATCCGCTCCCGCACCCGCTCGGCGGCGAGGCGCACGGCGTTGCCGCCGATGAACGTCCCGCGCGAGGCGAACGTGCCCGTGCAGACGGCGGACGAGTCCGTGTTCGTGTTGTCCATCGTGACCCAGTCGTACGGGACGCCGAGCGCGTCGGCCACGATCTGCGTGTGTACCGTCTTCGAGCCCTGGCCGATGTCGACGGTGCCGGAGAAGACGTCGACGCGGCCGTCCGGCTTCAGCTTGATCCAGGCCTGCGACGGGTCGCCGTTCTGGTTCATGCCGGTCGGATACTCGATCGTCGCGAAGCCGCGCCCGCGGTGCTTGGCCATCACGAATCCTCTCCGTTCAGGCGCTGCTGCTCGCGCAGATGCTCCGGGAGCAGGTCGCCGGAGCGCGGCTCGGGCGTCATCTGCCTGAACTCCGCGGGCAGCTCGACGCCGACGCGCTCGGCGGCGGCGAGCGTGACGGGCACCGTGGACGGATCCTTCATCGCGACGCCGTTGCCGCTCGTGTCGCCGATGCGGTTCGCGTTCTTCAGCCGGAGCTGCCACGGATCCATACCGATCGCATGCGCGACGCGGGTCAGGTGCGTCTCGACGGCGAACGAGACCGACGTGACGCCGAAGCCGCGCATCGCCGTCGTCGGCACGCGGTTCGTGTAGACGACGAAGCCGTCGAAGCGCAGGTTCGGGATCGTGTAGGCGCCCGTGTGATGGAACGCGTGCTTCGTGACGCCGTACGGCGAGAACCGCGAGTACGCGCCGGAGTCGTGCAGCGTCAGCATCCGCCGGCCGAGGATCCAGCCGTCGTTCGTGACCGCGTCGGCGATCTCGATGTGCCACGGGGCCCGCGTCGACGAGGCGAGGAACTCCTCCTCGCGCGTCCAGCGCCACTTGACGGGGCGCCGCGACTTCAGCGCGAGCAGCGCGCAGACCGTGTCGGCCGCGGTGTCGACCTTACCGCCGAAGCCGCCTCCGACCGTGCCGCCGATGAACTTCAGCTTGTTCAGCGGCACCTGCAGGTGCGCGGCGACTACGCCCATCGAGAAGTACATCGCCTGCGTGCACGAGTAGATCGTCAGCCGTCCGCTCGCCTCCGGGACCGCGAGCGCGACCTGCGTCTCCATCGGCATCTGCTCGATCGCCTGCGGACGGTAGACGCCCTCGACGATCGCGTCCGCGTTCTCGAACGCCCACTCGATGTCGCCTTTGCGGACGCGGCGGTGGTTGTACGGTCCGTAGTGCGGATAGACGTTGCCCCACTGGTGGATCTGCGGCGCCTCCCCGTCGAGCGCCTTGCGGATGTCGAAGAGCGGCTCGCGCTCCTCGAACGAGATCTCGATCGCCTCGACGGCGGCACGGGCGGCCTCCTCCGACTCGGCGGCGACGGCCGCGATCGGCTGCCCCTTGTAGCGCACCTCGCCGTCGGCGAGCAACGGCTCGTCGGCCGGGACGCCGAGCGCCTCGAGATGGCCGTAGACGTTCTTCGGCACGTCGGCGCAGGTCACGATCGCGTGGACGCCCTTCAGCTTCTCCGCCTTCGACGTCTCCATGCTGGTGATCGCCGCGTGGTGGTGGGGCGAGCGGAGCGCCTTCACCCACAGCGTGCGGCCGACGCGGACGTCGTCGACGAACTGCGTCCGGCCGGTGACGTGCCCGAGTCCGTCGTAGCGCGGGAGGCGTGCTCCGACGGCCTTCACGCCGGGCTCCCGGGGATCATCACGGGCGCTTCCTCGCCGGTCTCCGGCTCGTCCTCGCGCGCCCCGGTCTGGCCGCGCGACGCGGCCATCACGGCGTCGACGATCTTCACGTAGCCGGTGCAGCGGCAGTAGTGGCCGCCGAGCGCCTCGAGCACCTCGTCGCGCTCGACCGGGCCGCCCTTCCGTTCGATCAACGCCGTCGCGGCGACGACCATCCCGGGCGTGCAGAAGCCGCACTGCGCTGCGTAACGCTCGTGGAACGCGGCCTGCACCGGCGAGAGCTGCTCGGGCTCGCCGAGACCCTCGAGCGTCGTGATCTCGGAGCCGTCCACGGCCGCGACCGCCGTCAGGCACGAGCGGCGCGGCTCGCCGTCGATGAGGACCGTGCACGTTCCGCAGCCGCCCTGCTGGCAGCCTGCTTTCGGGCTCGTCACGTCGAGCTCGTCGCGCAGCACGTGCAGGAGCGGGGTGAGCGGCGGGCTGAAGATCTCTTGCTCGATCCCGTTGACGGTCAGCTTCATGCGGTTTCCAGCTGGTCGAGGGCGCGGCGTAGCAGCACAGGCAACATCTTGCGGCGGTACTCGGCGGACGCGACCGCGTCGTCCACCGGCTCGACGTCCCGCAGGACGTCGTCCGGGTTGCGGCTCTGCTCGGCGGCGCGGGCGCGGACCGCGGTCGGGCCGACGCCGCTGACGCCGATGCGGAGACCGCCGCCGTTCGAGGCGACGGCGACGTTGGCGATCGCGTACGAGTGCGCGTGCCGGCGGCGCAGCGTCTCGGCGCCCCACTTGCCGGAGGGCGCGTCGAGCTCGACCTCCAGCACGAGCCGGCCGCTCCTGTCGCCGGCGAGGAAGTCCTCGACCGGCTCCGTCCGCTCGCCGCCCTTGCCGGTCGACCGGACGCGGGCGCCGAGTGCGATCAGCGGCGCGCCGAGGTCGCCGCGCTGCGCGCCGACGCCGGCGGTCGCGCAGAGGTTCCCGCCGACGGTGGCGCTCCGGCGCACCTCCCCGTCGCCGACGTTCTCGGCGAAGCGCGAGATCAATTCGCTCGGGCCGCCCACGAGCGCCGAGACGGGCGTCATGGCGCCGATGCGGATCGTGCCGCCGTCCGTGCTGATCCCGTCGAGGCCGCTCTTGTGCAGCATCAGGGCGCGCTCCGGCTTCAGCCGGCCGGCCGAGATCTCCGGGAGCAGGATCGTGCCGCCCGCGAAGACGACCACGCCCTCGCCGTCGCCGTAGAGGCGCGCAGCCTCCTCGGCGGACGTCGGGACCAGGGCTTCCGCAGGCATGTGGAGGCGGATTCTGTTCCGGAAACGGGTCCGCGTCAAATTAGAACTCGCAAACGTAGCCGGTACTCTGAGCCCGTGCCGTACGCCTCGATCGACGAGCTCGAATCGGCCCTCGCGGGTGCGTCGTACCTGCCCGACCGGGGCCTGTCGACTGCGCTCTACCTCTCTCTGAAGCTCGAGAAGCCGCTCCTGCTCGAGGGCGAGGCGGGCGTCGGGAAGACCGAGGCTGCGAAGGCGATCGCGACCGCGCTCGGCGCACGGCTGATCCGGCTCCAGTGCTACGAGGGTCTCGACGTCGCGCACGCGGTCTACGAGTGGAACTACGCGCGGCAGCTGCTGCACATCCGCGCGGCCCAGGAGGGAACGGTCGACGAGGCGGAGCTCTTCGGGCCGGAGTTCCTGATCCGGCGGCCGCTGCTGGAGGCGCTGGAGGCCGAGGAGCCGGTCGTGCTGCTGATCGACGAGATCGACCGCGCCGACGAGGAGTTCGAGGCCTTTCTCCTCGAGGTGCTGTCCGACTTCCAGATCACTGTGCCGGAGCTCGGGACGATCTCGGCGAAGCAGCGGCCGTACGTCATCCTCACCTCGAACCGCACGCGCGAGCTGCACGACGCGCTGAAGCGGCGCTGCCTCTTCCACTGGATCGGGCATCCCTCGCTCGAGCGGGAGATCGAGATCGTCAAGCTGCGTGTGCCGGGAGTGCCGGAGCGGCTCGCGGCCGAGGCGGCGGCGTTCGTCGCGGAGCTGCGGCTGCTGGACCTGCAGAAGCCGCCCGGGCTTGCCGAGACGATCGACTGGGCGCGGGCGCTGACGGCGCTCGGGACGCAGGAGCTCGACGTCGAGAACGTGTCCGCGACGCTCGGGTCGGTGCTGAAGTACCACGAGGACCTGCTGTCCGTGCGGGACGAGGCGCTCGCGGGGCTGGTGGCGTCGGCGCGTGGCCGGTAGCGCGGTCGTCTCGCACATCGTCACGTTCGGCCGCGTGCTGCGCGAGGCCGGGCTCGAGGTCGGCCCGGGCCGGGTCGCCGACGCGGTCAAGGGGCTCGACGCCGTGGAGCTCGCGCGGCAGGACGACGTCTACTGGACGCTCCGGCAGACCCTCGTCTCGCGGCGCGAGGACATCGAGGCGTTCGACCGTGCATTCGATGCCTGGTTCCTGCGGGCGCCGCTGAAGCGGCCGGGCGCGACGAAGGAGGCGCCGCCGAAACGCGGGGAGCGGCGGAAGGGCGCGACGCCCGGTCCCGGCTCGGAGATCGACGGCGGCGAGACGTCGCTCGGCGCGTGGAGCCACGAGGAGCTGCTGCGGACGAAGGACTTCGCGTCGATGACGCCCGAGGAGTTCGCGCGCGCGAAGAAGCTGATCCAGGCGATCGCGGTCGCGCGGCCGCAGCGGCGGACGCGGCGGCTTCGCCCTGACTCGAAGGGCCGCGCGCTCGACGTCCGCGGTCTGGTGCGGGCGTCGCTCGCGACCGGCGGCGATCCCGTCCACCGCGCGTTCCGCAGCCGCTCGGAGGCGCCGCGCAAGCTCGTCCTGATCCTCGACGTGTCAGGGTCGATGGAGGCGTACGCGCGGGCGATGCTGCTCTACCTGCACGCGGCGCGCGGGTCGGGGCGCGGCGTCGAGGCGTTCGCGTTCGGGACGCGCTTGACGCGGCTGACGCACGAGCTCGGTTCGCGCGATCCGGAGACGGCCCTCGCGGCGGCCGCCAAGCGCGTCATGGACTGGTCCGGCGGGACGCGGATCGGCGAGTCGCTGAAGGCGTACAACGACGAGTACGGCCGGCGGGCGCTGACGCGCGGCGCGGTCGTCGTCGTTCTGTCCGACGGCTGCGAGCGCGGCGATCCCGGGCTCGTCGCGGAGGAGATGGCGCGGCTTCGGCGGCAGGCGTTCGCCGTGGTGTGGGTGAACCCGCTGAAGGGCGATCCCGCGTACCAGCCGCTCGCCGGCGGGATGCGGGCGGCGCTGCCGCACGTCGATCGCTTCCTCGCAGGACACGACGTCGCGAGCCTCGAGGCGCTCGGTACAGTCCTCGGCGGGATCGAACGGAGGCACGCGGCGTGAAGGAGATCGTCAACGAGGTCGAGCGGTGGCGCGGGCGCGGCGAGAAGGTCGCGATCGCAACCGTGGTCGCAACGCGCATGTCGGCGCCGCGACCCGTCGGGTCGAAGTTCGCGATCTCGGAGAGCGGCGCGATCTGCGGGTCGGTGTCGGGCGGCTGCGTCGAGAGCGACGTCGTCGAGGAGGCGCATGAGGTGCTCGAGACCGGGAAGCCGAAGCTCTTGAGCTACGGCATCTCGGACGACGACGCGTTCGGCGTCGGCCTTCCCTGCGGCGGCGAGATCGACGTGTTCGTCGAGCGCTTCGAGTGAGCGTCGCCGACCGGCTGCTCGAGATCGCGCACAGCGAGGAGCGCGCAGTGCTCTTCACAGTGATAGACGGGCCGCAGCCTGGCGCACACCTGCTCGTGCTGCTCGACCGCGGTGGCGAGACCGTCGGCGACGCGCCGGCCGAGCTGGCGGAGCTCGCGCCGGAGATCCGCCGCAACGGCCAGCACGAGCATGCGGGCCTGCGGGTGTTTGCCGAGGTCTACGGCCCGCCGCCGCGGCTCGTGGTGGTCGGCGCGGTCGACACGGCGGAGGCGCTCTGCGCGGCGGCGAAGCTGATCGGCTGGCACACGATCTGCGTCGACGCACGGTCGCGGTTCGCGACGCGCGAGCGGATTCCGAGCGCCGACGAGCTGATCGTCGAGTGGCCGGACGAGGCGCTCGCGAGGATCCAGCCGGATCACGGAACCGCGATCGTCGTCCTCACGCACGACGAGAAGTTCGACGTCCCGGCGCTGCAAGCGGCGCTGACGACGGACGCGTTCTACGTCGGCGCGATCGGCTCGCGCAAGACGCAGTCGCGCCGCCGCGAGCGGCTGCTCGAGGCGGGGCTGAGCGAGGAGCAGCTCGACCGCATCCACGGCCCGTCGGGCCTCGACCTAGGCGCGGACACGCCGGCCGAAACGGCGCTCTCGATCCTCACGGAAGCCCTCGCAGTGCGAGCCGGCCGCCCAGGCACGGCGCTCGAGACCGCGCCAGGCCGCATCCACGTCGAGACCTAGCCCGACGAGACAAGTCCTGGGGTCAGGTCTCGCATTGCAACACGGTCCGTCATTGCAGGACCTGACCCCGGACCTCGCTCTGTTGGACAGCGTCATTGCAAGACCCGAGCCCAGGGGTTAGGTTCGACGCCAATTTCGAAAGGGAGGGCGTATGGCGGTCGACGTGCATTCCGAGAAGCTCCGCGACCTCGTCGACGAGAACGCGGAGGTGGAGCAGATCGCGACGGGATTCACCTTCACCGAGGGGCCGATCTGGATGAAGGACGGCTCGCTCCACTTCAGCGACATGCCCGCGGACAAGCGGCGCCGCTGGCATCCCGAGGAGGGCGTCACCGTTCTGCGCGATCCGAGCAACAAGTGCAACGGGATGACGCTCGACAACGACGGCAACCTGATCGTCTGCGAGCACGTCACGAGCTCCGTCGTCCGCGAGTCGCCGGACGGCTCGAAGCGCGAGGCGCTGGCGACGCACTGGGGCGACAACGAGCTGAACAGCCCGAACGACGTGATCGTCGCTTCTGACGGCTCGATCCTCTTCAGCGACCCGACCTACGGCCGCATGCCCGGCTTCGGGCTCGAGCGCGAGCAGGATCTGGATTTCCAGGGCGTCTACCGAATCCCCGCCGGCGGCGGCGACCTGCAGCTGCTCGTCGACGACTTCAAGCAGCCGAACGGGCTCTGCTTCTCGCCGGACGAGTCGCTGCTCTACGTGAACGACACCGAGCGCGCGCATATCCGCGTCTTCGACGTCGGCCCCGACCACCAGCTGTCGAACGGCCGGGTGTTCGCGGAGAACATCGGCGACGGCGACCTCGCGAAGGGCGTCGTCGACGGGATGAAGATCGACGAGCGCGGCGACGTCTACGTCACCGGCCCCGAGGGCATCTGGGTCTTCAGTCCGGAGGGCGAGCATCTTGGGACGATCCAAGTACCCGAGCCGACGGGCAACCTGAACTGGGGCGACGACGACTGGAAATCGCTTTACATCCCGTCCTCGACCTCGATCTACCGCGTGCGGATGAAGGTCGGCGGTAACCGACTCGGCTACATGCACTAGGAGGAGACGAATGGACCGGATCGACCCGCAGTCGGCGGCCCTGATCATCCAGGACCTCCAGAACGACGTGATCATCGAAGGCGGCGCGTTCGCCGACTCGGGCGCGCCGGCTCATGCGACGAGTCAGAACGTCGTCGAGAACGCGAAGGGACTGGCCGCCGCGGCGCGCGAGGCCGGCGTGCCGGTGATCCACGTCTGGTACATCGTCGAGCAGGGCGCGCCCGGGCTGAAGCAGAACGCGCCGCTGTTCCAGGGCGTCAAGGACGGGAACGCGCTCGTCCGCGGGACCTGGGGCGCCGCGCCTGCCGAGGGCCTCGAGCCGCAGGACGGCGATCACGTCGTCGAGAAGATGCGGATGAACGGGTTCTACAACACGAGACTCGACATCCTCCTGCGCGGGCTCGGCGTCGAGACGCTGATCATCACCGGTGCGTGGACGAACATGTCGATCGAGCACACGGCGCGGCATGGAGCCGACGCCGGCTACCGCGTCGTCGTCGCGTCCGACGGGACGTCGACGGTCAACGACGAGTGGCAGAACGTGGCACTGAACTACGCGATGCAGAACGTCGCCTCCGTGGGGACGTGCGCCGAGATCGGCGAGGCGCTCGGCGTCGCCGTCAAGGCCTGAAACTGGAACCGCCCGCGCGGAGTCATCGATCCGCGCGGGCGGTGTAATACAAATTGCGCTACACTTCACCTATGGGATCTGCCCCTCCGCTCTCGCTTCGACTCGGCCCGGAGGGATTGCAGGCACTGGACGAGATCGCGCGCCGCCGTGGTGTGAGTCGCTCCGAGGCCGCTCGCCAAGCGATCGCCGAAACCGCCGACCGGGAGCGCCGCCGTTCCGGTCTAGCCGCGGAAGCGCGGATGCTCATGAAGGATCCGGCGTACGTACGCGAAGCCCGCGAGGTCGCCGGACTGATGGAGCAGTTGCGTGGTTCGCGGTGACATCCACGCGATCAGACTTCCGCGCGGTCGCGGTCACGTCCAGTATGGCCGCCGCTTCGCGATAGTCGTCCAGGCAGACGATCTCCTCGCGCTATCCACTGTCGTTGTCTGTCCCACGTCGGCGGCGACGCCTCCGGCGAGCTTTCATCCGGAGGTCACGCTCGGTGACGAGTCGGCACGCGTCATGTGCGAGATGGTCGGCGCTGTCGACGCACGCTCTCTTGGCGAGCAGGTCGGGCATTTGACGTTCGACGAACTGCGGAGCGTGGACGACGCGTTGGTGCTGGTACTGGGCCTCGAATGAAGACACGGGCGACGCTGTTCCGGTCGGCGGCCGAGCGGCTCGATACGGTCGAGCTCGAACTCGACGGGCCGCGTGCCGGCGAGGTGCTCGTCCGCATGGCCGCGATCGGCGTGTGCGGCTCCGACCTGCACGTGCTCAAAGGCGAATGGCAGCGACCGACGCCGATGGTGCTCGGGCACGAGGGCGCCGGGACAATCGAAGCGATCGGTGACAACGTCGATCTGAGACCGGGCGATCGCGTTGTCATCTCGTGGGCTCCCGGATGCGGCGAGTGCGGTCCGTGCCGCCGAGGCCGCCCCGCCGCCTGCGAGCCGCTCCGGGCCGCGGTCGCCGCGGGGACGCTTCTCGACGGCACGACGCGCATGTCGCTCGACGGCGAGACCGTCTACCGGATGACCGCGACCGGCTGCCTTGCCGAGCACGTCGTCCTCTCGGCGAAGGCGGCGCTGCCGCTCGATGAGGACGTGTCGCTCGAGGAAGCCGCCCTGCTGGGCTGCGCCGCGCTCACCGGCGTCGGCGCCGTGCGTTACGCGTCGAGGCTCCAGCCCGGCCAGACCGCGCTCGTCGTCGGCGCGGGCGGCGTCGGCCAGTTCGTTGTCCAGGGCGCGCGAATCGCCGGCGCGACGGAGATCGTCTGCGTCGACCCGAACGCCGGCCGGCTCGAGCGGGCGCGCGACCTCGGCGCGACGCGGATCGGCCATCCGGACGACCTCGCGACGCTCGTCCCCGAGGGCGCTGACGTCGCCTTCGACGCAGTCGGCCATCCGGAGACGAGCGCGCTCGCGCTGCAACACACCCGCGGCGCAGGCGAATGCGTCCTCGTCGGCATGGCGCCCTTCGGCGCGCGGCTCGACCTCGACCCGTTCGAGTTCGCGAGCCGCGAGAAGACGCTGACCGGAACGCTCTACGGCTCCGAGGATCCGGCGGTCGCGCTACCGCTGTTGCTCGACGACATCCGGGCCGGCCGGCTCGAGCTCGCGTCGATGCTCGGCGACAGCTACCCGCTCGAGCACGCCGACGAGGCGTTCCGTGCGAGCCTCGCAGGGTCGCCCGGCCGGGTGCTCGTCACGCCGTAAGATGCCGCAGTGGCCACCGCGGTCGACGTCCCGCTGATCGAGCTCGAGTCCGACTCGGGCGACACCTTCCCCGTCGACAACCCGGCGACCGGCGAGACAATCGCCGAGCTGCCGCGTATGGGCGCCACCGAGACGCGCCGCGCAATCGAACGCGCCGAGGCCGCGCTGCCGAAGTGGAAGTCGATGCTCGCGAAGGACCGCGCCCGCATCCTGCGCCGCTGGGCCGACCTGATGATCCAGCACCAGGACGAGCTCGCCCGTCTGCTCACGACCGAGCAGGGCAAGCCGCTCGCCGAGTCCCGTGTCGAGATCCAGTACGCCGCCTCGTTCTACGAGTGGTTCGGCGAGGAGGGCAAGCGCGTCTACGGCGACACGATCCCGACCTACGCGGCCGACCGGCGCATCGTCGTGACGAAGGATCCGATCGGCGTCACCGGCGGCATTACGCCGTGGAACTTCCCGGCCGCGATGCCGACGCGCAAGTCCGCGCCCGCGCTCGCGGCCGGCTGCACGATGGTGCTGAAGCCGGCAGAGCAGACGCCGCTCTCCGCGCTGGCGATCGCACAGCTCGGGCTCGACGCGGGACTGCCCGAAGGCGTGTTCCAGATCGTCACTGGCGCCGCCGAGGACGCGCCCCGCATCGGCGGCGAGCTGACATCCAACCCGACGGTGCGCAAGCTCGGCTTCACCGGCTCGACCGAGGTCGGGAAGCTGTTGATGGCGCAGTGCGCGAAGCAGGTGAAGAAGGTCTCGCTCGAGCTCGGCGGGAACGCGCCGTTCATCGTCTTCGACGATGCCGACGTCGACGAGGCCGTCGCCGGCGCGCTGATCTGCAAGTACCGGAACAGCGGCCAGACTTGCATCTCCGCGAACCGGATCTTCGTGCAGGACGGGATCTACGACGAGTTCGTCTCGCGACTCGTCGATGCGGCGTCGAAGCTGAAGGTCGGCAGCGGCCTCGAGCCCGACACGAAGATCGGCCCGCTGATCGAGCAGTCCGCGATCGACAAGGTGCAGCGCCACGTCGGCGACGCGATCGAGCGCGGCGGCGAGATCCTGCTCGGCGGCGAAGGCCTGGGCGGTCTCTTCTGGCAGCCAACGGTGATCGCAGGCGTCACCGCCGACGCCGCGATGTCGTGCGAGGAGACGTTCGGCCCGGTCGCAGGCATCGCACGGTTCTCCTCCGAAGAGCAGGCGATCCGCGACGCGAACAACACGCCGTACGGGCTGGCCGCCTATTACTACACCCGTGACATGGGCCGGATCTGGCGACTCTCCGAGGCGCTCGAGTACGGGATCCACGGGATCAACACCGGTCTCATCTCGTCCGAGGTCGTTCCGTTCGGCGGCGTCAAGGAGTCCGGGATCGGCCGAGAAGGCTCCAAGTACGGCATCGAGGAGTGGCTCGAGATCAAGTACCTCTGCATGGGCGGCATCACGGAGTGATCGTCGAGCAGCGCGACTACCACGTGTTCACCGGCAAGCTCCCCGAGCTCGTGAAGCTCTACGAGACGGAGGGCATCGAGCTCCAGCAGAGCTACCTCGGCAAACTGCTCGGCGTCTTCACGACGGACATCGGCGCGCTCTCGACCTACACGAGCATGTGGGGCTACGAGAACTTCGCCGAGCGCGAGCAGCGGCGCGCGAAGCTTCAGGCTGACGACAAGTGGCAGGCGTTTCTCGGCAAGATCCAGCCGTTGATCCACACGCAGCAGAACCGCATCCTGATCCCGACCTCCTTCTCGCCGATCCGCTGATGGGTTCCCTCGACGGGAAGGTCGCTGTCGTGACGGGCGCGGCCCGAGGCATCGGCCGCGCGATCGCCGAGGGCCTCGACGCCGAGGGCGCGCAGATCGTCGTCGCCGACCTCGGTGGCGCTGAAGAGGCCGCGAAGGCGTTCGACGACGGCGTCGGCGTCACCGTCGACGTGTCGAAGGAGGACGACGTGCAGCGGATGGCCGAGGAGGCCGTCAAGCACTGCGGCGGCATCGACATCCTCGTCAACAACGCCGGCCTCTATGCGTCGCTCGCGATGCGTCCGTTCGAGCAGATCCCGCTCGACGAGTGGCGGCAGGTGATGGACGTGAACGTTGCGTCGATGTTCCTCACGTGCCGCGCGTGCGTGCCGTTGATGCGCGAGCGCGGCGGCGGCAGGATCGTCAACATCTCGTCCGGGACACCGTTCCGCGGCGTGCCGTTCGTCCTCCACTACGTCACCTCGAAGGGCGCGATCGTCGCGTTCACGCGAGCGCTCGCGAAGGAGCTCGGCAAGGACAATGTGCTCGTGAACTGCGTTGCGCCGGGCTTCACGATGTCGGCCGGCGTCCAGGAGCATCCCGAGGTGATCGAGGCTCTGCGCAACGTGTCGGTCGCGGCGCGGACGATCCAGCGCGACCAGCTTCCGGAGGACGTCGTCGGCGCCGTCGTCTACTTCTGCGGCCCCGGCTCCGACTTCGTCACCGGCCAGACGATCGTGATCGACGGCGGCCAGACCTTCCATTGAACCTCGCGTTGTTCGAGCATGCCGACGGCGTCGAGGCCCTGCCCGGAAACCGCGTCGTCTACGACCTCGAGCGCGACGCGGCGTACTTCGGCGACGTCGCCGTCGACGGACCTGCGGGCGTGTGGGAGCTCGCCGAGTACGGCTCCGACGGCGCGGCGCTCTCGGTCGACCTCGAGCTCGATCCGTGGATGGAATGGTTGATCCGGTGCGACCGCATCGACTTTCCCCCAGGCGGGATCGCGTATCGGCACACGCACCCGGGCGCGGGTATTCGCCGACTGCTCTTCGGCTCGATCCACCTCGAGGGACCGGACGGTCTCACGAAGGACGTCGAGCCCGGAACCGCCTGGTTCGAGGGCTTCGACTATCCGGTCAAGGCGATCGCGTCCGAGACGGAGCCCTCGGCGTTCGTCCGCGTGATGGTGCTGCCGCGCGAGTGGGAGGGCAAGCGGACGATCAGGTACCTCGATCCTGAGGACGAGGACAAGCCGAAGCTGCAAAAGCCGACCGTCTACTTCGACCGGCCGATCCAGCTGTGAGCCGCCACGGCGGCAAGGTGCTCGTCGACCAGCTCGCCCTCCACGGCACCGACACGGTCTTCTCCGTCCCGGGCGAGAGCTTCCTCGCCGTGCTCGACGGGCTCTACGACTCCCCGATCCGGTTGATCACGTGCCGGCACGAAGCGGGCGCGGCGAACATGGCAGATGCATACGGGAAGCTGACCGGCCGCCCGGGGATCTGCATCGTCACGCGCGGCCCCGGCGCCACGCACGCGTCGGTCGGCGTGCACACGGCGTTCCAGGACTCGACGCCGCTGATCCTGCTCGTCGGCCAGGTCGCCTCGGACCAGGTCGAGCGCGAGGCCTTCCAGGAGATGGACTACCGGCGCATGTTCGGGCCGATGGCGAAATGGGTTGCGCAGATCGACCGCGCCGACCGGATCCCCGAGTACGTCGCGCGCGCGTTCACGGCCGCGTGCGCGGGGCGGCCCGGGCCGGTTGTGGTCGCACTCCCGGAGGACATGCTCTCGTCGGAGACGGACGTGCCGGACGTGCTCCCCTTCCACGTGGTCCAGCCGCATCCGGGGCCGGATGACCTCGAACGCTTCCACGAGCTGCTCGCGGGGGCGGAGCGTCCGCTCGCGATCCTCGGCGGCGCGGGCTGGACGCGGCGGACGTCGGAACTGTTGCGCGTCTTCCTCGAGGAGAACGCGATTCCCGCGGGCGCGGCGTTCCGCCGGCAGGACGCGCTCGACAACGACTCGCCGAGCTACGTCGGCGACATCGGGATCGGGATCAATCCCAAGCTCGCAGCGCGCGTGCGCGACGCCGACCTGCTGCTCGTCGTCGGGCCACGGCTCGGGGAGATGACGACGAGCGGGTACACGCTGCTGGAGCCGCCGGTTCCCGCACAGACGCTGGTCCACGTGCACCCGGGCGCGGAGGAGCTCGGCCGCGTCTACCGGCCCGAGCTGCCGATTCTCTCCGGGATGGAGCAGTTCGCGCGCGCCGTTCGCGACCTGCGCGTCGAGCCGCACTGGCGTGCTTGGGCGACGGCTGCGCGCGCCGACTACGAGGAGTGGCAGCGTCCCGGCCCAATGCCCGGAACGCTCGACCTGGGCGCGTGCATCGTCCGGCTGCGCGACCGCGTTCCCGACGCAATCGTCACGAACGGAGCCGGCAACTTCTCCGCGTGGGTGCACCGCTTCTGGCGCTGGCACGAGCCCGGGACGCAGCTCGCGCCGACGAGCGGCGCGATGGGCTACGGCGTGCCGGCCGCGGTCGCGGCGAAGGCCGCGCGGCCCGAGCGCACGGTGCTGTGCTTCGCCGGCGACGGCGACTTCCTGATGAGCGGGCAGGAGCTCGCGACCGCGGTGCAGTACGAGCTGCCGATCGTGATCCTCGTCGTGAACAACGGCATGTACGGGACGATCCGCATGCACCAGGAGCGGCACTATCCCGGCCGCGTGGTCGGCACCGAGCTGAGGAATCCGGATTTCGCTGCGTACGCGCAGGCGTTCGGCGCGCACGGCGAGACCGTGACGGAGACGGCTGGGTTCGCCGACGCACTCGAGCGCGCGCTCGGCGCAGGACGCCCCGCGCTGCTCGAGCTGCGGATCGATCCCAAGGCGATCACCCCGCGCACGACCTTGACCGCGATCCGGGAGGGAACATGAGAGAAGAGATCCGAGTACCGGAGGTCGGCGAGCCGATCAGCCACTACACCGACGCCGTGCGCGCGGGCGACCTGCTGTTCGTCTCGGGTGTCGTCCCCGTCGATCCGGCGGGCAAGCTCGTCGGCGGCGACGACGTCGTCGCCCAGACGCGTCAGGTGTTCGCGATCATCGAGGAGATCCTCGCGGCCGCGGGCGCGAGCTTCGCAGACGTCGTCAAGGTCACCGTCTACCTGCTCGACATCGACGACCGGTCCCGCATCAACCCGGTGCGCCAGGAGGTCTTCGGCGACGCGCGGCCCGCGAGCACGCTGATCGAGGTCAGCCGGCTTGCCGTGCCCGGCGCGAAGCTCGAGATCGAAGCCATCGCGCAGCTGCCGTTGTGAAAGACCGCTGGAACGCGATCATCACCGAAGTAGATAGTGGCTTAGAGCCACAAGCGACCGGACCGTTGGCCGGGAAGCGGCTGCTCGTCAAGGACCTGTTCGACACGGCCGGGATCCGGACGACGTACGGCTCGAAGGTCTACGCCGACCACGTCCCGGAGCGGACGGCGTCGTCGGTGCAGCGGCTCCTCGACGCGGGTGCGGTGCTCGTCGGGAAGGCGAACCTGCACGAGTTCGCGTGGGGCGTCACGAGCCAGAACCCCTGGTACGGAACCGTCCAGAATCCGCGCCACCCGGGCAAGACGACAGGCGGCTCGTCGGGCGGCAACGCGGCGGCGCTCGCCGCGGGACTCTGCGACATCGGGATCGGGACCGACACGGGCTGCTCGATCAGGCTGCCGTCGTCGTGCTGCGGCACGGTCGGGCTGAAGCCGCAGTGGGGCCGGATCCCGCTCGACGGCGTCTACCCGCTCTGCCCGACCTTCGACACGGCCGGGCCGATGGCGAACACCGTCGAGGACGTCGCCGCGATGTGGTCGGTGCTGACGGGCGAGCCGGTGCCCGAGCCGCGCCTCGAGGGACTGACGGTGGGCCTGCTGACCAAGCCGCCCTCGGTCGGCGGCGGGGCCCCGGTCGCCGAGAACCGCGCCGCGGAGCAGTACGTCGAGCGGCTGGAGGAGCTCGGCGCGCGCGTCGTCCACGCCACCGTCCCCGAACCGCCCGAGGACACATGGCCGCTGTTCTTCCACGAGGCGGCCGAGTCGCACCGCGCGACGTTCCCGTCACGCGCCGACGAGTACGGCGACAACGTCCGCGCGAAGCTCGAACACGCGCAGACGATCGACCCGGCAGAGGTCGACGTCGCACGCGAGGCCGTCGGCCGCTGGCGCACATACCGGCCCGACGTCGATCTCTACGTCTCGCCGGTGCTAGGGATCGACCTGCCGCCGGTCGACACCGAGGAGCTCGACGTGCGCATCCCCGCGACCGCGTTCCTGCGCCCGTTCAATGTGCTCGGCTGGGCCGGCCTCGCGATCGGCGACCTGCAATTCGTCGCGCCGCGGGACGAGACGGTCCTTGCCGCGGGGCTTGCGTGGTCTAGGGCGTGATGTCCTGGATGTCTTCGGCCGGCGGCACCGTCAGGTCGATCTCCGTCCCGAAGTCCGAGAAGCCGCCGTCGAGCGTGATCCTCGTGCCCTTCGGCGTGCTGTAGCTGACGAGCACGCGGCGTAGCCGGCCGTCCGCGTCGACCCAGAAGTCGGCCGGGAACGGACGCGCGGGATAGTCGTCGCGGATCGCCCCCGCGACTCTCGGCGTACCCGCGACGACCTTGCGCGGATCGACCGTGGCGCGGAAGCGAGTCGTCTTCGTCCCGTCGACCGTGGCGGCGCCGACCCGCGTCGGCTTCGCGACGCCGTCGGCGAGGTACGCGATCGCGCGCACGTGCGCAAGCTCGTCGGGGTGCTCGCGCACCTGCTGCGGCGACAGTCGCCGCGTATCGAGCTTCGTCCACGGCTTCACCGAGGGATCGTTCAGCGCCGCGTCGACGTTGGCATTCGCGTAGGTGAACGGGCCCGAGAGGACGATCTCCTGCGGCAGGCCGCCGCCCGGGACGAGCTTGTAGAAGTGCGCGCGCCGATCGGTGAAGGACACCGTGCCCGTCTCGTTCGCGACGATTCGCGACCCGCCGACGGTGGCCGCAACGGCGAGCGTGAAACGAGCGGTCCCGTGCTCGGTCGTCGGCTTCGACCCCAGTCCGGCCGCCGGCGACGACGAGCCGCCGCACGCAGCGAGACCGACGACGAGCACGAGCAGGAGACCGTGGCGCACGACGGCGGCCATGCTAGAGATGGATCGCGACCGCCCCGCGTGGATGCGGCCGGTGCTCCTGCTGCAGCACCTCGACGAAGGCAGCCGCGCTCGACGACCACTGCGTCCTCGCGTAGACCGCCACGTCGCGGATCAGCCGCGGCCGCAGCTGGAGGACGGCGCCGTCGAGCCCTGGCAGGACGATGTTCCGGGGCACGAGCGCCGGTCCGAGGCCGGCCGCGGCGAGCCGCGCAGCGCCCTCGGCCTGCGACGTACGCACGGTCCCGCGCGGACTGAACCCGGCCCGGCGGCAGATCTCCTCGACGATGCCCGCGAGCCCGTGATCGTGGTGATAGAGCACCCAGTCGCGGTCTGCGAGCTCCTCCAGCCGCACAGAAGACCGGCCCGCGATCGGATCCGTCCGCGGCACGACGATCACGAACTCCTCCCACGCGACCGTCTGCAACGGGCCGTCCCACGCGCGCAGCGGCAGCGGGCCGATCGCGAAGTCGGCGACGCCCTGCTCGACCGCCTCCTCGAGCAGCCGCCGGTGGACGAACTCGTGCAGCCGGATCGCGACATTCGGATGCCGCTCGTGCCACCTCTGGATGTACTGCGGCAGCAAGCCGACCGCCATCGAGAGGACGGTCGCGACCTCGAGCTCGCCCGACTCGAGCGCGAGCGCCGACCGCGCTCCCTGGCGTCCGCGCTCGACCGCCCGCACGGCCGCGCGCGCCTCGGGAAGCAGGCTCCGGCCCGCCGGCGTCAGCGCCACCCCGCGCCGCAGCCGCTCGAAGACGGCGCCGGCCAGCTCCTCCTCGAGCGCCCGGATGTGCTGGGAGAGCGACGGCTGCGAGATCCCGACGCGCCGGGCGGCGCTGGTGAACGACCCCTCGTCCACGACAGCCACGAAGCATTCGAGCTGCCGAACATTCATAGGAAGAATCTATCGCTGCTTAGGTGTTCCTGGCTACTTGACCTATGGCTTGGAAGCGACGAGACTTCGGCCCTGGTGCGCGCCCTGCGGATCAACCACGTCTCCATCTCCGCCACCGACCTCGAAGCGTCCACGCGGTTCTACGAAGAAGTGTTCGGGATGGAACGGATCCCGACGCCGACGTTCGAGCGGCCCGTCCAGTGGCTGCGCGTCGGCGACATGCAACTCCATCTCTTCTTCGAGGAGCGGCCGCCGGCCCCGCGCCACCACCTCGGGCTGACGATCGACGACTTCGACGCCGCCTACCGTGCCGTGAAGGAACGGACGTCGGCGGAGTGGGGCTGGCGGCTCGTCGAGCTCCCGTCGGGCCAGGTCCAGCTCTACTTCCACGATCCGGCCGGCAACCTGATCGAGCTGAACTGGCCCGACGTCGGGACGCTCGACCGGTCGCGCTATCCGGAGCTGCGGCGGCTCGCCGACGAGATCCCGCAGAACGAGGACTCCGATCAGGCCGTCCTCTACCTGGCGGGAGTCGGCTGATGGCCGCGGTCGCAGCGCAGCGCGTCAAGCTGACCGCGCTCAGTGCCCACATGCGCCTCGCGCTCTACGCGGTGCTGATCCTCGTCTTCGTCGTCTTCCCGCTCGTTTGGATTCTCTTCCTCGCGCCGACGACGGGCACCGGCGCCACGACGTTCGGCTCGGCGGTCCACGACCCGAAGGACTTCCTGATCACGCTGCTGAACGGGATCTTCGGCCTGATGCGCGTCGTCAACATGGCGCACGGGGCGTTCTTCCTGCTCGGCGGGTACATCGCGCTGAAGCTCCAGCGCCAACTGGTGGGCCAGGGCAGCGTCTTCGGGCTGACGAGCGACCAGGTCACTCTGGTGCACTGGCTTTACCCGGTGCTCATCGGAACGGTGATCGTGGCCCTGATCGGCCTGCTGATGCAGCAGGTCTTCCTGCGCTGGAACCAGGGGCAGGATCTTCGGCAGGCGCTGATCACGATCGCGATCTCGATCATCCTCGCCGACCTGATGCTGCCCGGCTACAAGGGCCTCGGCGGCGGGATCGCGCAGGACATCTCGTGGCCGAAGACGTTCGACAAGTTCGTCAACCTGCACGTCTCCGGGATCCAGTACACGCTGACGCGCCTCGTGATCCTCGGCATCGCCGTCGGCATCGGCGTGTCGCTGACGGTCTGGCTCAAGTGGACGCGCACCGGCATGGTGATCCGCGCCGGTGTCGACGACCGCGCAATGGTCTCGGCGCTCGGAATCAACATCCAGCTGACGTTCGCGATCGCCTTCGTCGTCGGATCGGCACTCGCCGGCCTCGGCGGCGTCATCGGCGGCTCGTTCGCGAGCCTCGCCCCGGGCGTCGACGCTAACTGGCTGCTCTATTCGCTCGTCGTAGTGATCATCGGAGGGATGGGGTCACTCGGCGGCGCGGCGGTCGGCTCGCTCCTGCTCGGCCTGACGGGCAACTTCTCGGCCGCGTACCTGCCGTCGAACTACACGTACTACTCGATCATCTTCACGTTCGTGCTCGTCGCGGTCGTGCTGGCCGTCAAGCCGCTCGGCCTCTTCGGGAGGCCTGCATGACGGTGCCGGTCTCGGCCGACCGCATCGTCGGCGCCGGCGCGCTCCTGGCGGCGATCCTCGCCCCGTTCTACCTGTCCTCGTACTGGGTCGGCACGCTGCTGACGCAGATGCTCTTCCTGGGCATCGTCGCCGCGAGCCTGATCTTTCTCTCGGCGTACGGCGGCATGGTCTCGCTCGCGCAGGTCGCGGTCTACGGCATCGCAGGCTTCGTGCTCGGCAACGCGACGACGAACGGGAACACGAAGGGACTCAACCTCGGCTGGAGCCCGTGGATCGGCATCGTCCTCGGCATTGTCATCGCCGTCGCGATCGGGCTGCTGTTCGGCGCGCTCGCGAGCCGGAGCGTCGGCATCTACTTCCTGATGATCACGCTCACATACTCCGTGATCGCCAACCTCTTCTTCTCGCAGGTCACGGACCTTTCGGGGTTCGGCGGGATCAGCGGCATCCGCGCGCCGAACGTGATCGGCAACGTCGAGGCGCACCAGAACCGTCTCTACTACGTCGCGCTCGTGACCGCCTTCGGCGTCTATCTGCTCCTGCGCTATCTCGTGCGCACGCCGTTCGGCCTGACGCTCCAGGGCGTGCGCGACGACCCGGTGCGGATGGCGTCGCTCGGCTACAACGTCCCGCTCCACCGCACTGTCGCCTTCGGCTTCGCGTCGCTGATCGCTGCGATCGGCGGCATCCTCTTCGTCTGGTGGAACGGCCACGTCGACCCCGCGTCGATCGACCTTGGCGCGACGATCGACGTGCTCGTGATCGCCGTCCTCGGCGGTCTCTACCGCCTCGAGGGCGCGTGGATCGGCGCGCTCCTGTTCGTCATCGTCAACAACTACTCACAGCGGATCGGCTTCATCGGCGACCGGTTCCACACGCTGATCGGAGCGATCTTCCTCGCGATCGTGCTCGTCTCCCCGTCCGGCATGATCGGGCTGTGGGAGCGGGCGCTCTCTCTCTTCTCCGGGCGTCGCCGCGGCCCCCTCGATCGAAATCCGATCGAGGTCGGGCCGGCCGAGCCCAGCGTCTGAAAGGAGGCTCGCAGCAGAGACGGCAGGGAACGGCCCGTAGGAGATCCGGAAACGACTATCAGGAAACACCCATCGGTTCGAAAGGAGGAGGGCAACCGAATGAGTGCTCTCACAGGAAGGCGGAAGCTGATTCCGTTCGCGGTCCTCGCAGTGGTTGCCGCTGCGCTGTCCGCGTCGGTAGCGACCGCAAGGAATTCGGCAACGACGATCAAGGTCGCCGTCCTGTCCGACTGCCAGGGTGCATTCGGCGCGTTCGACAACCAGGACATGGCGGGCGTCGTCGCGGCGTTCTCGCAGTACGCGGGCGCCAAGCCGAAGAACCCGAACAAGCCTCGTGACGGCTGGACCGGCGGCAGCATCGGCGGTCATCCGCTCAAGCTCGTCGGTGTCGGCTGCTCGAACGACCGTGCCGACACGGCGATCAAGGAGACGAAGCGCCTGATGGAACAGCTGGGCGCGGACGTCATGGTCGGCCCTTTGTCCGGTGACGAGTCGATCGCCGTGGCGAACTACGCGAAGCAGCACCCGACGAAGACGTTCGTGAACGGCTCCGCCGGAGCGCAGGACACGACGCTCAAGGTGCAGGCGCCGAACTTCTTCCGCTTCAGCGGTGACGGCGCAATGTGGAACGCGGGCCTCGGCGACCTGGCCTACCGGAAGCTCGGTTGGAAGACGGCTGCGGTCGTCGCGGACGACTACTCGTTCGCGTGGACGTCGGCGGCCGGGTTCATCACCGACTTCTGCGCGGCCGGCGGCAAGGTGACGAAGCGGGTCTTCCCGCCGCTCAACACGACCGACTACTCGTCCTACGCGCAGCAGATGCCGACGAACGTCGACGGCACCTTCGTCGCGGTCGGCGGCGCCGGTCTGATCCCGTTTCTGAAGGCGTACGAGCAGGCGCACGGGCCGATCGACGGCAAGAAGTTCATCGGCAACGTGTTCTGGGGCACCCCGGGCCAGTTCCAGCAGCTCGGCCACCGGGTCGTCGGAGCCTACGCAGGCGGCGCCGGCACGGCCGGCGACCTGAACACGCCGGCGGCCAAGGCCTACAACGCGATGATGGGCAAGTGGTTCAAGACGATCCCGCCGTTCGGCGCTGCGGCGCCGCAGGCGGCGAGCACGTTCACGTACGGCTTCTTCATCAACGCGTGGGGCCTCGTCGAAGGTCTGAAGAAGGTGGGCGGCGACCTCTCCGGCGGCCAGAAGAAGCTGCAGGCCGCGCTGCGCCAGGTCTCGCTGCCCGGACCGTACGGCACGGTGAAGCTCGGCCCGCACAACCAGGCCCCGATCACCGCGTTCTTCCAGCAGCTGTACCTGAAGGGCGGCAAGCTGGCGATCAAGACCGTCGGCGAGGTCCCGAACGTCGACCAGTCGTTCGGCGGCTCGTACTCGACCAAGACCCCGGCGCCGGGCCGCACGTTCCCGCCCTGCGTCAAGAAGAAGCTGCCCTGGCAGGGCAAGGTCATCACCCCGAAGGTCACGACCTAGGGACCTTCGTGGCGCAAGCAGCAGCACTCGTCGTCGCCGAGCCGATCCTCCGCCTGCGGGGGATCGGCCGGCGGTTCGGCGGCCTCCATGCCGTGCGCGACGTCGACCTGGACGTCGCGCGCGGCGAGAGGCGCGCGATCCTGGGCCCGAACGGCGCCGGCAAGACGACGCTGTTCAACGTCATCTCGGGCGACTACCCGCCGACCTCGGGGACGATCGAGTTCCTCGGCGAGGACGTCACCGGGCTGCCGCCGCGCACGCGCGCGAAGCTCGGGATGGGTCGCACCTACCAGAAGTCTCGCCTGTTCCTCGGCCTCTCGGTCGAGGACAACCTCTACCTCGCCGTGCTCGGCGTGAAATCCGGACACATGCGCCCGGTGATCGTCCCGGCGCGCGACCGCGCGCTTCGCGAGCGCGCGCGCGAGCTGACCGCCGCGGTCGGCCTCGAGGGACGCGAGGCGACGCTCGTCGGCTCGCTCTCCCACGGCGAGCAGCGCCAGCTAGAGGTAGGGATGGCGCGCGCCGCGAACCCACAGCTGATGATGCTCGACGAGCCCGCGTCCGGACTCTCGCGCGGCGAGCGCGTCGCGCTGACCGACCTGTTGCTGAAGCTCGATCCGGCGATCACGCTGATCCTGATCGAGCACGACATGGACGTTGCGCTCCGGGTGGCGCAGCGCGTGACGATGATGCACGAGGGCCGCGTGATCGTCGAGGGCACGCCGGACGAGATCCGCGCGAACCAGACCGTCCACGACCTCTACCTGGGCCGGGGGTTCCAGCCGGATGAGTGAGCCGCTGCTCGCAGTCGAGGACGTCAACGCGTACTACGACCGCGCGCAGGCGCTCGAGGACGTCTCGTTCGAGATCGCGGGCGGCTCGACGTCGATCATCGGACGCAACGGGATGGGCAAGACGACGCTCTGCAACGCGATCATGGGCATCCCGCCGGCGGGGGTCACAGGCTCGATCCGCTACAAGGGCACCGAGCTCGTCGGGCGCCCCTCGTACAAGATCGCGAAGCTCGGAATCGGATACGTCCCTCAGGGCCGGCGCCTCTTTCCGTCGCTCTCGGTCGACGAGCACCTCCGGATGATCTCGCCGCGCGCGGGCGGAAGGCGCTGGACGGTCGACCGCATCTACGAGCTCTTCCCCAGGCTGAAGGAGCGGCGCCGGAACGGCGGCGCACAGCTCTCCGGCGGCGAGCAGCAGATGCTCGCGATCGGCCGCGCGCTGCTGACGAACCCGGAGCTGCTGATCATGGACGAGCCGTCCGAGGGGCTCGCCCCGACGATCATCGAGCTCCTGATCGAGACGTTCAAGAAGCTCGACGAGGAGGGCCTCGCCATCCTGCTGATCGAGCAGAACCTCGGCATGGCGACGTCGATCGCCGAGCGGCAGCTCGTGATGGTCGCCGGCTCGATCGCCGCGGAGACGACCGCCGCGCAGCTCTTGCAGGATCCGGAGCTCCAGCGCCGCTACCTCGGCGTCGAGCCGCTCGCGGCCGAGCACGCCTGAGTTGGCCACTGTCGTCCTCCTCGGCACGCTCGACACGAAGGGGGCCGAGTACGCCTTCCTGCGCGACCGCGTGCGGGAGCACGGCGTCGACGTCCTGCTTGTCGACGCGGGCATCCACGAGCCGCTCGTCGAGCCGGACATCGGGCGGGACGAGGTGGCGCGCGCTGCGGGGGCTGACGTCACGGCGCTCGCCGAGGCCGGCGACCGCGGCGCGGCGGTTGCGGCGATGGGCGCGGGCGCAGAGGCGGTCGTGAGGCGGCTGTACGCGGAGGAACGACTCGACGGGATCCTCGCGCTCGGCGGGTCGGGCGGCTCGTCGATCGCCACGCGGGCGATGCGGGCGCTTGCCGTCGGCGTCCCGAAGCTGATGGTCTCGACGGTCGCGTCCGGCGACACGCGCCCGTACGTCGGCGCGGTCGACGTGACGATGATGTACTCCGTCGTCGACATCGCGGGCGTGAACCGGGTCTCCGCGCGGATTATGGCCAACGCGGCCGCGGCGATCGCGGGCATGGCGGGCGCGCAGGTGCCGCCGCTCGAGGAGAAGCCGCTCGTCGCCGCGACGATGTTCGGTGTCACGACTCCATGTGTGACGCGCGCGCGAGAGAGACTGGAAGAGCTCGGCTACGAGGTGCTCGTCTTCCACGCCACGGGCGCCGGCGGACAGTCGATGGAGGCGCTCGTGCGCGGCGGCTTCCTCGCCGGCGTGCTCGACGTCACGACGACGGAGCTCGCGGACGAGCTCGTCGGAGGCGTCCTCTCGGCGGGGCCCGAGCGGCTTCAGGCGGCCGGCGAGGTCGGCCTGCCGCAGGTCGTCTCGCTCGGCGCGCTCGACATGGTCAACTTCGGCCCGCGCGAGACCGTGCCGGAGAAGTTCGAGGGCCGCAACCTCTATGTGCACAACCCGACGATCACGCTGATGCGGACGACGCCGGAGGAGAACGCCGAGCTCGGGCGCGAGATCGGCCGCAAGCTCTCGGCCGCGACGGGCCCGACGGTGCTCTTCGTCCCGCTGAAGGGCGTCTCGATGATCGACGTCGAAGGCCAGCCGTTCTACGACGCCGCCGCCGACGAGGCGCTGCGGGCGGGACTGCGCGAGACGCTCGACGGACGCGTCGAGCTGCACGAGGTCGACACGGACATCAACGACCCCGCGTTCGCGACGGCGATGGCGGACCGCCTGCACGAGTTGATCCGCGGATGACTCGCAGCGAGGCGCTGGCGCGGCTGCGCGCCCAGGTCGAGTCTGGCAAGCCGATCATCGGCGCGGGCGCCGGCACCGGCCTGTCGGCGAAGCTCGCGGAGGCGGGCGGCGCCGACCTGATCATCATCTACAACTCGGGCCGCTACCGGATGGGCGGCCGCGGCTCGCTCGCCGGTCTCCTCTCCTATGGCGACGCGAACGCGATCGTCGTCGACATGGCCCGCGAGGTACTGCCGGTGGTCAAGGAGATGCCGGTGCTCGCCGGCGTCAACGGCACCGACCCGTTCCGGCTGATGCCCGTCTTCCTCGACGAGCTGAAGCGGATCGGCTTCAGCGGCGTCCAGAACTTCCCGACCGTCGGACTGATCGACGGGACGTTCCGCGCCGGCCTCGAGGAGACGGGAATGGGCTTCGGGCTCGAGGTCGACATGATCCGGCTCGCGCACGAGCGCGACTTCCTGACCGCGCCGTATGTCTTCGACGACGGCGAGGCGACGGCGATGGCGCAGGCCGGCGCCGACGTGCTCGTGCCGCACATGGGCCTGACGACGGGCGGCGCGATCGGCGCCGAGAGCGCGAAGACGCTCGACGAGTCCGTGCGCCTGATCCAGGGCATGCACGACGCGGCGAAGCGCGTCAATCCGGAGATTCTCGTCCTCTGCCACGGCGGCCCGATCGCCGAGCCGGACGACGCCGCCTACGTGATCGCGAACACCGAGGGCGTCGTCGGCTTCTTCGGCGCGAGCTCGATGGAACGGCTGCCGGTCGAGACGGCGATGGTCGAGAACATGCGCAGGTTCAAGTCGATCCCCGTCGGAGGAGGGCACAGATGAGCAGCTTCGTCAAGCAGGGCGACGTCGACCAGGAGAGCTTCGACTGGGGCGTGATCGGCTGGCGCCTGACTCCGAAGAACGGCTCGAAGCATCTCGTGGTCATGGACGTCACGCTCGAGCCGAGCGAGGGGCACGCGTTCCACAAGCACCCCGGGCAGGAGGAGATGATCATCGTCAAGCAGGGCGAGATCACGCAGTTCCTCGAGCGGGAGTCGACGACGCTGAAGCCCGGCGACTCCGTGTTCATCGACGAGGGCGTCGTCCACGCGTCGTACAACGACGGCACCGAGACGGCGCACCTGCAGGTCGTGATCGGCCCGTCGCTCGGCGAGGGCAGCGGCTACGGGCTCGAGGACGTCTCCGGCCAGGAGCCGTGGGCCTCGATCCGGTGAGCCCGCTCATCTGCTACGGTGTGTAGCAAATGGCTGATCGGAGAATCCCACAGCGCGAGCTCCGGAACAACATCGCCGCCGTGCTGCGGGAGGCCGAGGCCGGCCAGACCTTCACGGTCACGGTCCGAGGCAGACCGGTCGCGCGGCTCGTACCGCCGGGGGAGGCCGGCACGCCGCGGATCGACGTCGATCGGGAGACCATTCGACGGATCCTCGCTCTCCCCATCGACGAAAACCTGGCCGGCGAGCTCGACGCCGCCGAGGCTCCGCTCGACGATCCCTGGCCCGCCGGGTGACCGCAGGACTGCTCGACACCAGCGTGCTCATCGCCGCAGATGCCTCGGCGATCGAGCTCGCGGCCGTCGCGGCGATCTCCGTCATCACCGTCGGCGAACTCCACGCAGGCGTGCTTCTCGCGCAGCAGGACGAAATACGCTCCCTCAGGCAGCAGCGCCTCGACGCGGTCCGCACCGCCTTCGCCCCACTGCCCGTCGACGAGCCGGTCGCCGAGCGCTACGGCGAGCTGCTCGCGCTTGCCCGCTCGCAAAAGCGCGCCGCGAAGGCGACCGATCTCTTGATCGTCGCGACCGCCGCCGCGACGAGCCGCACTCTTTACACCCTTGATGCCCGCCAGGCGGAGCTCGCCCGCGCAGCCGACATCCCTGTTGAGACACCCTGACCGAGGAGTCCGCATGGCCCGTCCAGTCACCTTGTTCACCGGCCAGTGGGCCGACCTGCCGATCGAGGATCTCGCCGGGAAGGCCGGCGGCTGGGGCTTCGACGGGCTCGAGCTGGCCTGCTGGGGAGACCACTTCGAGGTCGACAAGGCGCTCGCAGACGAGGGCTACTGCCGCTCGCGCCAGGAGATCCTCGAGCGCAACCATCTCAACGTGTGGGCGATCGGCGCGCACCTCGTCGGCCAAGCGGTCTGCGACCGGATCGACGAGCGGCACCGCGCGATCCTGCCGCCCGAGATCTACGGCGACGGCGATCCCGAGGGCGTGCACCACCGCGCCGCCGAGCGGATGAAGGACACCGCGCGCGCCGCGGCACAGCTCGGCGTGCAGCAGGTGAACGGCTTCACCGGCTCCTCGATCTGGCACCTGATCTACTCGTTCCCGCCGAACGACTTCGACGAAGTGGAGCGCGGCTACCAGGAGTTCGCCGAGCGCTGGGGGCCGATCATCGACGTTTTCGACCGGGAGGGCGTCAAGTTCGGGCTCGAGGTACACCCGACGGAGATCGCGTACGACTTCGTCACGACGCGGAAGACGCTCGCGGCAATCGACAACCGCGAGGGCTTCGGCATCAACCTCGATCCGAGCCATTTCGCGCATCAGTTCCTCGACACGGCGCAGTTCGCCCTCGAGTTCGCCGACCGGATCTACCACATGCACGTCAAGGACTCGAAGAAGCGGCTCGACGGCCGCCGCTCGATCCTCGGCTCGCACCTGAACTTCGGGGACGAGCAGCGCGGGTGGGACTTCGTCTCGCCCGGCCACGGCGACGTCGACTTCGAGGAGCTGTTCCGCGCGCTGAACCGGATCGGCTACCAGGGCCCGCTGTCGATCGAGTGGGAGGACAGCGGCATGGACCGCGAGTACGGCGCGCAGGACGCGCTCGCGTTCGTGCGACGGACGGACTTCGCACCGTCCGAGCTCGCGTTCGACGCTGCCATGCAGAAGGCGGGGGCCTGATGAGCGGCGGGATCCGCCCGATCGGCGTCGGGATGCTCGGGTACGCCTTCATGGGCAAGGCGCACGCGAACGGCTACAAGAAGCTCTCGTACATGGCCTGGCCGCCGCCGCTGATGCCGCGGCTGGTGTCGATCGCCGGGCGCAACGAGGAGGCGGTCTCGGCGGCTGCCGTGCGCTACGGCTTCGAGCGCCACGTGACCGACTGGCACGAGCTCGTCACTGATCCCGAGGTCGAGCTCTTCGACAACAGCGGTCCGAACAACCTTCACGCCGAGCCGACGATCGCAGCCGCCGAGGCGGGCAAGCACGTGATCTGCGAGAAGCCGCTCGGCCGAAACGCGGGCGAGAGCTACGACGTCTGGCAGCGCGTGGCCGCGACGGGCGTGAAGCACATGACGGCGTTCAACTACCGGTTCGTCCCGGCCGTCCGGCTTGCGCGGCAGCTGATCGAGGCCGGCGAGCTCGGCGAGATCTACCACTTCCGCGGCCGCTACCTCCAGGAGTGGGGCCCGACGACCGAGGAGGTCTGGCGCTTCGACAAGAAGCTCGCCGGCTCGGGCGCGCTCGGCGACCTCGCTGCGCACGTCGTCGACCTGGCGCGCTACCTCGTCGGCGAGATCGCGTCCGTCTCCGGAACGACGCACACGTTCATGCCCGGCCGGGAGGTCGACGACGCGGTCGAGTCGGTCGCCGAGTTTGAGGGCGGGGCGGTCGGCACGATCGAGGCGACGCGCTTCGCGACCGGCCGCAAGAACGCGTTCAGCTGGGAGATCAACGGCTCGAAGGGCTCGCTCGCGTTCGACCTGGAGCGGTTGAACGAGCTCGAGCACAGCGAAGGGACGAAGGGCTTCCGCAGGATCCTCGTCTCGGAGGCCGACCACCCGTTCTGGCAGTGGTGGTGGCCGCACGGCCACATCATCGGTTGGGAGCACACCTTCGTGCACGAGCTTCACCACCTGCTCGACGCGATCGCGGGCAACGGCGAGGTCGCCCCTCACGGCGCCACGCTCGAGGACGGCTACCGAGCCGCCGAAGTCTGCGACGCGATCCTCCGCTCAGCCGAATCCGGCCGACGCGAGCACATCACATATCGGTGACGAGGTAGACCGGGACGTCGGCGCGCCGCTTGACCCGGTACGGCTCCTGCGACCACATCAGGTCGGCGACGAAGCGGTTCCGCGGCGGATCGGCGGCCATCACGATCGCGCGGCAGCCGAGCCGCTCCGCCTCGGCGACGATTCGCTTCGTCGCCTTGCGCGTCGCGAGGACGTGACCGCTCGCCTTCACGCCCTGCTTCTTCAGCCGCTTGACGGCGTCCTCGACGACGCCCCGCTGCTGGTCCCACTCCTTCTTGCTCGGCAGCAGCCCGGGATTCGGCATCCCGAAGCTCGTGCCCCAGACGCGCGCAACGGCGAAGACGTGGACACCGCCGCCGGCTTCCTTTGCGAGCCGCGCGGCCGTGTCGACGGCGGCCCCGGTGATCGGCCGGCCCTCCGACGCGAGCAGGACGGCGGCGCCGGCCTCGGCCGGCGCCGCCTTCGATCTCCTTATGACCCCGGCGCCGGGATCGCCGGCACAGGCGTCTCGG
>VAWW01000072.1 GCA_005884575.1 Actinomycetota bacterium
CCAACTGGTTCGAGCGGAACATCTTCAAGCACCTCGCGATGAAGTCCGGACTGATGGGGACGAACACGCTGCTCGTCCCCGGACGCTCGAGCGGGCGGCCGCAGCGCGTTCCCGTGATCCCGGTCGAGCACGGGGGCGCGCGCTATCTGGTGTCGACCCGCGGCGAGTCCAACTGGGTCCGCAACCTGCGCGCGGCCGGACGCGCCGAGCTGAAGCGCGGCTCGAAGACGCAGCCGGTGCGCGTCACCGAGCTGCCGGTCGCCGAGCGCCCGCCGGTGATCGCCGCCTACCGGAAGGTGGCCGGTCGCGAGGTCGAGCGGTACTTCAAGAAGCTCCCCGACCCGACCGACCACCCGGTCTTCCGGCTCGATCCCACGTAGCGAACCGTAGGGCGCCGAGCTCGAGCAGCTCGCGGACGAGCGTCAGCGTCTGCCGTTCGAAAGCCGGGTCGATCGCCGCCTCGAGCTCCGTCGCGCCGTCCAGCCGTTCGAGCGCGCGAGCCGCCTCAGGCGGTGTCTCGAGATCGGAGCACGTCCCCTCCTCGAGGTGGACGAGTGCGTGGCCGTTGCGGCGCGCCGGGACGGCGAGCTCGACGCTGAGCGGCATCGCCGGCGCAACCCGCGCCGCGAGCAGCTCCTTCCTCTTCATCCCGCGCAGCCGCTCTCGGTTCTCGAAGGCCAGCAGCACCTGGTCGCTCGCCGGGCCGAGCTCGTCCTCCTCGACCTCGTCGATGCGGAGCTCCGGCTTGCGCCCGTCGCTGCGCTTGCGGAGCAGGATCGCGCCCTCGGTCACGCGCTCGACGCCGCGTTCGCCGAGATACTGCGTCCACGCGTCGACCACGGCGCCGAACTCGTCCGGATCGGTCGCGAGGTGGTCGTTCCACCCTGCTGCGTGCTCGAGCGGATCGGCGTCGAACACCGGGAGGATCCAGCCGTCGCAGCCGCTCGCCTCGACCCACGCGACCGCGCGCTCGTCCGGCTCGTCCTCGTCGTGCGCCACCCAGCTGACGAGCAGCGCCGCGAAGCCGCCGTCCGCCAGATGCCGTGCCGCTTCGCGTACGACCAGCGCTGACAGCTCGTCGGCCTCGTAGCCCGCGTCGCGGTACGTCCACCTGCGTTCGGGCGAGACGACGAACGGCGCGTTGCAGGTGATCAGGTCGAACGTCTCGTCGCCGGCCGGCTCGAAGAGGCTGCCGTGGCGGACCTCGACGTTGTCGAGACCGTTCAGCGCCGCGTTCAGCGCCGTGTAGGCGAGCGCGCGCGGGTTGACGTCGGTCGCGACGGCGACGTCGCTGTGCCGCGCGGCAAGCAGCGCGTGGATGCCCGGGCCCGTCCCGACGTCGATCGCGCGGCCGACGCGCGGGCGCGGTGTCAGGACGTCGAGGAGCCGCGACGTCGGCGTGTAGGTCGCGACGTAGTCCGCCGGGTCGTCGACGTCGCGGGAGAACCCGTCGGACGCGAGCAGCACGTCGCCGATCGCCGTGATCCGTGACCGCGGCACGACCTCGCGGTCGATCGTCACGAAACCGGTGCGCTCCAGCGCGTCGAGTCCGCCCTTGCCGAACGCCTGTGTCGCCTCGTCCACGGGGACGGGCAGCTGCAGGAAGAGCAGGCGGACGGCCGTCGCCAGCTTCGTCGCCGGCAGCCGGCGGAGGTGCACCGGCGCGTCGCGCTGGCCCGTCTCGAAGGCCTCGTCGCCAAGTAGGCCGCAGATCCCGTCCTCGGAGTAGTCGAGCTTCCGCAGGGCCGCGCCGAGCTTCTTCGCCGCGGTCGGATCTGCGATCGGAAAGTCCACGCGCGGGATCATGCCCGCACGCGGTGGATCAGCGGACGATCAAGTGCGCGGTGCGAGCCGACGTGTCCCCGTGAATGTCGTTGACGTCGAACGTGATGGAGTACGTCGTCTTCGCCTTCGGGGTGAACGTGAGCGGGACCGAGACCTGGCCCGTTGCGTCGGGCCGGACCTGCGCCTGGCCGACGACGACGAGCGCGCCCCTGGGGTCGAAGACGCGATACGTGACGCCGAGAGGTGGATCGCTGCCCAGCAGGTTCGCGCGGAACTGGAACAGCGAGAGTGGGATCAAGGGGTTCGGCCTCGCCGCGATTGCGACTGTCGGGTTCGCGACGTCGTATGCCGAAGCGACGCGCGTGAAGGCCGCGTACGAGGGCTTCGGCCGACCGCTCTTCGAGATCAGCCCGCTCTGCCAGCGCTCGCCGGGCGTGTCGCGGAAGACATACCAGATGAACATCCGCAGGTCGGGCACCGTCGCCGCGGCCTGCAGCGCCTTGCCGAGGTAGCTCGCCTGGCGCCCGTAGCTGAGCGCGCCGGGATGCTCCGGGGCGGTCTGGTAGGCGAACTCGGTCACCCAGAGCGGCACCGACGGCCGAGCGAAGTCCTTGCGCAGCGCGAGCTCGAACTTGCCGAGATCGGCGATGCCCACGTTCGGCCAGCGGAAGGTGGAGGCCGGCCCGCCTGTGAAGCCGTTCGCGTACGGGTGGTGCGCCCACGCGTCGAAACGCACGCGCGGCCGGATCTTCCCGAGCAGCTGTGCGAAGCGGCCGGGCGAGTGGCTCGCCTGCACCGTCGTCGTCGGAACGTCGTGGCCGCGCGGGGACGTGTCGCCGAGCGCGACCTGCGCTGTCGGATTCGCCGCCTTGATCGCTCCGTAGCAGGCTCGCGCCATGCCGGCGTACAGCTTCGGGCCGACGTCCTTGCCCGCCGTCGTGAACTGTGGATGCAGGAACTGGTCGAGGTTCGGCTCGTTCCAGACGCTGTAGAGGCTCACCTGCGGCTGGCGGCCCCTGCCGTTGTAGCGGCTGCCGATCGCGGAGCAGAACGCGCCGAGGTTCGCCGGGCTCGGCGCGGCGTTCGGTTTGCCCGTCGAGCTCGCCCACGTGGGCGTCCCCCAGATCGTCAGCAGCACGCGCATTCCGCGAAGCTCGCTCTGCCAGATCAGGTCGTCGAGACCTTCGAAGCGGTACGCGGGATCGGCGGAGCTCGCCGGGGCCGACGGCTTCTGCGGCGCGATCTGCCTCCAGTTCGCGGTCACGCGAACGACGCTCGCGTGCGCGGTTGCCGCGCGGTCGAGGTTCGCGAGCCGGTCGGCCGACCAGAGGAAGCTCTGCTCGTCCTGGAAGCCGAGCAGCAGCGGCCGCGGCGTCGGCGCGGCAAGCGCGGCCGAGACGGCGACAAGGGACACGAGGGCGCAGGCGAGCGCGAGGCGAAGGAAGCGTGAAGTCATGAGGAAAGGGGGGTCGGGGGCGGGGTGGGTTTCACCGTAGCCCGCCTGTTCCATGCGGTTCAATGCTTTCCTGCCAGGATTTACAGCACCTTCACGCCGGCCTTACAGTCAGCGCCTCCATGCTCCATTTCGAGGACTTCGCCGTGGACCAGGTGTATGAGCTCGGCTCGCACGAGCTGACCGAGGACGAGGTGCTCGACTTCGCACGGCAGTTCGACCCGCAGCCGTTCCACCTCGACCGCGTCGCGGCGGAGCGTTCGGTGTTCGGCGGCCTGGTCGCGAGCGGCTGGCACAGCGCGGCGATCTTCATGCGCCTCTACGTCGACGAGGTGCTCGGCCGGGCCGCGAGCATGGGCTCGCCGGGGGTCGAGGAGCTGCGATGGTTCGTGCCGGTGCGCCCAGGCGACGTCGTCAGCGGCCGCGTACGGATCCTCGAGACGTCGCCGTCGTCGCTGCGCGCGGACAGGGGGACGGTGATCGCGTTCTGCGAACTGCTCAACCAGCGCGCCGAGGTGGCGATGAGCTTCCGCGCCCGCGGCTTCTTCGGAAGGAGGACGGAATGAGCATCGACCTATCGAACGACGAGCTGCTCTCGACGACGCGGGCGGTCCGCAAGCGGCTCGACCTGACGCGCCCGGTTCCGCAGGAGGTAATCCTGGAGTGCCTGAAGCTCGCGCAGCAGGCGCCCACCGCGGGCTACGCCGAGGACTGGCACTTCGTCGTCGTCACCGACGCGGAGAAGAAGGCCGGGCTCGCCGACCTCTGGCGGCAGGGCGCGGCGGCGTACGCCCGGATGGGCGGCGGCGGGAAGGCGGGCCCGCGCGTCCGTGACGCCGTGGTGCATCTGGCCGAGCACCTGCACGAGGTGCCGGTGCACGTGATCCCGTGCGTCGAGGGCCGCACCGACGGCGCGCCAGCGCTCGTCCAGGCGGGCAAGTGGGCGTCGATCGTCCCGGCGGCGTGGAGCTTCATGCTCGCGGCGCGCTCGCGCGGCCTCGGCACGGCATGGACGAGCTTCCATCTCTTCCACGAGCGCGAGGCGGCCGAGCTGCTCGGCATCCCCTACGACGACGTCATGCAGGCGGCGCTGATCCCGGTCGCCTACTCGATCGGCACGGACTTCAAGCCCGGGCGGCGGAAGCCGCTCGAGTCGATCGTCCACTGGGACGGCTGGTAGTCCTCAGGCGCCGCTTGCGGCGCCTCCGTCTGAAATGACCGGTCGACACGCCCGAATCTAGACCGAGCGCTAGACCAGGTCGGCGAGGACGCGCAGCGCGTCGACCTGCGGCGTCCCGGCGAGCAGCGTCGTCACGCCGGCGTCGCGATACGCGTCGAGCCGGTCGCGGATCCGCTCCTTGGGGCCGACGAGCGCGACGCGGTCGACGAACTCGTCGGGAACCGCGGCGGCGGCTTCGCGCTGCTTGCCGCCGAGGAAGAGCTCTTGGATCTCGTCCGCCTCGCGCTCGTAGCCGTAGCGGCGGAAGAGGCTGTTGTAGAAGTTCTTCCCCTTCGCACCCATGCCGCCGACGTAGAGCGCGAGCATCGGCTTGAGCGAGTCGCGCAGCGCTTCGACGTCGTCGCCGACGAGCACATGGACGGTCGGCGCGATCTCGAACCCATCGCGTGCGGCGCCGAGGTGCGGCTTGAAGACCTCGTCGAAGCGCTCCGGGTCGAAGAAGATCGGCATCCACCCGTCGGCGATCTCCGCCGCGAGCTCGACGTTCTTCGGGCCGATCGCGGCGAGCCAGATCGGGATGTCGGGCCGCAGCGGCCGCGCCATGATCTTCAGCGGCTTGCCGAGCCCCGTCGCGCCGGGGCCGTCGTACGGGATCCGGTAGTGCTCGCCGTGATGCTCGACGGTGTCGCGGCGGAGCGCGGCGCGGACGATCTCGACGTACTCCCGCGTCTTCGTCAGCGGCTTTCCCCAGGGCTGGCCGTGCCACCCTTCGACGACCTGCGGCCCGGAGGTGCCCAGGCCGAGCACGAAGCGGCCGCCCGACATCAGGTCGAGCGTCATCGCCGTCATCGCCGTGTTCGCCGGCGTGCGACCGGGGATCTGCATGATCGCGGAGCCGATTCGCAGCTTCTCCGTCGCCGCCGCGACCCAGGCGAGGACGGTCACCGCGTCGGTGCCCCACGCCTCCGCGGCCCACGCGGAGTCGAAGCCGAGCCGCTCGGCCTCCTGCGCCATCGCGACGAGCTCGAGCGGGTTCGTCCCCGGAGGCGCGTACCCCATGTTGAAGCCGAGCTTCACCCGTCGATCCTAGAGCGGAGGACGCGCTCGGCGAGCGGGACGCTCTCAGCCGGCCACTCGTGTCCTCGCGCATGGGCGTCGAGGATCCACGCGGCGCGTTCGATGCGGCAGAGCGTGTAGAGCGGCGAGCTCGGCGTGCTCCCAGTCGAGTATCGCCGTGCACTCCCAGTCCGTCCCGCGACGCACGAGCATGAACTGCCAGAGATGCGCGTCGCACTGGCAGAACGCGACCGGAGCCTCCTCGCAGAACGGGCGCGCATCTTCGACCAGCGCCAGCAGCCGATCGAGCGCGGGCAGGTCTGGGCGGGACTCGCGGAGCCGGTCGAGATTCGCCAGTACCTCCTCGTAGTGCCAGGTCCCGCGCGACGCCTCGTCGGCCGGACGCCCGACGTCGACCGAGTGCACAGCTGCGAGCGCATGGCCGGCCGCGGCCCAGGCGCCGGCGGCCTCGTCCAGCGGCAGACGCGCGGCCCACGACCCGAGCGACTCGCCTTTCGCGCGCTCGACCAGCAGGGATTCGGCGCCGGGCTCCTCGCAGGCGGCGAGGACGCGCGTCACCGGCACGCCGGCTGTCGCGAGCGTCTCCAGCGCCCGCAGTTCTCGCCGAACCCGCACGAGTGCCGTGTGCGGAGCGGCCCGCTGGCGGTACCGGCGCAGGACGAACGTTCCGTCGACGAGGAAGTGTTCGTTCGCGCTCGAGAGCGCCGCGCGCTGGACGCTCGTCGGCGGCTCGAGTCCAGCCGCCGCGCAGAGTCGTGCTGCGAGCTCGTCCGTCGTCGCCATGCGCCGAGGCTACCTCGGTACCTTGGTCGTTCCCATGAGCCATCCCGATCTTGCGAGCGAGCAGGCATATCTCGACGGCGCGTACGCGCATCTCGACCGGATGCGCGAGTCGCTCGTGCACGCTGCCGACGCCGCCGTCGGCGAGGTCGCCGCGCTCGCGCTCGAGGCCTGGAGCGCGAAGCGGCTGCAGACCTTCGAGGACGCGGAGCGCGGCCTCTGCTTCGGGCGGCTCGACGTCGACGAGATCCCGCGGCCGCTCTACGTCGGCCGCCGCTGGGTGCACGACGACGACCAGGACGTCGTCGTCTGCAACTGGCAGGCGCCCGCGGCGCGGCCGTTCTACACGGCGACGCCGGCCGATCCGCAGCGCGTCACGCTCCGCCGCCGCTTCCGCACCGAGGGCCGTCGTCTGGTCGACATCTCGGACGAGACGCTCGACGGCTCGACGGCATCCGTCGCGGGCGGCGACTTCCTGCTCGAGGAACTCGAGCGGAGCCGCGAGTCGCACATGCGCGACATCGTCGCGACGATCCAGGCCGACCAGTACGGGCTGATCACCCGCGAGCCGGAGCCGCCGCTCGTCGTCCAGGGCGGACCCGGCACGGGTAAGACCGCGGTCGGCCTCCACCGCGCGTCGTACCTCCTCTATACGCATCGCGATCGGCTCGGGCGGACGGGCGTCCTCGTCGTCGGGCCGAACCCGACGTTCATGGAGTACGTCTCGCACGTGCTGCCCGCGCTCGGCGAGGATGCGGTCGAGCAGCGCGCCGTCGGAGAGCTCGTCGACGGCATCGTTCCGGTCGCGTCCGACCGGTCCGTGGTCGCGCGCCTGAAGGGCGACCTGCGCATGGCGGAGGTGGTCGCCCGGGCCGCCGAGATTGCGTCCGCGGCGCATCCCGAAGAGCTGTACGCGCTGCTCGAGGGAGAGTTCGTGCGGGTGCGCGAACGCGAGGTCAACGAGCTCCTCGAGCAGGTGCGCGAGGAGCACGGCCTCACGGAGCTCGCGCGCGAGCGGTTCCGCATGGCCGTGCTGCGCCGCTTCTACGAGGACTACAACCGTGTCCATCTCGACCTCGCGGTGCAGGACTTCAACGCGATCGAGGGGTCGCTGAAGGCGCGGGGCTTCCTGAACAAGTGGCTCGACCGCGTCTGGCCGGCGGTGAAGCCGGACGAGCTCGTCCGCGCGCTGCTGACGCAGACGCCGCGTCTCGAGGAGGCCGCGGAGGGCATCCTCGACGCGGACGAGATCCAGCTGCTCGTCCGGCCGCGTGCGCGCTTCGCCTGGACGGATGGCGACGTCGCGCTCGTCGACGAGGCGCGGTCGCTGCTCGCCGCGCCGCCGAAGGTCTACGGGCACGCAATCGTCGACGAGGCGCAGGACCTGACGCCGATGCAGCTTCGCGCCGTCGGCCGCCGGGCGGCGCCCGGCTCCGTGACGATCCTCGGCGACATCGCGCAGGCGACCGGCCCGGTGCCGTACCGCAGCTGGGGCGAGCTCCTCCCGTATCTGCCGCGCGGCGGCGAGGCGGAGGTTGCGGAGCTGCGGCATGCGTACCGCGTTCCGCGCGAGATCATGGAGCTCGCGCTGCCGCTGCTCGAGCGGATCGCGCCCGACGTCGAGCCGCCGCTCGCCTTCCGCGAGGGCGCTGCGCCGCCGCGAATCCGGCAGGTGGGCGATGACGAGCTGGCGCTCGAGGCCGTGCGGGAGGCGACGGCGCTCGGCGGCGAGGATGGCCTGGTCGCGGTGATCGGCCCCGAGGCGCTGCTTCCGGAGCTCGAGGTCGACGGCATGTCGATCCTCAGCGCGCGCCACGCTAAGGGTCTCGAGTTCGACCACGTCGTCGTCGTCGAGCCCGCCGCGATCATCGACGAGGAGCAGGGACTTCGAGGCCTCTACGTGGCCCTGACGAGGCCGACGCGGACGCTGACCGTGGTTCATGCGCGGCCCCTGCCGGTAGAACTCGCCGCGTGAGGAAGCGCCGTGTCGGCAGCGACGGTCCCGAGGTCTCGGTCGTCGGCCTCGGCTGCAACAACTTCGGCACGAGGATCAACTACGCGAAGACGAAGAAGGTCGTCGACGCGGCGCTCGAAGCCGGGGTCACCCTCTTCGATACCGCCGACATCTACGGTCAGGGCAAGAGCGAGTCGCACCTCGGCAAGGCGCTCGCGTCGTGGCGGGAGGAAGTCGTCGTCGCCACGAAGTTCGGAAAGCCGATGGACGACGGGCCGGATCTGCCGCGCGGCTCGCGTGCCTACATCCGCTGGGCGTGCGAGCAGTCGCTCCGCCGGCTCGGCGCGGATCACATCGACCTGTACCAGATGCACGAGCCGGATCCGGCGACGCCGATCGAGGTGACGCTCGACGCGCTCGCCGAGCTGATCGACGAGGGCCGCGTGCGGTTCATCGGCTCTTCGAACTTCGACGTGTCGCAGATCGAGGAAGCCGACCGCGTCGCCCGCGAGCGCGGCGTCCCGCGGTTCGTCTCCGCGCAGAACCGCTACAGCCTGATCCGCCGGGAGCCGCGCGAGCTGCTGCCGACGTGCGAGCGGCTGGGGATCGGGATGCTCCCGTTCTTCCCGCTGGAGAGCGGCCTGCTGACGGGCAAATACCGCCGCGGGCGGCCCGCGCCCGAGGGAACGCGTCTGGCCGGCCGCGACGACGTCCTCACCGACGAGGCGTTCGACAAGGTCGAACGGCTCGAGCGCTTCGCGGAGGAGCGCGGCGTCTCGCTGCTCGAGGTCGCGATCGGCGGGCTCGCGGCATTGTCGGCGGTCGCCTCGGTCATCGCCGGCGCGACGAAGCCCGAGCAGGTGCGCGCGAATGTCGCCGCGGGCGAATGGGAACCGTCAGCCGAGGACCTGGAAGCGCTCACGCAGGTGGGCTAACCGTTTCCGCTCGGCCGGCAGGTAGAAGCCGAGCGGCAGCAGCGCCAGCGGATACACGACGACGAGCACGAGCGACACCGCGAGCGGCGCTCCCGTTGCGCGCGCGGCGACCGTTAGCCCGACCGCGACCGCAGCAGCCGTCAGTACGCGGCGCCACTGGTACGCGACCGGATAGACGCGCTGCGCGTAGACGACCATCCCGGCGAAGAGCGTCACGTACGAGGCGGCGGTCGCGATCGCCGCGCCGATCATCCCGTACGGCGGGATCAGCGCGACGTTGAGGCCGACGTTGACCGCGGCCGCGATCCCCGTGATCACCCAGTTCAGCTGCGTCCTCCGCGCGCGGCCGCTGCCGATGGCGAGCACGGTGTAGCCGGCGTACGCGGCCGCGGCGAACGCGAGCAGCGCGACCGCCTCGTGCGCGCGGTGGAAGCGCGGTGCCGTCAGCGCATCGACGATCCACGGCGCGAGCGCGCCGAGTGCGAGCGACGCCCAGCACGCGACGACGACGAGGTACGTCAGCACGAACGCGTACGTGCGCTTCGCCTCGCGGTCGTCCTCGATCGAGTACGCGAACGCGGGCCATGCCGTGCGAAACGCGATCAGCAGGAAGACGACCGCCGACGAGATGCGCACGGCGACCGAGTAGACGCCGACCTCCGCCTGCCCCTTGAACTGGCCGACGAAGAAGCGATCGATGAAGTTGATTGCCCAGAGCGCGAGCGCCGACGGGACGAGCGGCATCCCGAACCTGTTCATCGCGCGCAGGAGCCGACCGTCGAACTGGAAGCCGAGCTGGTAGCGCCTGTACGCGAGCAGCACGACGTACACGCAGAGCGTTCCGAGGAAGTTGCCGACGAGCACGCCGAGCGGGCCCTTGTGGAAGCCGACGACCAGGATCACCGTCGCGGCGACGGTGATCAGGATGTTGGCTAGGCTCGCGAAGACGAACTGCACAGACCGCTCCTCGACGCGGAAGAGCGACGTCAGCTGCTCGTAGTTCATCTGCGCCCACAGGCCGACGGCCGCGGCGCGGACGAGGTTCGCCGAGTGTCCGCCGAGGTTGAGCGCATCGGCGATCTGCGGCGCAAGGAGGACGCCGAGCACGAGACCGAGCGTCGCCATCGCCATCGTGAACCAGAACGACGTGCGGACGACGAGCGTGCGGCGCTCCGGATCCGTCGAGTCGAAGTAGAAACGGAAGAACGCGCTCGAGATCCCCATCCGCAGGACGATCACGAGCACCGTCGACGCGGCGACGAGAGTCTCGATCCGTCCGTAGTCGGCGTCGCTGAGGTAGTGCGTGTAGAGCGGGAGCAGGAGGACGGCGAGGACGCGCGAGACGAGCCCACCGATCCCGTAGATCGCGGAGTGCCGCGCGAGACGCTTCAGCTCGTGGCCGAGCCCCATCAGATTCGAGCGTAGACGTCCAGCAGGCGGTCGGCGACGGCGTCCGCGTCGTGGACCCGCTCGACGTACGCGCGGCTCGCCGCTCCGATGCGGCGACGCTCGGCCGGGTCGGCGACGAGCGGCCGCAGGCGGTCGCGGAGCGTGTCGGCGGTGGCGGAGACGACCGGCACCTCGATCCCGAAGACTTCCTGGGTGCGGCGGACGGCCTCGTCGTGGAGGAACGTGACGACCGGCTTCCCGAGCGCCATCGCCTCGATCGCGAAGACGCCGTACCAGCCCGCATTCAGCTGGTCGACGACGATGTCCGCGGCGCGGTAGCGCTCGAACGCCTCCCGGTGGTCGAGGCCTTCGATCAGTTCCACGTCGACCGGCAGCTCGCCGAGCGCCGCGAGGATCTGCTCGGTGCCCTTCCGGCGGCGGCTCGACGGCGCGTGGACGACGAGGGGCCGGTCGCGATCGGCCGGCGGCGCGGGATCGATCCCGCGCAGGTCGATGCCCGGCGGGATGACGTCGGCCTCGGGCACCCAGCGCGCCGCGTCGTAGGAGCCGACGATCTGTGCTCCGGCGCGGCCTCCCCACGCGAGCTCCTTGCGGCTCTTGCCGCGGATGTCCGAGCCGAGCCAGTGCACGACGGACTTCTTGCCGAGCGCACGCAGCAGCGGAAACTGCAGCGACTTCGGCAGCAGCGTCAGGCCGAAGTAGAAGTGAAAGACGTCGGTCTGCGGCGCGAGCCGCGCG
>VAWW01000011.1:0-28247 GCA_005884575.1 Actinomycetota bacterium
CTGAAGCTCGGCGTTGAACGGCGTTTCGCAACGGCGTACGCTCGCCATGGTCGAGCCACTGCTAAGGAGGTGCCGCATGGCGGACGCGCGACAGGTCGCGGCAAGGTTCGTGGAGGCCTTCAACGCTCATGATGAGGGCCGGATTCGTGAGTTGAACGGCGAGGGGGCGGTCTTCGAGGCGCCGGGCGATGTCCACATCGAGGGACGCGAGCCGACGACGCAGTACGCGATGGCGTGGCTGCGGGCGTTTCCGGACGCTCAGCTCACGATCAAGAACGAGTTGGTGGACGGTGACTGGGTCACGCAGGAGTTCACCTTCGAGGGCATGCACGAGGACACGCTGTCGTCGCCGATGGGCGACATTCCGGCCACCCACAGGCGCCTGATCGGCCGAGGGGTGCAGGTCTTCCGGGTGGAGGGCGACACAGTCGCCGACACGCACCTGTACTTCGACCAGGTCGAGGTGATGACCCAGCTCGGCCTCATGCCCGAGCCGGCCACGACCGCGACGTAAGGGAGCACGTGCGGAGCGGGAGCGCGGCGTGACAGCCGCGCTCCCGCGGGCTCTCCGCGCTTTAGAGCGGTTCGTGCGGCGGCTCGACGTACACGAGCGGGACGACGCCGTCGCCCTCGCTCTCCTCCGGCATGACGACGCGCTCGACGAGCCACTGCTCACCGTCGACGGCGACGAGCTCGCCCTCGCTGACGACGTAGTCGGTCGCGACCCGCCGCGGCAGGTCGTCGCCCGGGACGAACACGTCCCAGCTCAGGCCCCGTGGCACTTCTTGAACTTCTTGCCGCTGCCGCACCAGCACGGGTCGTTGCGCCCGATCTTCTCGTGGTCGCCGGCGACCACCGTCTGGACGCCGGCCGCCGACGGCACGGCCATCGTGACGGCCTCGCCGGCGCCGGCCGCGGCGATCGCCGCGGCTCCCGCGGCCGTCTCGTGCTCGTACTGCATCCGGCCGTTGCCGCGGCCGTTCCCCGTCGCCTGCTGCTGCTCGAGCGCCGGCGCATCCTCGGGCGCGAGCTCCGCGTGGAACAGGTGCAGCACGACCTCCTCGCGGATCGCGCGGCCCAGCTCCAAGAACATCTTGTGCCCCTCGCCCGTGTACTCGACGAGCGGGTCCTTCTGCGCCATGCCCCGGAGGTGGATGCCCTCGCGGAGATAGTCCATGTTCTCGAGGTGCTCGCGCCAGCGCTGGTCGACGACCTGCAGGACGACGAAGCGCTCGAGCTCGCGCATCAGGTCGGCGCCGAGCTCCTCCTCCTTCGCCGTGTACTCGTCCTGCGCATCCTGCTGGAACTCCTGAATCAACGTCTCGCGGCTGATCTCGGACAGGTCCTCGCGCAGCTCGTCCGCGGTGATCTCGGTCTGGTAGAGCGCCTCCATCGCTTTGACGAGGGACTCCAGATCCCACTCCTCGGCGTACTCGGCCTCGGCGGTGAAGGTGTCGACGACGTACTCGATCACCTCGTCGATCCACTGGACGACCTGGTCCCGCAGGTCCTCCCCGTCGAGCACCTCGCGGCGCTGCTTATAGATCACCATGCGCTGCTTGTTCATCACGTCGTCGTACTTGAGGACGTTCTTGCGCATGACGAAGTTCTGCTCCTCGACCTTCTTCTGCGCGCCCTCGATCTGGTTCGAGAGGATCTTCGCCTCCATGGGCTGGTCTTCCGGGATCTTGAAGCGCTCCATGATCTTCGAGATCCGCTCGCCGGCGAACAGGCGGACGAGGTCGTCGTCGCCGGACAGGTAGAAGCGCGACTCGCCGGGATCGCCCTGACGGCCCGAGCGGCCGCGCAGCTGGTTGTCGATCCGCCGCGCCTCGTGGCGTTCCGTGGCGAGCACGTAGAGGCCGCCGAGCTCGCGGATACCGTCGCCGAGCTTGATGTCGACGCCGCGGCCGGCCATGTTCGTCGCGATCGTGACCGCGCCGCGCTGGCCGGCGTCCTTGATGATCTCCGACTCGCGCTCGTGCTCCTTCGCGTTCAGCACGGTGTGCGGGATGCCGCGCCGCTTCATCAGCTCGGAGAGGTACTCGGACGTCTCGACCGCGATCGTGCCGACGAGGACCGGCTGGCCCTTCTCGTGGCGCTCCTCGATGTCGCGGATCACCGCCTCGAACTTGCCGTTCTTCGTCTTGAAGATCAGGTCGTTCTTGTCGTCGCGCTGGACGGCCACGTTGGTCGGCACCTCGACGACGTTGAGCCCGTAGATCTCGACGAACTCCTTCTCCTCGGTCTTGGCCGTACCGGTCATGCCCGCGAGCTTTTCGTAGAGGCGGAAGTAGTTCTGGAGGGTGATCGTCGCGAGGGTGACGTGCTCCTCCTGGATCCGCACGCCCTCCTTCGCCTCGACCGCCTGGTGGAGTCCCTCGCTCCACCGGCGCCCTTCCATGATCCGGCCGGTGAACTCGTCGACGATCTTCACCTCGCCGTCCTGGATCACGTAGTCGACGTCGCTCTGGTAGAGCGCCTGCGCCTTCAGCGACTGGACGAAGTGGTTGACGAGCTGTCCGTTCTGCGGGTGGTAGAGGTTGTCGATCTTCAGCGCGCGCTCGATCTTCTGGACGCCGAGCTGCGTCGGCGCAACTGTCTTGTGCTTCTCGTCGTACTCGAAGTCGAACCCGTTCTCCTCGGCGTAGCCCTTCGGGTCGCCGGGCTTCGACGGATGGCCCTGCAGCGTCTTTGCGATGCGCGCGAAGTCGTAGTAGATCTGCGCGGCGGTCTCCGGCTCGCCGGAGATGATCAGCGGCGTCCGCGCCTCGTCGATCAGGATCGAGTCGACCTCGTCCACGATCGCGTAGGAGTGGCTACGCTGGACGATGCCATCGAGCGAGACGGCCATGTTGTCGCGCAGGTAGTCGAAGCCGAACTCGGAGTTCGTGCCGTATGTGATGTCCGCTTCGTAAGCGGCGCGCCGCACGTCGAACGGCATCATGTTCTCGATGTAGGCGACGGTCATCCCGAGCCGCTCGTAGACCGGCCGGTTCCACTCGGCATCGCGCTTGGCGAGGTAGTCGTTGACCGTGACGAGGTGGACGCCCTGCCCGGGCAGCGCGTTCAGGTAGAGCGCGAGGCTCGCGACGAACGTCTTGCCCTCGCCCGTCTTCATCTCGGCGACGTCGCCCTCGTGGAGGACGATCCCGCCCATCAGCTGCACGTCGAACATGCGCTGGTCGGACTCGCGCTTGCGGACCTCGCGGACGGCCGCGAAGGCCTCGAAGAGCAGTTCCTCGAGCGTCTCGCCGTTGGCCAGCCGCTCGCGGAACTCCGTCGTCTTGCTGCGGAGCTCCTCGTCGGAGAGAGCCTCGAACTCGGGCTCGAGCGTCGTGATGTAGGCGGCCTGCTGCGCCAGGCGCTTCAGGCGCCGTCCCTCGCCGACGCGAAGGACCTTCTCGAGGGAGCCGAGCTGCTGCGCCATTCTGGACCTAGGGTAGCGGCTTACAACCTCTCGATCCGGACTTCCCAGTCTTGCCCGTCGATCCGCGTGGCGCGGATCACCGCGTCCCCTCCGGCCAGGGCTTCGAGCTCGCGGATGCTCCCGAATCCGGGCTCGTCGTCGACCAGCAGCGTCCGCTCGCCGTCGCGAACGGTCAGCTGCAGCTCGTCGCCGTCGTGGTGGAGCTGGACGACCTCGATCCGCCGCGCGGCGACGGCCCAGACCCCCTCCCCGCGCCGGACGGCCTCGGCCCTGTACGGCGGCTGCAGCTCGGTCTCGACGGCATCCGCGAGCGGCTGCACGTCGTCCGGGCCGTCCTCGACGATCAGCGTGCTGTCCGGGAGCGCGACGAAGGCCGCGCGCTCGCCGTCGAGCTCGGTCTGCACGGCGACGACGGCATCCCAGCGGCGCGGGCGCGCGACGCCGTGGATCCCCGCCTCGCCCCAGCGCGGCGTCGTGTCGTACGGCTCCCCCTCGGTCAGGCCGCCCTCGCGGGCGAGACGCTCGTGCAGGGGCTCCCGCCGCCGGAAAAGGCTCACTCCTCGGTGACCCGTGCCCTGCGCTTGTAGACGCTGCTCCGCTTCTCGCGCGCCTCCTTGACCTGGCGGGCGAGCTTCTCGGCGAGCTCGTCGATCGCGGCCTTCATGTCCGGCGCCGCTGCCTTGGCATGCAGGACGTGCCCCTTGAGCCAGATCGTCCCCTCCGCAATCTGGTTCGCGGCGATGGACGGATTCTTCTCCTCGACGAGCTGAACCTCCACCGGCGTCTGTTCCTTCAGCTGCTTGTCGAGCTTCGCCAGCTTGCGCTCTGCGTAGGTGCGAATCGACTCGGTGACGCTGACGTTCCTGCCCTTCACCTCGAGTTGCATCGAGCACCCTCCCGCCGCATTCGCGTGTCGAGCGGACTGTAGCGAGCGGCTAGCCGAAGCGGAGCGCACGGGCGAACGTCACGACGTCGACGCGCCGCGCACCCCCGGCCCTCAGGGCGGAGGCTGCGGCGGAGGCCGTCGCGCCGCTCGTGTAGACGTCGTCGACGAGGACGATCCGCGCAGGCACGCGGCCGGTTGCCTGGAACGCGCCGGCGACGTTCTTCCGCCGCTCCGGGCGGGAGAGTCCGCGCTGCCGGCCGGTCTCGCGTGTTCGCCGCAGCAGGGGCTCGACCGGGAGCTCCCAGCGGCGGGCGAGCTCATCGGGCGGAACGAAGGTGAGGCGCGTCGCGTCGGGCTTCCCCACGACGTCGATCAGGAGGCCGCCAGCAGTCGCGGCGAGGCGGCGCAGTCCGTGCTCCTTCCAGGCTGCGACCAGTGCGCGCACGGCCGCGTCGTAGCCGACCCCGGCACGCGCCGATGCGAAGGCGAGCCGGCGGCCCGCGCACTCGCGGCAGCGCTCGACCGGCCACTGCGTCGGCGCACCGCAGCGGGTGCACAGCGGCGGACGAAGCCGCGGCAGCCCGGCAAGGCAGCGTGCACAGAGCTGCGCCCCGCCCGCGCCGCACGCGAGGCAGCGCTGCGGGAGCAGGAGGTCGAGCACGTCTCGAGGCTACGGCCGCAGGTGTCGCGGGTTCGTGCCGAAAGTGCGTCTATTCCGGCGCGTACTCGGCGCGCTGCGGCAGTCCGGCGCGGGCGCGGAGCCTGTTGTCGGCCACGAGCAGCTGTTCCTTGTCGCCGATGTCGAACCACTCGCCCTCGAAGCGGTAGCCGTAGACGGGCACCTGCTCGTGCAGCCAGGCGACGAGACGGCCCGGCTGGTCGGGAGAGTTGCCCTCCGTGAGGTAGCGCTCGATCAACGGCAGGTGCGCCCGGTGGTAGAGGTACGACGCCGTGGCGGCGAGCGTCGAGGTTGGATGCTCCGGCTTCTCGACGAAACGCGTGACGCGATCGTCCGCGTCGAGATCGACGACGCCGAGCTGCTTGACGAGCTCGAGGTCGCCCACGTCGTAGAGCGCCACCGCGCTCGCCTCGCCCTTGCTGCGCCAGAAGTCGACGAAGTCGCCGAGGTTGAAGTCGAACAGGTTGTCGCCGGCAACCACGAGCAGGTCGTCGTCGATCCGCCCGCGCTCGATGACGAAGCGGATGTCGCCGATCGCGCCGAGCCGGTCTTCGTTCGTCGTCGTGCCGTCGTCGTGGATCGTCACCCGGTCGCTCGTCCGCCACGCCTCGAAGCTCGGCGCATACCGTGCGTTCGTGACCACGTGGATCTCGTCGACGTCGTTCACGTCGTCGATCCGGTCCAGGATCCAGTCGAGCATCCGGCGGCCGCCGACGGGAAGGAGCGGCTTCGCGATCGTGTCGGTCAGCGGGCGCAAACGGGTGGCGTAACCCGCCGCGAGAATGATGGCCTCCATTACGCGGCGAGAGTCTGCACGAACGGCGGCCTGTGCACGCCGTGCTCGGTGACGATCGCGGCGATCAGCTCCGCAGGCGTGACGTCGAAGGCGGGGTTGCGCGCGGCGAAGCGCTGCGTGATCTCGCCCGGGTCGCGCTCCTCGATCGGAATTGCCGCGCCGGTCGGCGTGGCGAGGTCGACCGTCGAGGTCGGCGCGACGACGTAGAGCGGGATGCGGTGGTGGTGTGCGAGGACGGCGAGGGAGTACGTGCCGATCTTGTTCGCGGTGTCGCCGTTCGCGGCGATCCGGTCGGCGCCCGTGACGACCGAGTCGACCTCGCCGGCGGCCATCATCGCGGCGGCGGCCGAATCGGCGATCACGGCGTGCGGGATGCCGAGCTGCTCGAGTTCCCACGCGGTGAGCCGTGCGCCCTGGAGCAGCGGCCGCGTCTCGTCGACGAGCACGCGCTCGACGAGCCCACGCTCCCACGCGACGCGAAGCGCACCGACGGCGCTGCCGTAGCCGCCGGTCGCGAGGCCGCCTGCGTTGCAGTGCGTGAGCGGCCGCCGGCCGACGAGCTCGGCAGCGTGCGTGGCCATGCGGCGGCAGCGGTCGACCTCGTCGTCGTGGAGCCCGCGCGCCCTGGCCGGAGTCGGGTCGTCGCGCAGTTGGGCGAGCGCCCAGGGGAGGTTGACGGCCGTGGGCCGCGACGCTGCGAGGACGCGCTCGGCTTCGGCGATGTCCTCCCCGCGGAGGGCCGCGAGCCCGAGCCCGTACGCTGCGGCGATGCCGATCGCAGGCGCGCCCCGGACGACCATGTCCCGAATCGCCGCGGCGACCTCGGCCGCGCTGCGACAGGACACGTCCACCTCCTCTTCCGGGAGCCTGCGCTGGTCGAGCAGCACGACGCGCGGGTCGTCGCCTTCCTCGAGCCGGACGATCCGCGCGGGTTCGAGCTCGCGGCTCATCCGGCCGCGTCCACAACCCACGCGTCCCGACCGGCCACGTCCACCCGATGCGGCTTACCCATCCCTAACCCGCCACCCTCCCACGGGGTGGGGACGATAGACGGCGAAGGCGCGCGGAAAACGTGCGCCTTCGGGTCGGAAGTGTGACTCTTTGTCCCCGGGACGCGGCTCAGGTGCCCTCGTCCCACGAGGCCAGGTACTTCGCCTGCTCCTCGCTCAGTTGATCGATCTGGGCTCCCATCGTCGCGAGCTTCAGCCGCGCGATCTCGTTGTCGATCTCGGCCGGGACGGGATACACCTTCCGCTCGAGCGAGGCGGCGTTCTGCACCGCGTACTCCGCTGCGAGGGCCTGGTTCGCGAACGACATGTCCATCACGATCGCCGGGTGGCCCTCGGCGGCCGAGATGTTCACGAGCCGGCCCTCGGCGAGCAGGTACAGCCGGCGTCCATCCGCGAGCGTGAACTCCTCGACGAACTGCCGCGCCTCCCGCGTCTCGACGGCGAGCGCGCGCAGCGCCGGGATGTCGATCTCGACGTTGAAGTGGCCCGTATTCGCGAGGATCGCACCGTCCTTCATTTTCTCCAGGTGCTCGCGGGCGATCACGTGCTTGTCGCCGGTCGCCGTGCAGAAGATGTCGCCGACCTCGGCCGCCTGCGCCATCGGCATCAGCTCGAAGCCGTCCATCAGCGCCTCGAGCGCGACCATCGGATCGACCTCGGTGACGATCACGTGCGCGCCGAGTCCCTTCGCGCGCATCGCGACGCCGCGGCCTACCCAGCCGTAGCCGGAGACGACGAACCGCTTGCCGGCAAGCAGCACGTTCGTCGCGCGGATGATCCCGTCGATCGTCGACTGCCCCGTGCCGTAGCGGTTGTCGAACAGGTGCTTCGTCTTCGCCTCGTTGACGGCGATGATCGGGAAGCCGAGCTTGCCCTCCGCCTCGAGCGCCTTCAGCCGGATGACCCCGGTGGTCGTCTCTTCGGTGCCGGCGATGATGTCGCCTAGCTGCTCACGCCGCGCCGAATGCAGGACGCCGATCACGTCGGCGCCGTCGTCCATCGTCAGGTGCGGCTTGTGGTCGACCGCAGCCTCGATGTGGCTGTAGTACGTGTCGTTGTCCTCGCCCTTGATCGCGAAGCACGAGATGTCGTACTCCTCGACGAGCGCCGCCGCGACATCGTCCTGCGTCGAGAGCGGATTGGATGCGCAGATGACGACGTCGGCGCCGCCCGCCTGCAGCGTCCGCATCAGGTTCGCGGTCTCGGTCGTCACGTGCAGGCACGCGGCGACGCGGAAGCCGGCCAGCGGCTGCTCGCGCTCGAAGCGCTCCCGGATCTCGGCCAACACCGGCATCTGCCGGTCGGCCCACTCGATGCGGCGCTTGCCCTCGGGCGCGAGCGCCAGATCCTTTACGTCGTGTCGCTTGGTCGTAGCCATTCAGCCCTTCTCTCGGATGTCAGGCGGCCAGCAGCCGCTCGTGCTTGCGCTGCTCCCATTCGACCCACGCGAGGTCGTCCCGGCCGGCGAGCCAGCCGTCGACCGCGGAGCGGAGGGACGGTTCCCGCCGCAGCCGTGCGGCGAACGCGAGGTCGGAGATCTCGACGCCGAGCTGCCGGCGCAGCTCGCGCAGCGACCGTAGCTGGTTCAGCTCGCGGAGACCGTAGAGCCGGTAGCCGGCGCGTGTCCGGCGGGGAACGACGAGCCCGGCCTGTTCGAGGTAGCGGAGCATCCGCGCCGACCAGCCCGTGCGGGCGGCGGCTGCGCCGACGGTGACTTCGTCCACCACGCGAACAACCTTATCACAGTCGTGTCAGGGTTTGCTCGTCCCGGCCCGTCCGTACGCGTCCTCGAGCCGCACGACGTCGTCGAGCTGCGGCGTCGAGACCTCCACGATCGTCGTGTCCTCGAGTGCTGTCAGCCGGTGAACGGTGCCCGGGCGGTACCGGAAGCATCGCCCCGGCCCGACGACCTCGCCGGTCAGCACGGCCTGGCCCGCCTCCCCGAGCTCGAGCTCGGCGCGGCCCGCCTGGACGTACCAGCTCTCGTCCTTCTCCCTGTGGAACTGGAGGCTGAGCGAGTGGCCGGCGCGCACGAAGAGGATCTTGCCGACGTACTGCTCGGTCTCGGCCCAGATCAGCTCCCACCCCCACGGCTTCTCGACCTTGCGAGCGTCGAACTGCCACCGGTCGAGACCTTCGAGATTGGGGGAGTCGATGCTCATGGGAAGGAGAGTGCTTCGGGCGGCACCACCGCGTCGGCGGCGATGCGGAGCCCGCCGTCGATCCTATTCCCTGCGCCGACGCGCGCGCCCGGCCCGATGACCGAGAGGCCGCGGACGATCGTCCCGTCGCCGAGCTCCGCGTCCTCGCCGACGAACGAGCGGGTGATGCTGCAGTCGCGGCCGACCCGCGCACGCGCCTGGACGACCGCGTGCTCGACGACCGAGCCGGCGCCGACGTGCGCGCCGCTGCCGATCACGGCGAGGCTGCCGACGCGAACGCCGGCCTCGATCACGGCACCCGCCCCGACGTAGACCGGTGGAACGAGGTGCGCGTCGGCGCTGACCTCCGCCGACGGGTCGACGTACGTGTAGTCGCGACCGAGCCTCTCGCCGACCTCGGTCGGGAAGTTCCGCTCGAGGATGTCCCGGTGCGCGGCGAGGTACGACTCGGGCGTCCCGATGTCGAGCCAGTAGCCGGGGAGCGCCAGCCCGTACAGCGACTCCTCCTCGACGAGCCGCGGGAAGACCTCCCGCTCGATCGACACGGCGCGGGCAGGCGGGACGTGCTCGAGCACTTCGGGCTCGAGCACGTAGACGCCGGCGTTGATCAGATCCGTGTCGATCTCCTCCGGCCGCGGCTTCTCGAGGAAGCTCGCGACCCTTCCGTCGGGACGGAGGCGGACGAGGCCGTAGCGGGTCGGATCGGCGACCGGCGTCAGCAGGATCGTCGCCTTCGCGCCGCGATCGCGATGGAACTCGACGAGCCGCCCGAGGTCGGCTCCGCGCAGCGAGTCGCCGTTCAGCGCGAAGAAGCTTCCGATGATCCCGCGCGCTGCGAAGCCGATCGCGCCGCCGGTGCCGAGCGGCTCGTCCTCGGCGCAGTACTCGAGCGCGAGACCGTCCGCGTCGTCGCCGAAGTGTTCCCGGATCTGCGTCGGAAGGTAGCCGCACGAGAGCGTCGCGCGCACGACGCCGTGCCGGCGCAGATGCTCGAATGTGAACGCGAGCAACGGCCGGTCGACGAGCGGCAGCATCGGCTTCGGCGTCCGCGCGGTCAGCGGACGGAGCCGCGTCCCCTCGCCGCCGACGAGGATGACGGCAGGGATCTGCACTCAGATGCGGAGCTCGGGCTCCGCGGTCTCGGGCAGCGTCTCGAACGAGGAGCCGTTGCGGCCGATCCCCTCGTACGCGAAGCCCGCGGCGCGGGTCGCGGCGGGGTCGAGCAGGTTGCGCCCGTCGACGATGAGCGGGCGAGCCATCGCCTCGCGCACCTCGTCGTTCGCGAGCCCGGCGAGCTCCGACCACTCGGTGACGATGACGGCCGCGTCGGCGCCACGGACGGCCTCGAGGACGGTCGGGCAAGGCGTGACGCCCTGGATGTCGGAGCCGTCGACGACTGGATCCCACGTCCGCACCTCGGCTCCTTCGGCGCTCAGCCGTGCCGCGATCACGAGGCTGGGGGCCTCGCGAAGATCGTCGGTGTCCGGCTTGAAGGCAAGCCCGAGCAGCGCGATCGTCTTCCCGCGGAGCCTGCCGAGATGCTTCTGCAGCTTCGCGATCACGCGCCGCTTCTGCAGCTCGTTGACCTCGATCACGGCGGAGAGGAGCTGGAAGTGGTAGCCCGAGTTGCCGGCGAGCTGCTTCAGCGCGGAGACGTCCTTCGGGAAGCACGAGCCACCGAAGCCGATGCCCGCGCGCAGGAAATGCGGGCCGAGCCGGTGGTCGAGGCCGACCCCCTTTGCGACCGACTCGACGTCGGCGCCGACGAGCTCGCAGACGTTCGCGATCTCGTTGATGAAGCTGATGCGCGTCGAGAGGAACGCATTCGCCGCGAGCTTGACCATCTCGGCCGAGTTCACGTCACAGCGGACGACCGGCGCGTCCAGCGACGCGTGGAGCTCTTCGACGCGGTCGCCGTCCTCCGAATCGAATGCCCCGATCACGATCCGGTCGGGCTGGATGAAGTCCCTGAGCGCGGTGCCTTCGGCGAGGAACTCAGGGTTCGACACGTAGCCGATCTGCGTCAGGCCGCGCGCGTCGAGCGCGACTCGCACCTTGTCGCCCGTGCCGACGGGAACGGTGCTCTTCATCACGACGATCGGCGACCCGGCGACGGCCGCCAGCTCCTCGACGACCGTCCAGACCGCCGAGAGATCTGCGTCGCCCGAATACGTGGGCGGCGTGCCGACGGCGACGTAGAGGAAGTCGGCGCCGGCGATCGCCTCGGCGACGTCGATCGTGAAGTCGATCCGGTCGCGGTTCGCTGCGAGCAGCTCCTCGAGGCCCGGCTCGTAGATCGGGATCTCGCCGCGGCACAGCGCGTCGATCTTCTCCGGGACGACGTCACGGACGACGACGTCGTGGCCGAGCGACGCGAAGCACGTCCCGGTGACGAGACCGACGTAGCCGGCGCCGAAAATGCCGATCCTCGCCATGACGCGCTCTAGGTTACTGACCGAGCGGCTGGAGCCCGCGGGCGATGGCGATCATCGTCTCGTTCGAGAGCTCGTCGAGCAGGGTGTTCACGACCCAGTAGCTCGCCCCGCGGTCCCGGAGCACGACCATGTGAAGATGCGAGCCGCTGTAGTAGAAGTCGAAATGACGGCCGCCGAACGCCCGCGACACCGTCGGATGCGCGAGCGTCGGCGCATCGCTCCAGTCGGTCTCTTCGATCCCCCAGTAGATGTTGCCGGGCCCGGTGACGAACGTCATCCGCAGCGCCTTGTGGTGCGGCGCGGGCTTGTAGATGCGGAACGGCGTCAGCTCTGCGAGAGCGGAGTGCCGCTCGAGCACGTGTGGAACCTGGACCCGGAACGGCAGACGCCGCCGGAGGTCGCGCAAGGGCTGGAGTGTCGTGCCCGGCGACGAGATCACGACCGGCGGCTGATGCTTCGGCGTCGTGTCGATCGAGATCGACTGCTCGGGTAGCGTCTGGTCCCAGCTCGAGCCGAGGACAACGACGGTCAAGGGATTGCCGGCGCTCTGCGCGAGCGGAACGATCTCCGGCGGCATAGGTCCGACGATCGAGTTGTTGAAGAGCTTCTGCAGCTGCGTCGCGGCGCGGTGGCCGTTCGCTTGCCGCTCGTCGAAATACACGTTCGTCGGGAAGTAGCTCTGGCTCGGAGCGTTCGCCGGCTGCTGGCCGCTCAGCTGAACGGTGCGGTAGCCGCGCAGGCCGAGCTTGTACGACGTGTCGCGCGCGAGGCCCGGCGTCGTCGTTCCGTTGAGAACGAGCGTCGTGATCCGCGCGGGATTCAGCGTCGGTTTCGTCACCTTCGGCTTCAGGCCGAGCGCGGCGTCGTGCGCCTTCGTCGCGGCGGAGACGTCAGGCGAGAGGAACTGGTGCACAGCGTCCGTCATCGAGGACTGGGGCGCGGACAGCGTGTTGATTCCCTCCAGGCCCTCGATCTTCGTCCGGAAGAAGTGGCCGGACGGCAGGCCGTGCAGGAACTTGAGGTAGGAGAGCGCGACGTCGGCCGGAACCGCGCCGCCCGCTCCGTTCGCGATCTCGACGTTGCCCTTCAGCGCGCCGACGATCTTGAAGACCGTGAAGATGGAGAAGCTCGACGCGATCCGCTCTCGCACGGCGGTCACGAATTGCTGCTGGCGCGCGAGCCGGTACAGGTCGGAGTCGGTGTGACGGAAACGCACGAAGTCGAGGGCCTGCTGTCCGTCGAGCTTCTGGTAGCCGGGTTGGAGGTAGATCTTCGCGTAGCCGCCCGGACCTCCCTGTGTGTTCAGGTAGCGGTGGTCGACGTGGATGTACGCGCCGCCGAGCTTGTTCACCAGCAGCTTGAAGCCGTGGAAGTTGACCGTGATCAGATAGTCGGGCGTGATGCCGGTGAGACCTTCCACGGTCGCGACCGTTCCCTGCGCGCCGCAGCGCGACCATGCCGAGTTGATGCGGTCGACCACGATGGGCTGGTTGGGGCAGTGCACCGGGACTTCGAGGTCGCGCGGGAACGAGAGCAGCGAGACCGCCTTAAGCTGCGGGTCGGCGCGGACGAACATGATCGTGTCGGAGCGCGATTCCTGGCCGATCGCCGCGTCGATTCCCTTGCGCGTGTCGTAGCCGATCACGAGCGCAGTCGCGGGCTGGCTCGCGTTCGGGACCTGCTGCGAGAGAAGGTGCTGCGCCTGGATCACGTTCTTCGTGTGCGGCGCGAACGACGCGAGCGTCTGGTGCTGGTAGAGGTAGAGCCCGCCGGCGAGCCCCGCCGCGACCATCACGATCGCGATCAGCGTCCAGCGGAAGAGCCACCCGACGAGCTGGCGCGTCGTCCGTGCGGGCGGCGGCGGCACGGTGTAGCGCCGCATCGGCGTCATGACACCCGGCGGGTAGACGGCCCGGTGGCCGTTGCCGTTCAGGGTTGCGCCCCGCCCGATGCCTCTCTTCAGCGTCGTCCGCATAGAAAGAGTCGGACGCCCTCGCGGGCGCCCGCATTGCAGCAGGATAGCCGAGCCGTCGGCGGTTCTTTCAGAGACCGGCGCAGCAGGCGGCGCCTCAGAGACCGGCGATCGTCTGGTCGGCGAGCCAGCGCGCGACGGCCAGGAGGCTTCCGCTCTCCTCGTAGACGCCGCGCTGCTCGTCGGCGCCGTCGCCGCGGTCGAGGAGGCGCTCGATCTCGTCGAGTTCGGCGGCGCAGCCGAGCCCACTGGCAGCCGGCTCGGCGAGCTCGACGAGGGCACGGACAGCTTCCCGGGCGGGCCGTTCGGTGTCGTGCTCGAGGTCGACGAGGTCGGAGTCGAGCCCGTAGCGGGCGGCACGCCACTTGTTCTCGGCGACGAGTGTGACCGGCTGAATCGGGAGCGAGCCGTCCCGCTCGTAGCGGTCGGCGAGGGTTGCCACGAGGCTCTGGGCGAGCGCGACGATGCCCGCGACGCTCTCGATTCGCGTCTGCGCGTCGCAGACCCGCATCTCGATCGTGCCCAGCTTCGGGTGCGGCCGGAGATCCCACCAGATGTAGGTGTAGTCGGTGAACGAGTTCGTGCGGACGCCCCGCTCGACGAGCAGCTCGAACTCCTCGAACGACGAGAAGGCCGGCGGCAGGCCGCTGCGCGGGAACGAGTCGAAGACCTTCGACCGCGTCGAGGCGAGCCCCGTGTCGCGCCCGTGCCAGAACGGCGAGTTCGCCGACAGCGCGAGGAACTCGGGCAGCCACGTCCGCAGCGCGTTCGCGCTCGCGATCGCCTCCCGGGCGGTCCGGAGCCCGACGTGGACGTGCAGGCCGAAGATCAGCTCCCGCTCGGCGACCCATTGCATCGACTCGATCAGCTCGCGGTAGCGCTCCTGCTCGGTCACATCCTGGTGCTCGTATCGCGAGAACGGATGCGTGCCGGCAGACGCGATGAGGACGCCCTCCTCCGCCGCAGCGTCGCGGACGCTGCGGCGGAGCTCCCGCGCCTGCTCGATCGCCTCGCCGACGGTCCGCGCGATGCCGGTCGCGGCCTCGGCCGTGGACTGGAGCAGCTCCGGCTTGATCCGCACATCGCCGCCGGCGGCAGCGAGCACCTCGTCGAACCGCGATGTGAGGTCCAGGCTGTCCGCGTTGAGCAGCTGGAACTCCTCCTCGACGCCGAGGCTGAACGGCGCGCTCGACCCGTAGTTGACCTCCATCGCGCCGCGCCCTACCCGGGCCCTCCGGCCGGTAACCCGCAGATGAGCGACTAGCGCGCCGCGGCGGTCGGCTCGGCCGGAGCCGCCGACGCCGGCGCGTCCGGGTCGTACGCGAGGTTCGGCCGGAGCCAGCGCTCGACCTCCTCCACGGGCTCTTCCTTGCGCGCCGCGTAGTCCACGACCTGATCCCGTCCGAGCCGGCCGACGGAGAAGTAACGCGCCTGAGAATGCCCGAGGTAGATGCCGCTCACGCTCGCCGCCGGCGTCATCGCGAAGCTCTCCGTCAGTTCGATGCCGAACGATTCGGCGCCGAGCAGGTCGAAGAGCTTGCGCTTCTCCGAGTGGTCCGGGCACGCGGGATAGCCGAAGGCAGGGCGAATGCCACGGAAGCGCTCCTCGCTCAATTGTTCGGGACTGAGCCGCGGGCCGGTCTCGTACCACTCCCGCCGTGCGACCTCGTGCAGGTACTCGGCGAACGCCTCCGCCAGGCGATCCGCGAGTGCCTTGGCCATGATCGCGCGATAGTCGTCGTGCTCGGCCTCGAAGCGGGCCGCGAGCTCGTCGGCGCCGATCCCGGCGGTGACCGCGAACGCACCGATGTAGTCCCCGTCGGCTGCCACGAAGTCGGCGAGGCAGCGGTTGGGCCGCGAGTCGCCGTACTCGGTCTGCTGGCGCAGGAAGCAGAAGCGTGTCGGATTGCCGTTGTTGTCATTGCGGACAACTATATCGTCGCCGTCGGACGACGCGGGCCAGAAACCGTAGACGCCGCGTGCATGCAGCGAGCCGTCGCGCACGATCTCGTCCAGCAGCTCGTTCGCATCGTCGAAGAGCTCGCGCGCCGCAGGCTGGTCGAGGATCGCCGGGTACTTGCCCTTCAGCTCCCACGCATGGAAGAAGAACTGCCAGTCGATGTACTCGCGCAGCGTCGCGAGCTCCGGCTCGACGACGCGCACCCCGGTGAAAGACGGTACGGCGAGATCGTCGAACGGCACGCGCTCGCGGTTCGCGCGCGCGACGTCGATCGCCGCCAACGGCTTGCGGTCGCGGTCGGCGTACTGCTCCCGCAGCCGTTCCTGGAGCTCGCGGTTCTCCGCGTCAAGCCGCGCGCGCCGCGCCGAGTCGAGCAGATCCGAGACGACTCCGACGACGCGCGACGCGTCGAGCACGTGCACCGTCGGCTCCGAATACTCCGGCGCGATTCGCACCGCTGTGTGCTGCTTGGATGTCGTCGCGCCGCCGATCAGCAGCGGCAGATCGAGGCCGCGGCGCTGCATCTCCTTCGCGACGTCGACCATCTGGTCGAGCGAGGGCGTGATCAAGCCGGACAGGCCGACGACGTTCGCTCCCTCCTCGACGGCGGTGTCGAGGATCCGGTCGGCCGGCACCATCACGCCCAAGTCGATCACCTCGTAGTTGTTGCAGCCCAGGACGACGCCGACGATGTTCTTGCCGATGTCATGGACGTCGCCCTTCACCGTGGCGAGCACAATCTTCCCCTGCGTCCGGCTCGTGTCGGCGAGGCCGAGGCGCAGCGCCTCCTCCTTCTCGGCCTCCATGAACGGCTCGAGATAGGCGACCGCGCGCTTCATCGCGCGTGCGCTCTTCACGACCTGCGGCAGGAACATCTTGCCGGCGCCGAAGAGGTCGCCGACGATCTGCATGCCGTCCATCAGCGGGCCCTCGATCACGTCGAGCGGCCGCGCGGCCTGCTGCCGCGCCTCTTCAGTGTCCTCCTCGATGAAGTCGACGACGCCGTGCACGAGCGCGAACTCGAGCCGCTTTCCGACGGGCGCCTCGCGCCACGACAGATCGAGCTCGCGCTTCGTCCCCTCGCCCTTCACCGTCTCCGCGAACGAGACCATGCGGTCGGTCGCGTCTTCGCGCCGGTTGAAGATGATGTCCTCGACGTGCTCGAGCAGGTCGGGCGGGATGTCCTCGTAGACGACGAGCTGGCCAGCGTTGACGATCGCCATGTCGAGACCGGCGCGGATGGCGTAGTAGAGAAACGCCGAGTGGATCGCCTCGCGCACCGGCTCGTTGCCGCGGAACGAGAAGCTGAGGTTCGAGACGCCGCCGCTGATGTGGACGCCCGGGCAGCGCTCCTTGATCAGCGGGATCGCGTCGATGAACGCGCGGCCGAACTCCGCGTGCTCCTCGATCCCGGTCGCGATCGCGAGGATGTTGGGGTCGAAGACGATGTCCTCGGGCGGGAAGCCGACCTCGTCGACGAGGAGCCTGTACGCGCGCTCGCTGATCGAGACCTTGCGCTCGACCGTGTCCGCCTGGCCCAGCTCGTCGAACGCCATCACGACGACACCCGCTCCGTAGCGGCGGATGCGGCGCGCCTGCTCGAGGAACTGCTCCTCGCCCTCCTTGAGGCTGATCGAGTTGACGACGCCCTTGCCCTGCAGGCACTTGAGACCGGCTTCGAGCACCGACCAGCGCGAGCTGTCGACCATGATCGGGATTCGCGCAACCTCCGGCTCTGTTGCGAGCAAGTTGAGGAACGTCGTCATCGCGCGCTCGCTGTCGAGCAGGTCGGCGTCCATGTTCACGTCGAGGAGATTCGCTCCGCCGCGGACCTGCTCGAGCGCGACCTCGAGCGCACCCTGGTAGTCGTCTGCCTCGATCAGCCGGCGGAAGCGGGCGGAGCCGGTGACGTTGGTCCGCTCGCCGATCATCGTGAAGTTCGTGTCCGGGGTGATCGTGAACGGCTCGAGGCCGCTGAAGCGCGTCAGCGTCCGGCGCTCCGGAACGATGCGCGGAGGCAGACCGCGGATCACCTCGGCAATCGCGCGCGTGTGCGCGGGCGTCGAGCCGCAGCAGCTGCCGGCGACGTTCAGGAATCCCTCCGCCGCAAACTCGCGCAGGAGGGAGCTTGTCGTCTCGGGCCCTTCGTCGTAACCGCCGAAGGCATTCGGAAGGCCGGCGTTCGGGTGTGCGCTCGTATAGGTGTCGGCGAGGCGCGAGAGCTCCGCGACGTACGGACGCATCTCCTTCGCGCCGAGGGAGCAGTTGACGCCGACGAGGAGCGGACGTGCGTGCTCGACCGCGGCCCAGAACGCCTCGACCGTCTGGCCGGAGAGCGTTCGCCCGCTGCGGTCGACGATCGTCACGGAGATCCAGAGCGGCAGCTCCGGCGCCTCGTCGAGCGCGGCCGCGATCGCAGCCTTGCAGTTGAGCGTGTCGAAGATCGTCTCGACGAGCAGCAGGTCGGCGCCGCCGTCGCGGAGACCGCGGATCTGCTCGGCGTAGGCCTCGTACACCTCGTCGAACGTCACTGCACGGTACGACGGATCGTCCACGCGAGGCGAGAGGGAGAGCGTCACGTTCAGCGGCCCGACCGAGCCCGCGACGAAACGGGCGCCGTCGAACTCGTCGGCCGCGCGACGGGCGAGTCGCGCGCCCTCGACGTTGAGCTCGTAGACGACGTCCTCGAGCCCGTAGTCGGCCTGCCCGATGCGGGTCGCGGTGAACGTGTTCGTCGTCGTGATATCGGCCCCCGCTTCCAGGTATGCGCGATGGATTCCGAGCACGACCTCCGGCCGGGTCAGGTTGAGAAGGTCGGGATCGCCCGCGAGGTCCCTGGGGTGGCCGGCGAAGCGCTCGCCCGTGTAGTCCTCCGGCGCCAGCCCGGCTCCCTGGATCATCGTCCCCCAGGCGCCGTCGAGCACGACAATGCGCTCGCGGAGAAGGGATTCGAGGCTGTCGCGTGTGTCCGTCAACGATTCGGCTCCCGCCTGAAGATGCTCGGGAGCCGGGACTCACGGGCTCTTTAGGCGTTTTTTATCCTGGTCGCCAAGCTGCCGTTCAAAGCTTTCCAGGTGCCCTCAGACTAGCAGGGCCATCGCAGATCAGGCACACAATCGGCACAGACACGGCACGGGGTCTGGGGCTTCCCGTACGCGGGCGCGTGTACCAGGAAGGACTGCGCGCGTCAGTCGTGCCCGGCGACCGTGAGCTGATTCTCGGCGTGGGCGATCCGCTGCTCGAGCTGCCAGCGGTCGGCCGTCGACTCGCCGCGGTCGACTCGCTCGAGCTCGGCCTGGGCCTCCTCCAGCTGGCGGCGGGCGCGGTCGTCGTCGACGTCCTGGGCGCGGACGGCGTCGTCGACGAGCGCGATCGCCTTGTCCTGCTGCACCTGGAAGAAGCCCGGCCCGGTCGCAAACTCGAGGATCTCGATGCCGTAGCGGAGATGCACACGTGTCGAGCCCGCCTTCAGCAGCGCGACGAGGGGCGCGTGCCGCGCGAGGACGCCGATCTCCCCCGCCTCGCCGGGCACGATGATCATCTCCGCCTCGCCCTCGTACGCCGTGCCCTCCGGCGTGACGAGGGAGACGTCGAACTTCCGCCGCTCGTCGGCCACGTCCTACGCGGTGGCCTCGACGAGCTCGGTCTCAGCGTCGGCCTGGGCCTCTTCGGCGGCCGCGGGCTGCTCGTCGCCCTCGCGCGCGCCGAGCTCCCGCCCGCGCGCGACCGCCTGCTCGATCGCGCCGACCATGTAGAAGGCCTGCTCGGGGAGCTCGTCGTGCTTCCCGTCGAGGATCTCCTGGAAGCCGCGCACCGTGTCCTCGAGCTTCACGGTCTCGCCGGGCGTGCCGGTGAAGCCCTCGGCCACGTTGAACGGCTGCGAGAGGAACCGCTGGATCTTCCGGGCGCGCGCGACGACGAGCTTGTCCTCGTCGGAGAGCTCGTCGATGCCGAGGATCGCGATGATGTCCTGGAGGTCCCGGTAGCGCTGGAGGATCTCCTGGACGCGCGTCGCGGTCTCGTAGTGCTCGTCGCTGACGACGCCACGCGCGAGCGCACGCGAGGTCGAGTCGAGCGGGTCGATCGCGGGATAGATGCCCTGCTCGACGAGCGCGCGCGAGAGCACCGTCGTCGAGTCGAGGTGCGCGAACGTGTTGGCCGGCGCCGGATCGGTGAGGTCGTCCGCCGGCACGTAGATCGCCTGCACCGAAGTGACCGAGCCTGTCCGCGTCGATGTGATGCGCTCCTGGAGCTGGCCCATCTCCGTGGCGAGCGTGGGCTGGTAGCCGACCGCGCTCGGCATTCGCCCGAGCAGCGCCGATACCTCGGAGCCCGCCTGGACGAAGCGGAAGATGTTGTCGATGAAGAGCAGGACGTCCTGGCCCTGGTCGCGGAAGTACTCAGCCATCGTCAGGCCCGAGAGTCCCACGCGGAGGCGCGCGCCCGGCGGCTCGTTCATCTGGCCATACACGAGCGCGAGCTTGTCGATCACCTTCGCCTCGGTCATCTCGAGGTAGAGGTCGTTGCCCTCGCGCGTTCGCTCGCCGACGCCCGCGAAGACAGAGACGCCGCCGTGCTGAACGGCGATGTTGTTGATCAGCTCCTGCAGCAGCACGGTCTTGCCGGTGCCGGCACCGCCGAAGAGGCCGACCTTGCCGCCGCGCACGTACGGCGCGAGCAGGTCGACGACCTTGATGCCGGTCTCGAAGATCTCCGTCGTCGGGGAGAGCTCGTCGAAGCGAGGCGGGTCACGATGGATGGACCACCGTTCGCCCGTCGCGGCCTCCCGTTCGTCCACGGGATCGCCGAGCACGTTCCAGATCCGGCCGAGCGTCTGGTCGCCAACCGGCACGGTGATCGGCTGACCCGTGTCCCTGACCTCCACGCCGCGCGCGATGCCGTCGGTCGAGTCCATCGCGACGGCGCGGACGCGGTCGTCGCCGAGATGCTGCTGCACCTCGGCGATCAGCTCGCCGCCCTCGCGCTGGATGCTGAGCGCGTTGTAGATCCCGGGCAGCTGCCCGGGGAACACGGCGTCGATCACGACGCCCTTGATCTCGACGATCCTGCCGACGTTCTGACCGTTGCTGCTCATGCGTCTCCTGGGAGGCGTTGCGTGGGCGAAATCGGCCGCGCGCGGGCGCCTGCCGAGCCGGGCCAGTCTATCGGAGCGCTCTCGCGACCGAGCCGCGAAGCGACCCGCGGTCGTGCGCCTGCGCGAGGAGCTTCTGCTCGAAGTACGGCACCCGGAGCGCCGCGTGCGGTTCCGGTGCGAGCGAGCCGGCGAACCCTCCCGCGACGATCGCAATGACAGCCGCGGCCAGGCCGAGGCGGACGATGCCGATCCGCCGGGGCGGAACCGCAACCGTCGCGGTCGGCTCTTCGAGCGGGGCGTCTGCGAGCATGGTCGCCACCACGCGCACGCGGTCCGCGACCTCGGCGCACGCGGCACACCGGGCCAGGTGAGCGCGCAGCCGCGCTCGATCGAGCTCCGGGAGCTCCTCGTCGACCTCGAGCGAGATCCATTCCCGCGCACGCTCACACCCGGCCTTCACCGCCCCCATATGAGCTACGACGGAGGGCCCGGCGAGGAGTTAGTTCAACTCAACCCGACAGCGCGTCGGCGCCCGCGACGACCTCGAGGATCTCCTGGGTGATCTCGGCCTGGCGCGCGCGGTTCATTGCCAGCGTCAGGCTGTCGATCAGCTCGCCCGCGTTCTTCGACGCGCTGCGCATCGCGGTCATCTGCGCGCCGAGGAACGACGCGGCCGACTCGAGCAGCGCGCGGTAGATCTCGGTCTCGAGGTAGACCGGGAGCAGCCGCTTGAGGATCTCCTCCGGCTCCGGCTCGAAGATGAAGTCGCCGCGGAAGGCGTCCTCCTCGCGCTCCTGCTGGTCCGTCTGGAGCACGTCCTCCGGAATCGGCAGCACCTCGGTCACCGTCACTCGCTGCACCAATGGCGAGATGAAGTGGTTGTAGACGATCACGACCTGGTCGACGTCCTCGTTCACGTACATCTCGGCGAGGCGGTGCGCGATCGCCTGCGCGTCCTTGTAGGTCGGCTTGTCCGCGAACCCGGACCACTGGCCGTCGATCTCGTGGCGGCGGAATCGGAGCGTCGATGCACCCTTGCGGCCGGCGACGAGCCACCGCACGCGATGTCCCTGGGCTTCCTCCCGGCGGCCCAGCTCGAATGCGCGACGGAGGACCTGGGAGTTGAACGGCCCGGCGAGACCGCGGTCGCCCGTGATCGGGACGATCGCGACCGTCCGGACATCGCGCCGCTGCAGCAGCGCCAGGCTGCGGACCGACGACGCAGCACGTGCAGTGCCGCTCATCAGCTCCATCATCTTGTCGGCGTACGCGCGAAGCTCCTCGCTCCGTTGCTGCGCGCGGCGGAGCCGCGCACCCGCGACGAGCTCGAGCGCGCGCGTGATCTTTCGCGTGTTTTGGACGGAGCGGATCCGCCGACGGATGTCCTGCTGGGTCGCTATGCCGCCGTCTCTTCGGCCTTGACGGCGAACGTGTTCTTGTACTTGTCGATCTCGGCCCGAAGCTTCTGCTCCGTCTCCTCGTCGAGGTCGCCGGTCTCCTTGATCCGCTTGTAGATCGTCCCTTCCGTGCGCAGGTACTCGCGCAGCTCCTCCTGTAAGCGCGGCACCTCCTCGGTCGGAACGTCGTCGAGGAAGCCGTTGACGCCGGCGTAGATCGCGACCACCTGCTCCTCCATCGGCCACGGGTCGTACTGCGGCTGGTTCAGCGTCGCGACCATCTTCTCACCGCGGTTCAATGCATCCTGCGTCGCCTTGTCGAGGTCGGAGCCGAACTGCGCGAAGGCCTCGAGCTCGCGGTACTGCGCCAGGTCGAGACGGAGACGGCCGGCGACCTTCTTCATCGCCTTCGTCTGCGCCGAGCCGCCGACGCGCGACACCGAGATCCCGACGTTCACGGCGGGACGGACGCCGGAGAAGAAGAGGTCCGACTGGAGGAAGATTTGGCCGTCGGTGATCGAGATCACATTCGTCGGGATGTACGCCGACACGTCGCCGGCTTGCGTCTCGATGATCGGGAGCGCGGTCAGCGAACCACCGCCGCGCTCGTCGCTCAGCTTGCACGCACGCTCGAGCAGCCGCGAGTGCAGGTAGAAGACGTCCCCGGGGAACGCCTCGCGGCCCGGCGGCCGGCGCAGCAGCAGCGAGAGCTGCCGGTAGGCGTCCGCGTGCTTCGAGAGGTCGTCGTAGATCACGAGCGCGTGCTTGCCCTCGTAGAGGAAGTACTCGCCCATCGCGCAGCCGGCGAACGGCGCCATCCATTTGATCGGCGCCGCCTCGTTCGCGGCGGCGGTGACGATCGTGGTGTATTCCATCGCGCCGCGCTCGCGCAGCAGCTCGTACACCTGCGCGACCGTCGAGGCCTTCTGGCCGATCGCGACGTAGAAGCAGTACACGTCCGTATCGCGCTGGTTGAGGATCGTGTCGATCGCGATCGCGGTCTTGCCCGTCGAACGGTCGCCGATGATCAGCTCGCGTTGCCCGCGACCGACGTTCGTCATCGCGTCGATCGCCTTGATTCCCGTCGCGAGCGGCTCCTTCACCGGCTGGCGCTGGATCACGCCCGGAGCCTTGAACTCGAGCGGACGTTGCTCGCTCGCGTCGATCGAGCCACGGCCGTCGAGCGGATTGCCGAGCGGGTCGACGACTCGGCCGAGCAGCGCCTCGCCAACCGGAACCGAGGCGACGCTCCCGGTACGGCGCACGGGCTCGCCCTCGCTGACCTTCTCCCACTCGCCGAAGAGCGCGGCGCCGATGTCGTCCTCCTCGAGGTTGAACGCGAGGCCGACGACGCCGTGCTCGAGCTCGAGCATCTCCAGCGCGACCGCATTCTCGAGGCCGTAGAGACGGGCGATCCCGTCTCCGACCTCGAGGACGGTCCCGACCTCGGCGAGGTCGGTCTCGACGTCGTACTGCTCGATCCGCTGCTTCAGGATCGACGTGATCTCTTCAGGCCTCAGCTTCAACGTGTCATCTCCTCACGAGCTCGTGTCTCAGTCGTTGCAGTCTGCCCCGGACGCTCGCGTCGACGCGCAGCGAGCCTGCCTGCAGGACGATCCCGCCGATCAGGTCCGGGTCGACGCTCCGCGTCGCCTCGACCTTGCGTCCGGAGGCCTGCTCGATCTGCTCGACGATCGACGCGGCCTCCTCGTCCGAGAGCTCCAGCGCCGTCGTCAGCTCGACGGTCAGACGCCGTTCCGCTTTCGCCATCAGCCGCTCGAACTCGCGCGCGATGTCCTCGATCTCGCCGATGCGGCCCTTCTCGGCCGCGAGCCGGAGGAAGTTGCGCAGCAGCTCCTCGGCGCCTCCGAGCAGGTCCTCGAGCACGGCGGCCTTCGCGCTCGGCTCGAGCTGCGGGTTGCGCAGGATCGAGCGCAGCTCGGGCACGTCGGCGACGGCACCCGCGAAGTCGGCCAGCTCCTCGTGCACCTCTGGGAGGCGCCCGTTCTCCTTGGCCGCCTCGAAGAGAGCCTCGGCGTAGATCCGGTGCGCAACGCTCAGTTCTTGCGCTCCTCGAGCACCGAGAAGTCCAGCGTCTGGATCGCTTCCTCGATCAGCCGCCGGTGATCGGACGGGTCGAGTACCTTCCCCGTCACCTTCGTCGCCGCGACCAGCGTCAACTCGGCGACCTCGGTGCGGATCTGCTCGAGCGCACGCTCCGTCTCGGCCTGGATCTCGCGACGGGTCTCCTCGAGCCGCCGCTGCCGCTCGGCCTCGGTCTCCTCGCGCATCCGCCGCTCCATCGCCTCGCGCGTCTTGCGCGCCTCGGCGAGGATCTCCTCGGCCTGGCCGCGCGCCTGGCCGAGCAGTGCGCGATGCTCCTCGAGCATGCGCCGCGCCTCGGCGCGCGCCTGATCCGCTTCCTCGAGCGAGCGGCGGATCCGCTCGCGGCGCTCGTCGATCGTCTTCTGGATCGGCCCGAACGCGTACCGCCTCAGCACGAACAGCGTGACCAGGAAGGCCACGATCGTCCAGATCATCAGACCCGGCGTGACCTTGATGAGGGCGTTCGAGGCAATCATCAGACGAGCACGTAAGCGAGCAGGCCGCCGATCAGGCCGTAGAACACGACCGCCTCGGTGAGCGCGAAGCCGAGCCACTGGATCCCCTGGAGCTCGCCGCGGAGCTCGGGCTGCCGCGCGACCGACTGGATCATCGAGCCGAAGATGTTCCCGATGCCGACGCCGGCGCCGAGCGAGCCGAGGCCGATACCGAGCGCGAGCGCGATCGCCTTGCCGGCCTTGGTCACGTCACCGCTGGTCGCGAAGACGAGGGCGTGGAGCATTGGTTCCTCCTAGTGTTCCGGCTCGATGGCCGAGCCGATGTAGATGGCTGACAGGGCGGCGAAGATGAACGCCTGACGACCGCGAGGTAGACGTTCTCGAGGACGAAGATCAGTCCGATGAAGGTCAGGATCAGCATGTGTCCCGCGAGCATGTTCGCGAACAGTCGGACGCTCAGTGAGATCAGGCGCATGAACTGGCCGAGCACCTCGAGCGGCACGATCAGGGGCAGAATCGCCTTCGGCACCTCGGGGATCCAGCTCTTGAAGTAGCGGATGGGGCCGTTCTCGCGGATCCCCTCGAAGTGCGTGAAGAAGAAGGTCAGGAGAGCGAGCGCGAGCGTCACGGAGAGGGACGACGTCGCGGCGTAGATGCCCCAGACCGGAATCCCGTGCCACGTCTCGCCGGTGAGCGGGAGCGGGATGAAGCCGAGCATGTTGACGACCCAGATGAACAGCATCAGGCTCGCGACGTACGGAAACCAGCGGTGAATCGCACGGCTCGGAAGGCCCTGCTCCGCGACCTGCACCTGCGCGATCTCGTAGATCGCCTCGCCGACGGTCTGGCGGCGGTTCAGCGTCCTGCCGCGCATCAGCACCAGTCCGAGCAGGATCGTGAGTGCCGCGCCGATGAAGAGGTAGACGACGGCCTTCGTGATCGACATGTTCACCGGACCGAGGTGGATCGGCACCCATTCGTGTTGCTCGAACTCCGTCGACGGGTCGAACGTGCCGCGCGCAGACGCGGCCGCCGGAAACGTCAGCAGCGCGGTGGTCGCCAGGACGAGCAGCCGTCTCACCGAGTGCTCCCGAAGTAGACGAAGAGCGAGAGGCCGAGCTGGAAGGTGTACGCGAGCACGTAGACAATCGCGGCGGCCGCAGCGAGATGCGGCGACGTCACGGCGGTTGCCAGGAGGACGACGAGCAGTCCTACCGCCTTGAAGAAGAGTCCGAAAGCCTGCACGCCTGAGGCGGCGAGATTACCGGTGCGACTCTTGACGCGCGTCAGGAGGAGATCCACTGCCAGGGACGCGAGCCACAGGACCGCGCCGAGTGCCCAACCGGCGAGCCGCCAGTCGGCGATCAGGAACACCGGCAGCGCGAGTGCGATCACGAGCGCGCCGCCGACGGCCGGCAACAGGCGCCCCGGCACCGGCCGCGGCGTCGAGAAGAGCACATCCCTCACGAGAAGACCCCACGGTACTGCCAGTAGACGGCGGCGACGCCGAGCGGCACCCCGACGACCGCACCGCCGAGCACGCCGTAGGCGGCGTGGCCGATCGCCCAGCCGATGAGAGCGCCGACTCCGATTCCGAACGCGACACCGGACACCAGGATCGCTCCCGCCCAGACGGGGTCGAACGACGGCCTCGGCGCGGGCTCCATGCGCGCCGGAACATAGCAGAGCTTGTGACACGCGGCGCCGCTGAAATATGAGGATTCGGCGTCACTTTGTCACGGTACGATCACCCGTGTGAACCGCCCCCGAGTTCTGCTCGTGCACGGGAGCGTCGTCGGCGCCGCGGCGACGTGGGCCCGCCAGCGTCCGCTCGCAGACAAGTTCGAGCTCGTCGTCCCGGACCGGCGGAGCTTCCCGCCGAACCCGCCGCTCGACCGCGTCGACTTCGAGGACGAGGCGGCCTGGCTCGAGGACTGGATCGAGCCGGCGACGCACCTCGTCGGACACTCGTACGGCGGCGTCATCTCGCTGCTGGCGGCAGCGTTGCGGCCGGACGACCTCCGCTCACTGACCGTCGTCGAGCCGCCCGCGTTCGGCGTCGCCCGCGGCGATCCGGTCGTCGACGAGTTCGTCGCGCGCGGGGCTGCGCACTGGCGCGAGTCGTCGCGCGATCCGGAGGCGTTCCTGCGCGGCTTCCTCGACTGGGTGGGCGCGTCGCAGCCCCCGGGTCGGCTCACCCCTGCGCTGTTGCAGGGGGCGCAGACGCTGATGGTCGAGCGAGCGCCGTGGGAGGCAGAGATTCCATTCGAGGCGCTGGCGGCGGCGCCCTTCCCGAAGCTCGTCGTCTCGGGTGCACACAACCCTGCGTTCGAGGCCGTCGCCGATGTGCTCGAGCACGGCCTCGGCGCGCAGCGGGCCGTCCTCCCGGGCGCGGGCCACTCGGTGCAGCGGCTCGGCAAGCCGTTCAACGAGCTGCTCGCCGCGTTCATCCGGCACGCCGAACGCGCATAGAGACGTTCAATGCCGGATGCGATCGTCATCGGGGCGGGGCCGAATGGGCTCGTCGCTGCGAACCTGCTCGTCGACGCGGGCTGGTCGGTGCAGGTGCTCGAGGCGCAGGACGTACCCGGCGGCGCAGTGCGGACGGCGGAGATCACCGAGCCGGGCTTCCGCCACGATCTCTTCAGCGCGTTCTATCCGCTCGGCGCGGCGTCGCCGGCGATCCGGCGGCTCGGGCTCGAGCGCTGGGGTCTCGAGTGGTGCCACGGGCCGCTCGTGCTCGCGCACCCGCGAGTCGACGGAACGTGCGCCGTGCTCTCGCGCGACCTCGACGAGACGGCCGCTTCTCTCGACTCGTTCGCGCCAGGGGACGGCGACGCGTGGCGGCGGCTGTTCCGGTTGTGGCTGCGCGTCCGCGCACCGTTGTTGCAGGGGATGGTCACGCCGATGCCGGTTGTCCTCCCGACGCTCGGGCTCGCGCGCCGGCTCGGCCCGGGCGACCTGCTGCGCTTCGTCCGCATGGCGATCCTGCCGATCCGGCGGTTCGCGGTCGAGGAGTTCCGCGGCGACGGCGCCGCGCGCCTCGTCGCAGGGAACGGCCTGCACGCGGACTTCGGGCCCGGGACGACGCTCGGCGCGTTCTTCGGCTGGCTCCTCAGCGCGCTGGGACAGGACGTCGGCTTCCCGACGCCGCGCGGCGGCGCCGGCGCGCTGACCGACGCGCTCGTCCGCCGACTCGAGTCGAAAGGCGGAACGATCGCGTATGGCGCACGCGTCGAGCGGGTGCTCGTGCGTCGGCGGTGCGCTGTCGGCGTCCGGCTCGCCGGCGGTGAGGAGATCGGCGCGAGGCGGGCGGTGCTCGCCGACGTCTCCGCGCCGAACCTCTATCTCGGGCTGCTGCGGCGGGAAGACGTGCCCGACCGCGTGCTGCGCGACCTGCGCCGCTGGCAGTGGGACTCGTCCGACGACGCGCGGCGCGCACCGGTGATCCACATCGCGGAGGGGATCGACGAGCTGACGGTCTCGGCGAGCGAGCTCGTGCGTGGCCTCGTGCCCCGTAATCCCTTTCTCGTCTTCGGCCAGTACTCGATGGCCGACGCGACGCGGATGCCCGCCGGGAAGGAGACCGCGTGGGCGTACACACGAGTGCCGCAAGATGCGAGCGTCGACACGGCGGCGGTCGCCGACCGGATGGAGGAGCGCGTCGAGGCGCTCGCGCCGGGGTTTCGCGACCTGATCCGCAGCCGGCGCGTGCGCGGACCGTCCGAGCTCGAGCGCGAGGACGCGAACCTCGCGGGGGGAGCGATCGGCGGCGGCACGGCCGAGCTGTATCAACAGCTCGTGTGGCGGCCGGTCACGGGGCTCGGCCGGCCGGAGACACCCGTTGCCGGGCTGTACCTCGCG
>VAWW01000011.1:28284-63020 GCA_005884575.1 Actinomycetota bacterium
CGCGCGCGGTGCTCAACGCGGAGCGCACGGCCAAGGCCGCGGTGGTATTCGGCGCCTACGCAGTCCTGCGCTCGCGCGCATCCGCGTCGCGACGGCGCGCGAGCGGGCTCGCGAGCTTCACGATCTCGAGCAGGTAGACCGTGTAGAACGACATGCCGAGCGCGACGAGGCCGATCGCGGCGACCGCGAGCGTCGGCCAGACGTGCCACACGCCGTGCGCACGGAACGGAATGAAGCGCGTCGCCAGCGCTGCGGCGGCGAGGCTCAGGCACCACGCGTACATGTAGAGCGCGGCAGTGCGCTGGCTGAAGCCGCGCCGGAGGAAGCGGTGATGCAGGTGCGCCTGGTCGCCGGCGAAGACCTTCTCGCGATGCTTGAGCCGCCGCGCGACGACGAACGACGTGTCGATGATCGGGACCGCGAGCACGAGCAGCGGGAAGAACAGCGCGACGGTCGCGGCGGTCTTGAGCAGGCCCTGCACCGAGACCGTCGCCAGCACAAAGCCGAGCAGCAGCGCCCCCGAGTCGCCCATGAAGATCCGAGCCGGATAGAAGTTGTGGCGCAGGAAGCCGAGCGCGGCGCCGAACACGATCGCCGAGAGGATTGCGGGATCCGTCTTGCCGAGCGAGAGCGCGATCACGCAAAACGTGAAGCCGGCGATCGCGGCAACGCCGGCGGCGAGCCCGTCCATCCCGTCGAGGAAGTTGACCATGTTCATGATCGCGACGATCCAGATCACGGTCAGCGGCATCCCGACCCAGGCCGGCAGCGTGTGCACGCCGAGGAACGGAAACGTAAAGCGGTCGACCCACACGCCGAAGCCGACCGGAATCACCGCGGCGACGAACTGCCCGGCGAGCTTCTCCCACCAGGCCAGGCCGCGGAAGTCGTCGACGGCGCCGACCGTCACCGCGACCGCGGAGCCGAGCAGCAGCCCGCGCGTCTCACGGCCCTGGTGGAGGAACGCGAGCGCCGGGACGAAGATGCCGAGGAAGAGCGCGACCCCGCCGAGGCGCGGCACGGCGCGCCGGTTGATCCGCCGCCCGCCGACGGCGTCGACGACGCCCAGCAGCCGGGCCATCCCGCCGACCGCCGGCGTCAGCAGGACGACGATCGCGAGGGCGATGGCGCCGCCCCAGACGACCGAGAGGTTGTCGCCGAGCGTGTCGAGGACGCCCTGGTGCATGCGCTCTACTTCGTCCCGTAGAGCCGGTCTCCCGCGTCGCCGAGACCGGGGACGATGAATCCCCGCTCGTTCAGCCCGCGGTCGACCGCTGCGGTGACGATGTGCACGTCCGGGTGTACCTCGTGCAGATGCTCGATCCCGGGCGGCGCAGCGACGAGGCAGACGAGCGTGACCGACTGCGCACCCGCCTCCTTGACCGCGGTGATCGCGGCCGCGCTCGAATTGCCGGTCGCGAGCATGGGATCGAGGACGATCGCGTCGCGCTGGTCGAGGTCGACCGGCAGCTTGATGAAGTACTCGACCGGCTGGAGGGTCTCCTCGTCGCGGTACATGCCGATGAAGCCCACGCGGGCGCTCGACACGAGCGAGAGGACGCCGTCGAGCATTCCCATCCCGGCGCGGAGCACGGGGCACACCGCGACCTTCTTGCCGGAGATCCGCTGCGCGGTCATCGTCTCGAGCGGCGTCTCGATCTCGACGTCCTCGAGCGGCAGCTCGCGCGTCGCCTCGTACGTCAGCAGGAGCGTCAGTTCGTTCACGAGCTTGCGGAAGTGGACGGTGGGCGTGTTCTTGTCGCGAAGGTACGACAGCTTGTGCTGGACGAGCGGATGCGTGACGACCGTCAGGCGGCCGGTGGTCGTCGTCGTTACGGTCTCGCTCATCCGCCGTACGTCGTGTAGCCGCGGAAGCCGGGATAGAGCGGCCGCTTCGCGCAGAGCGCCTCGCTGCGGCTGCGCAGCACGTCGATGTCGGCGTCTGCGGCGAGCGCACTCGCGATGATCTCGCCGACCTCGCGGAAGTCGTCCTCGTCGAAGCCGCGCATCGTCATCGCGGGCGTCCCGACCCGGACACCGGACGCGACGGTCGGCGGGCGCTCGTCGAACGGCACGGTGTTCCGGTTGACGGTGATCTGCACCTCGTGCAGGCGTTCCTCCGCGTCCTTGCCCGTCCATTCGGAGTTCCGAAGGTCGATCTGCATCAGGTGCGTGTCGGTGCCGCCGGTGAGAATGTCCAGGCCGCCGGCGATCAGCGTCTCGGCGAGCGTGTCCGCGTTGCGTCGGATCTGCTCCTGATAGTCGCGGAACGCCTGCGTCGCTGCGATCCGGAAGCAGGTCGCCTTCGCGGCGATCGTGTGCTCGAGCGGCCCGCCCTGGAGTCCCGGGAAGACCGCGCGGTCGACCGCCTGCGCGTGCTCCTCCCTGCAGAGGATGAAGCCGGAGCGCGGTCCAGCGAGCGTCTTGTGGGTCGTCGAGGTGACGAAGTCGCAGTGCTCGACCGGATTCGGGTGGAGTCCCGCGGCGACGAGACCGGCGAAGTGCGCCATGTCGCAGAGCAGCAGCGCACCGACCTCGTCCGCGATCTCGCGGAACTTGTCGGCCTCGACGGTGCGAGGGTAGGCGGAGCCGCCGCAGATGATCAGCTTCGGCCGGTTCTCCTTCGCGAGCTCGAGCACCTCGTCGTAGTCGACGCGCATCGTCTCGCGCGAGACGCCGTAGCCGACGATCGTGTAGAACCGCCCGGAGAAGTTGACCTTCAGCCCGTGCGTCAGGTGGCCGCCGTGGTCGAGGCGCAGGGAGAGGATCGTGTCGCCGGGGTCGAGCGCCGCCATGTAGACGGCCGTGTTCGTCGGCGCGCCCGCGTGCGGCTGCACGTTTGCGTGCTCGGCTCCGAAGAGCTCCTTCGCGCGGTCGATCGCGAGCTGCTCGATCTCGTCGATCACCTCGCAACCGCCGTAGTAGCGCTTTCCCGGATAGCCCTCGGCGTACTTGTTCGTGGGCACGGAGCCGACCGCTTCGAGGACCGACGGCCACGTGAAGTTCTCCGAGGCGATCAGCTCGATCTGTCCGCGCTGGCGCTCGAGCTCTTTGCCGAGCAGCTCGGCGACGTCCGGATCGACGTCGGCGAGACCGGCGGTCGTGAGGTGCTGAAAGGTCTCCTGCGCGACGGACATGGCACTCCTCTCCCGGGTTCCGAGGATGGTACTGCCGTCGCCGGACCCGAGCGGGCTCGCCGGTTTCGGAAGCGGCGGCCGCGGAGATAACGCGTCGCGCCGGAATTCGCGCTGCGGAGCACGGGGGATCAGGCGGGTGCCAGGACGGGGTCGAAAGGTGGTGCTGGTGGCGCTGGCAGGCGCGATCGCGCTGGCCGCGCCGCACGTCGCCGCCGCTGCGCCCGCGAACGACCTCTTCGCGAGTGCCCAGCTGCTCACCGGAACCTCCGGCAGCGTCGCCGGCTCGAACGTCGGCGCCACGAGCGAGCCGGGCGAGCCGAACGCCGGCTACGGGATGGGGATGGGCTTCACCGTTTGGTACCGGTGGACGGCGCCCGCGAGCGGCCGGTTCGAGATCGATCTGAACGGCACCAACTTCCTCGCCATCGCGGGGGTCTACACGGGTTCGACCGTCAGCGCGCTGAGCGCGATCACGTGGACGAACGACGCCGGGGCGTACGGCTACCCGCGGCTCACCTTCGACGCAACCGCCGGCGTCACGTATCAGATCCAGGTCGACGGTCGCGGCTATCCGACTCCGACCGGATCGATCGTCCTCAACTGGTCGCCGGTGCCGCCGCCGCCGAACGACGCGTTCGTCAACGCGACCGCGCTCACGGGCGTGACGGGCAGCACGAAGGGGGACACGTCGGGCGCAACCGCCGAGCCGAACGAGCCCCCGGGCGGCGGGCGCTCCGTCTGGTACCGCTGGACGGCCGTGTACGACGGCGACTACAAGTTCGCGGTCGCCGGCTGGCCGTTCAACTGCTCGGTCGGCGTCTACACCGGCTCGAGCCTCGATTCGCTGACGACCGTCGTCCCGGCGGAGATGTCGAACGGCACGGGCTGCGAGGGCGAGTTCACCGCCGAGGCGGGCACCTCCTACGCGCTCCGGCTCGCCTCGCTCGCGATGCAGGAGGGCGGGCCGTACACGTTCACGTGGTTCAAGTTCCCGCCGGCGAACGACGACTTCGTCGAGGCGGCGCAGCTCTCCGGCACGAGCGGGACGTTGCGCGACAACAACGTCGGCGCGACGAAGGAGCAGGGCGAGCCGAACCATGACGGCGAGCCCGGCGGCGCCTCGATCTGGTACACGATCTACGCGCCGTACGCAGGGACGATCCACGTCGATCTCGCGGGCAGCGACTTCGACACCGTCGTGGCCGCCTACACCGGCTCTTCCGTGTCGGCGCTGACGCCGCTGGCGGGCGGCCCCGAAGCGACGGGGATCGACTTCGCCGTCGCCGACCGCAGCTGGTACACGATCGCCGTCGACGGGCGCAGCGGGGCGACCGGGCACCTCGTGGTCAACTGGACGTACGCGCAGGGACCGCGAGCGCCGAGGCCGCCGAACGACGACTTCGCGAGCGCCCAGGACGTCGCGGGCGACGCGGGCGCTGTCACGGGAACGACGGCCGGCGCGACCGTCGAGACGTGTGATCAGTTCCTCGACGACGGCGGTATCGGCGTCTCGGTCTGGTATCGGTGGACGGCGCCCGCGAGCGGCGCTGCGACGTTCGACACCGCCGGCAGCGCGATCGACACGATTCTCGAGGTCTGGGACGCCTGTCCGAACAGCCCCTCGACCCTCTATGCGTACAACGACGACACGGGCGCCTCGACCACCACGAGCCGGATCACGTTCGCGGCGGCCGGAGGCGCGACGTACTTCATCCGCATCGACTCGCGCAGCGAGGGCTCGTTCGCACTGGCGTGGAGCCTCGACCGCTCGCCGCCGCCTGCGAACGACGATTTCGCGGCCGCGCGCCCGCTCGCCGCCCAGTCCGGTGCGGTCGACGCGGTCAACGCGGGCGCGACGAAGGAGGTCGGCGAGCCGTCGCATGCCGGCGACGCGGGAGGCCACTCCGTCTGGTTCGACTGGACCGCGCCGGCGAGCGGCACGGCGACCTTCCGGACCGCGAGCGACGTCGACCTCGTGCTCGCCGTTTACACAGGCTCGAGTGTCTCCTCATTGACTCAGGTGGCGGCGAACGACGGCTGGGGCGGGCCGACGACCGACCGTGTCTCGTTCCAGGCGACCCCCGGCGTCACGTACCACATCGCGGTCGACGGGAAGGGCGGAGCCGAGGACGCCTCGGACGATCCGTTCACGCTCCGCTGGAACGGCCCGCCGCCGCCGCCGAACGACGCGTTCGCCAACGCGACGCCGATCGGAGACGACCACGGCACCGTGATCGAGTCGAATGCGGGCGCGACGAAGGAGGCGGGCGAGCCCGACCATGCCGGCGGACCCGGCGGCACCTCGCTCTGGTTCCGGTGGACCGCGCCGGCGAGCGGTCAGGCCGAATTCACGACCGACGACGACCGCACCGAGGTCGACGACACGCTCCTCGCCGTCTACACAGGGTCGTCGCTCGGGTCGCTGACACAGGTCGCGGCGCAGGACGACCAGCCGAGCGGCTGGCCGCTGGCGTACGTGATCTTCAACGTCACCGCCGGCACGACGTACTGGGTCGCTGTCGACTCGAAGTTCGAGCACATCGGCCGGATCGCCCTGACGTGGATCTCCACGCCGACGAACGACGAGTTCGCGAATACGATTCCGATCGCCGGCGCGAACGGTTCCGTGAGCGACAGCAACGAGATGGGATCGAAGCAGGCGGGTGAGCCGAACCCCGGCGGGATCGAGGGACGTGCGACCGTCTGGTACCGCTGGACCGCGCCGACGTCCGGGACGGTCACCTTCGACACCTGCTCGAGCGCGTGGTCGTACCAGGTGCTGGGCGCCTACACGGGTACGACCGTCACGGCGCTGACGACGGTCGCCGACTCGGGGCCGACGTTCTGCCTCGACCACTCGCAGATCTGGTTCACCGCCGCCGCCGGACGCACCTACTCGATTGCGCTCGACAACGCCTACGGCGCCACCGGTCCGTACACCCTCGCGTGGCGCTATTCGTCCACCGGCCCATCGCCGTCCAACGACATGTTCGCGAACGCCGAATGGCTGACGGACGGAATGAGCACCACGGATCGCGGCATCACGGTCGGCGCGACGAAGGAGGCGGGCGAGCCGAGTCATGCGGGGAACCCCGGCGGCCACTCTGTCTGGTACCGCCTGAACACGAACAGTGCGCAGCAATTGACGCTCGACACCCGCGGAAGCGGGTTCGACACGCTGCTCGCCGTCTACACCGGCCCGCAGGTGGCAACGGTGAGCACCCTGACCCCGCTCGTCTCGAACGACGACGCCGCCGCGGGGACGACGACAAGCCAGGTCAGCTTCGCGACGGCTGCGAACGGCACGTACTACATCGCGGTCGACGGGAAGAACGGCGAGGTCGGCTCGCTTCACCTCAACCTGTCGTTCGCGCCGCTCCCGCCACCGCCGCCGAACGACAACTTCGCGGCCGCGCAGGCGATCTCCGGGTGGAATGGCTCGGCGCGCGGGACCACGGTCTCCGCCACCAAGCAGCCCGGTGAGCCGAATCACGCCGGCAACACGGGCGGCCATTCGGTGTGGTACCGCTGGACCGCACCCGGCAACGGCTACGTCTCCTTCGACACCGCCGGCTCCGGCTTCGACACGCTGCTGGCCGTGTACCGAGGGAGCGGCCTCTCGTCGCTGTCGCAGGAGGCGGCAAACGACGACGCCGGCGCGGGGACGACGACGAGCCGCGTCCGCTTCCGCGCGAAGAGCGGCACGACGTACTGGATCGCCGTGGACGGCAAGAACGCCGCCTCCGGGGCGGTCGCGCTCGCCTGGGTCGCCGGCTAACTCGCGCGTCCGGCCGGCTCAAGAGAGGCGCGATCCCGGCCGATAGGGAGGGGATGGCGGCGTCTACTCATCCTCATTTTGAAGTGGTAGTCTCGGCGTCCTTTCTGCGGTCGAGGTCGAGGGAGAGCACAGCGTGATCAGGGGTCTTGGTCCGGTTGCGGTCGCGGCCGCCTGCGTCGTGACGGCGGTCGTCGCGACGGCGGCGCCGGCGGGCGGGCCGACGATGAAGGTCGGCGCCGTCGAGGATGCTGCGAAGTGGGGCGACCCGCAGGCGAAGATGCAACTCGCGCGCGACGCCGGCTTCGACACCGTTCGCCTGACGGCCCAGTGGACCAAGGGGCTGACCGCGCCGTCGGCGACCGACCTGCGCCAGCTCCAGGTTGCCGCAGGCGCAGCTCGTGCCGTAGGGATCGAGCCGATCGTCGCGATCTACAACGTCGGCTCGAGCTCGACGCCCGCAGACGACGCCTCCCGTGGGGACTTCGTCCTGTACGCGACGGCGGTCGCGACCGGCCTGCCGATGGTGACGCGGTTCATCGTCGGCAACGAGCCCAATTCGAACCTCTACTGGCTGCCGCAGTTCGACGCAGACGGCACCGATGCTGCGGCGCCTGCCTACGAAGCCCTCCTCGCCGCGTCATACGACTCGATCAAGGCGGGACGACCCGACGCCGTGGTGATCGGCGGCGCACTCGACCCGCACGGCAACGACGATCCGCAGTCGCCGAAGCAGACCCACTCGCCGACCACCTTCATCCGCGACCTCGGCGCCGCATATCGGGACAGCGGCCGCGAGGCTCCGCTGATGGATGTCTTCGACCTGCACGTCTACGCCGACAACTCGTCGCTGCCGCCGAGCATGGCGCATCCAGGCAACACGACCATCTCGCTCGCCGACTACCCGAAGCTCGTCGCTCTGCTCGGCGCGGCATTCGACGGGACGGCGCAGGCCGGATCCTCCCTGCCGATCCTCTACGGCGAGTTCGGCGTCGACTCCGTGATCCCGCCGGAGAAGGCCGGCCTCTACACGAGCTCGGAGCCGGCCTCGGTGAAACCCGTGGACGAGGCGACGCAGGCGCAGTACTACGCCGAGGCGTTCAAGCTCGCGTACTGCCAGCCGAACGTGATCGGCATCCTCGTCTTCCACGTCAGCGATGAGTCCTCGCTCACAGGCTGGCAGTCCGGCCCGAACTACGCCGACGACACGGCGAAGTCGTCCCTGCCGACGATCCGCGACGCGGCGGACGCAGTCCGCTCCGGCACCGCAGCCGCATGCCCTGACGCGACGCCGCCGACTGTGTCGCTGACGTCGCCGGCGCGGGGGACGCTCGTCGGCTCCGACGGCGTGGCGGTTTCCGCGACGGTCTCAGACGACGTCGGCGTCGGGAAAGTGGATCTGATCGCGGACGGCGTGGTGGTTGCGACGAAGTACGTGGCCCCGTATACGTTCACGTGGACGCCGAAAGCGAGCGGCGCGTACACCCTTCTCGTGCGTGCGCAGGACGCCGCACTGAACATCGGCACCTCGACCCCCGTCGTCGTGAGAGCCGAGGTGGCTTCCACGAGCGACTCGAACGCGAAGCCCGCACCCGACGCGGGCGCGCCGGACACGACGATCGCCTGGACGCCGGGGTCCGATCCGGCGGCGACGATGTCGTTCTCGTCCAACCAGCGCGCCGCGACGTTCCGCTGCTCCCTCGACGGAGCGCCCTCCGCGTGCACGCCGGCTGCATACACCGGACTCGCCCCCGGCACTCACACGTTCACGGTGGCCGCGGTCGACGCCGCTGGGAACTTCGATCCGACGCCGGCGTCGATCACGTGGACCGTCATGGGCACGCCGGGCGTAGAGACGACGATCACGAGCGGACCGGCGGGCACCGTCGGTGCCAGGGACGCATTCTTCTCCTTCCGAGCGAGCGCCCCCGCGACGTTCGAGTGCTCGCTGGACGGCGCGGCTTTCGCGACGTGTACGCCGCCGCTGGGAATCGCCGGGCTTGCGGCCGGGACGCACACGTTCTCGGTCCGCGCGACCGACGCCGCAGGCGACGTCGACGCGACGCCGGCGACCCGCAGCTGGACGATCCGCGCCGGGCGACGCTAGGCGCGGATGGCCCCTGCCCGGGGCTAGTCATTCCGATTTCGTGCTGAGCTGGAAGCAGAGCTAGGCGAAGGCCGCCGCGGCGCGCTCGAGCGCCTCGGCCGCCGGCGCCGCGCCCTCGCGGACGACGCGCGGCTCCTTGCCGGTGAAGTCCAGCACCGTCGACGGCGTTCCGGGAAGCTCGCCGCCGTCGACGACGGCCGCGGCGCCTTCGCGAATCTCCACCGGCACGTCCTCGAGCCGGCACGGATCGGGACCGCCGGCCTTGTTCGCGCTCGTCGCGACGACGGCGCCGACGCGTCGCAGCACCTCGGCGCCCGGGCCCTCGAGCTCCGGAACGCGGATGCCGATCGCGCCTGGCGTCGTCCCGGTCACCCAGCGGAACCGGCGCGCCGGGTTCGGCAGGATCAGCGTGTACGGCCCGGGCAGCAGGGCGCGGGCGATCACGCCGGCGCGGCCGCGCAGCTCGGGCACGCACTCGAACAGCCAGTCGAGGTCGGCGGCGACGAGCGCCGTCGGCTTCGTCCCGTCGCGGCCCTTCAGTCTGTAGATGCGCCTCGTGTACGACTCGCTGTACGGCGAGGTGGCGAGGCCGTACACCGTGTCGGTGGGGAGAACGACGGGCTTTCCGCTCTGGATCGCCGCGACCGCCTCGTCGATCATCCGCGCCTCCCTTCCACGACTCGTTCGCGCCCCGACAGGTCCTTCGTGATCGTAATGTCGGCATAGCCGGCTGCGGCGAGCTCGTCGGCCACCTGAGAAGCCTGGTCGTCTCCGACCTCGAGCACGAGCCACGTCGTCCGGGCAGCACGGGCGATCTCGCCGTGGAGTGCCCCGCCGAGCAGCGCCGCGGACGGCTCGAAGGTGAGCTCGGGGTCGAGCTCCTCGAGGCTCTCGACGTACGGCGGATTCGAGACGACGAGGTCCCAGCCCTCGGCGGCCGCGTCGATGCCGCCCCGCCGGAGCGCTACGTCGAGGCCGAGTCGCTCCGCATTCTCGCGCGCGAGCGCGAGCGCGTCGGATGAGATGTCGACGGCGGTCACGCGGGCGCCGGAGTGCTCGTCGGCGATCGACAGCGCGATCGCGCCGGACCCGACGCCGATGTCGAGCACGCGCGGCTGCGGCGCGTCGCGAATCAGCGCGAGCGCCCGCTCGACGACGGTCTCGGTCTCGGGACGCGGCACGAGTGCGCGCCGGTCGGTCTTGAGCACGAGCCCGCGAAAGCCCCACTCGCCGATCACGTACGCGAGCGGCTCGCGGTCCTCGCGTCGCGACAGCAGCGGCTCGAGCCCGTCCACGTCGACCTCCGGATCCAGATGGACCGCGCTGCGCTTCACGCCGAGCAGGTGCGCGACGAGCAGCTCGGCGTCGACGCGCGGCGACGGGACGCCCGCCGCGGCCAGCCTGAGCTCGGCGATGCGGAGCGCCTCCCGGGCGGTCACGCCAGCGCGTGGCGGCGATCTTCCGCCGCGAGCGCCTCGGTGAAGTCGTCGAGATCGCCCTCAAGCGCTCGGTCGAGCTGGTGCACTGTGAGCTTGATCCGATGATCCGTGATCCGGTTCTCCGGATAGTTGTAGGTACGGATCTTCGCACCACGCTCGCCGCTGCCGATCTGCGAGCGGCGTGTCGCGTCGAGCTCCGCGCGCTGCCGCTCGCGCTCGCGCTCGTATAGACGCGCGCGCAGGACGCGCATCGCCTTGTCCTTGTTCTGAAGCTGCGACTTCTCGTCCTGCATCGCGACGACGAGACCGGTCGGGAGATGCGTGATGCGCACCGCCGAGTCCGTCGTGTTCACCGACTGGCCGCCCGGCCCCGTGGAGCGGTAGACGTCGATCTTCAGATCGTTCGGATCGATGTTGACCTCGACGTCTTCGGCCTCCGGCATCACGGCCACCGTCGCCGACGACGTATGGATGCGCCCCTGCGATTCGGTGGCGGGGACGCGTTGCACGCGGTGGCCGCCGCCCTCCCACTTGAAGACCGAGTACGCGCCGTCGCCCTTGACTGCGAACGAGATCTGCTTGTACCCGCCACCGTCGCTCGGACTCGCCTCGAGCTCCTCGACCTTGAACCCGCGCCGCTCGGCGTACCGCGCCAGCATGCGATACAGATCGCCCGCCCAGAGCGCGGCTTCGTCGCCGCCTTCACCCTGGCGGATCTCGACGATCACGTCCTTCCGGTCGGCGGGATCGCTCGGGACCATCGCGAGCCGCAGCCCCTCCTCGAGGTGCGCCGCGCGCTGCTCGAGCTCGGGGACGAGCTCGAGGAGGTCGGGATCCTCGCGCGCCGCCACCAGATCGTCGCGCGCCGACTTCCAATCCTGGGCGAGCTTGTACGGTCCCTCGAGCTCCTTCAGCCTCCGTCCGACGTCGGCCGCCTCACGATGATCGTTGTAGACGGAAGGGTCGGACATGCGCTCCTGTACGTCCTTGTAGGAGCGCTCCAAATCGTCGATCAGGCTGTCGAACATCGCGGCCATCGCCGCTTCAATTGTGCCTTCAGCCCGCGAGCTTCGCGTCCAGCGTGATCTCGGGGACGCCTGCGAGCGCCTTCGAGACCGGACAATTCTGCTTCGCGTCCTCGGCCGCCTGTCGGAACGCGTCCTCCTCGAGCCCCGGCACTCTGCCTTCGACGGTCAGCGCGATCTTCGTGATTCCCTCGCCCGGCTGGAACGTGACCGTGGCGGAGGTGCGCAGCTCGTCGGGCGCGTTGCCCTCCTCCGCGAGTCCGTTCGACAGCGCCATCGAGAAGCACGCCGCGTGCGCCGCAGCGATCAGCTCCTCCGGGCTCGTCAACTCGGCGTTGTCGCTCGAGCGTGCGGCCCACGAGACGTCTTGCTCGCCGATCTTGCCGGTCGTCGTCGACGTGATCCTGCCGCTGCCCTCCGTGAGGCTGCCGTTCCATGTCACCTCGGCTCTGCGATCTGTCGCCACTTACGTGCCCTCCTCTAGCTCGGCGTTGACGGTGACCTCGACGCCCGCGTTCTTCAGCAGCGTCGAGAACGGGCAGCCCGCGTCGGCGGCGGCGACCTTCTCCTGCCACTCCTCTGCGGAGAGGCCCGGAACGCGACCGCGGATCGCAACCGTGGACGCGACGATCTGATGGCCCTTGCCGTCGACCTCGTCCATGCGGATCGTCGTCCGCACCTCCACGCGCGCGTCGGGATTCGCGAGCTCCGAAGCGAGGCCCATCCCGAGGCAGCCGGCGTGCGCGGATGCGAGCAGCTCCTCCGGGCTCGTCTTCCCCTCGACCCGGCCGATCCGGGCAGGCAGCGAGAACGGCAGATCCGTGAACGCGCCGGTGTCGCCGGAGATGCGGCCTGCCCCGCGCGCGACGTTGCCGTCCCATGTCACGGTTGCGCTGCGCTCGATGCGAGGCACGGCGTTACGCCATCACTTCGACGCGACCCGCGTCCGGCGCCCTTCGCGCCTCGAGCTGCAGCACCTCGCGAAGCGCGCGTACCGAGACCTCGAGCTGGTCGAGCGTCGGCTCGCGCGTCGTCAGCCGCTGCAGCCAGAGCCCCGGCGCCAGCAGCGTCATCACGACGCGGTTCTTCGAGTGCTTGCCGGCGAAGCGGATCAACTCGTATGCGAGCCCGGCGATCACCGGCAGCAGCAGAATGCGCGTCACGACCAGCCAGTACCAGGCCGGCCGTCCGAAGAGCGCGAAGACGAAGATCGCGATCACCATCACCCAGAGCAGAAATGCCGTCCCGCAGCGCGGGTGAATGAGGCTGTAGCGCTGGACCACGTTCGGCTCGAGGTCCTCCCCCGCCTCGTACGCATTGATCGCCTTGTGCTCGGCGCCGTGGTACTGGAACACGCGCCGCAGGTCGGGCAACAGCGAGATCACGCTGAGGTAGAGCACGAAGATCGTGACGCGGATCAAGCCCTCCACGATCACGAACCAGCCGGTGCCCTTGATCGGCAGCCAGTTGACGATCAGGGCGGGCGTGACCTTGAAGAGCATCACCGCGAAGCCGATCGCGATCGCGAACGCGAAGATCAGCGCCCCGCGCGAGAGCTCGGTCTCCACTTCTTCGGAATCCTTCGCGTCCTTGTCCTGAGCCGCGTAGTTCGCCGAGATCGCGAGCGCGCGAAAGCCGATCGCGAGCGACTCGCCGAGCGCCAGGATGCCCCGGATCACCGGCAGCCGGAGCAGCCGGTGGCGGGCCATCAGGGACTCGATCGGACGGTGGATCTGCGCGATCGAGCCGTTCGGCTTGCGGACCGCAACGGCCCAGTTCGACGGGCCGCGCATCATCACGCCCTCGAGGACCGCCTGGCCTCCGACTGTGGTCATCGGCGTGGGCTAGCCGCGGCGGGCGCCGCCGGCCTTCTCGAGGCGCCGCTGGAAGCGCTCCACCCGGCCGCCGGTGTCGACGAGCTTCTGCTTGCCCGTGTAGAACGGATGGCACTCGGCGCAGATCTCGACGTGCAGCTCGGGCTTCGTCGAGCGCGTCTCGAACGAGTTCGATGGATGCCGGCCTTCAATGCTCGGCCAGGATAGCAGCGGCCGTCTCGCGTGCCACGTTGCCGCCGGAGACGACCGCGGCGACCGTCTGACCCGGCTCGACGGCCACCCTCCCGGAGAGCAGAGCAGCCGCCGTGGCCGCGCCGGCCGGCTCGCACGCAAGCTTCATCCGGCCGTACAGGAAGCGGAACGCGTCCTTGATCTCCTCGTCGGTGACGAGCACCGACTCGACCCCGAGCGCGGTGCAGACCTCCACGCAGTTCGGCCCCGCATACGGGCCGTTGAGCCCGTCCGCCAGCGAGCGCGGCTCGATGGTCACGGGCTCGCCGACCTTCAGGCTCTCGTGCAGCGCGGCGGAGAGCTCCGGCTCGATCGCGATCACGCGCGCACCGGGCTTCGAGCCCTTGACCGCTGCGGCGATGCCCGAGACGAGGCCGCCGCCGCCGACCGGGACGAGCGCGACGTCGGTCTCCGGTGCGTCCTCGAGGATCTCGAGCCCGACCGTTCCCTGGCCCGCCATCACGAGCGGGTCGTCATACGGATGGACGAGCGTTCGACCGGTTTCCTCGACGAGCCGGTCGAGGTACTCGAACGCCGCCGGGATGTCGGCAGCGCTGTCGTCGACGGTCGCGCCGTAGCCGCGCGCGGCGGCGATCTTCATCGGGCTCGCCGTCCTCCACATGACGACGAGCGCGTCGATGCCCTCGACGGCCGAGGCGTAGGCGAGCGCCTGCGCGTGGTTGCCTGCCGAGATCGAGATCACGCCGCGCGCCTTCTCGTCGTCGGTCAACGTCGCGAGCCTGTTCAGAACGCCGCGCGGCTTGAACGAGCCCGTGCGCTGGAAGAGCTCGGCCTTGAAGCGGACGTCGCCGCCGGTCTGCTTCGACAGCGTCGCCGAACGGAGGAGCGGCGTGCGGTGCAGGCGTCCGTCGATGCGCTCGCGCGCCGCGTAGACGTCGTCGAGGGTGACCAGGTCGGAGCCGGTCGTGGCCATGCGCCGATCCTAGTCGGACGCTTGCGGTTTGCGCAGTGAGGGAAGTCGGCGCCACGTGGCGGCGATGCTTCCGGTTGCGTTGCGGCGCCTGCGTGGAAGTCCGTGGCTGGAGGTGGTCGGCGGCGCAGGGCTCGCCGCGAAGGGAATTTCGTTCGCGCTCGTCGGCGTGCTCGCGATCCTCGTCGCGGTCGAGCGCGGCGGCGAGACGACGGACCGCCAGGGCGCGCTCCGCGCGATCGCCGACCAGCCCTTCGGGGAGGTGGTGCTCGCGCTGCTGGCCGCCGGCTTCGCGGGCTACGCGATGTGGCGGCTCGCCGATGCGATTCTCGACCTCCGCGACGAGGGCGACGACGCGAAGGGGCTTGCGAAGCGCGGCGCATCCGTCGCGAAGGCGGCGGTCTACGTCGCACTGCTCTGGACGGCGATCTCCATCCTCGCCGGCGGCGGACGCGGCGGGGAGAAGCGGAAGACTGGCGGCGTCCTCGGGTGGCCGGCGGGGCGCGAACTCGTCTTCGCCGTGGCACTCGCCGTTGCAGCCGCCTCGGCGTTCAACGTCTACCGCGGAGTGACGCGCAAGTTCGAAGACAAGCTGAGCGGGATGGGCGACATCGCCGAGCGCGCCGCCGTCAGTCTCGGCGTCGCCGGGCATGTCGCGCGCGGTGTCGTGTTCGCGATCGTCGCTTGGTTCGTCGCCAAGGCCGCCGTCGAGTACGACCGGCAGGACGCGGTCGGTCTCGACGGCGCCCTCGCGCGGCTCGCACACGAGTCTTACGGAAAGGTGCTGCTCGGAATCACGGCCGCGGGCCTGCTCGCCTATGGCCTCTATTGCCTGTTCGAGGCGCGCTACCGCGACCTTGAAGCCTGAGCCCTATGCGTCGCCGACGCCGCGCCGCAGCCACACCAAACAGGCGCCACGCGCAGGAAGGGCCCGCGGGAACCTAGGTTTCCCGCGTCAATACTTGCCCTTGCCGCAGCCGGCGGCGAGCAGCGGCAGGGCGGCGAGGGCGAGTCCGATCAGCCTGGCTTTCATGGACCTGTTCTACGGCGGCGGCCGGCGAACGGTTTTACGTCAGCGTGTACTCGGGGCCCGAGCCGCCCTCCGGCGGGGTGAGCCGGCCGCCCTTGGCGGTGATCGCGCCGCACTGGACGCAGTTCGACGGCGCGAGCCGGACGATCACGGTCCCGTCGCCGTCCTCGGCCCCGACCTCGTAGACCTGCGCCGGGCACATGTGCGTCCACAGCTCCGCGACCTCGCGCGGCACCTTCGTCTGCACGCGGATGTGGTTGGGTTGGTCGTCGCGTGTCTTGTTGCCCGAGAGGAAAACGGATGAGAGCTTGTCGAACGTGAGCTTGCCATCCGGCGCCGGATAGCTCGCGGCGCGGTCGGTTGCAATGATCTCCTGCTCCGCGTCCGGCTCGGTCCGGAACGGGCCGGGCGGGAAGCGCCCCTTCGTCACGGTCATCGCCGACGCGAGCGCGCCGCCGAGGTAGAACCCGCGGCCGAACGCCTGGCGCATGTTGCGCACCTCGTAGAGGTCCTTCCAGATGTAGCTCTCGCGCACCGCGTCGTCGTACGCGTCGAGCGCGCCCGGCGTCGCCGGCGTCGTGCCGCGCTGCAGTGCGCCGAACGCAGCCTCCGCCGCGAGCCGGCCCGACTCGAGCGCATAGTGAATTCCCTTCAGCGCCGGTACGTTCACCATCCCCGCGCCGTCGCCGCAGAGCAGCAGGCCCGGTGCGTTGAGCTTCCGCGGCAGCGAGTAGAAGCCGCCCTCGGGAATCGTCTTCGCGCCCCACTGCACGCGCTCGCCGCCCTCGAGCATCTTCCGGATCCTCGGATGCGTCTTGAACTCCTGCAGCACGTCGTGCACCGACAGCGCCGCGTCGCGGTAGTCGAGCCCGACGACCATTCCGATCGTCAGCATGTCGTCGCCCATCGGATAGATGAACGAGCCGCCGAACTCCCGGTACCGCGGCGAGGGCCTAAGCGGCCAGCCCATCGTGTGGACGATCGAGCGAAGCGGCTTTTCGACCTTCCAGACCTCCTTGACGCCGAGCGCCCAGACCTGCGGGTTCTCGCCCTGCAACCCGAAGTGCTGCAGCGCAACGCCGGTCAGATGTCCCTGCGTCCCCTCGGCGAGGACGGTAACGCGCGCGACGAGGTCGGAGCCGGGCTCGTAGTTGCCGAGCGGCTCGCCCTCGCGGCCGCGGCCCTTGTCGCCGGTGCGGATGCCGCGCACGCGGCCGTCGGCGACGAGCAGCTTTTCGGCGGAGGTCTCGGGGAGGATCATCGCGCCGCCCTCCTCCGCCTCCTCCGCGAGCCAGCGGCCGAGGCGCGACAGCGACGCGATGTGGTTCCCTTCGTTCCGCATCGTCGGCGGCGCGGGAATCGGCATCGCCGCGCGACGCGTCATGAAGTAGACGGACTCGCCGTGCACCGGCCCGTAGAACGGCATCTCCTCGATGCGCCTGCGGTCGCCGAACAGCCGCCGCAATCCGCGCGGGTTGACGACCGCACCGCTGAGCAGGTGCGACCCCGGCTGCTTCCCCTTCTCGACGACTGCGACCGGGACGTCGCCGAGCCGCTCCATCGTCTCGGGCGAATCCGCGAGCAGCTGGCCGAGCCGGATCGCGCATGCAAGCCCGGCCGGGCCGGCGCCGACGATCAACACGCCGACCTCGATCCGCTCGTCGGCCGGATCCGTAGGCGGCGCGACGAACTCGCTCGGCAAGAAGGGCGACGGATAGTCGGCAGGTTTCGTCACGAGCCGCGCCGCTGCTTCACGAGCTCCGTCAGCTTCGGGACGATCGTGTGCACGTCGCCGACGACGCCGAGGTCGCTGAACTCGAAGATCGGCGCGTTCGGATCCTTGTTGATCGCGACGATCACGTTCGAGCTCTGCATTCCGACCTTGTGCTGGATCGCGCCGGAGATGCCGAGCGCGACATAGAGCTTCGGCGAGACGACCTTGCCCGTCTGCCCGACCTGCTGCGAGTACGGGTACCAGCCTGCGTCGACAACCGCGCGCGTCGCGCCGACCGCGCCGCCGAGCGCCCTGGCGAGATCCTCGGCGAGCGAGAACGCCTCCGGGCTGCCGAGCCCGCGGCCGCCGGCGACGACGACGTCGGCGTCCTCGATCGACGGCCCGCTCTCGTCCGCTTCGTGCGCCTGCTCGACCATCTTCGCGGCCTGCGAGAACTCCTCGAGCTCGATCGCGACGTCCTCGACCTGGGGCTCGCCGCCTTGCGTCGTCGTGGCGTCGAACGAGCCGGAACGGAACAGCGCGAGCCGCGCCGTCCCCTTCCAGCCGACGTCGACGTACACCGAGTCCTGCAGTGCGGGCCGCTTGCCGACGAGCTTGCCGTCCTGCGCGACGACATCGGTGAGATCCCAGTTCAGGCCGGCGTCGAGCCGCGCCGAAAGGCCGGCGGCCACATCGGCGGCGAGCACCGAGTTGGCGAAGAAGACTGACTCGAAGCCGTGGTCGCGCACGAGCTTCGCGAGCACGTCGACGCGGGGCTGCGGCAGCGGCGCCTCGAGTGCCGCATCGTCGGCGACGAACACCTTCGCCGCGCCGAACCTGCCGGCCTCGGACGCGAGCGGCTTCACGCCCGAGCCGAGAACGACCGCGGCAACATCCGCGTCGCCGAGCGACGCCGCCTTCGCGAGCACGCCGAGCGCGCCTTTCTGCAGCTCGTCGCCGTGGTGCTCGAGGAAGACGAGGATCGACATCAGACGAGCCGCTTCTCCGCGAGGAACTCGACGATCTGCTCGGCCGCCTTGCCGTCGTCCTCGATCTTGCGCGAGTCGCCGCGCGACGGCGGCAGCGAGAACTCGTATACCTCGGTCTTCGAGCCGGCCTCGCCGACCTGGCCGACGTCGACGCCGAGATCGCCGAGCGTGAGCGTCTCCTGCGGCTTCTTCTTCGCGCCCATGATCCCCTTCAGCGACGGGTAGCGCGGCTCGTTGATCGCGTCGGACACGGCGACGATCGCCGGCAGCGCCGCCTGGATCACGTCGTAGCCGAACTCGGTCTGGCGCTTCGCCCGCAGCGACCCATCCGCCACCGACAGCTCGGCCGCCTGCGAGACGAGCGGACGGCGCAAACGGTCGGCGACCGCCGCCCAGAGCACGGCGCCGTCGGAATCCGAGGCCTGCTGCCCGAAGAGGACGAGGTCAGCTCCCTCGCGCTCGAGCGCCGCGGCGAGGACGCGGCTCGTCGCGACGAGATCCGAGCCCGCGACGGCGTCGTCGGAGACGAGCAGCGCCCGGTCGGCGCCCATCGCGAGCGCCTTGCGCAGCGCGTCGGCCGCGCCCGCCGGGCCGACCGAGACGACGACGACCTCGGCGTCGCCGGCGGACTCCTTCAGCCGCAGCGCCTCCTCGACGGCGTTCGCGTCGAAGTGGTTCAGCGCCCCCTCGCCGGAGCGGTCGAGCCGCTTCGTCCCGGGGTCGAGCTTCAGCGACGTCCCCTCCGGGACCTGCTTCACGCACACCGCGATCTTCATGCGCGCGAGACTCTACTGACTACATGCGGAGCCGCAACGCGAGCACGTCGTCGACGAACGGCTTCGTCACCGCGTAGATCCCGTTCGAACGGACGGCCGCCTCACCCTGGTACCACGCCGCCAGTGCCAGCCGCTCGTTCCCGCCGAAGGTCTGCAGCAGGTGGTGGAGGTACGCCACTCCGACCCGCACGTTGCCGTCGGCCGAATGCTCGACCGGGTGGCCGATCAGCACGTCCTCGACGTACTGCCACGTCGTGGGCAACAGCTGCATCACGCCCTCGGCGCCGACGGACGAGACGACTCGCTGTTGGTAGCCGGACTCCATCCACGCCACGGCGCGGACGAGGTGGGCGTCGACGCCGTAGCTCGCGGACCAGCGGTCGAGCGCGGCGCGGACGGCGAGCGTGTCGGCGGCCGCGGTCGCGACCGGCGCCGGGGAGGCGACGGCGACCGGCACGCGGAGCTTCGCGCCGATCAGCAGGTATCGCGACGGGTCGAGCTTGTTCGCGCGCGCGAGCACCCTGAGGCTCGTCCCGTGCGCGTGCGCGATCTTCGTCAGCGTGTCGCCGGGACGGACGACGTAGATGCGGAAGCGCCGCGGCTGCCTCGCCGGCGCGGTGGGGACGCGCGTCTGCAGCCCGAGCGCGGCGAAGGTCGCGGGCCCGGCGATCGCGTCGGCCGGCAGCCGGAGCTTCCGCTGATAGTTGCGGAGCGCACGCGCCGTCGGCGCGTCGAAGTAGCCGTTGACCGGCGAGGTGAGGCCCTGGCGGATGAGCAGGAACTGCAACACCGAGACGTCCCAGCCGAACATCCCGCGACGCAGCATGCGCGTCCCGTAGAGCGGGCGGCCGAACGGCCCCAGCGCGACGCGGGTGCGTAGGTCGGCGCGGCCGGTGACCGGAATCCCCTGCTGGCGCTGGAAGGCACGCACCGCGCGCACCGTCCGGGGCCCGACGAGCGCGTCGATCCGGCCCGTGTACAGGCCCTGCGCGCGCAGCGCGACCTGCAGGCCGGCGGCCTGAGGATTGGCGGCGTGCGCCGGGAGGGCGAGCAGGAGGGACGCCGCCGCGACTGCCGGTATGCGGTAGCGCATTCCGCCAGATACCCGCTCCGGCGCTGGAGTCCTTCCGGCGACCCTGGTAGGGTGCGGCCCTTCGAGCGCGAACCGGAGCTTGATGAACCGCCACCGGACGACAGCCCGAGGGGTAGCTCTCCTTGTCCTCGTCGCCGGCCTCGCGGCCGCGCCGGCCGGAGCACGGACCCGCGTCATGGTGCAGCCGATCGTCTTCCCGGTCGTCGGGCCGGTGACCTACGCCGACGACTTCGGCCAGCCGCGTCCCGGCGGGCCGCACCAGGGCAACGACCTGATGGCGCCGCGGAAGGCGATCGCAGTCGCGGCCGAGGGCGGGACGGTCAAGTTCTGGACGACGTCGCTCGCCGCCGGCTGCATGCTCTACCTGAAGGGCAACAGCGGCACCATGTACGAGTACATCCACCTCAACAACGACCTCACTGCCGGGAACGACAACCGCGGCAAGTGCGTCGCCGGAGTCGCGTACGCGCCGGGATTGAAGGACGGCGCGCGCGTGCAAGCCGGACAGCAGGTCGGCTACGTCGGCGACTCGGGCGACGCGAACGGCATCGCGACGCATCTCCATTTCGAGGTGCACCAGAACGGCGGCAAGGCGGTCGATCCGTATCCCTTCCTGCAGGCCGCGACGCCGCTGCTCTTCTACGCGAAGCCGGGCTCGCCGTTCGTGCTCTCGCTGACCGGCACGGTCGTCACGGCGACCGCCGACAAGCTGCAGGTGCAGGTGACAACGTTGCAGTCGTGGCCGAGCGGGTTGACAGTGACGAAGCTGGTGAAGCCGTTGACGCTCGCCGTTCCGGCGACGGCCACGGTTCAGCAGAAGCCCGGCGGCCCCGGCGGCATGCGTCTCCTCTCCGCCTATGAGGGGCAGCCGGTCGTCGTCTGGACGCAGCCCGCGCTCGCGAGCCTGAAGGCGGAGCGCGGCGACGACGGCGCGCTCACCGCCGCGCTCGTCCAGCTCGGCTAGTCCTTTCGGAACTCCACCTCGACGCGCTCGTCCTGGCGGCGCTCCTCGATCTTGCCCCGTTGCGTCAGCGCGAGCTCGTCGGCGCGCGTCGTCGGCAGCTCGACGACGACCGAGAAGCTGCGCGGCCACAGCCGGCGGTGCGCGACGACGTTCGCCTCCGCGGCGAGCAGCGTGATCAGCGCGCCGAGGTAGATCAACGAGAGCAGTCCGATCACGAGCGCGAACGTTCCGTAGACGGCGCTCGCATGCCGGAGCTCATGACCGACGTACCAGCCGCCGAGGAGCTGCAGCCCGCCGTAGAGCACGGCGGCGGCGATCGCGCCGAGCCGGAGCGCGCTCCAGCCGACCTCGCGCGTCGTCAGCACGCGAAACGCGACCCAGAAGAGCACCATGTTGGCGAGAATGGAGAGCAGCGCCGACGCGATCTTCCACGCGACGCCGTAGTGCGCGCCGAAGCTGGCGAGGCTCGCGAGGACGGTCGCGCCGAGGATTCCACCGCCGAGGACGAGCAGGAGCAAGAGCGCGTGCCCGCGGGCGCGGATCGGATCCGGGCGGCGCTTGAACGGGACGCCCCACAGGTGGTCCATCGCATTCTGCGCGGCGAGGAAGACGCCCATCCCGGCCCACAGCGCGGCGACGATTCCGACAGCCAGGGCGAGGCCGTTTCCCTCGAGCGAGTGCGTCTTGACAGCCGTGCCGATCACCGGCAGCTGGGCGAGCGCCGAGCCGACGATCCGGTTCTGCAGATCGGGACGGCCGTGCAGCGCGAAGCCGAGGATCGTCACGAGGACGAGCAGCAGCGGGAAGAGCGCGAAGAACCCGTAGTACGTGATCGTCGCGGCGAGGTAGCTGCCCTGGTCGTCGGCGTACTTCTGCCGGACCGCGAGCGGGAACCCGAGCCACGCGTGCCGCTGCTGGTAGCGGTCGAAGGCGCGATACCACCGGCCGAAGCGGCTCACGCCGCTGGTGTTTCCCGCGCTAGCGGCCGGTGAACCGCGGCTCGCGCTTCTCGATGAACGCGTTGATTCCCTCGCGCGCGTCGGCGGTGCTGAACAACTCGCCGAAGAGGACGGTCTCGGCCTCGAGGTTGTCGCCGTGATTCGCGCCGAGCGCGAGGTTGATCGCGCGCTTCGCGGTCGCGAGTGCGGTCGGACTCTTTGCGGCCAGCGCGCGGGCCGTCGCGAGCGCCTGGTCGAGCACCGGGTCGGCGACGGCGTTGACGAGCCCGATGCGCAGCGCTTCCTCGGCGTCGACGCTGCGGCCGGTGAAGATGAGTTCCTTCGCGACGCCGACACCGCTGATCCGCGCCAGCCGCTGGGTGCCGCCCCAGCCGGGGATGATCCCGAGGTCGATCTCCGGCTGGCCGATCTGCGCGCGCGCGGACGCGTAGCGGATGTCGCACGCGAGCGCGAGCTCGCAGCCGCCGCCGAGTGCGAACCCGTTGATCGCCGCGATCGTCGGTTGCGGCATCGCCTCGAGCAGCCGCGTGGTCTCGTGGCCGAGCGCGCCCCACGCCTTGGCGGCGTCGACGTCGAGCCCGCGCATGTACTTGATGTCGGCGCCCGCGGCGAACGCGCGGTCGCCGGCGCCGGTGAGGACGACGACGCGGACCGTCTCATCCGCTTCGAGGTCGTTCAGGACGTCGCGCAGCTGCGTGAGCGTCTCGACGTCGAGTGCGTTCAGCGCATCTTGCCGGTCGATCGTCACGGTCGCGACGCCGTCGCCCGCACGGCGCACGTCGATACTCACGCGACCGGCACCGCGCCCTTGAGGAAGTCGACGATCTCGGAGGTCGGCGCGCCCGGCGTGAAGATCCCGGCGACGCCTCGCTTCCGCAGCTCGTCCGCGTCGTCCGCCGGAATCGTCCCGCCGACGACGACGATCACGTCGTCCGCGCCGTTCTCGCGCAGCCCGTCGAGGATCCGCGGCACGAGCGTCATGTGCGCGCCGGAGAGGATCGAGATGCCGACCGCGTCCGCGTCCTCCTGGATCGCCGTCTCGACGATCTGCTCCGGGGTCTGGTGCAAGCCGGTGTAGATCACCTCCATGCCGGCGTCGCGGAGCGCGCGGGCGATGATCTTCGCTCCGCGGTCGTGCCCGTCGAGGCCCGGCTTTGCGATCACGACTCGGATCTTGCGTGCCATCAGGCGGAAGCCTAGAAGACCGGCGTCTCGCGCCAGACGCCCCAAACCTCGCGGAGGGCGTCGCACATCTCGCCCATCGTGACGTACGCGCCGGCGGCGTCGAGGATCGGCGGCATCAGGTTCCGGCCCTCGGTGGCGTCGGCCTGCAGCCGGGCGAGGGCCGACTCGACCGCAGCCGAGTCGCGCCGCGCGCGAAGCGCCTGCACGCGGGCGATTTGCCGCTCCTCGAGGGCCGGATCGATCTTCAATATCTCGAGCTCAGGTTCAGCTTCAATCTGGTAGCGGTTGACGCCGACGACGATCCGTTGCTTCGCCTCCACCTCGGCCTGGTAGCGGAACGACGCCTCGGCGATCTCGCGCTGGAAGAAGTTCTCCTTGATCGCCTCCACGACCCCGCCGAGCCGCTCGATCCGGTCGAAGTAATCGTAGGCCTGCCGCTCGAGCTCGTTCGTCAGGTGCTCGACGTAGTAGGAGCCGCCGAGCGGGTCGATCGTGTTCACGACGCCGGTCTCGTGGGCGATCACCTGCTGGGTGCGGAGCGCGAGCCGCACGGCGTTCTCGGTCGGCAGCGCGAGCGCCTCGTCGAAGGAGTTCGTGTGCAGGGACTGGGTCCCGCCGAGCACGGCGGCCAGCGCCTCGAGCGCCGTCCGGATCAGGTTCACCTCGGGCTGCTGCGCCGTGAGGGAGACGCCGGCCGTCTGGGCGTGGAAGCGCATCAGCCACGAGCGCGGGTTCTTCGCGCCGTAGCGGTCGCGGAGCTCGCGCGCCCAAATCCGCCGGGCCGCCCGGTACTTCGCGATCTCCTCGAAGAAGTCGAGGTGCGCGTTGAAGAAGAAGGAGAGCCGCGGGGCGAAGTCGTCGACGTCGAGGCCGCGCTCGACGCAGGCGTCGACGTAGGCGAAGCCGTCCGCGAGCGTGAACGCCAGCTCCTGCGCCGCCGTCGACCCGGCCTCGCGGATGTGGTAGCCCGAGATCGAGACGGGGTGCATCAGCGGCATCTCCTGCGCGCACCACTCGATCATGTCGACGACCAGCCGCATCGACGGCTCCGGCGGGAAGATCCACTCCTTCTGGGCGATGTACTCCTTGAGGATGTCCGTCTGGACCGTCCCCCGGAGCCGGTCGAGCGGGACGCCCTGCTGCTCGCCGACGCACGCGTAGAAGGCCAGCAGCATTGCCGCGGGCGAGTTGATCGTCATCGAGGTCGAGACCTCGCCGAGCGGAATCCCTGCAAAGAGCGTCTCCATGTCGTCGAGCGAGTCGACCGCGACGCCCTCCCTCCCAACCTCACCTAGAGATCGAGGGTTGTCCGAGTCGTAGCCCATCAGCGTCGGCATGTCGAAGGCCGTCGAGAGCCCGGTCTGGCCGTGCTCGAGCAGGTAGCGGAAGCGCGCGTTCGTCTCCGCCGCAGTGCCGAAGCCGGCGAACTGCCGCATCGTCCAGAGCCTGCCGCGGTACATCGAGGGATAGACGCCCCGCGTGAACGGGTGGACGCCCGGATAGCCGAGGTCGCGCTCGTAGTCGACCTCGACGTTGTGGGGCGTGTAGAGCGGCTCGTTCTGGACCCCGGAGATCGTCGAGAAGGCCTCTCCCTCCCGCTCCGGCGTCGCCTCGTAGAGCCCGGCGCGCCATTCGTCCGTAGCGGTCTGCTCGGCGCTCGGGTCCTCGGTCGTGGCCATGCCCGAAGTCTAGGTACCCGGCCTGTTGCCCGTCCGCAGGGCTGCCGATAACTGGGCCCGTGAAGTCTCTAGCCGTATCCCGCGGATCAGCAGACCTATGACGAGGCGGTCTACCGCGCCCTGGGGCTGCTGAAGTCCGGAGAGTCGGCCCGGTGCTCGTCGCCCGTTCGAAGGACATACTCGGCCTCTACGACCCCGTGACGCGCACGCTCTTCGTGCGGGCCGGCTCCCAGCGGCGGAACGGGCTCCTACGGCAACTCGTGCACGCGCTGCAAGACCAGTCCTTCTTCCTCGAGCTCGAGAATCAGTTCCCGTACACGACGGGGCTGCGGTTCGTCGTGAACCTCCACAACCTCGGCGGCAACCAGGCCATCTTCAGCGCGCTGCGGCAGTTCCCGACGACGACGGAGCAGATCCTCCACGTCGACGCGTTCCTCGCCCGCGAGCCCGGCCAGCGATTGACGCTGGCGCCGTCCGCGGGAGGCCTGGCGCTCCAGCACTCCGACACGTTCGGCGAGCTCGACGTTCGTGCGCTGCTCGCCGTCTTCCAGGTCCCCCGCCTCGACGAGGTGGGCGACCGGTGGGGTGGCGGGCGAACGGCGATCTACTCGGATTCGTCGGCCGCGAGGCGGCCGCCGTCGCACTGAACTGGGACACGGATCTCGACGCGGCGCAGTGCGGCCGAGGCCGTGACGACGTACGTGAACGAGGCGTTCGACCCGGACGTGGCCGGCTTCCCGGCGACGACGCCGTGCGCCGCCGACTCGTGCTGGACCGTCGCCGGCAGGCAGATCGCATTCGCGCGCAAGGCGAGCAGACCGCCCTCGTCGTCGGCGACTCGATCGGGACCGCGAGCGCCGTCGCGAGCTCGCTCGTCGGCCGCCCCTAGCGCAGCCGTCCACTTACGCTCTTGCTCAACCAGAGGTTTAGACTTCGGGCGACGCCGTCAAGAGGCTCGAGCGCCTCCAGCGAGAACGTCGCCGGCCCCGTCCGCTCGTAACCCGCCGGCCGTCCCCCGGATGGGGGAAATTGGGGCGCGCTTTCTGCTTTTGAAGTCCTAAGAGTCTCTCCGCCGCCGCGCCGCCGGCCGATGAATGGCGCGGAGACTCGCGCACATCTAGGCGCGAGAGAGAAATGGCGAGCTTCCCGGATTTGCGGCATGGCAATTTGTCCTCGGACTCCACCGAGGGCAGCCGCGTGTTCCGGAAGACCCTCGCCGCTCCTGCGGCGCTTTTCCACGCCGCGGCCGCCGCCTTCGTCACCGTCTCCGAGCTCGCCACTTTCGGCGGTGCCGCGAAGGCGAGGTCGCTTGGCGCCGACTCCAGCGCTGGGCGCCTCGTCGGGAAGCCGCTCCGAACCCTCCACTCAAACTCGAAGGTTGGGCCGTGAGCTCGCCGGCGCACAAGCTGTCTTTCCGGAAGGCGCTGCTCGTCGGCGGCGCTGCAGTGCTTCTGCTCGCTGCGGTCGCCTTCGTCGCAGCGCACGAACTCGCCCCTCATCACGGCACCGCGAAGGCGACGCCGGCCTTCCTGACGAAGGCGCTGGGAGCTCCGCGTCCCTCCGCATCGCTCGTCAGAACTCCGCGCCGCCACTTCCGGGTCGCAATCCACAAGGGCGGGTTCGCCTTCTCCACCCCAGCAGGCAGGGTCGGCCTCACCGGTGACGTCGAGACCGGAGGGAGCTGGCAGGCATACAGCCACGGCGCGTCGCGCTCGACGCGGCTCGGCAGCGAGACCGTTACCGTCACGCCGACGATCGCCGAGCACTACCAGACCGTCACCCGGGGACAGGGTCTGCGGACCTGGCGCTGGAAGCTCGACACGACACTCGAGCCGAGGTTGAGCCCCAACGGGTACGTCGGCTTCTTCCGCGGCGCCGAGCTCGTGCCCCTCGAGATCGATCCCGCCAGGATCCTCGACCGGCACGGCCGCAACGTCACGCCCAAGGGGCTGCACTGGGGCATCGACCAGCGGGGCCGTGCCCGGTGGCTGACGCTCCGCCTCGACGACGCGAAGCTGCCGTTGCCCTACACGATCGATCCGGCAGCCGCCTGGCGTGTGTCCTCGACCGCCACCAAGGTGACGGGCACAGGGACGTGGACGATCACGACCCCGAACACGATCCTGGCCAACGACGTGCTCGTCGTCGAGCAGAGCGCGACCGTCAACTCGACGACGTACACGGCCCCCACAGACGGCGGCGGCGGCAACTCGTGGTCGGCCCTGGCCGCGATCGGCACCACCGCCTTCAGCCAGGACGTCTTCTACAAGCGCGCCGTCGCGGCCGACAGCAACATCGCCGTCACGCTGACGCCGCCGACGGGCTCGGTCGGGACGACCGTGAACGTCGTGACGCTCCACGTCTTCAAGGGGCTCGCCTCGGCCACCCTGGCGAACGCACAGGTCGGCGGCGCCAACGCGGCGGCCAGGACGATGAGCTGCCCGGCGATCACGACGGTGGGCACAGGTGCGGCGCCGGAACACATCATCTGCCTGTTCGGTGCCGCGGGGGTTCCCTCGACGAACGCCTACAGCGCTGTCACAGGGATGGCTCCGTGGACGTACCGCGCGGACAGCACCGGCTCGGGCGCGGCCGGGATCAGCAACACTGTGCTCGACGCCGAGGTGACCACAAGCGCCCTCCAGGCGGCGGTGACGAGCTCGAACAACCTCTTCGCCGCCTCCGGCCAGCCGGTCTCCGTCTCCACGGCGATGGGCTTCAGCACCGACGTCACGGCGCCGACGGTCAGCTCGGTCACCTCGACCCTGGCCAACGGCTCGTACACGGTCGGCCAGGTCGTCCCGATCACGATCAACTTCAGCGAGCCCGTCATGGTCACCGGCACGCCGACGCTGACGCTGAACACGACCCCGACCGCGCGGACGGCGAGCTACAGCTCTGGCTCGGGCACGACGGCGCTCGTCTTCAACTACACGGTCGCTGCGACTGATACCTCCGCCGACCTCGACTACGCTGCCACGACCTCCCTCGCCCTCGCCGGCGGCACGATCCAGGACGCCGCCACCAACAACGCCACCCTCACCCTCGCCACTCCCGGCGCCGCCAACAGCCTCGGCGCCAACAAGAGCATCGTCATCGACACCACCGCGCCGACGGTCAGCTCGGTCACCTCGACCCTGGCCAACGGCTCGTACACGGTCGGCCAGGTCGTCCCGATCACGATCAACTTCAGCGAGCCCGTCATGGTCACCGGCACGCCGACGCTGACGTTGAACACGACCCCGACGGCGCGGACGGCGAGCTACAGCTCCGGTTCAGGCACCGCGACGCTCGTCTTCAACTACACCGTCGCCGCGACTGACACCTCCGCTGACCTCGACTACGCCGCCACGACCTCCCTCGCCCTCGCGGGCGGCACCATCAAGGACTTGGCTACGAACGCCGCAGCCCTCACGCTCGCCAGCCCCGGCGCCGCCAACAGCCTCGGCGCCAACAAGAACATCGTCATCGACACCACCGCGCCGACGGTCAGCTCGGTCAGCTCGAGCACCGCCAACGGCTCCTACACCACCGGCAGCGTGATCGCCGTCACGATCACCTTCAGCGAAAACGTCACCGTCACCGGCACCCCGCAGCTGACCCTCAACACCACTCCCACAGCCCGAACCGCCAACTACGCCTCCGGCTCCGGCACATCCACACTCACCTTCAACTACACCGTCCAGGCCGGCGACACCGCCGCCGACCTCGACTACAGCGCCACCACCGCCCTCGCCCTCAACGGCGGCACGATCCAAGACGCCGCCACCAACAACGCCACCCTCACACTCGCCACCCCCGGCGCCGCCAACAGCCTCGGCGCCAACAAGAACATCGTCATCGACACCACCAACCCGGCGGAGTCGGTCACCACGCCGGCGAGCGACGGGCTCACCTACAACGCTGCCACGCTGCCGGCGAACATCGCCGGAAGCTCGTCCGACACCGGCGGCTCGGGCGTCTCGACCGTCACCATCGCGATCCAGGACGGCGCCGGAAACTTCTGGGGCGGCGCGACCTTCAACCAGGCCGCGATCTTCTACAACGCAACCGGCGGCACCACGGCCGCTTGGACGTACAGCACGGCGACGCTCGCCGGCCAGCTCACGACGAACCACACGTACACGATCACCGTCAAGGCGACGGACGTCGCGGGCAACTCGAGCACGACCACGCGCACCTTCGTCTACGACACGACCGCGCCGACAGTCAGCTCCGTGAGCTCGTCGACGGCGAACGGTTCCTACACGACGGGCAGCGTGATCGCCGTCACGATCACCTTCAGCGAGAACGTCACGGTCACCGGCACCCCGCAGCTGACCCTCAACACCACGCCGAGTGCCAGGACTGCCAACTACGCGTCCGGCTCGGGCACCTCGACGCTGACCTTCAACTACACCGTGCAGGCCGGCGACACGTCCGCTGACCTCGACTACGCCGCCACGACCGCCCTCGCCCTCACCGGCGGCACCATCCAGGACTCCGCCACGAACGCCGCCGCCCTCACGCTCGCCACCCCCGGCGCCGCCAACAGCCTCGGCGCCAACAAGAACATCGTCATCGACACCACCGCGCCGACGGTCAGCTCGGTCACCTCGGCGACGGCGAGCGGCTCGTACAACGCGGGCTCGGTGATCCTCGTCACGGTCAACTTCAACGAGAACGTCACCGTGACCGGCACTCCGCAGATCACGCTGAACACTGCGCCGAACGAGACCGTCAACTACTCCTCGGGCAGCGGGACGTCGCTACTGACCTTCAGCTACACCGTGCAGGCAGGCGATACGCAGGCGACGGCGCTCGACTACGTCAACACCACGTCGCTCGTCCTCAACGGCGGCACGATCAAGGACGCCGCGACAAACAACGCGACGCTGACGCTCCCCGCGGTGAACGGCGGCAGCTCGCTGCAGAACAACAAGACGATCACGGTCGACACGACCGCGCCAACGGTCGGCTCGGTTACGTCGACCACCGCGAACGGGACGTACAAGGCGGGCACGGTGATCCCCGTCACCGTCAACTTCAACGAAGCCGTCAACGTCGCCGGCACACCGCGGATCACGCTGAATACCGCGCCCAGCGAGACCGTCAACTACTCCTCCGGCTCGGGCACCTCGGCGCTTGTCTTCAACTACACCGTCCAGGCCGGCGACACGCAGGCGACGGCGCTCGACTACGTCAATACCGGTTCGCTCGTGCTGAACGGCGGCACGATCGGCGACCTAGCGGCAAACGCCGCGACGCTGACGCTCCCAGGCGTCAACGGTGGCAGCTCGCTGCAGAACAACAAGACGCTGAAGATCGACACTACCGCGCCGACGGTCAGCTCCGTCACCTCGACGCTCGCGAACGGCTCCTACAAGGCCGGCACGGTGATCCCGATCACGGTCAACTTCAACGAGAACGTCACGGTGAATACCGGCGGCGGCACGCCGACACTCGCGTTGAACACGACGCCCGCCCGCAGCGCCAGCTACTCCTCCGGCTCCGGCACCTCGGCACTCGTCTTCAACTATACGGTCCAGGCGGGCGACACCCAGGCGACCGCGCTCGACTACGTGAACACGGCCTCACTCGCCTTGAACGGCGGCACGATCCAGGACGCCGGGACGAACAACGCGACCCTCACCCTCCCCGGCGTGAACGGCGGCAACTCGCTGCAGAACAGCAAGACGCTGAAGATCGACACGACGGCGCCGACGGTCAGCTCGGCCACGACGACGACCGCGAACGGCTCGTACAAGGCGGGCACCGTCATCGCGGTGACGGTCAACTTCAGCGAGCCCGTGACCGTGACGGGCATACCGCAGATCACGCTCAACACGGCGCCCAACGAGACGGTCAACTACTCCTCCGGCTCCGGCACCTCGGCGCTGACTTTCAACTACACCGTCCAGGCCGGCGACACGCAGGCGACTGCGCTCGACTACGTCAACACCGGCTCGCTGACGCTCAACGGCGGCACAATCCAGGACGCGGCCGCGAACAACGGCACGCTGACGCTTCCCACGGTCGGCGGCGGCAGCTCACTGCAGGCCAGCGCGATTCTCATCGTCGACACGACCGCGCCGACCGTCAGCTCCGTCACCTCGACCACGGCGAACGGCTCGTACGCGGCCGGCACCCTCATCCCGGTGACGGTCAACTTCAGCGAGCAGGTGACCGTCACGGGCACACCGCAGATCACGCTGAACACGACGCCGAACCAGACGATCAGCTACAGCTCGGGCTCGGGCACGTCGTCGCTGACCTTCAACTACACCGTCCAGGCAGGCGACACCCAGGCCACGGCGCTCGACTACCTGAACACCGGCGCGCTCGCACTCAACGGCGGCACGATCAAGGACGTCGCGCTCAATAACGCGACGCTCACCCTGCCGGCCGTCAACGGCGGCAGCTCGCTCCAGAACAGCAAGACGATCACGATCGACACCACTGCGCCGACGGTCGGCTCCGTCACCTCGACCACTGCCAACGGCTCGTACAACGCCGGATCGGTGGTCGCGGTGAAGGTCAACTTCGCCGAGCCGGTCACCGTTACGGGGACGCCGCGGATCACGCTCAACACGGCCCCGAACGCGGTCGTCGACTACAGCTCGGGCTCGGGCACCTCGTCGCTGACCTTCAACTACACGGTGCAGGCCGGCGACACGCAGGCGAGCGCGCTCGACTACCTGAACACCGGCGCGCTCGCACTCAACGGCGGCACGATCAAGGACGTCGCGCTCAATAACGCGACGCTCACCCTGCCGGCCGTCAACGGCGGCAGCTCATTGCAGAACAGCAAGACGATCACGATCGACACGACCGCTCCCTCCAACGCGGTCTCGCTGAACTCCGCGAGCGGCGCGTACTTCGCCGGCGGCAAGCTCTTCTACAAGGGAGACGCGGCCGGCAGCTTCACGCTCGACGACGCCGTCACCGACGCGGGCGGCTCGGGCCCGACCTCCGCGACATATCCGGCGATCGGGACGACCGACTGGACGCACGGCGCCGAGACGATCGGCACCGGCCCGAGCTACACGAGCTCGAGCTTCAGCTGGACGGCGAACCCGGCTGCAAACCCGAGCGCATACTCGGTGACCGGCACGGACATCGCCGGGAACAGCGCATCGACCTCGATCGCGTTCGTCAGCGACACGACCGCTCCGGCGAGCGGAGCGCTGACGATCGGCGGCTTCTCCAACTCACTCACCGTCTCGCCGAACGTGACCGCGCTCTACGCGGAGACGGCGAGCGCGACCGCCGCGGGGCTGAAGGCGACCGGCGGCAACGCGCTGACGCGGACGCAGGCGTCGCCGTCGAGCGCGGGCGTCTGCCCGGCGGCCGGGTCGATCACCGGCAGCCCCGCGACGACCGACGGCGACGTCACCGCGACCGGCGCGATCAGCGACACGGTTCCGACGAACGGGCTCTGCTACCGGTACACGCTGAAGGGGACGGACAACGTCGGCAACACCGCGACGGCCGGCGCGGTCGTCCTCGTCGACACCACGGCGCCGACGGCGGACGCAACGCCGCTCACGTTCAGCGCACTGACCAACGCCTACTTTGACGGGACGCGCCTGTTCATCCGGCCGGCCGCGGGCTCCGGCTACACGGTCACCACGAACTTCACGGACGGCGAGTCCGGGATCGCGAGCTACAGCGACGCGAGCGGCGACCTCGGCGGCCACAACATCACGCAGACCGGCAGCCAGGCGAGCGCGACCTTTACGTACACGTTCGACGTCACGGCGACCGGCGGCGGCAACGGCTCGCTCAAGGCGACGAACAACGCGAGCTCGCAGAGCGCCGCCTCCACCTACTCCGTCGTGGCGGACACGAGCGCCCCGGCCGGCGGCGTCCTCGACGTCAACGGGACCGGGGCGACGGGCGGCGGGACGACGAGCTACTCGGCGAGCGGCAGCTTTGACGTCGGCACGCTGACGCAGTACACCGAGGCCGCGGACGCGACCCACTCCGGGCTCGCGTCGTCGAGCCTTGTGCGGACGCAGGCCTCGTTCACCTCGCCGAACACCTGCAGCGGTTTCGGCACGTCGACGACGATCAGCGGTCCGGCGCCGGTTGCGCAGAACCTGGCGACGGGCTGCTACCGGTACACGCTGACGGGCGTTGACAACGTCGGCAACAGCATCTCGGTCTCGACGACGGTCAAGGTCGACACGAGCGACCCGACGATCTCGCTCGCTCCGTCGGACGCGACCGGCAACGCCTACTACCCGGGTTCGGGCACCCGCGTCTACATGAAGAGCGACGCGGCAAGCGGCGGCTTCGACCTGACGGCGACGGTTGCGGACGCCGACAGCGACATCGCGAGCACCACCTTCCCGACCGCCGCGGCCATGGGCATCGGCTGGTCGGCGAGCGGCAGCGGCACAACTCGCACGTATTCGTACTCCGGCCCGGGCGCGGGCGAGCCCGGCACCAAGTCGGTCTCGACGCAGAACAACGCCACCCGGACGAACAGCGCAAGCTTCAGCGTCGTCGACGACACGACTGCACCGGCCGGCGGCGCGCTGACCGTCAACGGCCAGGCCGCGAGCGGCGCGACACCCGTCACCTACTCGAGCAGCGGCAGCTTCACGATCGGCATCCGCACCGACTACGGCGAGACGCAGAGCGCGACCGAGTCCGGCCTCGCCGGCTCCATCCTGACCGTCCGCAGCGCGGGCTACTCGAGCATCGACACCTGCGACACGAGCAACTGGAGCGCACCGACCACGATCACCGGCAACCCCGGCCAGACGAAGACGACCGGCTGCTACCTGTACACGCTGGCCGGCACCGACAACGTCGGCAACACCGCCTCGGTCTCGACGCTCGTCAAGGTCGACACGAGCGACCCGACGATCTCCGTCGCGCCCTCGAACGCGACCGGCAACGCGTACTACCCCGGCTCGGGCACGCGCGTCTACATGAAGAGCGACGCCGCCTCCGGCGGCTTCGACGTGACGGCGACCGTCGCCGACGCGGAGAGCGGGATCGCGAGCACGACGTTCCCGACCGCGGCGGCCCTGGGAACGAACTGGCAGATCTCCGGGTCGGGCCTGACGCGGACGTACAGCTACACGGGTACTGCCGGCGTCCCCGGGACGGAGACGGTGACGACGCAGAACAACGGAGCGCGCACCGCGAACGCGACCTTCAGCGTCGTGGACGACACCGCCGCCCCGGCGGGCGGTGCGCTGACCGTCAACGGCCAGGCCGCGAGCGGCGCGACCCCGGTCACCTACTCCACGAGCGGCAGCTTCACGATCGGCGTCCGCACCGACTACGCCGAGACCCAGGACGCGACGCGCTCCGGTCTCGCGAGCTCGACGCTGACCGTCGAGAGCGCCGGCTTCGCGAGCGCGAACGTCTGCGACACGGCGAACTGGAGCGCCCCGACCACGATCACCGCCAATCCGGACCAGACGAAGACGACCGGCTGCTACCGCTACACGCTCACCGGTACCGACAACGTCGGCAACACCGTCGCGATCTCCACAATTGTCAAGGTCGATACCAGCGACCCGACGGTCGGCCTGACGTTGGGGAACGCGACGGGCGGCGCCTACTACCCCGGCTCGGGCACGATCGTCTACTTCAAGGACAATGCGGCGAGCGGCGGGTTCGACGTCACCGCTGCGCCGGCCGACGGCGACACGGGCATCGCGAGCACGACGTTCCCGAGTGCCGCGGCGATGGGCGCGAACTGGGCGATCTCGGGCTCGGGTGTCACGCGCACGTACTCGTACACGCCGACCGCGGGCGTCCCCGGGGCGAAGTCGGTCGACACGCAGAACAACGCGGGCCGAACCGGCTCCTCCTCCTTCACCGTCGTCGACGACACCGCGGCGCCGACCGGCGGCGCACTCGCGG
>VAWW01000011.1:63045-104284 GCA_005884575.1 Actinomycetota bacterium
AGCTTCGACGTCGACACGCTGACCCTGTACAGCGAGGCGCAGGACGCGACCCACTCCGGCCTCGTGTCGTCGAGCCTCGTCCGGACGCAAGCGTCGTACACCGGCCCGGACACCTGCGGCGCGTTCGGCTCGCCGACGACGATCAACGGCGCCGCCCCGGTGAACCAGAGCCTTTCGACCGGCTGCTACGAGTACACGCTCACCGGCACGGACAACGTCGGCAACACGGTCTCGGTCTCCACGATCGTCGAGGTCGACACCTCGGCGCCGACGACCGTCGGGCTCGCGTTCACCGGGCTGTCCGCGAACGCGGTCTGGAGCTCCGGCCAGAGCATGCTGTACATCCGCCCGTCGGCCGGCGGAACCTTCACGGTCGCCGGCTCCTCGACCGACGACCAGAGCGGAATCAGTACCGGCAACGCGGGCTGGACGTTCGCGACGCTGAACGCGAACGGCGGCGCGAACTTCGGCGAGACGTAGAGCGGCGACCACGTCGACTACACGTTCGGCGCGACGACGACCGTCCCGTCGACGGCGCGCTCCGTGGCCCTACTCCGTCGTCGCCGACACGAACGCACCGGCCGGCGGCGCGCTGGCGGTCAACGGAACCTCCGCAACGGGCGCCGGCTCGACGAGCTACTCGACGAACGGCAGCTTCGACGTCGGCGCGCTGACGCAGTACACCGAGGCGCAAAGTGCGACCGAGTCGGGGCTCGCCTCCTCCTCCCTCGTCCGGACGCAGGCGAGCTTCACGGCGCCCGACACCTGCGGCAGCTTCGGGTCGCCGACGACGATCAACGGGCCGGCGCCCGTCGCCCAGAGCCTGACGACCGGCTGCTACCGGTACACGCTCACCGGCGTTGACGCCGTCGGCAACACCGTCTCGATCTCGACCGTCGTCAAGGTCGACACGAGCGACCCGACGATCAGCCTCGCTCTGACGAGCGCGACCGGTGACGCGTACTACCCCGGCACCGGCTCGCGCGTCTTCTTCCGGCCGGCCGGCGGCGGCCAGTTCGATGTCGGCGCAACGGTCGCCGACGGTGACACGGACATCGCGGTCACGACGTTCCCGACCGCCGGCGCGATGGGCGCCAACTGGTCGGCGAGCGGCAGTGGCACGAGCCGGACGTACGCGTACACAGCGACGGGCGGCACGCCGGGCATCCAGACGGTCACGACGCAGAACGGCGCGACGCGAACCAACAGTGCGAACTTCACAGTCACCGCCGACTCGACCGTGCCGACGGGCGGCGCGCTGACGGTGAACGGCACAGCGGCGACCGGGGGCAGCTCGGTCAGCCACTCGACGAGCGGCACGTTCACAATCGGGACACGCACCAATTGGGACGAGACGGCGAGCTCGTCCGAGTCCGGCCTGGCGTCGTCCACGCTGACCGTCCGCTCCGCGGGCTTCAGCGCCGCCGACACGTGCGACACGTTCGGCTCCCCCACCACGATCACCGGCAGCCCTGACCAGACCGGTCTGACGAGCGGCTGCTACCTCTACACGCTCACCGGTACCGACAACGTCGGCAACACGGCTTCGGTCTCGACGATCGTCAAGGTCGACACCTCGAACCCGACGATCAGCCTCGCGTTCGCGAACGCGACGGGCGGCGCGTACTACGCAGGCTCCGGGTCGCGCGTCTACTTCAAGGACAGCGCGGCGAGCGGCGAGTTCGACGTCAACGCGACCGTCGCCGACGCGGATTCCGGCATCGCGGGCACGGCTTTCCCGACCGCGGGCGACATGGGCGCGAACTGGTCGGTCCCGGCCGGCAACGCGACCTCGCGGACGTACAGGTACGTCGCGACCGGCAGCGCGCCCGGAACGCAGAGCGTCACGGTGACGAACGGTGCGGGCCGCACCGCGAGCGCGAGCTTCGACGTCGTCGACGATACGAACGCCCCGGGCGGAGGCGCGCTGACGGTGAACGGCACAACGGCGACCGGCGGCGGTTCGGTCAGCTACTCGACGAGCGGCGACTTCACGATCGGCACGCGGACCGACTGGACCGAGAGTCAGACGGCCTCCGCGTCCGGCCTCGCGGCCTCGACGCTGACGCGCGAGACCGGCTCCTTCACGGCCCCGAACGTCTGTGGCTCGTACGGCGCGCCGTCGGCGATCACGGGCAACCCGGATCAGAACGGCCTCGCGACCGGCTGCTACCGGTTCACCCTCACCGGCGCGGACAACGTCGGCAACGTCGTCACGCTGACGACGGTGGTCAAGGTCGACAAGAGCGACCCGGCCGTGCCGGCGCTGACGCCGTCCAACGCGACGGGCGACGCGTACTACGTCGGCACCGGCACGACGGTCTGGTTCCGCCCGGCCGGCAGCGGCTCGTTCGACGTCACGGCGAGCTCGTCCGACGACGACACGGGCATCCAGGGCTACACGTTCCCGACAGCCGGGGCGATGGGCGCGAGCTGGACGCCGAGCGGCTCCGGCGCGACGAGGACTTACACGTTCTCGGCTGGGGCCGCCGAGCCGGCCTCGCAGACGGTGACGGCGACGAACAACGCCGGCCGCACAGCCAACTCCAGCTTCACGGTCAGCGCCGACTCGACCGCGCCGACGACGAGCACGACGTGCAACAGCGGCAGCTGCGCCGGCTGGTTCAACGCCGTGCCCGTCACCTTCGAAATCACCGCGAGCGACGCCGGCGCGGACATCCAGAAGATCGAGTACACGACCGACGACTCCGATCCGACCTCGAGCGGCACGGCGACCACGGTCTCCGCCGCCGTTGCCGACGTCTCGCTCTCGAGCTCCAAGACGGTCAAGTGGGCCGCGTACGACAACGTCGGCAACGTCCAGTCCGTCCAGAGCAAGGACGTCCAGATCGATCTCACCAACCCGGTGAACTCCTTCTCGGTCGGCTCGCCGACGCACGCCGCCTTCGACGCCGGCAACTCGCGCCTCTACTACAAGGGCGACGCAGCCGGCGGCTTCACGCTCTCCGACGCGCTCACCGACGCGGCGTCGGGTCCGAAGCAGGTCACCTATCCGGGCATGACCACCTCCGGCTGGACGCACGGCGCCGAGACGGTCACGACCGGCCCGACCTACACCTCGTCCGCCTACAGCTGGACGGCCGGCGCGCTCACCCCGGCCCCGCAGTCGTTCACCGGCCGTGACGTGGCAGGCAACGACCAGTCCGACTCGATCGAGATCGTCAACGACACGAACGCTCCGACCGGCGGCGCGCTGACGGTCAACGGCCAGGCGGCCTCGGGCGCCGGCTCCTCGAGCTACTCGACGAGCGGCACCTTCACGATCGGTACCCGCTCCGACTGGAGCGAGTTGCAGAGCGCGAGCGAGTCCGGCCTCGCGTCCTCCACGCTGACGCGCCAGTCGGCGGCGTTCACGTCGCCCGACACCTGCGACACCAGCTGGGGCGGCACCGTCACGCTGAGCGGCACGCCCGCCCAGAACGGGCTTGCGACGGGCTGCTACCGGTACACGCTCACGGGCGTCGACGCCGTCGGCAACACGGTCTCGATCTCGACGATCGTGAAGATCGACACCACCGACCCGAGCGCGCCGGCGCTGACGCTCTCGAACGCGACCGGCGGCGCCTACTACTCCGGCTCCGGCTCGACCGTCTACATCAAGCCGAGCGCGTCGTCCGGCGGCTTCGACGTCGCCGCGAGCTCGAGCGACGCCGATACGGGCATCCAGGGCTACACGTTCCCGACCGCCGCGGCGATGGGGACGAGCTGGAGCGCGAGCGGCTCGGGCGCGTCGCGCCACTACAGCTACACGGCGACCGCGGCCGAGCCGGCCGCGGCCACGGTGACCGCGGCGAACAACGCCGGCCGCGCGGCCGACTCGACGTTCACGGTGACCGCCGACACGAGTGCGCCGACCGGCCAGACGATCTCGCTCCAGGGGACGCACGCACCGTACTTCCCGAGCACCGTCGCGTGGACGCTCGGCGGCGGTTCCGACACCGGCTCGGGCGTCGACTCGACGACGGCGCTCGTCACCCGTGAGACCGCGACGCTCGCCGGCGACTCGTGCACCGGCTGGTCGAACGACTCGGGCAGCTTCTCGAGCCCCGACGCGACCGTCGCAGGCGGGCACTGCTACCGCTACACGTTCACGATCGCCGACCATGTCGGCAACGTCTCGGCCGGCGTCACGGCGATCGCGAAGGTCGACTCGGCCGTCCCGACGGTCGCGGCGGCGGCGCCGACGGCCGTGACGGGCTCCGGCAACCAGTACTGGAACGGCGGCTCGAGCACGCTCTACTTCCGCCCCGCCGGCGCGGGCTCGTTCAAGCTCGCCGCGACGGCCTCGGACGACGAGACCGCCGTCTTCAGCGTCCTCTTCCCCGACCTGTCGGGCGTCTCCGGCTGGAGCGGCTCGGGCAACACCGACTTCACGAGCGCGTACGACTCGACGACATACAGCTGGAGCGCAGGCGCGACCGGTGCGCCGGACACGCAGACGATCGCCGCCACGGACCAGGCCGGGAATACGGCGAACGCGACGGTTCACGTCACCGCCGACTCGACCGCGCCGACGGGCCAGACGATCACGCTCACCGGCGGGAACGCGCCGTGGTACACCGACACCGCCGTCACCTTCAGCCTCGGCGACGGCAGCGACTCCGGCGCCGGCCTCGACACGACGTCGCGCACCGTCACCCGCGAGTCCGCGCCGCTGACCGGTGGAACGTGCGGCGGCTTCACCGCCGACGGCGGCACCCATACGAGCCCCGACACCGTCTCGGGCGGCTTCTGCTACCGCTACACGTTCACGATCGCCGACCGCGTCGGCAACGTCTCGACCGGCGTCACCGTGACCGCGAGGGTCGACACGACGGATCCGAACGTCTCGGTCGCCGCGCCGACCGAGATCGCAGGCGCGGGCGCCCAGACGTACGACGCCCCGACGAAGACGCTCTACTTCAACCCGGCCGCCTCCGGCTCGTTCACGCTCGCCGCGACGGCGACGGACGCGCAGTCCGATGTCACCTCGGTCGCCTTCCCCGATCTTTCGGGCGTCTCCGGCTGGACGGGCAGCGGCGGCACGGACATGAGCTCGCCCTACGGCTCCACGGCCTACAGCTGGAGCAGCGGCGCGGCGGCTCCCGGCTCGCGCAACGTCCTCGGCACGAACGGCGCCGGCGGCACGGCCACCGACGCGATCGCGATCGCAGCCGACTCGACCGGCCCGACCGGCCAGTCCGTCACGGTCGCCGGCGGCTACGACAACACGCTCACGGTCGCGCTGACCACGACCGACGGCACCGACTCGGGCTCCGGCCTCGCTGCCGGCTCGCGCGTGTACGAGCGACGCGACGCGACGCTCGCCGGCGACGGCTGCGGCACCTGGAGCGGCTGGAGCACGGTCGTGCCCTCCGGCGGCGCCGACACGACCGTCCAGTCCGGCCACTGCTACCAGTACCGCCTCACCGAGTCGGACAACGTCGGCAACCAGTCCGCTCCGTCGGCCGCGGGCGCGACGGCGAAGGTCGACACCGGCGCGCCGTCCGTCACCGTGACGGCGCCGACCGCGAACACGGGCGCGGCCGCGCAGTACTGGAGCAACGGCTCGAAGACGCTCTACTTCCGCCCCGCCGGCGCCGGCTCGTTCACGCTCCACGCCTCGACCTCGGATGCCGAGACCGCAGTCGCCTCGACGGCCTACCCGGATCTCTCGGGCCTGACAGGCTGGACGGGCGACGGCTCGACCGCCGACTACAGCTGGAGCGCGGGCGCGGCCGAGCCGGGCGCCAGGACGATCAGCGCGACAGACAAGGCCGGCAACGATGGCACCGACTCGCTGACGATCAAGGCCGACTCGACCGCGCCCACCGGCCAGTCCGTCTCGGTGACGGGCGGCTACGACACGACCGGCTCGATCACTCTCACGCCGACGGACGGCACCGACGACACCGGCGGCTCCGGCGTCGACACGAGCTCGCGCGTCTACGAGCGCGATGAGGCGACGCTCGTCTCCGGCACGTGCGGCAGCTACTCCGGCAGCTGGACCGTCGTCTCGAACCCCGACACGAGCGTCGAGTCCGGCAAGTGCTACGTCTACCGCCTGAAGGAATCCGACCGCGTCGGCAACCAGTCGGCGGGCTCGGCTGCGAGCGTGGCCGTCAAGGTCGACCTGAGCGCGCCGACCGCGCCGGCACTGACCTACGGCGCGTTCGCGAACGCGGTCGACGACGACTCGGGCACGGTCTACTACCGGCCGGGCGTCGCGGGCAACTTCACGGTCACCGCGAGCTCGAGCGACCCGCAGTCGGGCGTCGCGTCCTACGCATTCCCGGGGCTCGGCGCCGGCTGGACGGCCTCGGGCTCGGGCGCTGCGAAGACCTATAGCTACAACGGCACGCCGACGGAGCCCGGCGCCGGCAACCTGGTGTCGGCGCAGAACAACGCCGGCACCGATTCGGCCGCGGCGAGCTTCGCCGTCGTCGCCGACTCGAGCGATCCGACCGGAATGTCCGCAACGACGACGGCCGGCTACGTGACGAGCCTCTCGGTTCCGGTCACGCTCGCGAACGGCATCGACAGCGGCTCCGGCGTCGACGCGACGAGCGGAATCATCGAGCGGGACGAGGCGACGCTCTCGAACGGCAACTGCGGGAGCTACAGCGGCAGCTGGACGACCGTAACGCTCGTCAGCGGAGCTGACACTAGCGTCCAGTCGGCCAAGTGCTACGTCTACCGCTACACGATCAGCGACAAGGTCGGGAACCAGGCGACGAGCGGCCCGAGCGCGGTCGTCAAGGTCGACACGAGCGCGCCGACGACGCCGAGCCTCAGCTTCGGGTCGTTCACGAACGCGTCGGCGACCGGCACGACGATCTTCTTCCGCCGCGGCGCAACCGGCGGTTTCACGGTCGGCGCGACGTCGAGCGATCCGCAGTCGGCCGTCGCCTCCACCTTCTTCCCGTCGCTCGGTTCGGGCTGGAGCAACACCGGCGGGGCGTACACGTTCGACGCGACCGCGACCGGTGCCGGCAGCCAGCAGGTCACGTCGCAGAACGGCGCAGGCCTCGACTCCGCCCCGGCAGGCTTCTCGGTCGTCTCCGACACCGTCGCGCCGACGACGACGCCGACCTGCGACACCAACCCGTGCTCCGGCAGCTGGTACACCGGCGAGGCCGTCGCGTACCGCCTCACCGCGGACGACGGCCTCGGCTCCGGGGTCTCCGAGATCCGCTACACGCTCGACGGCTCGACGCCCGACCAGCTCGGCGGACAGCTCTATTCGGGCGCGATTACGATCAACTCGACGACGACGGTCAAGTTCCGCGCCTACGACAACGTCGGCAACGTCGAGGCCGTCGGCAGCACGCTCGTCCAGATCGACACTACCGCTCCGACCGCTCCGGTCGTGATGCTCAGCGAGAGCTCGCCGAACGAATCGATCACGGGCTCGACGCTCTACTACAACCCGGGCGGCACGAACAGCGCGAGCTTCGCCGCCGCGGCGACGTCGGGTGACGGAGAATCCTCCATCCAGAAGCTGACGTTCCCGAGCCTGACGGGGATGACCGGCGGCGGCGATGTCACCTCCTCGCCGTACGACGTCACGTACGACTGGAACTCCGGCGCGACGACCTCGCCCGGCACGGTCAACGTCGACGCGACGAACAACGCGGGCCTGACGAGCTCCAGCAGCTTCACGGTCACGAAGGACGTCGCGACGCCGACCGGCGGCTCCGTGACGTACGCGAACGGCTACGACGCGAACGGCTCGATTCCGGTGACGACGGCGAACGGCAACGACGGCGTCGGCTCCGGCGTCGACGCCTCGAGTGGCGTCCTCGAGCGGCGGACGAAGACGCTGGCGGGCGGCGCCTGCACCGCCTCGTGGAGCGCCTGGACGACCGTCGCGTCGACGCCCGACACCGTCGCCGGCGGGCTCTGCGCCGAGTACCGCTACCGCGTCTCCGACAACGTCGGCAACGAGGCGGTCTACACGTCGTCGAACGTCGTCAAGTCCGACACGACCGACCCATCGGCGCCGGCGCTCACGCTCTCCGAGAGCTCGCCATACGAATCGGTCACGGGCTCGACGCTCTACTACAACCCGAGCGGCTCGAACTCCGGCTCCTTCGACGTCTCCGCCACGACGAGCGACGCCGAGTCAACGGTCGCGCAGGTCGCGTTCCCGACGGTCTTCGGCGGCGACTCGGGCACTGCGACCGGCCCGTACTCGAACACGTACTCCTGGAGCTCCGGCGCTTCTGCTGCCGGCGCGAAGACGGTCACAGCGACGAACGGCGCCGGCCGGACGTCGACGAGCGACTTCACGGTCACGCCCGACACGACCGCGCCGAGCGGCGGCGGCAGCCTCGACTACGCCGACGGCTACGACACGACCGGCTCGGTCTCGATCACGCTCCCGAGCCCGACCGACGGCGGCGCGGGTGTCGCCGCGGCCTCGGCGGTGCTCGAGCGCGAGACGTCGACGCTCTTCGGCGGCGCCTGCACCGGCGGTTGGAGCGGCTGGACGCCGGTCTCCGGCACGACCGACACGGTCGCCGACGGCCTCTGCGTCCGCTACCAGTACCGGATCTCGGACAACGTCGGCAACGAGGCGACCTACACCTCGGCCAACGTCGTCAAGGTCGACCTCAGCGGCCCGAATGTCACGCTCGCGGACCCCGGCACGCCGGTGCACGCGGCGGTTGCGCTCTCCGCGACGGCCACCGACGGCACCGCCGGCCCGGCCTCCGTCCAGTTCCAGGTCAGCCCGACCGGCGCGGGCAGCTGGACGACGATCGCGACCGACTCGACGCCGGTCGACGGCTTCACGGCGAGCTTCGACTCGACGGGCGTCGGCGACGGCCAGTACGACTTCCGGGCGATCGCCCGCGACGCCGCGACGAACTCGACGATCTCGTCGATCGTCGGCCCGAGCCGTGTCGACAACACGGAGCCCGATACGACGATCGACACCGGCCCGGCGCCGTGGATCGCCGCGACCGGAACGAGCTTCTCCTTCAGCTCCGGCGAGGCCGGCACCTTCGAGTGCAAGCTCGACGGCGGCTCCTGGACGACCTGCACGAGCCCCGACTCACTGACCGGCCTCACCGAGGGCTCGCACACGTTCTCCGTCCGCGCGATCGACGCCACCGGCAATACCGACCCCACGCCGGCGTCCCAGACGTGGAAGGTCGACCTGACGAATCCGAGCGCTACGCTCGCCGCGCAGCCGCCGAACGTCAGCGGCACGGTGACGCTGAACGGCGGCGCGAGCGACAACCTCGACTCGTCGCCGGTCGTCACCTACCAGTTCAAGACGACGGCGGCGAGCACGTGGACGTCGACCGGCTCCGCCTGGAACACCGTTCCGCTCTCGGACGGCAGCTACGACGTCCGCTCGGTCGCCACCGACGCGGCCGGCAACTCGGCGCCGTCGGCGACGCAGACGGTCGACGTCGACAACCACGCGCCGGTGATCACGATCGGCGCGCCGGGCCTGTACATCAACCAGGCCGACGGCAACTCGATCACGGCCTCCGTCTCCACTGCCGACACCGACATCGCCAAGGTCGAGTTCTACGACTGTCCGACGAGCGACCCGACCTGCTCCAACAAGGTCGCCACCGACACGTCGGCGCCGTTCGGCTTCACGTGGGACGTGAACGGCCACGGCGACGGCGACCGCGTGCTGCGCGCCGTCGCGACGGACGCCGCCGCCAACACGGGCTCCGATCAGAAGACCGTGACGATCGACCGGACGGCTCCCACGGGCGCGACGATCTCGTATGCGGACGGCTACGCGGCGGGCGGCTCGGTGGCGATCACCACGGGCAACGGCGGCGACCCCGGCTCCGGCCTCGACACCGCGAGTGCGGTGATCGAGCGCCAGACGGCGACGCTCGCCAACGACGGCTGCGGCGCGTACGGCTCGTGGACGACCGTCGCCTCGAGCCCGGACACGGTCGCGACCGGCAACTGCGCGGTCTACCAGTTCAGGATCTCAGACAGGGCCGGCAACACGGCGACGGCGACGTCGGCGGCGGTGGTCAAGGTCGATACGACCGCCCCGAGCGTGCCGACGCTCGGTTTCGCATCCTTCACGAATGCCTCGGCGACCGGCGACACTGTCTACTTCCGCCCGGGCGTCGCGGGCGGCTTTGCGGTCTCGGCGACGACCTCGGACCCGCAGTCCGGCATCGCCTCCCGCTCCTACCCGGCGCTCGGCGTCGGCTGGACGGAGACGGCCGGCAGCTACAGCTTCAACGGCAGCGCCGCCGCGCCGAGCGGGAGCCAGGACGTCGTCGCCCACGACGGCGCCGGGCTGACCGCGACCTCGAGCTTCACCGTCGAGGCCGACGCCGCGGCACCGAGCGGCGGCTCGATCTCGTACGCGGACGGCTGGAACTCGACCTCGCTCGACGTCACGCTCGCGGCCGGCAGCGACGGCTCCGGCAGCGGCATCCCGGCCGGCGGCCGGATCCTCGAGCGCGCGACGGCCACGCTCTCCGGCGGCACGTGCAACGGCTGGACGCCCTTCGCGCCCGTGGCGATCGACCCGGCGTCGCCGTACACCGACGCGCCGCTCGTCGACGGCACCTGCTACCGCTACCGCTACGTCGTGACCGACGCCGTCGGCAACTCGACGACCTACGTTCCGGCCGGCGGCGCGACGGTGAAGGTCGACACGGGCAACCCGACTGTCACGCTCGACGCAATCGGGACGCCGAAGCGCGCCACCTTCGCGCTCGGCGCGACGGCGAGCGACTCCGGCTCCGGCGTCGCTTCCATCACCTTCGAGCAGAAGCTCGCGAGCGGCTCGACCTGGGCGGCGATCTCGACCGACTCGACCCCCGGCGACGGCTTCTCGGCCAGCTTCGACTCGACCGCCGTCGCGGACGGCGTCTACGACTTCCGCGCCGTGGCGCACGACGAGGCGGGCAACGCGGCGAACGACGTCGTCGCGAGCCGCACGCTCGACAACACGGCGCCCGCCACGACGATCACCTCGAAGCCGTCCGACCCGGACAGTCAGGCGACACCCGACTTCGGCTTCAACGCCGACGAAGCGTCCACCTTCGACTGCAAGCTCGACACGGGCGCTTGGGCGGCGTGCGCCAGCCCGACGACGCTGACGACGCTCGGCGAAGGCAGCCACACCTTCAGCGTCCACGCGACCGACACCGCCGGCAATGTCGACGTGACCCCGGCAACCTACACGTGGATCGTCGACACGATCCCGCCGATCGCCTCGATGACCGACCCGAGCGCGGGCAACCCCGCGCACGCGATCCGCGGCACCGTGTCGCTCTCCTCGAGCTCGAGCGACCCGAGCGGCTCCGGCGTCGCGAACACGCAGTTCGAGCTCAGCGACGCGGGACTCGGCAGCTGGAGCACGATCCCGGGCAACTTCGACACGACGACGAAGGCTGACGGCCTCTACGACTTCCACGTGGTCGCGCGCGACAATGCGAACAACGTCGGCGTCTCGACCCCGCCCGTCACGAACGTCCGGATCGACAACACGAAGCCGGACGTCACGCTCGACTCGCCCGCCTCGAGTTCCAACGTCACGGGCACGGTCACGTTGACCGCCACGACCGACGACCACGGCGGCGACCCGGGCCCGACGGTGGTCTTCGAGGTCGCGCCGCAGAGCGGCGGCTCGTGGACGGCCGTCCCCGCGACGTGGAACACGAAGACCGGCCCGGATGCGGTCGCCGACGGCGAGTACCGGATCCGCGCGACGGCGACCGACTGGGCCGGCAACGTGCAGCAGTCGACCATCGCCTCGCACGTACTCGTCGACAACGAGGCGCCCGTCGTCAACGTAACGGCGCCTGCCGACACGAGCTACGTCAACTCCTACGCCGCGGATCCGTACGCGGTCGCCGCGACCGCGACCGATTCCGGCGGCAGCGGCGTCGCCAGCGTCGCCTTCTACTCGTGCACGACGAGCGACTGCGCCGGCGGCACGACGGCGCTGATCGGAACGGTCACCTCGGCTCCGTGGACGACCGGCTGGACGGTGCCCGCCGACGGTACATATGCGATCAAGGCGGTCGCGACAGACCAGGTCGGCCACCAGTCGACCTCGATCTCGGCCGTGACCGTCGACCGGACGCTGCCGAACACGACGATCGCGACGAAGCCGGGCGACCCGACCAACGATTCGGCGCCGTCCTTCACGTTCGGCTCGAACGAGACGGGCTCGACCTTCCAGTGCCGCATCGACTCCGGCGCGTGGACGACGTGCGCCTCCCCGAAGGCGTACTCGCCGGCCCCGGCCGACGGCACGCACACGGTCGACATCCGCGCCATCGACCTCGCCGGCAACATCGACAGCTCGCCTGACACCTGGACGTGGCTCGAGGATCGCACCGTCCCGACGGCGACGATAAACGACCCGGCAGCGGCGAACCCGGCGCACGCCGTCCGCCAAACGGTCACCTTCTCGTCGACGCAGAACGACCCGGGCGGCGCGAACGCGTCCGGACTCGCGACCTACACGTACCAGTACTGCGATGCGAGCCGCGATTGCACCGACGACGCCAACTGGGCCTCCCTGCCGGTCAACACGAGCACGTGGAACACGACTGCGATCTCCGACGCGATCTACTCCGTGCGCGTCGTCGTCACCGACCATGCCGGGAACGTCACCAACTCGGCGGCGGTCGCGAACGTGAAGGTCGACAACACGGCGCCGTCGAGCGCGCAGGACGATCCGGGCGCATACCTGCGCTTGACGATCAACCTGACCGCGCCTGCCGCCGACCCGGCCGACCAGTACTCGAACGACGGCTCCGGCATCGACCGCGTCGAATTCCAGCGCTCGCCCGCCGGCACGAACGCCTGGTCGACGGTCGGCACGGCGACCGGCCTGGCCGGTCCGTACAGCGTCTCGTACGACACGAAGAGCGGCCCGACACCGGACGGCATGTACGACTTCCGGACGATTGCATACGACCGCGCGGGCAACGCGCAGGTCACGTCGACGCCTGTCACGGCCCGGATGGTCGACAACACGCTGCCGACCGCGACGATGAACGATCCGGGCCAGTACCTGCGGGCGACCGCGCACCTCGCGTCGGTCACGGACGATCCGCTGACGAACGGCGTCGCGTCGGGCGTCTCGCAGGTCACCTACGAGTACGCCAACGAGAGCGATCACCAGTGGCACCAGACGCCCGCGAACTGGGATACAACCGCGGTGCAGGACGGGCTCTACGACCTGCGGGTGACGACGATCGATCGCGCCGGCAACTCGACGATCTCGTCCGCCGTCACCGCGAGAGGCGTGGACAACACGAAGCCGGTCACGAACGACGACGCGCCGAGCGGCTTCCAGAGCGGCGCCGTCGCCGTCCATCTGACCGCGATCGACCTGGGCGGCTCCGGGATCAACACCACCGAGTACTCGCTCGACGGCGGCGCATGGACGGCGGGCACGGACGTCAACGTCCCGGCCGTCGACGGCGCGCACACCGTCGCGTACTTCTCGGCCGACAACGCGGGCAACGTCGAGCCGGTCAAAACGGCGACGGTCGAGACCGACACGACTCCGCCCGCCTGCCCGTCGTGCAACAGCTCCGACTACATGACCGGCACGGTCACGCTGACGGCGACTCCCGACTCGAGCGGCGCGCCGATCGACACCGTCGAGTTCCAGTACTCGCCGGACGGCTCCGCCTGGACGACGATCGGCGTCGACGCTCACGGCTCCGGCGGCACGTACTCCTTCGACTGGGACACGCACACCGTCGCGGACGGCCCGCACCACCTGCGCGCCGTGATCACGGACACGGCCCTCCCGCCGAACTCGACCACCGTCGACCTGCATCCCGCCGGCGTGGTCGTCGTCGACAACACGGCACCGACCGTCTCCGTGGGCGCGCCTGCCACGGGCGCCGTCGTCGACGACACGATCACGATTGCGGCAGTGGCGAGCGACGACAATCCGATCACCTACGACTTCCTCGTCAACGGCTCGTCCGTCGGCAGCGGCTCGACGCCGCATGTCGCGTGGGACACGCACGCCGTCAGCGACGGCGACGTCTCGATCCAGATCCGGGCGACGGACCCGGCCGGCCACAGCACGACCTCGGGGGCGCATACCGTTCGCGTCGACAACAGCGCCCCGACGCCGACGCTGGCCGATCCGGGCCCGGCGGTCCACGGCACGATCGCGCTGAGCGCGAGCTCCGACGCCGACACCGCGACGGTCGAGTTCCAGCGCAGCCCGGCGGGCGCGAACACGTGGACGACGATCGCCAGCATCAGCGCGCCGTTCACCACGAACCTGGACACCACATCCCTGCCCGAGGGTGTCTACGACCTGCGCGCCGTCGCAACCGACCTCGGCGGCCACGTCGGCCGTAGCGGCGCCGTCACCACGCGCGTGGACAACACGCTCCCGACCGGCTCGGTCACGGTGCCCGGCGCCGGCAACACGATCGGCGGCCCGCACGCGACGCTGACCGCGACGGCCAACGACGGGGGTTCGGGCGTCAAGTTCGTCCGCTTCGAGTACGCACCGGCCGGCACCGGCTCATGGTCGGCCGTCGGCTCCGTGGCGAGCGCTCCGTACACGATCTCTTGGGACGCGACCTCCGTCGCGACTGGCGACTACGACCTCCGCGCCGTCATCGACGACAACGCCGGCAACGAGCGCATCACCGTGCCGCTCTCTGTGCACGTCAACTCGACTCCGCCGAGCGTCACGCTCAACAACCCGGGCGCGGCGGTCAGCGGCACGGTGACGCTGACGGCGACCACGAGCGCTTCCGCGTCCAAGGTGGTCTTCGAGGCGAGCCCGGCCGGCGCCAACAGCTGGACGACCGTCGCGACCGATGGCGCAGCGCCGTGGAGCGGGTCGCTGGACACGACGACGCTCACCGACGGCGTGTACGACCTGCGCGCGACGGCGTCCGACTCGCTCGACAACAGCTCGTCGAGCGTCGTGCCGGGGATCCGGGTCGACAACGTCGCGCCGACGCTCGTGAGCTCGACGCCCGCCGACGGCGCATCCGTCGACGTCGCAGTCGGCGTCAGCTCGATCGTCCTGAGGACGAGCGAGCCGGTGACGATCGTCGGAGGCTCACTCGACGCCGCGACCGCGCTCACCCCAGTCATCGTCGGCAACCAGCTCACGTTCAACACCGGCCCGCTCGGCATCGGCGCGCACACGCTGTCGGGCACGCTGCGCGACGCCGCCGGCAAGACGACGCCCTTCAGCGTCCACGTCACTGTGTTCGACAGCACGCCGCCCGATACCGGGAACGCGCGGACCCCGCCCGAGCCGGGACCGGGCGTGGCCGTGAACACGAGCCCGACAAATGCGACGACCCTGACCTCCTCCGACGGGAGCGCCGAGGTGACGATGCCGCCGGGCGCCTGGTCGGCGAACGGCAAGGACTGGGTCGTGCTGCGGATGAACATCGTCGCCGCGCCGCCCGGGATCGCCCCCGGCTTCGAGCTCGTCGGGGACGTCCTCGACATCACCGCGACCTGGCAGCTCGACAAGGGAGGCATGCACGAGTTCAACAAGCCGCTCGAGATTACGAGGCGTGACAGCGCGGGCACGATTCCGGCGACGTACGAGAACGGCGCCTGGCGCGTGATCAAGCCGATGGCGACGCCCGGCTCCCTCCCGGAGAGCTGGCGGGACGGCTACTGGGACGACGGCTCCAGGGTCCACATCCTCACCCGTCACCTCACGCTGTTCGCGATGTTCCGCGACACGGGTGCTCCGACGGCGCCGAAGAGCTTCACCGGCCACGTCGCCGCGGGCGCGCTCACCCTGCAGTGGGAGCCGGGCACCGACAACAGCGGCCACATCGCGGGTTACTCGGTCTTCGTGAACGGCGACAAGCAGCAGGACGTCGGCGCCGACCAGACCTCGGCCGCTGCGGGCACCTTCGACCCGGCCGACACCCGCCTGTTCACGCTCGCCGAGCGCGACGCGGCCGGCAACGTCAGCCAGCAGACGCAGCCGCTCAAGAGCGTGCCGACCATCGTCGGCCTGAGGCCGGCGGACGCACGGGCGGCGCTCGAGGCTCGCGGCTTCGCCGTCGGGGCGATCACGAAGGTCTCCTCGACCGCAGCCGTGGGAACCGTCGTCGGCCCAGCCGATCTCGTCCTCGCCGAGTCCGGCGCCGCGATCGACCTCCAGATCTCCGACGGGGGCGCGGCGACGACGAAGCTCGTCTTCAGCGTCGTCAGCGCGCGGAACTTCTCGTGGACGAAGCGGACGTTCTTCGGCGCCCGCGTCAAGACGACGCGCGCGAGCAGCGTCGTCGCGACGCTGGTCGCCCCCGGGGGACAGCGGCTCTACACATGGAGGCTGAACGTTCGGACGGGCATTGCAATCCTGAAGCTGCCGATGCCGAAGCAGGTCAGGCGGCCGGGCGCGTACACGCTCGCCTGGGCTGCGACCGCCGGCGGCACGACGATCCGGAAGACGATCCCGATCAAGATCGTCGGCACGGGCGCCGCGCTCGGCAAGCTGCTCAACCCGGGCTCGCAGCCGGTCGAAGTCGTACTGACCGGAGGGAAGATCCCGAAGGATCTCGCGCTCGGACTCGACGCGGCGAAGACGCGGCTCGTCCAGGCGGCGAACAGCGACGATCCGTTCATGTTCACGGGCGATCCGAAGCGGAACGTCGAGGTCGTCGTCGTCGACGCCGACCAGTACGGTCTCAGCCTCGTCCACGACCTGCGGACGGTCTTCCCCACGGTGCGGCTGATCGTCCTCAGCGACGATCCGCGCAAGCTCGCCCGGGCAGTCGCCGCCGGCGCGACGCTCGCGCTGCCGTGGAGCACGCCGAGCGCCAAGCTCGCGACTGTCGTGTCGCGAATGGCGCTCTCAGCCGGACAGCGCTAGCCGCCGGGCCGCCAGAGCGGCTCGTCCTGGCCGACCGCCGCGTTCGCGGCGCGGGCGAGGATGAAGAGCAGGTCGGAGAGCCGGTTCAGGTAGACGATCGCGAGCCGGTTGACGCCGCGCTCGACGTCGGCGGCGAGCGAGTCTCGCTCCGCGCGGCGGCAGACTGCGCGCGCGACATGCAGACGAGCGGCGACCTCCGAGCCTCCGGGAAGCACGAAGCTCTTTAGCTCCGGGAGCGGCTCGTTGAAGACATCGCAGAGCCGCTCGAGCTCGTCGACCTGCGCCTGCGTCGTTCGGAGGCGGCCCTCGCTCTCGACGGGCACGGATAGGTCGGCGCCGACGTCGAAGAGCTCGTTCTGGATCTGTTCGAGCGCCCCGCGAAACGGCTGCGGCAGGTGCGGCGCGGCAAGCGCGAGACCGAGCTGCGAATTCAGCTCGTCCACGGCGCCGAAGGCGGCGAGGCGCGCGTCGAGCTTCGAGACGCGCGAGCCGTCGCCCAGGCTCGTCTCCCCCGCGTCGCCGCCGCGCGTGTAGATGCGCGTGAGGCGAACGGGCTCGTCCGGCCGCCGCGGGCTCACGGCCGAGCAGTCACGGTTTCGGCACGAAGCTGTGACACACGCGTGCGTTTTTTCGCGATACGCTCGCGCGTGAGCAGGGGGGCGGGACGGGCCCGAGTTAACTCGCGTGTTCCTTTAATGGACGTCACCCCCGAGCGATCGTTCGCTCGCGCAGGCCGAGGATCGACCGCGCGATCACGAGCCGCTGGATCTCGCTCGTTCCCTCGTAGATCTCCGTGATCTTCGCGTCGCGGTAGAAACGCTCGACCGGGAACTCCTTCGTGTACCCGTACCCGCCGAGAATCTGGATCGCCTCGGCCGTATGCCGCCGGGCGACTCCCGACGCGAACAGCTTCGCCTTCGCCCCGGCCTCGGTATGCGGCTCGCCGCGCTGCTTCAGCTCCGCCGCGCGGTACACGAGCAGTCGCGCCGCGTCGATCTCCGTCGACATATCCGCGAGCTTCCACTGGATCGCCTGGAACTCGCCGATCCGCTTTCCGAACTGACGCCGCTCGAGCGCGTACGCGCGCGCGATGTCGTACGCGGCCTGTGCGATCCCGACCGCCTGCGCCGCGATCCCGATCCGGCCGCCGTCGAGCGTCACCATCGCGACTGCGAAGCCCTTGCCCTCCTCGTGCAGCAGCCGGTCGCGTCCGACGTGCGCGCCCTCGACGACGATGTCCACCGTCGACGACGAATGCAGGCCGAGCTTCTCGTGCTCCTTCGTCGCCTGGACGTCATTCCCGTCGAGCACGAACGCCGAGACGCCGCGTGCACCGGGCGTCTCCGGATCCGTCCGCGCGAACAGCAGGAACGTTCCCGCATGCGCGCCGTTCGTGATCCACTGCTTCGTGCCGGTGATCGTCCAGCCGTCATCGTCGGCGTCCGCGCGAGTCCGCAGCGCGCCGGCGTCGGAGCCCGCCTCCGGCTCAGTCAGCGCGAAGGCGCCGAGCTGCTCCCCGCGCGCGAGCGGCGGCACGAAGCGTGCCTTCTGCTCGTCGGTGCCGAACAGGAGGATCGGCAACGCCACGGCACTCGTGTGCACCGCCACCGTCACGCCGACGCCGGCATCCGCGCGCGAGAGCTCCTCGAGCACGAGCACATACGCGAGGAAGTCCGCACCGGCGCCGCCGTACTCCTCCGGGATGCAGACGCCCATCAGTCCGAGCTCGGCCAGCTTCCCGAAGAGCTCGCGCGGGAACCGCTCCTGCCGGTCCCACTCCGCGGCGTGCGGCTCGATCTCCGCCTGCGCGAGCTCGCGCGTCAGCGCCTGGATCTCGCTCTGCTCGGGCGTCAGGCTCAAGTCCATGACAAGACTCTAGTCGCCGCGGAGAGAGGTCCCGTCGCCCGAGAACGGGATGCTCTTGGGCCACGCGCTAGAGCGCGCAGCGATTTCGCGCAACGCCAACGTCCGACCCGTCGGCGCTCGCCACGCGCAATCATGCGCCGGCGGAGGCGCGACCGCGCTCGCGCTCGCGCCGGAGCCACACAAAAACAAATGCCAGCGACAGGAAGGGGTCCCGGGGGAACCTAGGTTCCCCGGCGCTCAAGCGGCAGCCGCGAGCTCGCGCCGGATCTCGCGCAGCTCGTCCTCGGTGTCCTCGAACGCGGCGACGACGTCCGGGTCGAACTGGGCCTCCGCCTGCAGGAGGATCTCCTCGCGTGCGACGCTCCACTTGAGCGCGCGCCGGTACGGGCGATGGCTCGTCATCGCATCGAGCGCATCCGCGACCGCGAAGACACGCGCCCCGAGCGGAATGTCGCTGCCGGAGAGTCCATCGGGGTAGCCCTTCCCGTCCCAGCGCTCGTGGTGCGACCGGACGATCTTCAGGCCTTCGCCCTGGAGGAACGCAACGCCGCCGAGCATCTGCTCGCCGAGCACTGTGTGCGTCTGCATGCGTCGACGTTCGGCCGGCGTCAGCGGGCCGGGCTTCTGGAGGATCGAGTCCGGGATTCCGATCTTGCCGACATCGTGGAGCAGGAAGCCGAACTTCGTGCTCCGCTCGCCGGTGAGCCGCCTGTCGACCGACTCGGCGAGCACGACGGCGTAACGCTCGACGCGCTGCGAGTGGGCGCGCGTGCCGGTGTCCTTCGACTCGAGCGCGCTCGCGAGCGCCGCAATCGTCTCGAGGTACGCCGACTGGAGCGCCTCGCGCTGGCCCCGCTCGAGCTCGCGAAGGTGCCGAAGGTCGCGCGCGTAGAGCAGCAGCGCGTCCTCGCTCGACTCCCGCGGGCCGGCCACCCGGAACGGCACTCCGTAAAGCCCGCCCGCCAGCCGCTCGACGAGCGAAAGCAGTTCCAGGGGCCCGAACGGCTTCCGCATCACGGCGTCGGCGCCGGCCGCCGCGAGCTCAGCCTCCTCGCCGCCGCTGCCCGTCAGGAGGACGATCGGGATCTCCGACGTCTTCTTGTCGCTCTTCAGCCGCTCGGTGAGCTCGATCCCGCTCATCCCGGGCATCCGCACATCGAGGACGATCACGTCAGGGCGCTGAAGACTGATGCGCCGTAGGGCGACGGCGGCATTCTCCGCCTCGTCCACCTCGATGTCTGCGACCTCGAACGTCGTCCGGAGAAGGGTTCGCAGCCCCGGATCATCGTCGACCAGCAAGATGCGCAAGCCCTAAAACCTCCCCGTCCTGGTGAGGCCGCAGTCTGGTTATCGAAACTGCAGGCGGTATCCTCTAGCCCGCCCCTTGTCCAAGTAGACACTGACTGCGTAGCGAACTTGCGCTACATGCAGGGACTCTTGTCCTATTTGTAATCGTAAAAGCCCTTTCCGGACTTTCTCCCGAGCCGTCCCGCCTGGACGTACTGCCGGAGCAGCGGGCAGGCGGCGTACTTGGGGTCTCCGAGCCCCTCGTGGAGGACGTCCATGATGGCAACGCACGTATCCAATCCGATCAGGTCGGCGATTGCGAGCGGGCCCATCGGGTGGGCGAAGCCGAGCCTGGCGATCGTGTCAATTGCCTCGATCTCGGCGACCCCTTCGAGCACCGCGTAGGCGGCCTCGTTGATGAACGGCATCAGGATCCGGTTCGAGACGAAGCCGGGAAAGTCGCGCGCCTCGGCGGCGGTCTTGCCGAGCTCGCCGGCCAGGCGGACGATCGCCGCGGCCGTCTCGTCGGACGTGTCGAGCCCCCGGATCACCTCGACGAGCTTCAGCACCGGCACCGGGTTGAAGAAGTGCATGCCGATCACTCGATCCGGTCGCCGGGTCGCCGCCGCCAGTGAAGTGATCGGGATCGAGGACGTGTTCGAGGCGAGAATCGCCTCGGCCGCCAGGATCTCGTCGGCGCGCCGGAAGAGGTCCTCCTTGACCGCGGCGTCCTCGACCACGGCCTCGATCATCAGCTCCGCCGGGACGAGATCGCCGACCGGATCGATGCGCGCCAGCACCTCGTCCGGATCGGCGCCGCCCTTCTCCGCGAGCTTCTCGAGGCTGCGCCGGATCGACGCGAGGCCGCGTTCGACGGCCCCCGGCGCGGCGTCGTACAGCGAGACACGGCGACCCGATGCGGCGACCACCTGCGCGATGCCGGCGCCCATCTGACCGGCGCCGACGACGAGGACGTGCTCCAGCTCCACGGCGCGAGAGGCTACCCCGGATACGCTCCGCCGCGATGGCCGAGGTCGAGGTGCGGCGGGCGCGGATCGAGGATGCGGAGGCGATCGCCCGGGTGCACTTGCGCACGTGGCAGTCCGCCTACCGGCACGTCTTTCCTCCCGACCAGCTGGACGCGCTTCCGCTCGAGCCGCGCATCGCGGGCTGGCAGCGCGGTCTCCAGGACGACGACGCGATCTGCTTCGTCGCCGGCGACCCGATCCTCGGCTTCGTCTTCGCCGAGCGCTCCGCCGACGAGCCGGAGCTCGGCGAGGTCGACGCGATCTACGTCGATCCTTCTGCGTGGGGAACAGGCGTCGGCCGCAGCCTCCTTGCGTCGGCCGAGGAGGACCTTTGCGCGCGCGGCTTCGACGAGGCCGTTCTCTGGGTGCTCGAGGACAACCCGCGGGCTCGCAGGTGCTACGAGGCCGCGGGCTGGACCCTCGACGGCGGCCGGAAGACGTGGCCGCAGATGGGTGTCGACGCGCCGGTCGTCCGCTATCGCAAGCGGTTCTAGGCCGCGACCTCCGGCTTCGCGAAGCGGAACATCGCGGGCCGTCGCCGCCTGAGCAGGAGCAGGACGAGTACGGCGAGCGCGACCGCTGCTGCCATCCCTGCCGCAACAGCCCCCCACGCGAAGCTCCCGTCCGCGGCCGACACGCGCCACGTGCTCGTGTCGACGTTCAGGAACGGCCGCCCGCTCTTCCAGTGCACGGCGAGCTGCTTGCCGCCGTCGTGCAGCGTCATCCGGACGTTCCAGAGCCCGTTCTGGTCGCTGCCCTTCCAAGGGATGCCGATGCAGTGCGCGACGCCGCGCACGGTGTCGAGTGCGTGGATGAACGGATAGCCGCCGGGGTTTTGGTAGAGCGTGTACGCCCAGCGGCCGTCGTCGCTCGTCATCCGCGTCAGCGCGTAGCCCTGCATCACCCAGCCCTTCTGCGTGCGGTCGGCGATCCGACCCGGCAGCAACCGGCGGTGCCGGACGTCGTACGCGCGCACCACGTAGCGCGAGAGGTCCTGCGACGTCATGTGCTGGATCAGGTAGATCGTCTTGCCATGCGGCGAGATCGCGTCGAACGCGAGATCGCCCGGGAGGAAGAGCTCGTCCGGCAGATCGAGCCGGTTCGGGTTGAAGACCACGAAGTGGCTCACCGTTCGCAGAGTCGGACCGCCCTGGGCGAGCTCCGCGAGGACGAGCGTCTTCCCGTCGGCCGAGACGCCGCCGGTGTCGCCGTTCTGCGTCAGCATCGGGATCCCGAACGCGCCGAGAAGCGAGCCGAATCGCACGACGCGACCGTCGGACGTGCTGATCGCCTGCACGGCCGTACTGCTCCCCGCAGGCACGGCGACGTAGCGGATCTTCCCGCCGGGCGCGATCGCCCCGTCCCAGCCGACAGTGGCCCCGGTGCCGGGGCCGCCCCCGTCGGCCTGGGCCGCCGCGGCGAGCGCGAGGGCGGCAAAGAGTACGAGAGCGAGTACCGAGCGGCGATGCATGGCTCCTCCTTCGGACGACGTCGCCCGTAGTACGCCGCAGTCAGCCCGACAGGTCCCGCCGACAGCACACCCCAGGCCGGAGGCTAGTGCGCACGCACTAGCCGGAGGCCGAAGCCACGCGGGCGGGGATGGCCGAAGGCCACCACCGCGCGCGCCACCGACACCACGGCCCCGGCCCCCGAACGTCTGCGTCGGCAAGACCGCGCTCTTGCCGACGCAGGTAACCAGATCTGGTCGAGGTCGCTAGACCTCGACCAGTAACGCATCGCCCTGGCCGCCGCCGGAGCAGATCGCCGCGAGCCCGAGTCCGCCGCCGTTGCGGCGAAGCTCGTGAACCATCGTGCCGAGGATGCGGCCGCCCGACGCGCCGATGGGATGTCCGAGCGCGACGGCGCCGCCGTTGACGTTGACCCGCTCCGGATCGGCCCCGAGCAGCTTCGCCGAGTTCACGACGACAGACGAGAACGCCTCGTTGAGCTCGACGCGCTCGACGTCGCCGATCGACTTGCCTGCTTTCTCGAGCGCGATGGCGCCCGCCTTCGCCGGCGTCCGCGCCAGATACGCGAACTCGTCGGCGACGTAACCCTGGCCGACGATCGTCGCGAGAATCGGCAGGTTCCGCCGCCGCGCGAACTCCTCGCTCGTCACCACGACGCATGACGCGCCGTCGTTCACTCCCGGCGCGTTGCCGGCGGTGGTCGTCCCGTCGGGATCCATCGCCGGCTTCAGCGCGGCGAGCTTCTCGTAGGAGGTGTCGCGACGCGGTCCTTCGTCTGTCGTCAGCTCGCCGACGGGAACGATCTCGTCCTCGAACAGCCCGGCGTCGATCGCGCGGACCGCCCGCTCGTGCGAGCGCAGGGCCCAGCGGTCCTGGTCCTCGCGCGAGATCCCGAGCTCGCGCGAGACGAACGACGCCTGCTCGACCATGTGGCGGCTGTCGAATGTCGACGTGAGCCCGTCGTAGATCATCAGGTCGATCAGCTCGCCGTGCCCGAGCCGGTAGCCGAACCGCGCCTTCTTCAGCGCGTACGGCGCGTTCGACATCGACTCCATGCCGCCGGTGACGACGACGTCGACGTCGCCCGCGCGGATCATCGAGTCGGCGATCTCGACCGCGCGGATCGACGACGCGCAGACCTTGTTGATCGTGTCCGCCGGAACCTCGATCGGCAGCCCGGCGCCGACGGCAGCCTGGCGCGCGGGCGCCTGCCCCGCGCCGCCCTGCAGCACCTGCCCCATGATCACGTACTGCACCTCGCCGGCCTCGAGCCCCGCACGCTCGATCCCCGCACGGATAGCGGTCGCGCCGAGCTCGGTCGCCTCGTACTGCTTCAGCCCGCCGCCGAGCCGCCCGAAGGGCGTGCGAACGGCCGAGACGATGACGGCGCGAGCAGGCACGACCTCACGTTACCGCTCGAAGCTCATCCCGGGCTCGAGACGCTTTGCGAGCGCAACGATGAGGCGGATGCATGACTCGACGTCGTCGAGCGAGACCGTCTCGACCGGCGTGTGCATGTAGCGGAGCGGAATCGAGACGAGTCCGGCCGGGATGCCCGCGCGGCTGAGGTAGACCGCGTCTGCGTCGGTGTTCGTGTGGCCCGTCGTGACCTCGATCGTGAACGGGATCCCCTCGGACTCGGCGGTCTCGTGCAGCAGCTCGAAGACGCGGGGATGAACGACTGGGCCGCGTGCGATCGCCGCGCCGCTGCCGAGCTTGTGCTCGCCGTCTTCCTCCGGCTCGCCGCAGCGTACGTCGGTCGCGTGCGTGACGTCGACGGCGACTGCCACGTCGGGCCGAAGCGAAAAGGCGGTCGTGCGCGAGCCGGCGAAGTCGCCGACCTCCTCCTGCGTCACTGCGAGCGCGACGACGTCGCCGGGCGCGCCGCCGGCTTCGGCGATCCTGCGCGCGACCTCGAGCGCGACGTAGCTCCCGAGCCGGTTGTCGAGCGAGCGTGATGCGACGCGTCCGTTCGGAAGCTCGACCGGCTCGCCGGCGATCACGGCAGCGTCGCCGACGCGGACCATGCGGCGCGCCTCCTCCGCATCGGCGGCGCCGATGTCGATGTAGAGGTCGCGGATCTCGATCGGCTTCCGGTCCTCGCCCTGGCGACGGCGCACGTGCTTCGAGACGACGATGCCCGATATTCGCCGGTCGCGCGTCAGGATCTCGACCCGCTGCGCGAGCAGGACTTGCGGATCCCAGCCGCCGAGGTTACGAACCGCGAGACCGCCGTCGTCCCCGATATGCGTGACGACGAGCGCGATCTCGTCGATGTGGCCGATCACCGCCAGCGACGGGCCGCCGCCGGTGCCGCGGACGCGCGCGACCGACGAGCCCATCACGTCGCCGCTCGTCTCGGCGAACGAGGATGCTGCCTCGCGCCACGCCGCGGCCGCGTGGGTCTCCTGTCCCGACGGCCCGGGCGCGGTCAGCAGACGCGCGAGCGTGTCCGGGATCGCCACGCGTCGAGACTACCCTCGGCTTAAGGGTTCCGCGGGTGCAGCCGGAGCTGCTGCTTGCCGTAGTCGATCGTGACGACGTCGAAGCCGCTCAGCATGTCCGAGCCGAGCAGCCCCTGGATTCCCGCCCAGGCGTTCCCGAACGGGAGGTTCGTGCTGACGATCGTCGTCGGCGGGAGCTTCACCTGGCCGACGCGCCAGCTCGTCACCCTGACGAGCGCCGCCTTCTTCACCGCGTTGACGCCGGCGATCTTCCCGGCCGATCCCTTCTTCTCAACCTGCAGCCGCTTCGCGACGGCGGAGTCCATCAGCGACTGCGAAGCGCCGGTGTCGAGCGCGAACGTGAACGGCCCTTTCCCGTTGATCGTCACGGGAACGAGCGCGAGCACCTGCTTGCCGTGCTTGATCACCGTCAGTCCGATCACGAGCTCCTGCTGCTGGCCGGCGGCACCGGCACTCGTCGCTGCCAGGAGCGCCGCCAGCGCCAGAACTGTCGCTCCCCGCCGCAGGGTCATACCCGTTCAAACGCAGAAACTTGACGAGGGATACGGGTGCGCCTACGCTGAGGCCAATGTCTCCCGTCCGCACCTGGTGGGTCTGGCGCCACGAGCGGGGCGGGAGCCTGCGCGGAAGCTGACGCGCCAGGAACAACCCGACCCGCTCCACGAGACCTTCCGGCCGGAGGGTCTTTTTCGTTGCCCGAAAGGGATTTGATGACCGCTACGACCGACATCGCGACCGACCTGCTCACCCCGCTCGGGGCGTACTTGCGCCTCCGGGCCGGGTCGCGCGCGGCCTTCCTGCTCGAGTCGGTCGAGCGGGGCCGCCTCGGGCGGTACTCATTCGTCGGCTGCGGCTCGCGACTCGTGTACGCGAATGAGGCGGAGGCGCTCGACGAGCCGGTCGTGGGGTACCTCGCCTACGACCACGTCGCGAAGCTCGAGCCGACGGTACCGCTGCCCGACGAGGGCGCCGGCCTGCCGGAGAGCCGCTTCCTCGTCGCCGACCTGCTCCTGCGCTTCGACCACGCCTCCGGCGTCGCAGAGGTCCTCGCCGGCGACCCGGCCGAAGCAGCCGAGCGCCTCGTCCATCCCAGCCACGTCCCGGGACCTACCCCGGTCCAGGTCCCGGGACATGGCCGTCGGGGACGGATGCGCCGATTCCCTGCGCAGGCGGAGTACGAGGCCGGCGTGCGGCGGATCAAGGAGCGCATCCGCGCCGGCGACGCGTTCCAGGTCGTGTTGTCGCAACGGGCGGAGCGGCCGACCTCGGCGTCGGCGGTCGAGCTCTACCGGGCGCTGCGGCGTGTCAATCCGTCTCCATATCTGTTCCTGCTCGAGCTCGACGACCTCGCGCTCATCGGCTCGTCGCCGGAGACCCTGGTGAAGATGGAAGGCCGCCGCGCCTCGGTGAACCCGATCGCCGGGACGACCGACCCCGGCCCGGGCGACGCGGAGCGACTGCTCGCGTCGGAGAAGGACCGCGCCGAGCACGTGATGCTCGTCGATCTCGGGCGCAACGACCTCGGGCGGGTCTGCCTTCCCGGGACGGTCCGGGTCGAGCGGATGCTCGAGCCCGAGCGCTTCTCCCACGTCACGCACCTCGTCTCCGAGGTCGCCGGCGAGCTACGCGACGGCGTCACGCCGTTCGACCTCCTGCGCGCGTGCTTCCCGGCGGGTACCGTCTCGGGCGCGCCGAAGGTGCGCGCGATGCAGCTGATCTCCGAGCTCGAGGGATACCGCCGCGGGCCGTACGCCGGCGCCGTCGGCTACGCGCTGCCGGGAGCGCTCGACACCTGCATCGCGATCCGGACGGTCGTCCTCCAGGACGGTCTCGCGCGTCTCCAGGCCGGCGCCGGCATCGTCGCCGACTCCGATCCGATTGCGGAGCACGAAGAATGTCTCCGGAAGCTCGCCGCGCTCGAGGCGGCGATCGACCTCGCGGAGGCCGAGCAGAGATGATGTTGACCGGAGAGCAGATGCCTCTCGCGTTCCTGACGCCCCGCTGGGCGTGCGATCGCCGGAGGGACAGTATGGGGAATACGGCCCCGAGGCGATCGTGCGGTCAGCGGGGCGAGCCGTCGGCGGAGGCGGGCTCCGCCCGCCGGGAGCCGACGGCGGTCAGGGGCGCGAGATGATTCTGGTCATCGACAATTACGACTCGTTCACCTACAACCTCGTGCACCTGTTCGGGGAGCTCGGCGCGGAAGTGATCGTGCGGCGGAACGACGCGATCGACGCAGAGACCGCGGCGAGGCTCGCGCCGTCGCATCTCGTCGTCTCCCCCGGCCCGGGCCGCCCGGCAGACGCGGGCGCGTCGATCGAGATCATCCGCAGGCTCGCGCCGACGACCCCCACGCTCGGCGTCTGCCTCGGGCACCAGGCGATCGTCGAGGCGTTCGGCGGCGAGGTCGGCCAGGCTCGCGAACTGCTGCACGGGAAAGCGAGCGCGGTCACGCACGACGGGCGCGGCCTCTTCCGCGGGCTGCCCGAGCGGTTCGACGCCGGCCGCTACCACTCGCTCGCCGCGACGCGGCTGCCGGACGAGCTCGAGCCGTGCGCGTACAGCGACGACGGCGAGGTGATGGCCGTCCGTCACCGCACGCTGCCTGTCGACGGCGTGCAGTTCCATCCCGAGTCGGTGTTGACGCCGCTCGGCCCCGACCTCGCGAGGAACTTCCTCTCATGATCCAGACGTCCATGACCCGCGTGCTCGACGGTCACGACCTGACTCGCGACGAGGCGCGCGAGGCGATGGGCGAGATCATGGCCGGCGACGCCACGCCCGCGCAGATCGCGGGCTTCCTCATCGCGCTGCGCGCGAAGGGCGAGACCGTGGACGAGATCGCCGGCTGCGCCGAGGCGATGCGCGCGCACGTGCTCGCGGTCCGGCCGCAGCGCGACGATCTCGTCGACACGGCCGGCACCGGTGGCGACGGTGCGCGCACGATCAACATCTCAACTGCAGCTGCGCTCGTCGCCGCCGCCGTGGGTGCAGGAGTTGCCAAGCATGGGAACCGCGCCGTCTCGTCCGCCTCAGGGTCCGCCGACGTGCTCGAGGCGCTCGGCTTCAACCTCGAGCTCGAGCACGACCGCATTGCGCAATCGATCGACGAGCTCGGCTTCGGCTTCCTCTTCGCGCCGACGCACCATCCCGCGATGCGGCACGCGGCTGCCGTCCGCCGGGAGCTCGCAACGCGCACGGTCTTCAACGTCCTCGGTCCGCTGACGAACCCGGCCGGCGCGCGGGCACAGGTGGTCGGCGTCTACGCTGCGGAGCTCGTGCGGACGATCGCGGAGGTGCTGGCGCAACTCGGCGCGCGTCGCGCGTTCGTCGTCCACGGCGCGGGCGGCATCGACGAGCTCTCGCCCACCGGCCCGAACCAGGTCTGCGAGGTCGCCGATGGGTCGGTGTACGAGCGGACGATCGACCCGCAGGAGCTCGGGATCGAACGCTGCTCCGTCGCCGAGCTCGTCGGCGGGTCGCCGCGGGAGAACGCCGCCGCGATCCGCGAGGTCTTCGCCGGCGCCCGCGGAGCCCGGCGCGACGCGATCCTCCTCAACGCCGCCGGCGCGATCGCCGCCGCCGGCCGCGCCGAGGATCTCCGCGAGGGGCTCGAGCTCGCACGCGCCGCCCTCGACTCCGGCGCCGCCGCGGAGCGGCTCGAGCAGCTCGTCGTCTTCTCGCAACAGGTGCCGGTCTGATGGCCAGGTTCCGTGACGCGCTCGCCGCCCCCGGCTTCGGCGCGATCGCCGAGGTGAAGCGCCGCTCGCCGTCGGCTGGCGAGCTACGCCCCGACGCCGATCCGGCCCGGCTGGCGCTCCAGTTCGCGAACGCGGGCGCGGCGGCCGTCTCGATCCTCGTCGACGAGCGCTTCGGCGGCACGCTCGCAGACCTCCAGGCCGCGCGCGACGCCACGCCCGCGCCGCTGCTGGCCAAGGGATTCTTCACCGAGGAGCTGCAGCTGCTCCAGCTGAAGCTCGCCGGCGCCGACGCCGTGCTCCTCCTCCTCCGGGACCTCGCCGACGCACGCGCCGCCGAGCTGCTCGAGTACGCGCACGAGCTCGGCATGGACGCGCTCGTCGAGGCGCACGATGCCGAAGAGGTCGACCGGGCGATTCAGCTCGGCGCGCCGATCGTCGGCGTGAACGCGCGCGACCTCTCCACGTTCGAGATCGACCGGCGCCGGCAGCTCGAGCTCGTCTCCCGCGTCCCGAAGGATCGCGTCGTCGTAGCCGAGAGCGGCATCTCGACGCGCGCACAGGGTGCCGCGGCCGAGCTCGCCGGCGCCGACGCCATGCTCGTCGGCTCGGCGCTGATGAAGGCCCCCGAGCCGCAGGCGAAGCTCGCCGAGCTGCTCTCGCACCCGCTCGTCAAGATCTGCGGCATGACGCGGCAGGAGGACGTCGACGCCGCAGTCGAGGCTGGCGCGGACCTGATCGGCTTCATCCTCGTCGACGACAGTCCGCGGCGCGCGCCGGCGGTGCTCAACGTCCCGGACACCGCGCTCTCCGTCGCCGTCTTCGTTGGCGAGGCGCAGGAAGCCGGCTCCGATCTCGTCCAGCTCTACACGCGTGAGCCGGGCGTCGTGCGCGGCAAGGACGCGGTGCTCCTGCGCGAGGGCGAGCCGGTTGCGAAGGTCGTCGACTTGCCGTGGCAGAAGAACGATCCGCTTCATCTGCAACGTGCCGCAGCCGCCGAAGGGCGGGTCATGCTCGCCGGGAAGCTCGGACCCGAGAACGTCGGCGAGGCAATCGCCGCCGTCCGTCCCTGGGCAGTCGACGCGGTGTCGCAGCTCGAGCGCGAGCCGGGGATCAAGGACAACGAAAAGGTTCGCCGGTTCGTGCAGGCGGCGCGATGAGTACCGGTCTGTACGGGACGTACGGCGGCCGCTACGTCCCCGAAACGCTGATTCCCGCGCTCGAGGAGCTCGACGCGGGCTGGCGCGAGGCGAAGGCGGACGACTCCTTCCACAGCGAGCTGCACGAGCTGCTGACGAACTACGCCGGCCGGCCGACGCCGCTCACGCTCGCCGAGCGGTTCGCGCCGGGCAAGCGCATCTACCTCAAGCGCGAGGATCTCCTGCACACCGGCGCGCACAAGGTGAACAACGCGCTCGGCCAGATCGTCCTCGCGCGGCGGCTCGGCAAGCGACGCATCGTCGCCGAGACAGGCGCGGGCCAGCATGGCGTCGCAACAGCAACGGTCTGCGCACGCTTCGGCCTCGAGTGCGTCGTCTACATGGGCGAGGAGGACATGCGCCGCCAGCGGCCGAACGTCGAGCGCATGGGCCTCCTCGGGGCCGAGGTGCGGCCGGTCGACTTCGGCACGAAGACGTTGAAGGAAGCGACGAGCGAGGCGATCCGCGACTGGATCACGAACGTCGAGACGACGCACTATCTGATCGGCTCGTGCGTCGGACCCGCGCCGTACCCGGAGATCGTCGGCGAGCTGCAGTCGGTGATCGGCCGGGAGACGCACGAGCAGGTGCTCGCGGCGGCGAGGCGCCTGCCGGAGGTGGTCGTCGCGTGCGTCGGCGGCGGCTCGAACGCGATCGGAATGTTCCACGGCTTCGTCGACGACGCGGACGTCCGGCTCGTCGGAGTCGAAGCGGCAGGCGCGGCCTCGTTGGGAACCGGTCGTGCGGGCGTGCTGCACGGATCGCGCTCCTCGATCCTCGCCGACGAGGACGGGCAGATCGCGGACGCGCACTCGATCTCTGCAGGCCTCGACTACCCGGGCGTGGGCCCGGAGCACGCGTTCCTGCGCGACAGCGGCCGCGCGGAGTACGTCGGCGCCACGGACGAGGAGGCGCTGGCCGCGTTTCGCGGCCTCGCACGCACCGAGGGAATCATCCCGGCGCTGGAGCCGTCGCACGCCCTCGCCCGCGCGAAGGAACTCGAGGCCGAGCTAATCGTCGTCTGCCTCTCAGGCCGAGGCGACAAGGACCTAGCCGAGGTCCTGTCCCAATGACCCATGGCCCGACATCACACGGCTTGGGGTCAGGTCTTGCATTGCAACACGGGCCGGGAAATGTGGCATTGCAAGACCTGACCCCGGACATGTCCGCCGGATGAGCAAGACGCTCGTCATCTACCTGATGTCGGGGCGGCAGACGCCGGAACTCGCCGCGGCTGCGGTCGCCGGGGGCGCGGACATCGTCGAGCTCGGGTTTCCGTTCTCCGACCCGCTCGCCGACGGGCCCGTCATCCGCCGTGCGGCGGAGCGCGCGCTCGCCGAGGGAATGCGCACGCGCGCCTGCCTCGAGTGCCTCGAGCGCACGCGCGAGCTCGCACCGGAGACGCCGCTCGTGCCGATGACGTACGCGTCGCTGCTCGAGGCGTACGGCTGGCAGCGCTTCGACGCCGACGTTCGCGCCGCCGGCGGCACCTCGATGATCGTCGCCGACCTGCCGGCCGGCGAGCGTCCCGAGCTCGCACGGGTCCAGCTCGTCGCACCGACGTCGACCGACGAGCGGATTCGACTCGCCGGGGAGCTGACCGACGGCTGGCTGTACCTCGTCACGCTGACGGGCACGACGGGCGCACGCGGCGAGCTCTCCCCCGCGCTGCCGGGTCTCGTCGAGCGCGCCCGTCGGCTGACGAACGTGCCGCTCTACGCAGGCTTCGGGATCTCGACGCCCGACCACGCGCGCACAGTCGCCGAGGTCGCGGACGGAATCGTCGTCGGATCGCGCGCCCTCGAGGTCGCAGAGGAAGGGCCTGGCTCGCTCCAGCGGTACGTCGCGTCGCTCCGCGCAGCGCTCGACGCCGCACTAGTCGTCTAGGCCGCCCGATCGAGCTCGGCGCGGGCCGGCCGCGGCGGGCCGACGCGGACGAGCCGTCCGAGCGGACCGCGGCGCTCCCAGCGATCGGGCTCGAGCCCGGCCGCGTCCACGGCGAGCGTGCAGTGCAGGCACGTGCTGACGTGGTCGTCGAAGGAACCGAGCGCGTCGCGGTCGAGCGAGCGGGCGAGGTAGCCGTCCAGGGTCGAGTCGTCGAGGTGCATCTTGGCCTCCTTGGGTTTCCTGCGAGCCTAGGAGCCCAAGCTGAGAGCGGCCTGTGCTTGAACTAAAAGCTCCGTAAGAATCCGTCAGCGCGCGACGGCCCAGTCCGCGACCGAGCGGCGCGTCGAGACGAAGTTCGGCAGGCGCAGCGCGAAGACCGTCCCACGCGGCCGTGCCGCGCGGGCCGAGCAGAGTCCGCCATGCGCGCAGGCGATCGCGTCGACCATGGCGAGACCGAGTCCCGCTCCCCCGAGCTCTCGCGTCCGTGCGTCGTCCGCCCGCGCGAACCGCTCGAAGATCCTGCCCATTGCCTCGTTCGGGATCCCGCAGCCCCCGTCCGCGACCTCGATCACGATGTCGCCCGCGCGCCGCGCCGCCCGAAGCTCGATCGTCTCGTCCGGCTCTGTGTACTTGACGGCGTTCTCGAGCAGCGCGTCGAGTGCGATCCTAAGCGCCTCCTCGTCCGCCCAGACGGTCCCGCACGCGAGCGGGCCGAGCCGCCACACGCGCGGCGTCACGTCCGACCAGCGGACGAACACGTCCTCGACGAACCGCTCCACGTCGACCTCGCTCGCAGCGAGGAAGTCCGGGCGCTCCGCCTTCGCGAGTAGTAGCAGCCGGTCGATGATGCGGTCGATCCGCCCGAGCTCGTCGAGCGCGACGGCCAGCTCGGGAGAACGTCCGTCTAACAGCTCGAGATGGCCACGCGCGATAGTAACGGGCGTGCGCAGCTCGTGCGAGACGTCGTGGAGGAACGACTCCTGGCGCGCAAGCAGCGAAGCCCGGCTCTCGGCGAGCGCTTCGGCATGGCGCGTCGCGACCTGGCGGCGGCGCGCGTGCCACACCATCGCCAGGAACATGGCGGACATCAGCGGCACCTCCGTGAGCTCGCCGGCGACCTGCGCCCCCGAATGGATGTCCTCGAGGATGAAGTCGCCGGTGACGAAGCAGACCGCGCCGAGGACGCCGAGCGTCGGCGACAGCGGCCAGACGCGGAAGCCGTAGAGCAGCGTCAGGCTGACCCAGATGAAGTGGAACGGGATCGTCTCCCAGCTCGGCCAGAGCAGCATTGCGCCGAGGTTCGCGACGGCGAACAGCCCCCACGCGCCGTCGAGCAGGCGGTACCTAGGCAGCAAGCCGGTACCCCACGTGACGGATGGTCTCGATCGCAGTCGGCCCGAGCTTCTTCCTCAGCCGGCGGACGCAGACATCGACGACGTTCGAGCCCGGGTCGAAGTGATAGCCCCAGACATCGGCGAGCAGCTGCTCGCGGCTGACGATCTCGCCGCGATGGCGTACGAGGTGGTGGAGCAGCCGGAACTCGCGGTCGGTCAGGTCGGCCGCCGCGTCGCCCGTGCGAGCGCGCCGCCGCGCGAGATCGAGCTCGAGCGGACCGGCCCGCAGGACGCGCTCCTCCTGCTCGCCGGTCCCGGCGGCGCGCAGGTGCACCCGTACGCGGGCGAGCAGCTCGTGGAGAGAGAACGGCTTCGACAGGTAGTCGCGCGCCCCGAGCTCGAAGCCGCACAACTTCGTGCGGAGATCGGAGCGCGCGGAGAGGATCAGCACCGGCAGGGCGGGATCGCTCCGCGCCAGCTCTCGCAGCACCGTCAACCCGTCGAGTCCAGGCAGGAGGAGATCGAGGACGACGAGGTCATAGCGGCCGCCGCGCGCGCGCCGGAGACCGCTTGCGCCGTCAGCTGCGGCGTCGACCGCGAACCCTTGGGCCTCGAGCCCCCGCCGCACGAACGCGAGGATCCTCGGCTCGTCCTCGATGACCAGGATCGGCATCTTCAGCGCGGCGAATCTACCGCGGGTGACCCGCAAATGACAGGGCGATGACACATCTGTCATCTCGGCCGCGCGCACGTCTCCGGCCTCCTAGTCTCGGCCCGCGATGGCCGGACGCCCTCAGGCTCCCGGTGGCGCTGTGCTCGAGCCGCCCGCGCACCCGCGCGACACGGCCCGCGGCCGCCTGCCGTTCCCCGACGGCGCGGCCAAGCACTGGATCCTCTCGTCGATCATCTGGCTGACGGTCGTCGACCTGTTCGGGCTCGTGCTCGCGACCGAGTTCACGTCGCCGGAAGCGTTCGGCGCGATCTCCTGGCTCCAGTTCAGCCGCATCCGCCCCTCGCACGTGAACGGCGTGATCCTCGCGTGGCTCTCGATGATGTACTTCGGCGCGCTGTTCTACATGCTCCCGCGCCTCTGCGGCACGCGCGGGATGTGGAGCGAGCGGCTCGGGATCTGGTGCGCGTGGGCGTGGAACCTGATGTTCCTGCTCGGCGTCGTCGGCCTCTTGACCGGCCACAGCCAGGGCCGCGAGTACGGCGAGCTCATCTGGCCGATCGACATCGCGCTGCTCGTGATCTGGATCGCGAACGTCGTGAACATCCTCGCAACGGTCGCGATCCGGACGATCCGGCCGATCTACGTCAGCGTCTGGTTCTTCATAGCGAGCCCACTCTGGCTCGCGGTCGACTACGCGATCGGCAACGTGATCTGGCGGCCGGGCAACGTCTGGGGCGCGCCCTCCGGCGCGCTGACCGGAAGCCTCTCGGACGCGATGCTGAACTGGTGGTACGCGCACAACCTGTTCGGCCTCTGGCTGACGCCGATGCTGATTGCGCTGACCTACTACATGGTCCCGCGCGTCACGAACACGCCGCTCTACAGCTACACGCTCTCGCTCGTGAGCTTCTGGGGCATGGCGTTCTTCTACACCGGCGTCGGCGACCACCACATCCTGCAGTCGCCCACTCCCGCCTGGCTGAAGACGATCGCGGAGGTCTCGTCGTGGATGCTGCTCGTGCCCGTCTTCGCGTTCACGATCAACATCCTCGGGACGATGAAGGGCAACTGGGACAAGTTCTTCACGAACTTGCCGCTGCGCTTCACGCTCACCGCGTTCTTCTTCTACTTCCTCGTCAACATCCAGGGCGCGTTCGAGGCGCTGCAACCGTTCAACCGGTTGACACACTTCACGAACTTCGTGGTCGCGCACGCGCATCTCGCGCTGCTCGGCGCGTTCACGATCCTCGGGATGGGGGTGATCGACTACATCGTCGCGCAGGTGTATGCGAGACCCCTCTGGAGCCGCAGCCTGACCGAGTGGATGTACTGGCTCGTCGTGGTCGGCTTCACCGGCTTCTTCACCGTGCTCACGCTCGCGGGCTTCCAGCAGGGGCTCGAGTGGGAGCAGGGCGTTCCCGAGGTGAACGTGCTGCCGCAGCTGCACGCCTACTTCATCGCCCGCGGCGTGTTCGGCGCGATGATCGTCCTCTCCGGGATCGTCCAGATCGTCAACATCGGCATGACGATCTTCACCGACACGCACGAGCGCCGCCGTCGCGAGACGATCGCAGTGGCGGAGACGATCGCGCCGCCGGTGCAGGCGTGAACTCCATCGAGCCCGACGAGCGGATCCCCCGCGGCTGGGCGCGCCGCCCGCGCGAGCGGATGTTGATCACGCCGCTCGTCGCCGGGGTGGGCGGCCTCCTCGCGTTCTTCACCGTCGTTGCGATCGTCGTGTGGCTGCCCATCCACACGTTCGACCCGCCCGCATCGTCCGACTGGGCGCCGCTCGCGAAGGTTGCCGTCAAAGGACGCAACCTGTTCGCGCAGAACGGATGCTACGTCTGCCACTCGGGCTACTCGCGCCCGCAGGACGTGCGGCACGCGCTCTATTTCCTCTACCCGAAGATCTCGCAGCCGGGCGACTTCTTCGGCAGCGACCAGTCGCCGAACCTCCTCGGCACCGAGCGCACCGGCCCCGACCTGTCACAGGAGGCCGGCTGGCACCCGGACGACTGGCAGCGCGCGCACTTCTACGACCCCCGCTTCGTCGACCCGATGTCGCTGATGCCGGCGATGAAGTCGCTCTTCTCCGACCGGCAGGTGGAGGAACTGATCAGCTTCGTCCAGATGCGCAGCGGCAAGTCCGGGCTGCTGCGCTATGCAGGTCAGCTGTACGCGAAGCACGTCGCGATCACGAACCAGGGCTTCCAACCGCCGCCGGTCGGCTTCAAGGGCGTGCACGCGAAGATCCAGGAAGGCGCCGACCGGAAGGTGCCCGCGGGCCAGCTCGAGGAGGCGCCGAATCTCTCGCAGATCGACCGCAGCTACTGGCTCGCAGGCGACCCGCTCCCGGTGACCGAGGGGAACCTGCTGCGCGGCAAGCAGGTCTTCCTCGAGCGCTGCGTCGGCTGCCACGGGCCGAAAGGCAACGGGAAGGGCCCGGCCGCGAGCTTCATGGCGCCGCCGCCGGCCGACTTCACCTCCGCCGACGACGCCTGCTGCGGCGGCGACACCGGGCCCGGGGACTTCTACTACCGCATCCTGCGCGGCTGGCCCGGAACGGCGATGGAGAACTTCGGCGAGCGGCTGTCGGTCGACGACATCTGGCGCGTCGTGCTGTTCGTCAAGACGATCCCCAACCACACGCTCAGGCGGGACGTGATCCCGGAGCCGAAGGACTACATCGTGTGGCAGCCGTCGAAGGAGCTGCTGGCGTGGGTCGCGAGCCGCCAGAAGCTCCCGAGCAACGCGGACTTCGTGAAGAAGCCGGTCACGGATCCGTTCATGCAGGAGGCGATGCGCATCTTCCCGGGCCTCGCGCCCGGCGACCGGTTCTTCCTGAACGGGACGACCGAGCCGCTGTCGCTGGACGATGCGGCGAAGGCGATCCGGACGATCTACGAGGACCTGCTGAACCGCGCGTGGGCCGACGCGAAGGCGCGCGGCGAGAAGCTGCCGCCCGAGGAGCAGAAGCTGATCCCGCCCGAGGTGCCGGGCCAGCAATGAAGCGCGCCGCCGTCCTCCTCGTGGTCGCGCTGCTCGCGCTCGCCGTCCCCGCAGCGGCGTTCGCGCACGACGCGCCGGAGAACGACCAATCGAAGTGGGTGATGGCTGACTGGATGATGGACACGTTCTTCATCTTCTCCGGCCTGGCGCTCGTCGCGTTCCTCGCGGCGTGGAAGGCCGGACTCTTCCACGACCTCGAGCGCCAGGGAGCGATCCCGCTGCTCGTCGAGGAGGAGGACTACTACACGCCCGAGTGGGCGCTCGAGGAGGAGGAGTGGGCCGATGGCGATGCCGAACGGTGACTCGCCGCAGAAGGCGCAGGAGTACTACCAGTATCTGCTCGCACACCACGAGACCGAGCACCGCGTGCAGACGTGGCACGTCGACTGGCTCAGCCTCGCGTGGCTCTGGGGGTTCGTGGCGGCGCTCGCGCTCGTGCTGCTCTTGTGGGTACGCCAGTACCGCACGACCCGGCAGAAGGGGATCTATCTCGTGGACACGTGGAGCGGCTTCACGAGCGAGCTCGCGGGGCCCGCAACGCGTTTCTTCCTCCTCCTCACCGCGATCCTCGTCGGCTTCGCGATCGCGCTGATCGTCGGCCACCTCGTCAACGGGCAGATCTTCTGATGATCGCGGCCCCTCCTTTCGCCGCCTACTCGACGATGACCGAAGCCGTCGTGCCCTCGGCCGAGTGGCCGTACGTCTACGCGTCGCTCCAGGCGTTCAAGGCGCACGTGCAGGAGTATCCCGGCTGCCAGCGGCTGGAGGTCTTCGTCTTCGTCGAGGACGACGTGGGCATCCGCGTCCACTGCTACTCGACCTGGGACACGCTCGACCAGCTCGAAGCGTTCCTCGAACGCGGGTACACGTTCGAGCGGATGCTTGCCGACACCGCCGACGGCGCCGTCGAGCGGTCGCTCGTGATGGAGAAGCTCTTCTGATGGCGAGGCGGCGCATTCCGGCGAGGCCGCTCTCCGGCTACCGCGACGTCGGCCACGTCCGGCATTCGCGACGCAGCGTCACACGTGCGTGGATCGTGCTCGCGGTGATGATGGCGGCTTACCTGGTCTGGACGCTCGTCGTCTACTTCCTCGAGCCCGGCCTGCGCTGAGCTGAGCCGGCCGTGTGGATCCGCCACCTCTCGTCGCTCCAGTTCCTGACGTACGTCGCGTTCTTCGCGATCGTCATCGCATCGATCGTGACGATCGTGCCGGGCCGCGCCCCGCCGCTGCGGCGCGAGTCGTATCCGGACGACGAGCTCGGCCGCCACGACCGGAAGCTCGCGAAGTACTTCGTGGCCGGCGGCGGCTTCCTCGTGCTCGGTGCACTCCACATGATCCTGAAGAACCTGCCGTGGACGGCCGAATGGCTCGCGCGCTCCGGCTACGCGGGCCACCTCGTCCGCGACCTCTCGAACACGCACGTGATGATCGTCGGCGGCGGGACGCTGCTTGCGACCGGCCTGACCTGGTACGCGCTGCCGCGCATCGTCGGACGGCCGCTCGCGAGCGAGAATCTCGCGCAGTCCGCGTTCTGGCTGACCGCGATCGGCCTCGCCGTGTTCTACGTCGCCCTCGTCGGCGACGGGATCGCGATGGGCCGGCTCGCGCAACGCGGGTGGGACTATCGCGCCGCGAAGCTGCACCTCGGTCAGTGGTACAGGGTGCCCGTGGGCGTCGGCGCGGGCGTGATGGGGCTCGGCTACTGGTGCTTCGCCGCGAACGTCTTCCTCACCGTCTTCCACGCGCGGCTCGTGAAGGTGCCGAAGCCCGCATGGCACCTCTGGAAGTACGTCGCGACAGGCGCCGCCGGACTCACCGTCGGGACCGTGCAGGGCGTGATCCAGGTGACGCCGTCGCACGCGGACTGGCTCTACCGCGCGGGCGAGGCGGGCGCCTGGATCGATCCGATCAGCCACGCGCACATCAATCTCGTCACCGGCCTCGCGATGCTGGTCGCCGGCTCGCTCTTCCTGCTCGCGCCGCGGCTCGGCGGCGAAGCGCCGTCGCGTCGCGCCGCGAACACGGTGTGGGCGCTGCTGCTCGGCGGCTCGCTCGCGTTCTACGGCTCGTGCCTCTATCTCGGCTTCCACGAGGGCAGCCTCGTCGTCGGCCACGGCTTGACACCGCACCAGGCGGAGGAGGCGACGCCGCTGCACGGGCCGCTGATCGTCGCGAGCGGGGTCGCGATGTTCGCGGCATTCTGGGCGCTGCTCCGGACGATCGAGCGGTCGTTCCGGCGGGCGCCAGGCCCGCTGCGTCTCTTCGTCCTCTGCGGCTGCGGCGCGCTCGCGGTCGGGACGCTGCAGGGGCCGGTGCAAGCGGTGCCCGCGGTGCACGAGCTGCTCGAGCGCGGCGGCGACGCGGGCGATGTGATCGTCAACCTGCACGCACAGCTCAACATGCTCGGTGGTCTGATGGTCCTGCTCGTCGGGGCCGTGCTCGCTCTCCTCCGCGTGAGCGGCGTGCGGGGGGCACGCGCGGCATTCCTCTGCGTGCCGGCAGGGACTGCCCTCTACTACGCGGCGGGGCTCGCGTTCTCCGTGCTCGAGGGACGTGCCGTCGCCGGCGGCGAGAGCTTCGGCGCGGCGGTGCAACGGTTCGAGCCGTGGAGCGCGCTCGTCCTCGTCCCCGCCGCAGCCGCCGTGCTCGTCGGCTTCGGCGGTTACGCACGGGCCGTCTGGACCGGGACGGCAGGGGAACGCGCGGCGGGTCGGCGCGAGCTCGCGGCGCTGCCGTCGGCGTACTCCGGCCGGATCCCCGCACGTGTTCGGCTGCGGAGGCCGGCGGCGCTCGCCGGCTACGAGCTGCCGATGGGGCTGCTCGGCTTTCCGGGCGTCGGCTGGCTCTTCGCGGGCTTCCCGTTCCCGGCGACCGTCCTGCTTCTCGGCGGCCCGGCGCTCGCCTGGGCGGTCCTGCCGATCGCGTTCTCTCCGTACGGGCACGGTCCGTTGCGCGGCGTCGGCTGGCGGGTCGAGCTCGGGTATCTGCCGGCGAGCGCGCTCCTGTCGGCCGCCGCGCTCTACCGCGCTCATCGGAAGCGGCGTCTGCGGTTCCTCGGTACTCCACGACGACGGCGGCGCCGCGGTTATCGCGGGCGAGTCGGGCTCGCCGCCGGCGCGATCCTGCTCGTCCTCGTCTCGCTGCCCTTCGTGCCGGCCGTGCTGGGCCTCGGCACGCATCGCGTGCGCTACTCGCTGCAGCCGCGCCTGACGCCGCAGGTGACGGGCCAGTTCCTCATGACGGCCCGCGGGCCCGTCAAGCTGTTCTCCTGGCCCGATCCGCAGGAGCGCTATCCGTCGGACCCGCTCCGGATTCGCCCAACGGACATTCGCGCATTCGTCGCCCGCGCAGCCGCCGTCGACGCTGCGGGCGCATACCGGCTCTTTGCGCTCGACGGCGACCGCGCCGTGCCGCTCGCCGTCCGCGCGCACGGACGCCGCTCCCTCTCGCTCGCCCCGGTGCGGCTGCTCCGCCCGGGGCGCTACGTGTTCACCGCGACGCACGAGGGAATGTTCGGCGGCCGCGACTACGCGTACCTCACGGTCGTCCCGCCCGGAGCGGCCGCGTCCCCGCTCGCGCCCGCGGGACGTTCGACGCCTTCGATCGCACGAACGCTGCCGCCCGTCGCCGCCGCGCTTGTCGCGGCCGCGTTCGCGCTGCTCCTCGGCCGGGCCTTCCTGCGGCGGCCGGCTGGACAGAAGGCGCTCTGGGGCGCCGGGTTCCTCCTGTTCGCGGCCGCGGCGTCGTGCGAGGCGCTCGCGCAGGGGCACGGGTGGACGCCGCTGCTCTTCCGCGGCTACTACCTGTGCGGCGGCGTGCTGGCCGTCGGGATGCTCGGCGCCGGCTCGGCGTGGCTGTTGCTGCCCCGGCGCGGTCGCGACGTGCTCGTCGGCGCGCTCGCCGTCGCGACGATCGCAGCGACGGCAGCCGTCGCGCTCGCCCCGGTCGACGTGCACGCGCTCACGGCGACCGCGTCCGGCCGTCCGCCCGCGAACGGCGCCCTCGGAGGCCACGCGTACCTGTGGGCGATCGCGCTCAACTCGGCGGGGACGCTGTTCCTCGTCGGCGGCGCACTGCTCTCGATCGCGCGAAGGCGGAACGTGCGCGCGAGCGTCTGGATCGCGGCCGGCGCCGTCGTCGTCGCGCTGGCCACGGGACTCTCTCGCGGCGGCGACTACTCGTTCGTGTACCTCGGTCAGCTCGTCGGGATCGTGCTCATGTTCGCGGGCTTCACGCTGCCCGCATCACGGACGACGCCGGCCGGCTCAGAGCTGGTGGCGCACCCCGGGCTCGTTCGCAAGCCGCTGTAACTGCGCTGCGAGCTTCCCCTCGATCGCCTCGCGCGCGGGAGCACGCCTGAACGTCGGCAGCACCTCGCGCTGCTGCGCATCCTCCATCCCGAGCGCGATGCCGCCGTAGAAAGCGACGATCCCGAGGCCGAAACGCGATCCAGCCTGCCGCCTTCAGCCAGCC